>NZ_SZYH01000001.1:1423309-2134963 GCF_005298175.1 Marinobacter panjinensis
CTTTTCCAGCCGGCGGTGGATGGACTTGATCCGCTCTCGCAGCAGTCGCCTGTCGGTTTCCAACTGGGTTTCACCCGGGCCGCGCAGGCCGATACCGCCCTTTTGCCGCTCAAGGTGGGTCCAGCCCCGGATCAGGCGGGTGGACATATGCTCCAACTGGGCCAGCTCTACCTGTAGCTTGCCCTCATGGGTGCGGGCACGCTGGGCAAATATATCCAGAATCACACCGGTGCGGTCAAGTACCCGGCACTGCAGCTCCCGCTCAATATTGCGTTCCTGACTGGGGCTCAGGGCATGATTGAACAGAACCACGTCGGCTTCGTTCGCGGCCACCGCATCACGGATCTCTTCCAGTTTGCCCTTGCCTACAAACAGCCTCGGGCTGGGTTGTTTCCGGGAGCCGGTAACAACACCAACGGGTTCAACCCCCGCGGACCAGACCAGTTCGCGAAATTCGCCCAGATCCTCGGACTCTTCATCGGAAGAAAACTCAATGTGAACGAGAATCGCCCGCTCACCAACCTTGGGACGCTCAAACAAGTAGCAAAAACTCCGGATCAGTCAGGTTATAACAGTCAATACACCCGGCAACAAAGCCGGGCACAAAACAAACACCCGCGGCCCTCCAGGCCAGTTCAGGCCCATAGGGAGCGCGGGTGGTAATACCGGCATTACCGGGTAAATCAGTCCTCAGATTCTTCCCCACCTGGCGCCTGTGGCGGGATACGAACATTCCGCGCAGGGACCACTGTGGAAATGGCGTGCTTATAGACCATCTGGCTGACAGTGTTTTTCAGCAAAATCACGAACTGGTCGAAAGACTCAATCTGGCCCTGAAGCTTGATGCCATTGACCAGAAAGATGGAAACCGGAATGCGCTCCTTGCGTAATGCATTGAGGTAAGGGTCTTGTAGAGAGTGCCCTTTTGACATGTGTTTTCTCCTGTTTATAAGTAAAGGCAGATCGTCATTATCAAGGTTTAAATGTGGTGCGAAATTCAATAATTTTCAAGGCAGTGTCTGACATAAGTTTGTCGCCACTGTCCAGCCAGTCCAAATCGGACCACTTTCGCAACCAGGTCAGCTGTCGCTTGGCGAGCTGCCGTGTAGCGGCAGAGCCTTTTTCCACCATGGTGCTGTAGTCGCTATCACCCGCCAGATGGGACCAGGCCTGTCGATAGCCGACACAACGCATGGAAGGCAGGCCGGGATGCAGATCGCCTCTGGCCATCAGCGCCCTGACCTCTTCGAGAAAACCGGCTCTCAGCATTGCCTGAAAACGCAGGTTGATTCTTTCATGGAGTACCCGCCTGTCAGCAGGGGCCATCGCAAGCTGCACCACAGTATACGGAAGAGTCGGCGTTTCGTCTGCCTGCCATTGGGTAAAATAGGTGTAATCCTCAACACCGCCCCTGTTGTTATCGCCGCTGGCGAGTTGGCTGCCGGGCTTCTTCTCCCATAGTGAGGAAATCGGGCGCCCGGTCAGGCGAATCACTTCAAGGGCCCGGACCAGTCGTTGCCGGTTATTCTGGTGAATGAGTCTGGCTGCCACCGGGTCCCGCTCTTCCAGTTCGCGATGCAGGGCACCCCACCCTTTTTCCAGCGCCTCCTGCTCCAGGACCTGCCGAATGCCTGGATCAGCGGAGGGCAGATCAGACATGCCGTGAAGCAAGGCCTTGAAATACATCATGGTGCCGCCCACCAACAGCGGGATCCGGCCGGCTGACGTAATTTCGGCCATTTCACGCAGGGCGTCACGGCGAAAATCCGCAGCAGAATAGGTGTCTGCCGGATCACAGATATCAATCAACCGGTGAGGGGCCCGGGCGAGCTCCTCTGCTGAAGGTTTGGCGGTACCGATATCCATGCCCCGGTATATCATCGCCGAATCAACACTGACGATATCGCAGGGCAGGCGACGGCAAAGCTCAATTGCCAGATCGGTCTTGCCGGAGGCGGTAGGGCCCATCAGGCATATGGCGGGGGGCCTGGCGCCATCAACAGTGAATGCCGTCATGGAAACGTTAACGCCCCCGCAGGAACAGCTTGTCCAGCTCGGACAGCGTGACCACGGTCCAGGTAGGCCGGCCATGGTTGCACTGGCCACTTCGCTCCGTGGCCTCCATGTCTCGCAACAAGGTGTTCATTTCGGGGATGGTCAACTGCCTGTTTGCTCTTACCGAACCATGGCAGGCCATGGTGCCGAGCAGTTCGTGGGTGACGGCTTCGACACGGTCGCTTTCGCCATTCTCAATCAGGTCCGACAGCACATCCCGCACCAGTTGCTCGGTGTCAGCACCCCGCAACAGGGCCGGAACCTGGCGAACGGCCAGGGTTTCCGGACCAATCCGCTCAACTCTGAGCCCCAGCTGCAAAAGCTCCTCTCCATGGGTTTCCGCCAGCGCTGCCTCCTTCTGGCTGACTGCCAGTGACACCGGCACCAGAAGTGGCTGACTCTTGAGGTCCTGGGCTTCCAGTGCCCGCTTCATGCGTTCGTAAGTGATGCGCTCGTGAGCCGCGTGCATATCAACCACAATCATGCCCTGGCGGCTCTGGGCGAGGATATATATGCCATGCAGTTGAGCAATGGCGTAACCCAGCGGCGGTTCATCGGCACTGCTCTGTGGTGGCGTAGGCGACGCTACCGCCAGTTCGCCGGTATCAGCCATGGCAGGCTGGCCATTCACACCACCACCCTGATTGAGGGACTGATAGAACGCCATCTGGTCGCGGGCCTGCCACTCATGCTGCGGTGGCCGCTGGCTACCGGAAAAACCGGCAGGCTGCTGCCCGGGTGCTCCTGCAAACGGATCAGTAGCTGGCCGAGGGTTCACGTCGGACATGGCAACCTGGGTGCCATAACCACCTGAAACCCCGCCAGATTCGCGCCCATGGGACTCGGCCACGGCGCCCCTCAGATGATCGTCCGGCCGCACATCTGCCAATGCCTTGTGAAGGGTGCGGAAGATGAAATCATGAACCAGGCGTCCGTCGCGGAAACGCACCTCGTGCTTGGTGGGGTGAACATTCACGTCCACGTTGGCAGGGTCCACTTCCAGGTACAGTACGAAGGCCGGGTGCCGGTTGTTATAGAGCACATCCCGGTATGCCTGACGGACCGCATGAGCCACCAGCCGATCGCGGATAACCCGCCCGTTGACGAAAAAGTACTGGAGGTCCGCCTGGCTGCGGGAAAAGGTAGGCAGCGCTACCCAGCCCCAGAGTTTCAGCCCCGTGGCCTCGGCATCAATCACCACGGCATTGTCGATGAACTGCTGCCCACACAGGGAACCGATCCGACGCTCACGGTCCAGGGGATTTTCCGCTGGCCGCAGGCTCTGGACCACCCGCTGGTTATGGCGGAGCGTGAAACCGGTATCAAAACGGCTCAGGGCCTGACGCCGGACGCACTCGTCCACATGATTGAATTCGGTTTTTTCGGTACGGAGAAACTTTCTGCGGGCCGGCGTATTAAAAAACAGGTCCCGGACTTCCACCGTCGTTCCCACAGGGTGGGCGGCCGGCGAGATGCTGGCATCCATATCGCGCCCTTCCACCTCCACCCTGGAGGCCGCCTCCTGGCGTTCGGTGCGCGAGGTTAACGCCAGCCGGGAAACGGAACTGATGCTCGCCAGGGCCTCACCGCGAAAACCGAGGGACGCAACGGCTTCAAGATCATCCAGGTTCTCGATCTTGCTGGTTGCGTGCCGGCTGAGGGCCAGAGGAAGATCGACTTCGTCGATACCGCTGCCGTCGTCACGAACCCGGATGAGCTTGACACCACCCTGCTCGATCTCGATATCAACCCGGCGAGCGCCGGCGTCGAGCGCGTTTTCTACCAGTTCCTTGACGACCGAAGCCGGGCGCTCAACCACCTCGCCGGCAGCAATCTGGTTTGCCAGGCGCGGAGTCAGTAATCGAATGGAGGGCATGCTACCGGGATACCTCGTTTCAGGATGCGGGAATACGAATGGTTTGCCCTACCATAACACGGTCATCATTGAGGCCGTTATACTGCATCAGTTCGCTGACGCTTGTCTGATTCTCCTTCGCGAGCCCCGAGAGTGTATCCCCCCTGCGGATGCGATACTGGCTGACACTTCCTGCGCCCTGACTGTTCTGTTTCTGCCACGCCAACAAGGTACCCGGGGGCGGTGTTTTCTGGAAATAGTCATCGATACCTTCGAAAACCGCTCTGGAGAGCTTTTCGCGATACCAGGAACTGGACAGGTTCTGCTCTTCCTTGGGGTTCGATATGAACCCGGCCTCAACAAGGATCGACGGAATATCCGGCGACTTCAGCACGGCAAATGCAGCTTGCTCAACGCCCTTCTTGTGGAGCTTGGCCACACTGCCAAGCCTGCCAAGGATGGAGCTACCCACACCAAGACTGGAATTGATGCTGGCCGTCATAGAAAGATCCAGCAGAACACCCGCCAGCATCTCGTCACGACCATCCAGCGAAACGCCACCAGCCCCACCAATCAGGTCCGACCGGTTTTCGCTTTTCGCCAGCCAACGGGCCGTTTCACTGGTGGCGCCCCGTTGCGACAGCGCAAACACCGAGGCGCCCCTTGGCTGCGGCGTACGGAACGCATCTGCGTGAACGGAAACAAACAGATCCGCATTGTGCTTTCGGGCAAGCAACGTGCGACTGCGGAGGTCGATGTAGTAGTCGCCGTTACGAGTAAGCCTGGCAGTATACCCGGGCTTGGCCTCTATCAGGTCTGCCAGGGTTTTGGCCATTTTCAGCACCACGTCTTTCTCGCGTGTGCCGCGAGGGCCGATCGCGCCGGGATCTTCTCCACCATGGCCGGCGTCGACTACCACAATAATATCGCGCTTGCCGTTGCTGTTCTGGGAAATGGTCGGCTCCGCAGGCTTCCGGGCCTTCAGACCGCCCTCATCGATCAGATCCACCACCAGCCGGTGGCCATATTGCTGATTCGGCTCCAGCTCGAAACTCCGTGGCTTGATATCACTCTTGAGATCCAGAACTACCCGAAGGTCATTTCCGTTACGGGGAGCACTGCGAATCCGGCGAACCGGACTACCGGACAGATCAAGCTTGTCAAAATCGGTTTTGAGGCTGGCATTCTTGAGGTCAATGACCAGTCTCGACGGACCAGAGAGCGCAAATACCTTGTGATCAATCTTGCCGCCAACGTCCAGCACCAGTCGTGTATGGTCCGGCGCCGGCCAGATCCGGGCACTTTCCACACTGACGCCCGCCATCGCCGCCAGCGGAACCATCAATGACCACGCCATGCCCGCAGCAAGAAACCATCTGGAAAACGTTCTTATATTCATCATCCTGCACACCTGCACTGATCACACACGATTAATGTCCCTGCCCCGGGGGCCACTGAGCACCAATCCGGGCCAGCAAACTGCCGCCTCGGGTTGTTGGTGCTGAAACCTGGGCTCTGCGCCCATCACCGCTTTTACCCAAACGAACCAGCAGATCCGGTTCTGGGAGAATACCCTGGCCACGCCCGGGCCACTCGATAACGCACAGATTCTGACCCTGGAAATAATCCCGGATGCCCATGTATTCAAGCTCTTCCGGATCACCAAGCCGATAAAGGTCAAAGTGGTAGGCTGGCGGCGTCAAATGCTCATAGGGCTCAACGATGGTGTAGGTCGGGCTTTTGACGGCGCCTTCATGACCAAGGCCACGCATGATTCCCCGACTCAGGGTCGTCTTTCCCATACCGAGATCCCCTTCCAGGAACACCACTAATCCCTGGCCGCTCTCGCTGACCAGCCCGGCCAGAATCCTGCCCAGCTGTTCTGTATCCAGCTCATTTTTCAGGTAAAGCCTGAGCTCGTCCACTGCAACGTTCATTACTCTTCAGCCCTGCCGTCAGCCAGCCCGCGTACACCCTGCCTGCCCGCTGATTTTCGCTCTGACTCCATCAGCACCTGCGGCAGAGCCTCAATGACATCCATGGGCAGCAATCCCATGTAGCCCCGGGTTTCCGTAGCCCGGTTTGCCGCCGCCAGATGAAGGGCTGCGGCTGCCGAAGCGGAAAGATGAGGATCTTCAAGCTGCGCATACAGGCTTCCCAATATTCCGGAAAGCACATCTCCCATACCACCGGTTGCCATCCCGGGGTTACTACCACTGACAACATCAGGCACCCCTGACCCGGAAGCCACAACCGTACCTGCGCCCTTGAGCAGGACAACGCCGCCGAAAAGCTGATGAAGCTTCTCTGCAGCCCGTACCCGGTCGTTCTCGATGTCAGCTACCCCGCATTCAAGCAGACGCGCCGCTTCTCCGGGATGCGGAGTAAGAATATGGTTGTCCGCTGGCTGTGCAACCCGTGACGCCATCAGGTTCAAGGCATCGGCGTCCAGCACCCGGGGCTTGCCGCTGGCCACCACCTGCTGGAGCATCTGCTGCCCCCACGCACCCTGGCCAATACCGGGGCCGCAGACAATCACATCCGCAGCACTGATCAGCGGCGGCAATTCAGAACCGTGAATAAGCCCCTGAACCATGACTGACGGGCAACGAGCCAGAGCAGGCGCAACGTATTCCGGGCGGGTCGCCAGGGTAACCATGCCAGCGCCTGATCTGGATGCAGCCTCCGCTGCCATCAGGCCGGCACCACCAAAGCCACGGTCACCAGCAACAATCAACACATGCCCGAAACTCCCCTTGTGAGCAGCCCTCGGGCGCCGGGGTATCGCCTTACGAATACCGGCCCAGTCCACGCGACGGGCCAACGGGCGCTGTCCACTCTCGGTGGCCCAGTCATCCGTATCCAGAGATTCAAACGCAACATCCCCCGCGCACTCAGGGCCCTGGCCAGTAAACAGGCCGGCCTTGAGGCCAATAAACGTCACCGTTGCCGCCGCCCGGACCGCTTCCCCGGCCACGGTGCCGGTGGTGGCATTCAGTCCGGAAGGCAAATCAATTGCCAGTACTGGTGCCGCAGCCTGGTTGCACTGGCCAATCATGGAGGCAAAGGGCTCTCGTGGTGCCCCCGAAACGCCGGTGCCCAGCATGGCGTCGACAATCAGCCCGGCACTGACAAACTGCTCACTGATTTCGCTATCAGCAACGTCCGTCATTTCCCGCACATGAACCCCGTCCTCGACGGCTTTCTTCCATGCCTTGCGGGCGTCGCCGGACAGTTTTTCAGTGGGCGCGACAGCAAGACAGTCTACATTCAGACCATGACGAACGGCATTGGCAGCGACCAGATAACCGTCGCCACCATTGTTGCCAGCACCACACAACACCAGAATCCGACCCGGCTCCGGCCAGTAACGCACCAGTCGCCGAAATGCACTGGCTGCTGCAGCCTGCATCAGTTCAAATCCGTCAACCCCTTGCTGATCAATTACATAGCGATCGATTTCCCGCACTGCATCGGCGGAATAGAGGTCTTCTGGTAAGCTGTGTTCACCAGACAGGGGCATGAAAGTCCGCTCCCGTTACAGAATTCGGATTAAGAAAAACGGCCAGATACCTGTAAAGAGTAGCAAAACAGTGGGAAAGGTCATAACTTAATCAAATTAAACTTCGTTACTGGCATTCAATGACCGATCCAACCGACCGAAAACTGAACGATCTGCCCCGCCAGATCCGCGCCTGGGCCCTTGAACTGGGCTTCAGCGACGCCGGTATCACCCTGCCGGATACCGGCATCCACGGGGAGCGGCTGAAGAACTGGCTGCGTGAAGGTTTTCACGGCGACATGGCATACATGGCGGACCATGGCGACAAACGCTATACCCCCACCTCCCTGGTAGAGGGAACCCGTCGGGTTATTTCCGTTCGGCTGGATTACCTCCCGGCGCCCGACAACCCCGGCCGGGTGCTCACTAACCGGGAGAAAGCCTATATTACCCGTTATGCGGTCGGGCGCGACTACCACAAACTGATGCGAAAACGCCTGGCGACCCTGGCAAAGCAGATTGACGAGGCGGTGGCCGGTTATGACTACCGGGCCTTTGTGGACAGCGCCCCGGTCCTCGAACGCGCCCTTGCCCAGCGTGCCGGGCTTGGCTGGATCGGCAAGAACAACATGCTGATTCACCCGAAAGCCGGGTCGTTCTTCTTCCTCGGGGAAATCTTCACCAGCGCGCCGTTGCCGCTAGATGCGCCCTTCGAGAAAGAACACTGCGGCACCTGTGCAGCTTGCCTGGACATCTGCCCTACGGACGCCTTCGAAGGTCCCCATAAGCTGGACGCCCGCAAATGCATCAGCTATCTCACCATCGAGCAGAAAGGCAGTATCCCGGAACACCTGCGGGCAAAGATGGGCAACCGCGTCTTCGGTTGCGACGACTGTCAGCTGGTCTGCCCCTGGAACAAGTTCAGCAGGCCCTCGGCCGAGCCGGATTTCCAGCCCCGCCATGGCCTGGACAACAGCGAGCTTGCGACACTGTTCCTATGGACCGAAGAAGAATTTCTCAAACGCACCGAAGGCTCCGCCATACGCCGCACCGGCTACGAAGGGTGGCTGCGAAACCTGGCAGTGGGCCTGGGCAACGCCCCATCAACCATTCCGGTGATCGAGGCCCTGAAACAGAGAGCCAATCACCCGTCGGACATGGTCCGGGAACACGTGCAATGGGCCCTGGGCCGACACGGTTTATAATTTGAAGAAGTGTTCCCGGTAATGGCGCAGTTCGTCGATAGAGTCACGAATATCGTCCAGGGCCAGATGACTTCCCTTCTTTTTAACCCCCTTCAGCACATCCGGCCGCCAGCGCCGCGCCAGCTCCTTGATGGTGCTCACATCCAGGTTACGGTAGTGGAAAAAAGCTTCAAGCTCCGGCATATACTTCACCAGAAAGCGCCGGTCCTGGCCAATGCTGTTCCCGCAAAGGGGTGATTGGCCCGGCTCAAGATAACGCTGGAGGAATTCCAGGGTTTTCTGTTCAGCATCAATCTCGCTGAACTTGCTGTCCTTTACCCGCTTGGTCAGCCCACTCTCGCCATGAGTGCGGGTGCACCACTCATCCATGTCGTCAAGCAATTTATCCGACTGGTGCACAGCAATAACCGGCCCTTCTTCGATCGTGTTCAATTCAGAATCGGTAATGATGGTCGCTATCTCGATGATGCGCTCTTTTTCCGGATCCAGCCCCGTCATTTCCAGGTCAATCCAGACAAGATAATTAGCTTCTGGCATTCAGCAGTCTCCAGCGGTTAACTCATGCTTTGGGCAACGGCCGGAAAGCCCTGCCCGGCCGTTGCTGCACATAGTCTGCCTATTGTGGATGAATCACGTATGATGTTACAGCAATCACCATTCTCCATCAGGATAAAACCGACCCACGATATGGCTAAACGTCGACTGAACAAGCAGCAGCAATGGCGCATCAAGAAAATCCAGCAGGAACGGGCGACAAGGGCGGCGAGGAAAGAAGAATCCATCGGTGAGAAACTGGATGCCGGCGACCTGGGTCCCGAGCAGCAGGGATTGGTCATTGCCCATTACGGCCAGCAACTGGACGTAGAGGCGTTGGAGGGCGAGGAAACCGGCAAGGTGCTTCGTTGCTTCGTGCGCGCCAACATTGACAGCCTGGTGACTGGAGACAAGGTGATCTGGCGGCCGGGCAGCGATGGCACTGGCGTAATTGTGGCCCGCTGCGACCGTAATACCCTGCTGCAACGACCGGACAACTTCGGTGCACTCAAACCGGTTGCGGCCAACATCGACTACATTATCCTGGTCATTGCCCCCGAGCCTGAGCCCCACGACAATCTGATTGACCGTTACCTGGTAGCTGCGGAAAGCACGGATATTCCGGTGATTATCCTGCTCAACAAGACCGATCTGATCACCGACCGGAACCGGGAGTCCATCGACAACCTGCTGGCTCGCTATGAGAAGCTTGGCTACCGCACAGAACGCACATCGGCAAAGACCCTTGAAGGCGAGCAGGCGGTTCGTGTGGAGGATCTGGTGAAAGACCAGACCAGCGTATTCGTGGGCCAGTCCGGAGTTGGCAAGTCCTCGATCATCCAGACCCTGCTTCCCGACGAATCGATCCGGGTGGGCGCCATCTCGGAAAGCACCGGCAAGGGTATCCATACCACCACCACGGCACGGCTTTTTCACCTCGATTGCGGCGGCGACCTGATCGACTCACCGGGTATCCGGGAATTCGGCCTGTGGCACATGACGCCGCAGGAAATCGAGTACGGCTTCCGGGAGATCCGCGACCTGATCGGTCACTGCAAGTTCCGCAATTGCAGCCATATGGGCGACCCCGGCTGCGCCATTGCCCAGGCCGCGGAAGACGGTCGGATAAGCGTAGAACGGATGAAGAGCTTCAATCGGATTCTGCAGGATATGGCGGAACAGCAATCCCGGGGGCTGAAAGCAGACTGAACCGGCTTACCAGTTCAGCTCCCCGGGTTCAGGCTCTTCTTTCTCTTCGTTCCAGTTGCCTTCCTCAAGTCGCTCCATGGCCTCCTGCTGCTGCTCTTCTGAGGGCGCAGTGAGGTCAATCAAGGGTTCGCTCGACCTGCCGGCATTGCTCTGGATGCCTTCCGCCGTTTTCTTGTTCATCACGATGATGGAAATACGGCGGTTAACCGGCGCTTGTGGGTCATCCTGATCAAACAGCACGGAATCACTGAGCCCCACCACCCGGCCAATCTGCTGCTGTCTTACGCCACCGGCCACCAGTGCTCTGCGAGCCGTGTTGGCGCGATCCGCTGACAGCTCCCAGTTGGTGTAGCCGGGGCGGCCACTGAATGGGGTGGAATCGGTGTGGCCGGTAATGCTCAACTTGTTGTTGACGGTGCTCAGGGTCTTGGCCAGTTCGAACAGGATGTCCTGGGAATAATACTTGAGCTCGGCGCGCCCGCTATCGAACATCGGGCGCTGTGAGCGGTCAACGATCTGGATTCGCAGCCCTTCGCTGGTGATATCGATCAACAGTTGGTCCTTGAACTCCTGCAGGGTTTCATTCTGCTCAATCCTCTCCTTGAGGTCCTGGAACAGCTCTTCCATCTGTTGCTGCTCCAGTGTCTGAGCCAGTTCCTCAACCACCTGATCCTCAATCTGGATATCGCTACGTTCAATATCCTCGCTGCTCTCGTTGATAACGGAGGCACTACCTTCAAGGTCCACGGGGTTCGGCGAACCGCCCTCGGTAAACCCCACCGGATCCCTGAAGTAGCCTTCCACGGCACGAATCTGTTCGGGGGAGGCAGTGGCGGTGAGCCAGAGTACAAGAAAAAAAGCCATCATGGCCGTAGCAAAATCAGCAAAGGCCACCTTCCATGACCCGCCGTGGTGTCCTGCAACGACAACCTTTTTTCGTTTTATGATGATTGGCTGATCTTCCAAGAAACTGCTCCCGACGGCTTTTGCTCAGATTATTTCGAACGCACGTGGTCGTTCAGTTCCTGGAATCCTGGCCGTTTGTCCGACGGCAATGCCTTGCGGCCAAACTCAATGGCCATTTGCGGGGCCTGGCCGGAGACTGTCGCAACGATCGCGGACTTCACACATTCATACGCCTTGAGCTCATATCGGGCCGAGTGCTCCATGGCAATGGAGGTGGGCCCGACGAAGCCATAGCCCATCCAGATACCCAGAAACGTACCCACCAGAGCCGCAGCCACGCTGAGGCCGATTCTTTCGGGCCCCTCGCTGAGGAAATTCATGGTAATAACGATACCCAATACCGCCGCGACAATGCCCAGGCCCGGCAACGCATCCGCTATCTTGTTGACGGCATGGGCAGGCTCGTCCAGCTCATGCTTGCGGCTGTCGATCTCATTTTCCATCATGCCTTCCAGTTCATGGGTAGCCATATTCCCGGAACTGATGATCCGCAGGTAGTCAGTCATGAAGGCAAGCAGGTATTTGGATTTCATAATGGCCGGGTAGCGGGTAAAAATCTGGCTCTCCTGAGGATTGTCGATATCCTCTTCGATGGCCATGACGCCCTGTTTCCGGGATTTGTCGAAAACCTCATACATCAGGCTCAGCAGGTCCATGTAATAGGACTTGTTATAGGGGGAACCGGTTAACTGGATGAGTACACCCTTGCCCACTTCCTTGATGGTGTGCAACGGGTTTGCAATCACGAATGACCCTACCGCTGCGCCCCCGATAATCAATATTTCGGTTGGCTGCCACAACACCATGAGATTACCGCCATGGAGAACGTACCCTCCCAGGACGCTAGCAATTACAACAACTGCACCGATTATGAGTAGCATGGAAAGAGAACATACCTTCTGTGATTGTTATCGGGAAACCGAATCTGGACCCAGGCCGCCATTCCGCATCGCACAGATAATAGCAAGCAGCGATGAGAACCGCGAAGGTGTGAAACAATTTCTATACACACCACGCAGTTTGGTAAGCTTTGTCTCTTTGAGCGCCAAGGATCCCACCTGATGTACGACAAGCTATTTATAACGGGCCAGTACCTAGCACCACAACTGAGCATCTCCCGCCTGGCCGGCCGCCTTGCAGACAACGAAAGCGTTCCGGCGATCAAGAACCGTGTCGTAAACTGGTTTATCGGCCGATATGGCGTAGACATGAGCGAGGCACTTGAACCAGACCCGGCCGCGTATCCCAGCTTCAACGATTTTTTCACCCGCGCGCTCAAACCGGGGCTGCGGCCCGTGGCTACAGGTGACTCTGTAATGGTCAGCCCTGTGGATGGCACCATCAGCCAATTGGGTCACATCAGCGATGGCCGGGTCTTTCAGGCCAAGGGTCAGTCCTTCAGCCTCAATGAATTGCTTGGCGGCGACCAGGAACGGGCAAGTACCTTCACAGATGGCGAGTTTGCCACCATTTACCTGGCTCCCAGGGACTATCACCGCATTCACATGCCGCTGGCCGGCACCCTGCGAGAAATGGTCTATATCCCCGGCAAGCTGTTTTCCGTAAACCCCACTACGGCGGAAAACGTGCCCAACCTGTTTGCGCGGAATGAGCGGGTCGCCTGTATTTTTGACACGGCAGCTGGCCCGATGGCCTTCGTGCTGGTCGGCGCCATGATTGTCGGCAGCGTCGAAACCACCTGGGCCGGCATCGTGGCCCCGGGCAAACGTCAGGTGGACGTAACTCGCTACGACAGCCTCAAGACTCCGATACAGTTTGAAAAAGGCGAGGAAATGGGGCGATTCCGCCTCGGCTCAACCGTTGTCATGGTCATGCCCAAGGGTACGGTCACCTGGAACAGTGATCAGGTAGCAGGCGGAAGGGTGCGCATGGGAGCAGCCTTTGGAGAAATCACGCCCGGTCAGCAGGAAACCCGATAACCCCGGCGATATCATCCAACCCCAGCTTCAACATCAGCAAACGGTCGAGGCCCAGCGCCACCCCTGAACAGTCGGGAACGCCGGCATTCAGAGCCGCCAGAAATGCCTGGTCAACGGGCATTTCCGGCTTGCCAGCCGAACGTCGTGCCTGGTTGTCCGCTGCAAACCGCTGCTGCTGCTCATCCCCGTCGGTGAGCTCCCAGTAGCCGTTGCACAACTCTACCCCGCGTACATAGAGCTCGAAACGGTGCGCCTGGCGCAAACCGCCCTGCTCTGACACACGCGCCAACGCCGCCTGGGATTCCGGGTAGCCAGTGACAAACACTGGCCCGGCTTCAGCCAAAGCCGGCTCAACCAGGCAACTCATCAGCAAATCCAGGTAGTCGTCCCGGGTAAAGGCGCGTAACTGTGCCGGCTCCATCCACTGCTCGCAGCGGGCCGACAACTCACTGTCACTGGCCAGAAAAGGGTCGATGCCTGCAAAGCAAAGAAAAACCTCACGGTACCGCATCGTGCGTGGTGCCGCACAACCCAGCCAGCCGCACACCAGATCGGACACTTCCGCCATCAGATCAGAATCCGTGAACCCGGGCCGGTACCATTCAAGCAGAGAAAATTCAGGGTTGTGCCGGCGCCCGGATTCGCCGTTCCGGAAAACCCGTGCCACCTGATAGATGGGCCCGGAACCGGCGGCCAGCAGGCGCTTCATGTGATATTCGGGAGAGGTCTGGAGCCAGGCTTTTGCAAAGCCCCCCGCTACGGGAGTGGGACTGGCGGGGATGCAGTCGATGTTGATGTCGGTTACACCGTATCGACCCAGCACCGGCGTCTCCACTTCCATCACGCCCCGTTGTGCAAAAAAGCCGCGCACCCAGGCCAACTGGCGTGCACGGCTTTCAAGAGCAGCCAGAGACGCGGAAGGCTGCCAGGGAGGCGTTGCTTTCACTTCGGAAACCAATCAGCCGCCTTTCACACGGTTGACGTATTCGCCGGAGCGGGTGTCTACCTTGAGTACCTCACCGATGGTTATGAACAGTGGCACGTTCACGACGGCACCGGTAGAGAGGGTTGCCGGCTTGGTGCCACCCTGGGCGGTATCGCCTTTCATGCCCGGGTCGGTATCCACCACTTCCAGTTCAACAAAATTCGGCGGCGTCACCGTCAGCGGTGCGCCGTTATACAGCGTGACGGTATAAACGTCCTGCTCTTTCAGCCACTTGAGGGCATCACCAACAGCCTTGGCATCCGCCGGGTATTGCTCGAACGAGCCGTCTGTCTTCATGAAGTGCCAGAACTCACCGTCTGTGTAAAGGTACTCCATTTCCAGATCGATGACGTCAGCGGCTTCCAGGCTTTCACCGGACTTGAAGGTGCGCTCCCACTGGCGATTGGTCATCAGGTTGCGCAGCTTGACGCGGTTGAATGCCTGACCCTTGCCGGGTTTTACGAATTCGTTATCGAGAATGATACAGGGATCTCCGTCCAGCAAAACCTTAAGACCGCCGCGGAATTCGTTGGTAGAATATGAAGCCATGAAATTATCACCTGAAAAGATGCGTATAAAAATTCGAAGGTCGCTATGATACAGCGAACCGCCACCCGTATAGAAGCCCGCCCAGTCGATCGTGATACGCGCAGCTGGCAACAGCTACTGTCAGCGTCTGTCACCACGCCAGAGGACCTGCTCAGGCGACTCCAACTTGACCCGGCCATCTGGCTGTCCGGTGCTACAGAAGGCCACCGGCTGTTTCCGCTGCGGGTACCGGAGCCCTATCTGCAACGCATCGTTCCGGGTGATCCGGCGGACCCGTTGTTACGGCAGGTTCTGCCGCTCTCTGCCGAAACCGTTGCGCAATCCGGATTTGTCCGTGATCCGTTACAGGAGAGCGAGTCGATGCAGGCGACCGGGCTGATCCGGAAATATCAGAGTCGCGCCCTGCTGATGGTTACCGGTCAATGTGCCATTAACTGTCGCTATTGCTTCCGCCGTCATTTCCCCTATGACGAACATCGGCTATCGCCGGAGGACCGGGTAGAAGCACTGACGACCCTGGCCAATGACAACCGCATCAATGAGGTAATATTCAGCGGGGGTGACCCGCTTGTCGCCAATGATCGATTGCTGTCATCCTGGGCCGAATCCCTGGCGGACATTTCCCATATCCGCCGCCTCAGGATTCACACACGGCTGCCGGTCGTGATTCCTCAGCGTGTTTGCGACTCGTTGCTGGCGTGGCTTTCCGCCAGCCGGCTGCAGATGGTCATGGTGATTCACGCCAATCATCCGGCGGAACTGGATAATGACACCCGGCTCGCCCTGGAGCGGCTGAAGGCCGCCGGCGTCACCCTGCTGAACCAGAGCGTCGTCCTTAAAGGTGTTAACGATTCGGCAGTCATATTGGCTGAACTGAGCGAGCGGTTGTTTGAATGTGGTGTGCTGCCCTATTACCTCCACGCTTTTGACCCGGTTGAAGGCGCACATCATTTCAGCGTCAGTGACGATAAGGCGCGGGAGCTGGTCCGGCAACTGATCGCTACACTCCCCGGATTCCTGGTCCCAAAGCTTGTCAGGGAACTGCCTGACCGCCCTGGGAAGACCCCGCTTGACCTTTTTGCGTGACACATTTGGCAAAGTTGGCCCAAATTTACTTGTTAAACATTGTCAACTCGTGCTTTTCTCGCTTTTTGTTATGCGTTTGCTATTTTAGAGTGCAATGAGTGATAACAATAAAAAACTGTATTTTCGGCGTTTTCCCATAAATACCCGCAGGCGCCAGAAGGCATAGCCTGTGGCTCGTGGCGCAAACCGGAGTACCAACCGTGGTCCAGACA
This sequence comes from Marinobacter panjinensis, assembly GCF_005298175.1. Lineage (NCBI taxonomy): Bacteria > Pseudomonadati > Pseudomonadota > Gammaproteobacteria > Pseudomonadales > Marinobacteraceae > Marinobacter > Marinobacter panjinensis. The sequence continues at coordinate 1,439,408 of NZ_SZYH01000001.1, forward strand.
ATTGGCGTGAACTCATGGAAGGCATGATCCTGAAACCCGATCTCCGTGTTCCTGAACAGAAAACGGCGAGTCTCTCTTTTTGCCAGACATCACCAAAGGCCTTCAGGGACTGGGTCAACCAGCTGCCCATGGCCAATATTGGGGAGGCTTCGCGGCAGCTCTACCACGCCATTATCGAGCTCAACCACCTGTTTATCGCGCCGCAACAGCGTCTTCAACTACTGGAACTGATTCGCCCGAAAATACACTTTGTCTGCTCCGAACTGTCGAGGCACTATCTGGGTATGGCCATTGCGCTGCCTGAAAAGCAGCGCAAGATTGCCAACCTGTCCCAGGCACTCCAGCTTCACGCAGCCAGCGGCTACAAGCTCTGTGTCCTGGAGTTTCTGGATAATGGCGGGCTGGACAAGCACAGGAAAGCGGTGGCCACAGCGATTCACCGGGCCGTTTCTGAGCTGGCAGCCACTATTGTGCGATCCCACCAACTGTATTGCCCCAGCCCGGCACAGAGCTGGCTGGAATGTCATCGCCTGTTCCGGTTTGCCCATCGCAACAAGCTCAACGGGCTGTCTGTCGACGATGAAACCCTGAGCCACCGTCGCACCAGCTCGGTAGAGGACAGTTACAAGCGTATTCTGCTACTTGGCTGCGCCCGGCCCAACCAGTTGCGGCAAGCGGAACTGGCGCAGGTCTACGACCTGTTCGAAAACTGGACTCATCTCGTTTCCTGTGGCCCAGAGACAGACAACGACAGCCTGTTTGTGGTGAATATGGAGCGGGACACTGCGCCCATTTACCGCAGCCTGCTGGAGCAGAAGCCCGGAAATGACAGTTACAACTTCGATACCCGTGAACTGTCAGAACACATCATCGAGTCACTGCACTCCCGTCACCACAGGAATGGCCACGCTGCCAGCAATCTGGAGCTTCCATCCCGGGTCAGTGACACGCTGCTGACCCATCTCAGCCAGGCGCTGGGCATTCTCGCGAAGCGGAATTTCAACCGCATTTCCAGCCAGGGAACCCTGGAAATATGCGTGGGGCTGACAGCCACCCACTTTTACGTGGCGGGCGCCAAGACATTCAATGAGTTTGTCAGTGGCAATGACAGTGGCCACCATGAGCATGGCCATGATCAGGACAATCAGTTCATGAGATCATCACGTCGGCGGGAAGACGCCTGGGCCGGAGCCCATGATGCCGGCCCCAACGACGACCCGATCCAGTCAGCGGATACCCCCATCAACTTCCGCAACAGCATTGGCGCCACACCCGACAGCGAGCATGACCGCAGGCGCCCACAGTCTCACCATGCCCTGCTGATCAACACCAGCCCCGGCGGCTACTGCGTCGGCTGGGAGACCAACGTGCCGGCGTCGCTGCAGGCCGGAGAAATACTCGGGGTTCGTGAGCAGTCCAACCATCCCTGGAGTATCGCCGTGGTGCGCTGGATACGCCAGGTTCGCAACCAGGGCACCCAGGTGGGTATCGAACTGCTGGCTCCCAGTGCGGCGCCCTGCGGTGTACGTCTGATCCAGAAAGTGGGCAACAGCAGCGAATACCTAAGGGGCCTGTTATTGCCAGAGATCAGCGTGGTTAACCAGGCGGCGACCCTGATCACACCACGGCTTCCGTTTCAGTCCGGGAGCCGGATATCGCTGCTCCACGACGGCCGCGAGGATCAGGGCACACTTTCCCGCAAGATCTCCGCAACCGGAAGCATCAGCCAGTTCGAGCTCAAGCTTCAGAATAGCGGAGCTGAAACCACGCACGCCATGCCGGCTGCGACAGCTGCCAGCGAGGATGAGTTTGATTCGCTGTGGCCGTCACTCTAAGTCTGCATTTCAGACAATCGGAGGCGCTACGGCTGGCGCCAAGGGTTGTTATTAAACGGTAACCCCTGCATCATTCAGCGTTAGTGAAAGGCCGGCTCTGTACTAGCAACTCTGTACCTGAAATAGAGCCGGCACAGTTAACGCGTATCACGAGACATCTGACGAATGCAGAAAAAGAACGCAACCGTACACCTGCTGATCCTTGACCCCTCACAAAACGATGCCGAGACTCTTGTGAGCCTGCTCCGGAACTCCGGCAAGGCCACGCGGGCCCATCGCATCACCTCTGAGGAAGATCTGGAGGAAACCCTGAAAGCAGGCAACTGGGACCTGTTACTGGCGCGGGACGACGCGGACCAGGAATTCGGTCCTGACGGCGCCCTGGCCATGATTCGTCGCTTGGACAAGGATATCCCGTCGGTACTGCTGACCAGTGAATTCAACCGTGAGCGCACGGTCGCCGTCATGAAAGCCGGTGCCCACGATGCCGTGCCCTTCGAGAATACCGATCAACTGGTGCTGGTGGTTAACCGCGAACTGAGTGCACTCGAGGACCGTCGTCGGCGCAGAACCCTGGAATCACACCTGCGTGAAGCCGAGCAGCGTTGCCAGTTGTTGCTGGAAAGCTCCAAGGACGCCATTGCCTATATCAATGATGGCATGCACATCTATGCCAACCAGTCCTACATGGAGTTCCTTGGCTACGACGATATTGACGACCTGATCTGTATACCGGTGCTGGATACCCTGACCCCGGAAAGCCAGGAAAAATACAAGGAGTTCATGAAGTCCTTTGCCGAAAGTGGTGAAGACGGCATGACCATGAACTGCGTGGCCCGCCGTAGTGATGACCAGGAACTCAACGTCACCATGTCGGTGTCAGCGGCCACTTACGACGGTGAAATCTGTACCCAGATTGTGATCCAGCCCGAACACAGCGACGCTGAGCTGGAGGAGAAGATTCGCCAGATCAGCAGTCAGGATCTGCTGACCGGTCTGTTCAACAGGCAATACCTGATGGACGCGCTTGGCCAGGCCATTGCGAAAGCCGGCAAAGACAATCAGACCGGCGCCCTGGCCTACATCGCCCTTGATAATTTCATGAGCCTGAAGGGCCAGGTGGGCATTGCCGGCGCGGATCTCATGCTGGGAGATCTGGCCACCCTGCTCAAGGAGCAGACGCCCGAGAACATGATTCTCGCCCGCCTCAGCGATGACGCTTTCTGCCTGCTTTGTCAGCCCTGCGAAGAAAAAACCCTGGCAGATCTGTGTGAGGCCCTCTGCAAGAAAGTAGAGGACCACCTGTTTGATATCAATGGCCGCACGGTACAGCTGACACTGAGCATCGGTGTTGCCGCTATTACCGAGAATGCACCCAAGGCCCCTGACCTGATGGGCCGGGCTCATACCGCTTCCTCGGAGCTGAAGAAGAAAGAGGGCCACGAGCAGGGCAACGGTGTTCTGGTTTACAACCCTGCCGACTATGAATCGATGGATGAAAGCAACTCCGTCGACGCCATACAGAAAGCCCTGGACGACAACCGCTTCCGGCTTCTGTTCCAGCCCATCATCAACCTGAGAGGCGAAGGCGAAGAGCACTACGAAGCGTTTGTCAGAATGCTGAACAAGGACAATGAAGAGGTTTCGCCCTACGACTTCCTGCCGCCCGTCGGCCCCTCGGAAATGGCCATCAAGATAGACCGCTGGGTGATCCTGCAAACGATCAAACAGTTGTCCAGCCACCGCTCACGTGGCCATGACACGCGGCTGTTCCTGAACGTGACGGCAGAAACCCTGGAGGACAAAACGTTCACGCCATGGCTGAGCGTGGCATTGAAGGCAGCCCGCCTGCCGGGTGACTCACTGATTTTCCAGATTCGTGAAGGTGACGCAAACAACTTCATGAAACAGGCCAAGGAATTTGCCAAAGCTGTTCATGAGTTGCACGCCAAGGTCTCGATCTGTCAGTTCGGGTGCGCACTGAATCCCTTCAATACCCTGAAGCATATCGACGTGGATTATGTGAAGATTGACGGTTCGTTTACCGAAGAACTTCAGAAGAAGGATGAAGCCAAGGAAGAGGTCAAGGAGATGATCAAGAGCCTGCAAAGCGCCGGCAAGCTGACCATCGTGCCGCTGGTGGAAAACGCCGGCGTTCTGGCAACCCTGTGGCAGGCCGGTGTGAATTATATCCAGGGCTACTACCTGCAGGCGCCGGTTCCGGAAATGAACTACGACTTCGGCGATCACTAGCCCTCAGCATCGGGACGGGCCGGCCCTTTGGCCAGCCCGTCCCGATGATTACTTCCCTATCTGAAGGCTGTCGTTTTCCCTGTACCCGATCAGATAGAGAATGGCGTCCAGCCCCAGGGTCGAGATGGAGTGGCGGGCGGACTCCTTGACCAGTGGCTTTGCCCGAAACGCAACGCCCAGGCCAGCCTGGCTCAGCATGGGCAGGTCGTTGGCACCATCACCGACGGCAATCACCTGTTCCCGTGAGATATGCTCGCGTTCCGCAATTTCCAGAAGCAGTTCCGCTTTGCGCCTGCCATCGACAATCTGCCCGGCCACGCGGCCAGTGACCTTGCCATTCTCGATTTCCAGCTCATTGGCATAAACGTAATCAATGCCCAACTTCTGCTGCAGATGATGGGCAAAGTAGGTGAAGCCGCCGGACAGAATCGCCGTGCGATAACCCAGCGACTTCAGGCTCAGGATCAGATGCTCTGCGCCCTCGGTCAGACGCAGGCGCGCGGCAATCCCTTCCAGCACCGACTCGTCCAGACCCTTGAGCAGGGCCAGGCGTTCTGCAAAGCTCTGACTGAAGTCCAGTTCCCCCTGCATGGCGCGCTCGGTAATCTCTGCCACCTGGGGGCCCACACCTGCTTCAAGCGCCAGCTCGTCGATCACCTCGGCGTCAATCAGCGTGGAGTCCATATCGAACACCACCAGCCGCCGGTTGCGGCGGAAAATGGAATCTTCCTGGAAGGCAATGTCCACGTTCATTTCACCGGCAATGTGCAGAAAATCAGCGCGCAGCTGTTCCAGGTCAGAAGGTGTCCCCCTGACGGAGAACTCCACACAGGCAATGCGGTTGTCTGAGGGATTCAGTGACGGCCGGGCCGAAAGCCGGCTGATGTTGTCGATATTCAGGCCATGGCGGGCGGTAATGGCCGACACCCGCGCAATCTGCTCGGCCTTGATATCCCGCGACAGCAAGGTGACTATGTAACAGGCACGGTTGCGGCCCTCCGCCCACTGCTGATACTCATCGATAGTGATGGGCGCAAAGCGCACCTGCAGGTCCAGTGAATGCAGCCGGAACAACAGGTCACGGATCACCGGTGAGGACTTGGACTCGTCGGGGATTTCGATCAGGATTCCCCAGGTAAGGTGGTCGTGAATCACCGCCTGGCCAATATCCAGAATCCGTACATGGTACTGCCCCATGATGCCGGTAATCTCGGACGTCAGACCAGGTTTGTCGCGCCCCGACACGTTAATCAGAACCAGCTCACTCACTGTCAGGCTGCTCCTCTGCACTTGCTGCGTCAGCGGCTTCGGCAGCATTGCTGGCCGACTGGATGACATCAATGGCATCCACCCGCTGGAGTCCACGGGGCAGCTTGTGGCCACGACGGCCGCGCTCGCCCAGGTAATGCTCCAGATCGCTGAACTGCAGGCCCATCTTGCGCTTGCCGGCGCGAATTTCCAGTTGGTCATCTTCGGCAAACACCGCAACGGCCACCACGTACTCTTCCCGGTTCTGCACCCGCGCAGAGGGAATGCTGATGATCTTGTTGCCCTTACCCTTCGACAACTCCGGCAACTCACTCAGAGGGAACACCAGCATCCGGCCCTCGTTGGAAATCGCGCCCAGGTACAGTGGTTTCTCAGAGTCCGGCACGGTCACCGGCGGCATGATTTCCGCCCCTTTCGGCACCGACACCACCGCTTTGCCGTTGCGATTCTTGCTGATCATGTCGTTCAGGGAGGTCACAAACCCGTAGCCACCGTCTGTAACGAGCAACACCTTGCGGGCCGGATCGCCCATCAGCAGGCCGGAGAAAGTCGCGCCCGAAGGTGGGTTAATGCGACCACTCAGTGGCTCGCCCTGCCCCCTGGCAGACGGGAGCGAGTGGGCAACCAGGGAATAGGCGCGCCCGGTGGAATCCAGGAACACCGCCTGCTGGTTATTGCGCCCTTTCGCGGCCATGGCAAACTTGTCGCCGGCCTTGTAGCTAAGGCCCTCCGGCTCAATATCGTGGCCCTTGGCCGCCCTGACCCAACCTTTCTCGGACAGCACAACCGTCACCGGATCATTGGATACCAGTTCGGTTTCGCTGAAGGCCCTTGCCTCGCTGCGCTCAACAATCGGCGAGCGGCGGTCGTCGCCATAGGTTTCTGCATCCGCCAGCAGCTCATCCTTGATCAGCTCTCGCAGGCGGTCCTCTGACCCCAGAATGGCCTGGAGCTCATCCCGCTCGGCGGCCAGCTCGTCCTGCTCACCACGGATTTTCATTTCCTCGAGCTTGGCCAGGTGGCGCAATTTAAGCTCGAGAATGGCTTCGGCCTGCTCTTCCGACAGCCCGAAGCGGGAGATCAGTTCAGCCTTGGGCTTATCTTCGTAACGGATAATCGCGATGACTTCATCGATATTCAGGTAGGCAACCAGCAGGCCTTCAAGGATATGCAGGCGTGCCAGTACCTTGTCGAGGCGATGCTGGAGGCGCCGGGTAACCGTGGTGCGACGAAAGCTCAGCCATTCCGTCAGCATGACCCTCAGGCCCTTCACGGCCGGTCGGCCGTCGTTGCCGATCACGTTGATGTTGACCCGGTAGGTTTTCTCCAGATCGGTACTGGCAAACAGGTGGGCCATCAGCCCTTCCTGGTCCACCCGGTTGGAGCGGGGCACAATCACCAGCCGGGTCGGGTTTTCATGGTCCGATTCATCCCGCAGGTCCGCCACCATGGGCAGCTTCTTGGTCTGCATCTGCTGGGCGATCTGCTCCAGTACCCGGTTTCCGGAGACCTGGTGTGGCAGGTCCGTCACCACGATTTCGCCGCTTTCGTTGATCCAGCGGGCACGCATCCGCAGCGAACCCTTGCCGGTTTCATACATCTGCCGGATGTCCTTGCGGGGGGTGATGATCTCCGCATACGTCGGGAAATCCGGGCCTTTGACGTGCTCACACAGGTCGTCTGTGGTGGCATCCGGCTGGTCGAGCAGACGCACACAGGCGGCCGTAATTTCCCGCACATTGTGGGGGGGTATATCCGTTGCCATACCCACCGCAATACCGGTGGTACCGTTCAGCAGAACGTGGGGCAATCGGGCGGGCAACACCGACGGTTCATCCATGGTGCCATCAAAGTTCGGCACCCAGTCCACCGTGCCCTGCCCCAGCTCACTGAGCAGGACATCGGCAAATTTGGCCAGACGGGATTCCGTATAACGCATGGCGGCGAAGGATTTGGGGTCGTCAGGTGCCCCCCAGTTGCCCTGGCCGTCGACCAGCGGATAGCGGTATGAGAACGGCTGGGCCATCAGTACCATGGCCTCGTAACAGGCGCTGTCACCGTGAGGGTGAAACTTACCCAGAACATCACCGACCGTACGGGCGGACTTCTTGTACTTCGACGTGGACTTGAGGCCGAGCTCGGACATGGCATAGATGATCCGGCGCTGAACCGGCTTCAGGCCGTCACCCACGTTGGGTAATGCCCTGTCGAGAATGACGTACATGGAGTAATCAAGGTAGGCCTTCTCGGTGTAGTCCCTCAATGAAACCCGCTCAAAGCCTTCATCCGTGGTCTGAAACTCTGGCATGGATGCCCCTTTGTTGCGTGACTTGCGTGAGTTGCGTGATATCAATTCCGCTGGTTACCCGGCCGGCAGCCGGAGGGCACATTATATGGAGGCGGGGGCGGATACACCAACACCCTGTCGGATTTCCAATAGCGGAATTCCCGCATGGAGACAGTTTAACGCTCACCGTATGCTCGCAATCAGTAAAACGATGACCCGTTTCACGACATCCGAGAGTGGAGAACTATGAGACCCAACCTGAAAGCCTGCGGGCAGGCCATGATGACGGCCGTGGTCAACGCTGTTCTTGCTCTGGCCCTGATGCTGTTGGTGGAGTTCGCCATAAGCGGTACGTTTCAGCTGGCAGGACCCTATATCTGGGCGGGACTTCTGATCGGCCTGGTTATCTTTTTCGGCCAGTTCTGGCGCCAGCGCCACCTTTGCCGCAATGGGCAACCTGGACACGGCCCCACTGACACCTATTAACACGTTACTTACCAGGCCCTATCAAGCGTTACACTTATCAACAATGAGGCCCCCCGTTCCGGTGCTATCCTGACTGAATTCGCAATGCTGCAACCAGAATTCAGGATGGAAAAATGAACATAAGAAATTCCCTGGGCCTGAGGGCCAAAGTCGCCTTACCCTTTGCAGTTTCCGCTATCGCCCTTATTGTCATAGGCCTTTTCAGCGTCCTGACGGCGCGGAATCTCGTCTCTGATACTGATACGCTTTCTGATCGCTACCTCCCCGCTGTAAGCGAAGCCCTCAACGGTGATCGCGACCTTTATCAGGCTCTGGTCGCGCAGATGTCCTTCATCAGCGCGACCGAGAATGACGAACTCCCCGATCAGCACAAGGCGGAATTCGAAGAAAATGCCGGACAAGCACTGGACAGAATGAACGCTGCCGTCGAGCGCCTGAGCGGCACCGGCGTTTCCGAAATAACCAATGGCTTTCGTAATACCTACGACCGCTGGCTCAACTCAGCCCGCCAATCCATGGAGATCGCGCAGGCAGGCGATCCCTACGCGGGCCACCAATTGTTGATTGGCCAGAGCAATCAGGCCTTCAGCCAACTGAGGGAGTATTTTGACAGTGTCGGGATCCATGCCGATGAGCAGGCGCAGATCACCGCCCGCGAAGCATCGGACGAAGGGTTGGCCAGTTCCGTCTTTATACTGGCTATAACGGCCGGCGCCCTCATCATTGGTATTCTTCTGTTCGTTATAGTCCTTCGTATGGTCATCCAGTCTATCAGCGTGCTAAGGAAACAACTGGATAACATCGCCCAGGGGGAGGGAGACCTCACCCAGCGTATTCCTGTTGAAATGGACGATGATCTGGGAAAGCTTGCTGCAAGCTTCAATCACGTGCTTGAAAATCTCCAGGGTATGATTGGCTCCATTCAGAACCTGAGCAGACAACTGGGCGAAGGTGCCTCTGAATTGTCCTCGACCGCCCATGACAACAGCAGCGGAGTAACCCGGCAAACCGACGCCATTTCCATGGTCGCAACCGCCATCAATGAGATGCAAAGCGCCATTGAGGAAGTGGCCGGCAATGCCTCTCGCGCCGCCGACATTACAAAGCAGGCCCAAGAGAAGGGGCGTAATGGTGCGACCATCATCCGCAACTCATCTGTCCAGGTGCAACGCCTGGCTGCACAGATATCCAAAGCTGTCGAGGTTATACGCAAGCTGTCTCAGGACTCGGAGAACATTACCTCGGTATTGGACGTTATTCGGGAAATCGCCGACCAGACCAACCTGCTGGCACTCAACGCTGCGATAGAGGCTGCCCGCGCCGGGGACCAGGGCCGGGGCTTTGCAGTGGTAGCCGACGAAGTACGTACACTGGCCAAACGAACCCAGCAGTCGACTGAAGACATACAGACCATGATTACCGCCCTCCAGACCGGCGTTGCCGATATCGTGGCGGTGATGGAAACCGGAAGTAAAGAAGCAGCGGAAACCGAGAAACTTGCAACGGAAGCCGAAGCCGAGCTGCAGGGCATTCTTGAGTCGGTGGCGGATATCAGCGACATGAATACCAGCGTGGCGTCGGCGACAGAAGAGCAGACTCAGGTGGTCGACGAGATCAACCGCAGTGTTACCGAAATCAATGATCTGGCTTTCGAAGGGATGAAGCGATCAGGGAGCATCGACCGCATAAGCAAGTCGCTGGACGGCTACGCCAGAGAACTGGAACAACAGACAGGACGGTTCAAGGTATAAGCAGCGGGAGCTCGCCCCATCTGCGGTTTCTCCGCGAGACGGGGCGAACCAGGACGGTTACTGACGAATGCCTTCCACCGAAATGATCATTTCGACCGTTTCAGAGGCTTTGCCAAGATCCATGGGAATACCGAAGTCAGAAAGCTTGAATTCGGTTTCCGCCTCGAAACCCATGCGGTAGCCCCCCCAGGGATCCTCCCCGTGGCCCAACATTTCCACGTCGAGGGTAATCTCTTTTGTCACACCACGCAGAGTGAGGTCACCGATAATGTCGGCCTCACCTTCCTCGTCTACTTCTACCCTTTTGCTCTTGAACGTCGCTTCCGGGTATTCGCCGACATGCAGGAAATCATCGGAACGCAGGTGCTTGTCCCGCTCACCATGATTTGAATCTACGCTGGATGTATCGACTGTTACCTGCACAGAGCTGTTTTCCGGATTTTCTTCGTCGTAAACAAACTGGCCGTTGAAGTCATTGAACCGACCATAAAGCCAGCTGTAACCCAGGTGGGAAATTTTGAAGGTAATAAACTGATGTGCGCCTTTGGTATCGAAGGCATAACTTCCGCTATGCTCCGATGCCTGGACGCCACCAGCCATCGTGAGTGAAACAGCGGATGCAAGCAGCAGTTTTTTCATGTTCATCTCCTTTTTGAAACAGCCCGAAGGCGCGATTGTAAACAACAGTCAGTTCAATTTTAATGACGATCCATCCCCAGCATACGCAGCAAGGTGTCATCCCGGTCAATCACATGGTGTTTGATCGCCGCAAGGCCGTGCAGGCCGGCAAGCACAACCAGGACCCAGGTTACCCAGTAATGAACCAGGCCGGCTGTATCCTCCATGCCCTTGATCCGCCCAGTCACCGAAGGAACTTCAAACCAGCCGAATACACTGATGGAAGACCCATCCGCGGTGGAAATGAGGTAACCACTGATCATGGCCACGAAGATCACGACATAAAGGATCAGGTGTGCGCCATGGGCTGCCAGCACCTCGAAGCGGCTGTGATTGGGTGGCGGATCCGGTAACGGGCTAATGAAACGCCAGGCGAGCCTAAGCACCATGACCATAAACAAGAGAATACCGATGCTCCGGTGGATGTCAGGGGCTGTCCGATACCAGTCGTCATAATAAGACAGGTCTACCATCCAGTAGCCAAGGCCGAAAAGGCCGAATACCGCGACGGCAACAAGCCAGTGAATGCCGATGGTGACAAAGCCAAACCTGCTGGCCGTGTTGCGTACCTGCATAACAATCTCCGTTTCAATGCCCTGACAGCGACCCATAACACTTTGAAGCAGTGTAGAAACAGGCACCTCTAAAACCAATCGAAATGTTTTGCATGCATAGGTCAGAAATTCTGACCAAGGGTTTTATCTGGCGATTAACACGTACTTTCCCTTATACCTTTGGTCTGATAGGGGTTTTACGGATTGTAGAAAGCCATGGCAAAGATAGACTTTACACATATATTCGATGCCCGATACGGATTACTCATTGAACGAGAGGAAGCGACATGGAAATTGAATTTGACGAGTCTGTTGCGGTTCCCAGCAACAACTGATTTCAGGCGGCTCTTGGCAGGCCGCCCCAACCTTTCACACACTTCCCCTTCAGCGATTTTCTGTGTGCTGTTACCCGACGTTGCCTGTTTTTACATGAAATAGTGGCAATAATCTGTTGGTTTTGGCACTCTTCTGTCTGGAATGATAATCCTGTGCATCTTGACTGAATTTTCACCAAAATCAGCAGGGTGCGGCCGGGATTGACAGATCGGAAGGCCACCGGGCGTTTCCGATGTTTTCGTATCTCCGGACCCCGAAGGCCTATGTCGCGTACCCTCCCAGATGAGTTGACCGCAACGGAACTGGACGTGCTGTCGCCTATGCTTACCAGGGAGGGCGAATCATGGACGGCGGATTATCAGGGCCTGACACTGCGAACGGCGTTACAACCCATATTCAGCATTTCCCACAAACGCATTGTCGGTTACGAGGCACTGATCCGCGCCTTTGACCCGGACAATGCCGCGGTGCTCCCGCTGCACCTGTTCGAGCTGCCGTCGTCCGATGCCGAAAACCTCCTGCTCGACCGGCTTTGCCGCTATTTGCACATACGCAACTATTCCAACTTCCAGGATCAGCTTAACTGGTTGTTTCTGAACGTGTCTCCCCGTGTGGTGTCGGCCGGCAGCCGGGCTGATTCGTTTTTCGGTGAACTGCTGAAAAAAACCGGGCTGCCCCCTCACCGTATCGTGATGGAAATTGTTGAGCAGCCCACCGATGACGCTGAAAGGTTGCGGGAAACCGTTGCCTATTACCAGCAACTGGGCTGCCTGACCGCCATTGATGATTTTGGCGCCGGCCACTCCAATTTCGAGCGCATCTGGAACCTGTCACCGGATATCGTCAAGCTCGATCGAAAATTGCTGACCCGCGCCACCGATGACCGCAAGGCCAGACAGATACTCAATGGCATTGTCTCGCTACTTCACCAGTCCGGCTGCCTGGTCCTGCTGGAAGGTGTGGAAACCCACGAACAGGCCATGATCGCCATTGATGCCGGGGTGGATTTCGTACAGGGATTCTATTTCCGTAAGCCGAGCATCGCACTGGCAGAGATTCCCGGGGAACTAACCGATCTGGATGGGCTGCTGAGAGACTACAAGAGCAAGAACCGGGTAACGCAGGATCCGACCCAGCAACTGACTTCCTTTTTCGAAGGCTTCTTCCGCAATGCAGTGGACAGGCTCAGCCAGGGCATGGTGATGAGAGAAGCCTGCAACACCCTGCTGAATCATCCGGCAGTCTCCCGGTGTTACCTGGTCGATGACAGTGGCGTCCAGATCGACGACACCCTGGTATCAGATGCCATGGCCAGCAGCCTTGACCCCCGCTTTCGCCCCCTTGAGAGCACCACCAGTGCCGACTGGTATCGCCAGCAGTACCTGCGCCAGGCCATCGCCCAGCCGGGCTACCTGCAGGTGACAGCGCCCTATCTTTGCATTACCGGCGCCTACATGTGTGTCACCCTGTCCCTGGGCTATTATCACAACGGAAAACTGAGAGTCCTCTGCTGCGACATTCTCGCCAACCCACCCGAAACCAGCGTCAGGAAAGGTTGATCCCGTACACCAGGGAAATCACCCCGACCGTGACCAGCCCGATAAACAGGTTCATCGGCAGGCCAACCTTCACGAAATCCATGAACCGGTAACCGCCCGGGCCGAAGACCATCATATTGGTCTGGTACCCCAGCGGTGTGGCAAAGCTCGCCGAAGCGGCCATCATTACCGCAATCACGTAAGGCTCGGAAGCGATACCCAATGAGGCAGTCATGGATAGCACAATCGGCAATACCAGCACCGCGGCGGCGTTATTGGTAATCACTTCAGTGAGAACCGATACCGAGAAATACACCAGCAAAACCGTCAGTAACGGGTGGCCACTGCTGACATCCAGTATTCCCGCCGCGACGAAGGCCGCCGCACCGGTTTCCTGCAGGGCCGCCCCGAGCGCAAAAGAAGCGGCGATGGTGAGCATGACGGGCACATCCACAGCCTTCTGAGCCTGACCGACCGAACAGCAGCCGCTGAGAACCATCAGCGCAGCCCCCATCAGCGCCGCGTTGAGCATACTCAACACACCGAAGGCTGCAGCCCCCACAAGTACCAGCAGAATTCCCCAGGACAGATACGCGCGGTCGTGACGAGGCGTTTCCGTTTCCAGGTCATTGATCAGCAGGAAGTCCTTGGCGTATCGCTGACGGCTGACGAACGCCGGGCGGGCTTCAAGCAGCAAAACATCCCCGGTTTTCAGGCGAATATTACCCAGGTTACCAGACACCCGCTCGCCACCCCGTGCGACCGCCAGCACCACGGCACCGTATCGATCCCGGAAACGGGCGTCCCGGATGGTCAGACCAAGTACTTCAGACTGTGGTGATAGCGCAGCCTCCACCAGCCGCCGCTCTGCCCGGTCTTTGCTCAGACTGGGCTCATCATCATGGACGGAGGGCACGATGCCGTTAATCCGCAGGAGGTCGGAAATGGCCTGGGTATCGCCGGCAAACACCAACCGGTCACCACCCCGCAGGCGTTCTTCCGAGGGCACAGCGGTTACCACACTGCCATCCCGTTCGATCTCAACCAGGTAGAGGCGTTCCAGCTCGCGCAGACCAGCCTCGCCAACGCTCTTGCCGACCAATGGCCCGTCAAAAGCAACCGCAACCTCCAGGGTAAATTCCCGCATGGAGCCGAACTTCTGCTGGTCCTTGCGATCCGGCAACGCCCTGGGTAATACCAGCAGCATCACCGCCAGGCCAATCACCGCGACCGGCAACCCGACCGCGGTGATGGAGAAGATCGAGAAACCGTCTTCGCCAGTCAACTGCTGATACTGCCCGTTGACCACCAGGTTGGTGCTGGTACCAATCAGGGTCAGGGTGCCACCGAGGATGGCTGAGTAACTCAGGGGAATCATCAACTTCGATGGCGAGATGCCAATCTTCCGCGACCAGGCATGAACCGCCGGGATCATGGTGGCAACCACGGGCGTGTTATTAAGAAATCCACTCAGCAGCGCGACCGGAAATGCAATACGGGCCTGGGCCGAGCGCACGGTGCGGGGCGATCGCAACAGGTGATGCACCACCAGATCCACACCACCGGAGTGATGTATGCCGGCAGCCACTACAAACATGGCGACAACGGTGATCAGGCCTGTGTTACTGAACCCGGCAAGGGCCTGATCGGCAGTGACAATGCCGCTGGCACTCAGCACAACGAGCACGCCCAGCATGACGAGGTGCGGACCAAAACGCCCGAAACTCATCAACAGCAACGCCACCCCCGCGAGGCTTAAAGCAAACCAGCCCTGCCAGTCCATCTGGTGTTCCCTTGAATAAAAGGCGCAGGATACCGAGTTTGCCGAAGACTTAGAAAGAATAAAGAATACTTTTTAAAGCACCTAAAGATATATGGCTGGCACGCCTACCAGCCCTCGGTTGGCACACCGTGTTCTTCGAGGTAGTCGCCATGTTGTTCGAGGTAGTTTGCTGTTAGAGATGCAAAATCATCCGGATCCTCACTCACTTCCGTGGCTCGCATCCTCATCACCTCAATCTCGTTGCCGACCTGATTGAGAATCCATACAACTACCAAACCACCAGGAGCCAGTCCGATAGTCATGGTATTCCGTGGGCCGGTACGTACGTCGCCCTCCGTTTTGTAAGGCGCAAGCTCACGCATACGGTCCAAAAGGTCTTTGGGTACCTTGATTATTTTGGCGTAGTATTTTTGCTCAGCAAAGGAGAACCAGCGCATACCTATCAATTCCGGGAAAGGATCAGCCTTCCCACCCTTACCAGAAGGACCGTGAGGCCCAGCCCAACAGCAGCCGACCGTGCCTACTGGCTCGCGCCAACTACGTTCGCCAGGCGCCTCCAGCAACATGTCAACAACCCAAACTTCGTAGTGCCTGGGTGCGGCCACCGATACCCGCCAATAATCTCCCTCTTTTGCCAGTGACGTACAACCGCTTGCTAATAGAGCAATACAGAACACCCCAATCATCCTGAAGATCATTTATCCTCCTGCTGCGGGTAAACAAGACGCTCGCCGGAGGACACGGGTTTGTGGGGCCGCAAGAGGCGGAACAATCTGACTCTGGCAGGCAAACCAGCGATTAGCGTTTCGAAGCTGTTGTAATGGGCAGAGTAATGTATATAGCGCTGAAGAAGCATTTCTAAATCCTCGTTGGCAAGCGATGGAGAGTCATTTCCGGCGAGGACCTGCTCAAGCAATCGACCGTGAATATCGGCCAGTTCCGTAGGCAATTCCAAATCAGGCCGATCAGGAATTTCCCTTAATGGCAAACCTGCTTCTACTGCCAATCGGTGCATTAATCTCAAGGCCACCCTCGAGTATTCTCCTCTCACTTGCCTTACCATTCGCAAAGCAAGGTCCACCTGCCCATCCGGTGCTGGATGCGCCTCACGATCTGTAAAAATCTCAAGAACGGATTTACCCTCGGGCCCTAGGTCCGAAGGGCGTGCATACAACTCCTCAGACTGTCGAACTGGCAGGCTGTACTGTCCGATCCATCCTTCTGCAGCCACTTCCTTGCGAAGCAGTTCCAGGTTATCCCATTGCATGGTTTGCTCAGGTCGGGACAACCGGGTCCGACTTACCGGGAGCATGGGACTGACCAGTACCTCTTCCCTTTGGTTGTCGCTGTATCCACCGCCAATATCGGAATGAGCACCGGGAAGTGCAATCTCCCGGAAATTGTCGGGCAAGTTCCCCTGCTGGTCGCGTAAGCTATTCAACGCAAAGTTCTTACGACGCTCGTGCATTGCAGTCAGATGCACCGCCTGACCAATGTCATCAGGGTCAAGATAGAGTTTCACAGGGCTATTTTTTTCATTGTGAGCAAAAAGGTCACCAGAGGGCCAGTTAGCGATTCCTGCAACACAGTCGAAGAGCGCAACAAACCGGATACGTACTTCATCCGGCCAGGAAATCCTATTCTTCTCGAAGGCTTTCGCCAATTCTCCAGAACGACCAAGCCTAATTTCGTTGGCAGCATGACGCGCGGCGGCGGCACCTCGACTGAAGCCAAACAGGTCAATTGTCATTCGATCAACCGACCTGCCCCGAGCATCCATCAGCACCTGCTGTGATAATTCCGAGAAGGCCCTTTCAACTTGCCTGATAACACCAGAATTTCCGAGTCCAGTAGCAGCCCCATAAACATTGTCGTCGCTCCCCGTTTTTGACCCTACGCCTGGTTCATAGACAGCATAGCGATATTTGGTGATGCCATCCGACACCACATTGTCGCTGGTGTATAAGTCTCTGAGTTTCGCAACATTACTGGGTTCATTTGTGTAGCTTGCCCCGGACATCAGCCCTATTCGACGCTCGCACTCGTCCTGATTAATCTCTTCGTTCTCAAAAGGGGCCAGACACTCTTTCTCCAACTGCTCCGCAAAAACCCGGGTGTTCGTCGCATTGTTCAAAGTCCCATCTGTAAAAATCCCCACCTCTAGATGTATACCGTGCTGTTCGTCCGAGTTTTTACTGGTACTGGAAGTAGCAGGAAGCGGCATCACAGAGGCGGCGCTCCCCAGAGGTAGTGTCGGCGTGCTTCCAGATGACGACTGTCTCTGGCGGTTTTCGGCGTGATGCCGGATTTGCATGTCGATGCCGAATGTCCGACTCCGGAATCCACCAATTCCCGCGGGATTGCTGCCACGCAACTGCTCCGGGGTAACCGCCCATTCGTTCAGCTTTGCCACGTCGTTTTCGAGGAATGCGCCAACAATCAGCGTGTTCACTTTCCACTGGCCACCGCCAGGAAAGTGTTCGCCGGGCTGCCAGGAAACCACCGGGGACACTGGAAAGCCGTCCACGGGGCCATGGACCAGCAACAGCTCACCGTTGCGAACCTGGTCCTGGAGGGTATCGGAATAGCCATTGCGCCCATAAGGCTTGCGCGGAAGGTCCTGCGGTAGCTGCAATGCGGAAAACGGGTCGGCCAGCAGGTGCTGAACCTTACTGGCGGCCAGAAACGGGCTTTCAATACGAGGGAGATCATACGCGGTCAAATCCCTTGACCGAACAAGTTTCATCGTCACCACTCCTTGCTGACGTTGTTGTTTAAGCTGTTGCGGACACCATCACACTTCGATGTCTGCCATATTGCCGTAGGTTTCCAGCCAGACCCGGCGATCGGAGGCGCGCTTTTTGCCCAGCAGCATATCCATACGGGCGTCGGTGTCGTCACCATCGGCAATGGTGAGCATCACCAGCCGGCGGGTATCCGGGGCCATGGTGGTCTCACGAAGCTGGAGCGGGTTCATCTCGCCCAGGCCCTTGAAGCGGGTGACCGAGATTTTGCCACGGCGGTTTTCCGCTGCCAGGCGGTCGAGGATGCCCTGCTTTTCATGCTCATCCAGGGCATAGAAGGTTTCCTTGCCCAGGTCCACCCGGTACAGGGGCGGCATGGCAACGAACACATGGCCAGCAGCGACCAATGGACGGAAATGTTTGACGAACAGAGCACAGAGCAAAGTGGCGATATGCAGCCCATCGGAGTCGGCATCGGCGAGGATGCAGATCTTGTTGTAGCGCAGGCCGTCTATCTTGTCGGAACTGGGGTCTACCCCGATGGCAACGGCAATATCGTGGACTTCCTGGGATGCGAGGATCTCCCCGGAGTCCACTTCCCAGGTGTTGAGGATCTTGCCCCGCAGTGGCATCACGGCCTGGAACTCCCGGTCGCGGGCCTGCTTGGCAGAGCCGCCGGCGGAGTCACCTTCCACCAGGAAGAGTTCGGAGCGGTTGCTGTCGCTGCCGGAGCAGTCTGCCAACTTACCGGGCAGTGCCGGGCCAGACGTGACCCTTTTCCGGGCGACTTTCTTGCTGGCACGAAGACGGCGCTGGGCGTTGCTGATAAACAGCTCTGCCAGCATTTCGGCAACGTCGGTGTGCTGATTGAGCCACAGGCTGAAGGCATCCTTGACCACGCCGGAGATGAATGCGGCCGCTTCCCGGGACGACAGGCGCTCCTTGGTCTGGCCGGAGAACTGGGGCTCCTGCATCTTGAAGGACAGCACGTAGGCACAGCGCTCCCAGATATCTTCCGGAGACAGCTTCACGCCCCGGGGCAGCAGACTGCGGAACTCGCAGAATTCCCGCATGGCTTCCAGCAGGCCGGTGCGCAAGCCATTAACGTGGGTGCCGCCCTGGGCAGTGGGGATCAGGTTGACGTAGCTTTCCATCACCGCTTCGCCACCTTCCGGCAGCCACTGGATGGCCCAGTCGACAGCTTCCTTGTTACCGGAGAAGCTGCCGGTGAAAGGCTCCAGAGGTACCGCTTCGATGTCAGCCAGTTCGGTACGCAGGTAATCCCGCAGCCCGCCCTCATAGCACCACTCGTCCTTGTCGCCAGTCTGCTCCTGCAGGAAGGTGATGTGCAGGCCTGGGCAGAGCACGGCCTTGGCACGGAGGTTATGGCGCAGACGACTGACGGAAAATTTCGGGCTGTCGAAATAGCTGGGGTCAGGCGTGAACTTCAGCCGGGTGCCGGTATTACGCTTGCCAACGGTGTCCACTACCTCAAGGTCGGTTTGCTTGTGGCCATTGGCGAACGTCATCCGGTGCAATTGCCCGTCGCGTTTGATCAGTACCTCAAGGGTCGTCGACAGGGCGTTGACCACCGACACACCCACCCCGTGCAAACCGCCGGAGAAGTTGTAGTTGCCCTGGGTGAACTTGCCGCCAGCGTGAAGGCGGGTAAGAATCAGTTCCACACCGGGCACGCCATGCTCTTTGTGCATGTCCACCGGCATACCGCGGCCGTCATCTTCGACACTGAGCGAGCCGTCGCTGTGGAGGATCACGTCAATCCGGCGGGCGTGGCCTGCCAGAGCTTCGTCAACGCTGTTATCAATGACTTCCTGGGCCAGATGATTGGGGCGACTGGTGTCGGTGTACATGCCCGGGCGCTTGCGTACCGGGTCCAGACCACTAAGAACTTCAATGGCGTCGGCGTTGTACTGTTTCTGGCTCATGGGAAGGAAATGACTCCACGGGTTTGTAATTAAGCTGGGCCATAGCTTAGGGATTCACGGGGAAAGATCAACGGTTGATTTGTGCGGGTGAGGACCAGCGCAGCTGCCGGGCTGCTATCGCGGGCGTGTGATGGTATCCATGCCCATGCCGGACACCCTGAGCTGCTTCCAGTCTTCGGGGGTGATGGCAATAATGGCGCAGGGCGTGGTCAGCGCCTGGGTGACCATGGCATCCAATGCCGGCTTCCGGACATTTAGGGTCAGCTCCAGCACATTGTCAGCGATCTCAGCAGACTCCAGGGTCAGACCATAGCCGCCGGTGGGCTTCTGCCCCAGCCCCACAAGCACCAGGTGTTCCTGCTCCAGATCAAGACCCCGGAGCTTTTTCATCGCAAGGTTGCCGGATGGCAGACGCCCGAGCTTGTCCAGCTCACTGGCATTGCTGATATAGACCAGCCCCGGTGCCGTCAGGCCGCAATGGTCGGACTCCGTCACCTGCCGTGCCAGCGGTGCACCACTGGCAGTTGCCGAGCGATTAACCGCGCATCCTGCCACCAGTGTGATGGCGAGGGTCAGGGCTGTCATATGTAGGAAACGCATCATCAACGGTCGTTCTCCAGGCTGCGAATTGGCACGTCATCCTGCTCTTTCTCACCGTCGGACTTCAGGCGATAGCCTTCGAACCCGACCCGTGGCAGGCCCATGGCAGCAATCGTAGGCCGGCGGAAACTGGTGCTTAACCTTACCCCGCTCAGCGGCTGGTCGCCAATGACGATTTTCTCAGGCAGGCCATTGACCGGATATTCGGCGCAGGCTTCACCGTTCTCGCAGATCAGGCCATTGTTGTCGATGTCGGTGCCAGCCACCAGGAAATACTCCCCCGGCTCGACCTGGTCAAAGGCGAAACGATACTGGCCGCCACTTGCGGATGCCACTACTTGCTCGATGGTATCTCGGTTGTCATCGGCACTGACCAGGAGCACATAATGTCTGCCTGCGTCCCGCTCGTCTGCCGAAGTACCCAGCCGCAGGGAAACCGGGACCGTCAGTGTCGTGGGGGTGCCCGTCTCCGGGTTGTAGGCAATGATCAGATCTGTGGTGTAGCGTTTATTGTCTTCAAGCCCCGATGGATCCACCGACACAGCGAGCGGTTGTGTCGGGTCGGCGGAGATAGCTCCCAACTGCAGCCAGTCCGCGCCAGGTATTACATCCGTGATTTCGACAGTTTTGTCTTCTGGATAAACTGAATACTCAAGCTGCGCACTCAGAATGGCCGAATTGAACTGCAGCGCCGACGGAGATGCCCCAAGTGTGATGGGGAAGTTTCCGTCCAACGCGGCGTCCATGGCCGCGAGGGCGTTAATCAGGCCGGCACCGTATTCAAAAGCAGGGCCAACCTCTTCCGTCAGAGCACCATTTATTAACAGGCTGCGGAACTCCCCCGGTGTAATTATGGACTCCCCCTTCATCAGGGCATAGACGCCTGCCACGTGAGGCGCCGCCATGGAGGTTCCCTGAAGGCCGGCATAACTCGGCTCGAAGGAGCCACTGTCATCCCTGCCCCAGGTGCTGATAATCACATCAGCCGTACCATCCTGATTGGCGTCCCGGCTCGCATCGCCTCCTGGCGCTACTACGTCCACGGATTCACCCACATTGGAGTAAGAGGCACGTTTACCACCCCCATCCACGGCCCCGACTCCGATCACGTTGGGGTAAGCAGCCGGATACGTTGGCTCGTCAGTGCCCTGATTACCGGCAGCAGCCACAATCAGCTGGCCATCGCCGCCAGCCCAGGCTGCATCAATAGCGCTTTTGAGTGCATTACTGGGCCCGAGACCACCAAGACTGAGGTTGATCACGTCGATCTCGCTTCGACCTGCTGCCCAGTTCACTGCAGCAATCAGGTCCGCGGAAGAGCCTACACCGTCACGACCAAGAACCCGCACCGGGTAAATACTGGCTCCAGACGCCATACCGACAATACCTTGGGCGTCATCCACTGCCGCAGCAACGCCGGCTACGTGGGTACCGTGGAAATTACTGCTTCTGGTCTTGCCGTCGCCGGGGTCGGCGGGATTGGTGTCTCGGCCTGGTTCCTGGTCAATATCCAGATCACCGGACACATAATCCATGATCTCACCGGAAATCAATTGGACATTCTTGTCCAGGTCCGGGTGCCAGGCGCCGCCGGTTGTCGGGGGCGATCGAAACACACCAGTATCAAACACTGCGATACCGATGCCCAACCCTACGTCCGGAGCCGCCTGCCAGGCCATCGCGGCCCTTGTCAGCGGCAAATTCCATTGCCGGTCATAAAGCGGATCGTCGTCTGGCGCAACCTGCTGCGAAGTGTAAAGATAATTAGGCTCGGCGGCAGCGACGCCGGGTTGCTCACGAAGCTCCCGTATCCAGTCCAGGGTATCCTCGCGAGCATCCTCCACCTGGCGGGTGCTCATGGTGGCGAGGTTTCGCGCGCTGTCCCTGCGCATCAACCAGGCGCCCCTACCCAGATCCCGCCGTTCAGACACCGCCATGGCTGCGGCCATAGTGCCGCTGCTGGGGTCTGACTCGAAACTCACGATGGCTTCATCCACCACGAAAGCAGGATCGGTATAGCGGGTGTTCATAACACTGGCGGAAGCCCGGTCCGCCAGTGTGAGAACGTAGCGGAACGGAATACCGCCGGTTGTGCTGACTTCTATCAGGTATGAGCCGGTCTCGAAGGTATTTTCGAGAGTAATCGTCAACGGCATCAGATCACTGGAAGTGGCTGGGGCAACCGCATCAACCAGCTCCCCATCCTGCTGCTTCAGAATACGCAGGGTTCGGTCTGGCAATGGCGCATTCTGATCCGGCGACAGGAACACCTGCACAGCTATCCGGTCGCCAGGCGACAGTTCCGTCGCGTACAGATCCACAGGATCGTTAAAAAAGTTGAACAATCCAGGGTTAGCAGTGCTGTAGGTGCCACTGTTAAAACTGAGGTAACCTCCCACCGTAGCCCCTGCAGGCAAGGCCTGGACCGATCCGGGCGCGCCATTGTCCACCGACTGGTCAAGGCGGATGTCATCGGCGGTGTCGGAATCCACCCGCGTTCCGCTTTCTATATCGATAACACCGGCCACATCAGGTGGATTTTCAGCGCCGCCACCGGACCCTCCGCCACCACAGCCCGATAACAGCAGCAAGGACATCAAACCAGCAGTGACAGGGACATTCCAGATCATAAAAGGCTCACAAGGCAACATCGTAGACACGCGAGAACAGCTCCCTCTGTTTTCCCACATGGTATCTGATTGACGCTGGTAACACCGGATACGTTGCAAACATTTCATCAGATGCAAAAAAACCGCCATCAGGTTACCCCGAAGGCGGTTTCTTTATAGTGACAATTGGTTACAGCGCGTAGAACAACAGTGGCACAAAGGCAGCGGTCAGCAGTGTCGGCCCCATCACCACCAGTGGCAGCAACAGGCGCTCATAGCGGTGCCAGAAGGATCCGGTACGCTCAGCTGCCAGCACCTCGGTTTCGCCAACCACCTGTCGTGTCAGTAGGTGGTTCAGTGCCACCGGCGGGCTCAGGTAACCCAGCTCGAAGGCCACCAGGCACACAATCCAGAAATGGAGCGGGTCGATACCCAGCTGGATCGCCGGCTGCGCAATGGTGGCAGACACCAAAATAACCGCACCAAACGGATCCATCACCATTCCGATAACGGTCAGCATCACTACGATCACCAGCATGGCAACCCACGGGCTGGTCAGGTTTTCCGGGAACAGCGCGTGAACAATGTCGGAGCGTTCCAGAATACCACCAAGGCAGATCGAGAAGCCGATCAGCGCCAGCAAGGCACCAATATGCACGGCGGAGTCACTGGCTGCAGCCGTGCTGCGCATCCAGAAAGCCCGGCCACGGGATTGCCCCTGTTCATCATGGTCCTTTCCGGAATCCAGATAGACCAGTGCCAGCATCACCAGCGGCAGAATCATCGGCGCGCTGTATTCATTGAATCCAAGCCCGAGGATCAGCCAGATGGCAACGATAACCACGGCAGCAACGGCTGCGTAGGGCGCCAGTGGCCGCAGCTCGGCAAGGGATTTCCTGAATGCTCCAGGCGCCGGGCGGGGTTTCCAGTTGCCCTGGGTTTTACAGACAACCACGGAAAACAGCGTTGCCGACATGAGGAACACCCAGAAGCCCCAGCCGTACATCTCGGAGGTGGTCACCTCCTTGTTCAGGGCCGCAACCACCACAATCAGTAGACAGGGGTTCAGAACCACACCCAGGCTGCCGGACATGGCGGTCGTGGCCAGTGACAGCTGGCGCCCTGCGCCGCTTTTGCGCATCTCGTCATAGACGACGCCACCGACGGCCAGGATAAAAATACCCGACGCGCCAGTGAAGGCGGTGGGAAACGCCGTGGCGAAGATCATCACCGAGGCCAGCATGGGCGCAGGCAGATGGTACGGCTTGATCACATTCAGCAGCAGTTCCGGAATCCGGGTCTGTTTGAGGGCCATACCCACCAGCACGTAGAGCCCGATGTTGATAAACATGGACGACAGGTTGGTCATCATGCCGAAGTAGATGGCCAGGCCAGAGGAGTACCCGTCAACAAACAAGAAGTAACTCATGGCAATCAGGCCCATGGCGCAATACAGGGGCAGAACCAGGCCCGAGGATGCTGCCAGCGTTCCCGCCCTCATTCGCGCCGGTACCGACAGGAAGCGCACCAGATTGATAACCATAAACAGGCCAAACACAGCAGCCCAGGCGTACTGCAGCACCATGGCGTCTTCCGAGCCAGGGGATGACGACAATCGGTCCACGTAGGATAACAGCGAATACACCATCAGCCCGTTTACCACGAACTGCATGCCCTGGCTCAGGCGCCACTCGGCGCGGTTGCGGGGCAGTCTCAGCGCAATGTGGTCGGCATCCAGCGCGGAGATGGCGGCAGCCATGGCGAACATGGCAATGAACAGGAACTTGGTCAGCTCAATGTTATCCAGCAGGAAATCGGCGAAGCCCTGCTCAACAGCTTTGAACACCGCCAGCGCGTCGGTGGCGTGTTTCTGGTTCTCCTGGTACCGGAAATGTGCTTCCTGACAAAGCGCCAGATTCTTTTCCAGGGATTTGCGGATCGCATCGGGGTCCGGTGGCGAACTGAACAGGTCATCCGGGTCCGGCTCATAGGCCTCAACCCGTTTTTCAACCTCTGCATCGACATCCATGGCCAGCCTGCATGTCGGCTCCGTGGCATCCGGGTCCAGCAGGTAATAGTTCGGCCAGGTCTGCTCACCCACCCACAGCATGCGCGAGTGGAGCGAGTTGCCCATGCCCAGAAGAAGCGTGAAGATAAGGAGCAGCAGGAGAATAACCCCATGCAACCGATGCACGGGGTACAAGGTTTTCGAGCCTGCGGCTGATAATGCTCGCCAGTTCATGGAGGATCAGCCCTTTATTCGCGGTCGGACGCTGTGCACTCGGAAGCACCGGGATTGCTGGAGCAACGGATCTTGCTCAGCAGGCTCATCATCTTTGGGTGATAGACCTCGTCGGCGCCGTCTGTGCCATCCCGCAACTGCAGGCGGTTCTCACGGAACATTTCCTGGTAGCCTTCGATGTCCTTCTCGGGGATGCGCACCCACTGCTTCTCGGGAATGGCGGATTCCTGGCGCTCGACCAGGTCCATGGCCTGGCCATACATACCCCAAGCAACCTCGCGGGATTTCTGGGCAGTTTCATCGTCAAAGACCCCGTCCCGCGCAATGATCTGGATCGTCAGTTGCGCCAGCGGGTAGTCGACAATACCGCCCTCGTCCCCAATGCCCTTGTAGAGTTCCAGGGCCTCGTAGGCGAATGCCGGTGCGTAAGCCGTATCCACCGACCCATTGTTGAACTTGCCGGCAAAGTTGGTGATATCAGAAGGCACAACGGTGGCCTTCACGTGGTTCACCATGTGAATGGCGTCTTTCTGGTAGTCCAGTGTGGCCATGCGCTTGCCCGCCAGCTTACCGGCAGTATTGATACTCCGGTCGTTGACGAACAGGTAGCCGGCACCGGCGGGCACAATTCCCAGCACTTCGTAATCCCCGTCTTTCATCAGGGGAGCCGCCTTGGGCTGGGCCAGGGTTGCCAGGGTTGTCTTCAGGTCGCCATAGGTCGGAAGGGCACCGACCGCGCTGATGCTGCCGGTAAACCGGTTGAACGGCCTGGTGCGAAGGTCTGTGGCGGCAACGGCATCACACTGCCCTGAGTTGAAATCACCAACGGCAACCCCCTCGTCAGTGTAGGGGCGCAATTCAAAGTCGACACCATGGGCTTTCATTTCCAGCGCATAGTCTTTGACCATGTTGTACATGTCGCCATTGGCACCAATTACGTCAAAGACACACATTTTGACCGGCTCAGCCGTGGCAAACGGGGCAGCGATAACCAGTGACAGGGCAGTAAGGGATTTGCGGATCATAAATGACCTCCGGGTTTCTTGTGTTTGTTGGTGTTTGTCAGAGTGGTGGGCGCCCGCTACAGCAGGTCGTCCAGATCCATGGTTTCCGGTTCTTCGCCGACACGCTCAGGGCTCATTCGGCCAAAATAAGTACGGGGGGTGCGGTAGCCATAATTGGCTGTCCAGTGTTTATCGGATGAGAACCGGATTGCGTCACCGGCCACTTCATCCACCAGACGGAATTCGCTCCAGACATCGATGCGGTTTTCCGCCTCGGCAAATCTCGCGATAACATCCTCAAGCACCTCCGGACGACCAAAGGTCTCTGCGGCGACTGCCTCAAGCGCCATGGACGCTCGGATGCCTGCCTCGACTCCCAGGCGGGAGCTGTCCTCAAGCACCTTCCAGGGGTCGGGAGCGAGACTCGGCTGGGTGTCCGGCAACAGTAGCCATACCATGCTGCGAATGGCATTCGGCAGGCCGCCCCACTTCTCATTATCAAGACAGGTAGCGGCACGCTCTGCCTGCGGCGCAATGTTGCGTGGCACACCTGCCATGGCTCCGGAGTTGGCGTCGTTCACGATGGCCTGCATCCCGGTCAGCAGGCCCAGCAGGAAGGTCAGCTCCTCCTGGTCGTCAAACAGGAACGGGCACTCGAACTCTTCAGCCGCAGGATCAAAATCGTAAGCGGCCATAGCGCGCTGGTAGGCGATGTAACGGCGCTTGGCGGTTTCAGCGTTCAGTCGCTTGGCTTTTTCGCGGGCATCTTTCGCGGATGGTACCTCACCAGCGAAATCCGCTCGAAGGTAATCCAGTTCCGCCTCCCAGGCCTTGTACTCGGAACAGTTTGCCGCCAGCAGCATCAGCAGGGAGCCAGTGCTTTCAGGCGCATCGGTCACCCTGGAGAAGGAATACAGCAAGGGATCCACGCCCTCACCCAGCGCGCAGGCCATTTTCGGATCCGACATCTGCATGACGTAGGGGGTTGCTTCTCCCTCCGAATAGTTGGAGAGAACCACTCCCGTGGTCGTGTAGATGGGATTGGCCGAACAGCCGGCGAGGAGCGTCAATACCAGAAGGGCCAGGCCACTATTGCGCAGGCGCCCAAAGGATTTCACCAGTGAGGAGTTCATAGTTCGTCCTGTCTTACATTGTTTTTATAGGTCGGGGATGATCGGGGCTTATTATTACTGTCTGATCGACAGATACCGTGATGGATAACCCGCTATCGAATCCCCGCTCGTATTTTGACAGGGGCAAGAATGCTGCGAATCTTGTCTGACAAAAATGGCTGGAATGCCGATTTGGTCATGCCGATCAGGCCAATGGCCTGCAAAGACGGGAAAATAGAAGATTTAAATTGATTTAAAACAATGACTTCTGAAATTCATTACAGTTGATACATTTGTACCAGCACAAAAATTTCCTTGCAGGACTCAACTTCCGGGCCCTGTCAGCCCCATCATGGCCACTACCTGCTCCGTCAGATCGTCCAGTGTGAGACCACCATCCGGCCGGTACCAGGTCACCGTCCAGCTCAGTGCGCCCGTCAGCATGCGGCGCACCACAAACGGATCCGCAGCCAGCACGCCCTGCTTTCGCAGTTCCTCCAGCACATCCAGCCACAACTGTTCGTAGATATCCCGGAGTTCAAGCACATAGGCCTGGGATGCCTCCGACAGGCTGCGCCACTCGAACACCAGTACCGCCATGGCCTCTCCGGTTTGGCCATTGATGGATTCCAGCTCGGCGCGGACAAGCGCCTGCAGCTTGTCACGATGGGTTGTTGCTGCGTCCACTGCTGCCTGCATCAGGGCGGTATTGAGGCGAATGGTTTCCACCATCACCGCCTTGAGGATTTCTTCCTTGGTGCGGAAGTGATGAAACAGACTGCCCGACTGGATACCCACGGCGGCAGCCAGGTCCCGCACGGTGGTGCGCTCATAGCCCTTGTCACGAAACAGCCTGGCCGCTTCGTGAAGAAGCCGGCCGCGAGCGCTGGCAGGGTCGGAAACCAGATTGTCGGCAATCAGTGAGCGCAGGATAGAGTCTTGATTCACAGTGTTTTCCAGCCAGGGAACAGAAGAACGCCAATTCTATCCTGATTTTGCCTGTTTACAAACCAAGCGCTTGCTTGGTATTGTCACTGGAATCGCTGACAACCTCCTCAGAGCGCGGCCCCTTGAGGGCCTTTGCAAGCGCTTTAGGGCTTCCGTTTACAAGGTGAAACCATGCCAGACTCCGACCGTTCCAGGCCAGAAACCATCCGCATCGGCTGTTCCGCCGCCTTCTGGGGCGACACCGAAACCGCCGCGGCCCAGCTGGTTCACAAGGGCAATATCAATTACCTGGTGGCGGACTATCTGGCGGAGATCACCATGTCCATCATGGCCGGGCAGAAAATGAAGGACCCCAGCCAGGGCTACGCCCGCGATTTTGTGCAAACGGTGATGGGACCATTGCTGGGTGAGATAAAGCACAAAGGTATCCGGGTACTCGCAAACGCTGGCGGCGTAAATCCGATTGCCTGCCGCGATGCCTTGCAAGCACTGTGCGAAAAAGCCGGTGTAGACATGAAGATTGCCCTGGTGCTGGGTGATGACCTGTTACCCAAGAAAAAACAACTGGCAGATGCCGGCATTACCGAGATGACGACCGGCCAGCCGATGCCACCGATGATGGTGAGCCTGAATGCCTATCTCGGTGCCCCGGGTCTCGTCGCTGCCCTGGAACAGGGTGCCGATATCGTTATTACCGGTCGGGTTGCCGACAGCGCGCTGGTCCTGGCGCCGCTGGTCCACGAGTTCGGCTGGAGCTGGGGCGACTACGATAAGCTGGCCCAGGGCAGCCTTGCCGGGCACTTGCTGGAGTGCGGTGCGCAATCCACTGGCGGTAACTTTACCGACTGGGAAGATGTGGCGGATGGCTATGCGGATATGGGCTTCCCGATTGCAGAAGTCTCGGCAACCGGCGACTTCATATTGACCAAGCCGGAAGGCACCGGGGGCAAGGTGTCCAGGGGCACGGTGGCCGAACAACTCGTTTACGAGATTGGCGACCCGAGGGCCTACCTGCTCCCGGATGTGACCTGTGATTTTACGGCAGTCACCCTCGAAGAGGTGGCGGCAGACCGGGTGCGTGTCAGCGGCGCCAAAGGGCTATCACCAACGGACAGCTACAAGGTGTCCGGCACCTGGCCGGATGGTTTCAAGTGCACGGTTACCTTCCTGCTGGCCGGTATGGACGCAAAAGCCAAGGCGCAGGCGGTGGCCGAGGCGATTCTGGCAAAGACGTCGCGAATGTTCAGCGAGCGTGGCCTGCCGGATTACACGGACACCAGTATCGAGTTGCTGGGCACCGAGACGACTTATGGTGCCTGGGGCCGCATGGGAGACTGCCGAGAAGTGGTGGTGAAGATCAGTACTGCTCATGTAAAGAAAGAGGCGTTGGTGCTGTTTTCCCGGGAAATCGCACAGGCGGCGACGGGGATGGCGCCCGGGATTACCGGCATTGTGGGTGGGCGGCCGACGGTTTGGCCGAAGATTCGTCTTTACTCCTGCCTGGTCCCCAAAACTGAGGTGGCGGTTGCCGTAGATCTTGATGGCCATCAGCAGGCAGTGGAAGTGGATACCGCTGGTGGTTTCGAGCCGGGGCAGCTTGAGGAGCAGGCGTCCAGCACCGCAGAGCCGGCCACGGATACGACGGTGCCATTGATCCGGCTGGCGTGGGCGCGCAGTGGTGACAAGGGGGATCACACCAATATCGGGGTAATTGCCCGCAAGGCGGAATTTGTGCCGTTTATTGAGGCGGCGTTGACGGAACTGGCGGTGGCGGAGTGGATGGCTCACACGCTGGATCCGGAGCATGGTCGGGTTACCCGTTGGGCCTTGCCGGGTTTCAATGCGTTCAATTTCCTGCTGGAGCACAGTCTTGGTGGGGGTGGCGTTGCCAGTTTGCGGATTGATCCCCAGGGCAAGGCGTTTGCCCAGCAACTGCTTGAGTTTCCTGTGCCGGTTCGTGCTGACCTGCTTGATTGATTTTACATTGGTGCGTGCACTACGACATCGGTGCATGCATTCCACCGGGAAGGCTGTTCCGGGACACGCTGTGAATACGTCCATGTACGCTCGACAAAAACATCCATGTTTTTGACGGTCCCGGAACAGCCTTCCCGGTGGAGTGCCCTGAACTTTTACGAGGATTTCTGACATGGGTTATCGATCGGTTTTTCATCCTGATCTCTTTAAAGACCAGGTATTTATTGTGACCGGGGGTGGGTCCGGGATTGGGCGTTGTACGGCTCATGAGCTGGCTGCGCTCGGGGCCCGGGTTGCGCTCGTTGGGCGGAAGGCCGAGAAGGTTGAGGCGGTGAAGGCAGAGATCACCGAGGACGGTGGTGTTGCCTCGGCTCACGTATGTGACATCCGCGAAGAAGAATCGGTCAAGGCGACTGTTAAGGCCATTATTGACGAACATGGTGGGCTGAACGGGGTAGTGAATAACGCCGGCGGTCAGTTTCCCTCCCCACTCGCGAATATCAACCAGAAAGGCTGGGAGACGGTGGTTCGTACCAATCTCACCGGTGGCTTTCTGATCGCCCGTGAGGCTTACACGCAGGCGCTGTCGAAAACCGGCGGGGCGATTGTGAATATCGTGGCCGATATGTGGGGTGGCATGCCCGGCATGGGGCATTCCGGTGCAGCCCGGGCGGGGATGGTGAATTTTACCCAAACCGCCGCTGTTGAGTGGGGTTGCTCCGGGGTTCGTGTGAATGCGGTGGCGCCTGGATGGATTGCGTCCAGTGGCATGGACAACTATCCCGAGCACATGAAGCAGTGGATTCGCAGCCTGGGGGATAATGTGCCCATCAAGCGTATGGGTACGGAATCCGAGGTCAGTGCGGCGATCTGTTTTCTTTTGAGTCCGGGGGCGGCGTTTATCAGTGGGGATTGTCTGCGGATCGACGGCGCGGCGTCCCAGGGTGGACGGGTCTGGCCTTTCCCGAAGGCGAAGAACAACGAGCCTTTCAACGGTTTCCATCGGGCGGTCACGCCTAAAGTTTTGAGTGACGACTGAGGAGCAGGCAATGCAGGTACTGGAATCCACCGTTAATCCCCAGTCGGATGACTTTCGCGCCAATGCGGAGGTGATGGAAGCCCATATCGCTACTTTCCGGGACGTGGAGCAGAAGGTGCTGGACCTGGCGGAGGCGGCGCGGGAGAAGTTTATCAAGCGCGGCAAGCTGCTGCCCCGGGACCGTATCAACCGTTTGCTGGATCGCGGTACGCCGTTTCTGGAGCTGTGTTCGCTGGCCGGCTACAAAATGCACGACGACAAGGATGGCAGCATGTCCGGCGGCGGCATTATTGCCGGCATCGGCCACGTCAGTGGTGTTCGCTGTCTGGTGGTGGCCAGTAACAGTGCCATCAAGGGCGGCACCATCACGCCGGCGGGGCTGGACAAGACCCTGCGGCTGCAGCAGATCGCCATGGAGAACAAGCTGCCGGTGGTGTCGCTGTCCGAGAGCGGCGGTGCCAACCTGAATTACGCCACGGATATTTTTGTGCTCGGCGCCCGCGGCTTCGCCAATCAGGCCCGCATGTCCGCCGCCGGTATTCCCCAGGTGACCGTGGTGCACGGCAATGCCACCGCCGGCGGTGCCTACCAGCCGGGCCTGTCAGACTATGTAATCGTGGTCCGCGAGCAGGCCAAGATGTTCCTGGCCGGGCCTCCCCTGCTGAAAGCCGCCACCGGCGAAGTGGCCACCGATGAGGAACTCGGCGGCGCACAGATGCACGCGGAAGTGGCGGGCACGGCAGAATACCTGGCCGAAGATGACGCCGACGGCATCCGCCATGCCCGCAATGTGCTTGAGGCACTGCCCTGGAACGAGCAACTACCTCCTGTACGGGAACCGGAATGGGAAGACCCGCTGTATCCGGCTGAAGAATTGATGGGCGTGATCCCCAGCGATGCCAAAAAGCCCTACGACGTCCGCGAAATCCTCGCTCGCATTGCCGACGGCTCGAAGTTCATGGATTTCAAGAACGGTTACGACGACCAGACGGTCTGCGGGACTATCCGCATAGAAGGCCACTCGGTGGGCATCATCGGCAACAACGGCCCCATCACCCCGGCGGGTGCCACCAAAGCGGCCCAGTTTATTCAGCTCTGCGACCAGGCGGGCACACCGTTGCTGTTCCTGCACAACACCACCGGGTTCATGGTGGGCACCCATTCGGAACAGAACGGCATCATCAAACACGGGTCCAAAATGATCCAGGCGGTAGCCAATTGCCGGGTGCCAAAGGTCGCAATTGTCATCGGCGGTTCCTATGGTGCAGGTAACTACGCCATGTGCGGCCGCGGTCTGGACCCGAGATTCATCTTCGCCTGGCCCAACAGCCGCACAGCAGTCATGGGCCCGGCACAGGCGGGCAAGGTAATGCGTATTGTCGCCGAGGACAAACAGCGCCGGGGCGGCATGGAACCGGATCCCAAAACCCTGGATTTCCTGGAACAGGCCACCGCCAAGAAGCTGGAAGACGGCTCCACGGCCCTGTTCGGTACAGCGCGGCTGTGGGACGACGGCCTGATTGATCCAAGAGACACCCGGCGGGTTCTGGCTCTGGTGCTTTCGGTATGCCGCGAGGCTGAGGCCCGACAGTTGCGGCCTAATTCGTTTGGTGTGGCCCGCCTGTAGGCGGTCCTGGTTATGGTGGTTGGAACCGGGGCGGAATACCGTTGGATTGGTTTGTCGGATTACGCTGCGCTAATCCGACCTACGTTTCCGGGCCTGCAACTAATGTAGGTCGGATTAGCCAGAGGCGTAATCCGACAAACAAAGAACAGGAAGCAACAGAGCTCGCAGACAACAGCACCTGTGGGGCACCCGAGCTTACGAACGTGCACCATCACCACACAGGCACGGACTAACAACAAGTCAGGAGAACAAGAACGTGAAATTCACCTCCGAGCACGAAGCCCTCAGAAAAACCGTCCGCGTTTTCGTGGAGAAGGAAATCAACCCCCACTGCGACGAATGGGAAAAAGCCGGCGAGTTTCCGATTCACGACATCTTCAAGAAACTCGGCAACCTCGGTCTTCTGGGCATCCAGAAACCGGAAGAGTATGGCGGCATGGGGCTGGATTACAGCTATAACCTGGTAGCTGCGGAAGAACTCGGCACGGCCCACTGCGGTGGTGTACCCCTGGCCATTGGGGTTCAGACCGATATGTGTACCCCTGCTATCTCACGTTTTGGCTCCGACGAACTGAAGCGCACCTTCCTGGCTCCGGCCATTGCCGGCGACATGGTTGGCTGCATCGGTGTAAGTGAAGTCGCGGCCGGTTCCGACGTGGCGGGGATGAAAACCACCGCGAAGCAGGATGGCGATGACTATGTCATCAATGGCTCCAAGATGTGGATCACCAATAGCCCCAGGGCTGATTTTATTTGCCTGCTTGCGAACACTTCCGACGACAAGCCTCACAAGAACAAGTCACTGATCGTGGTGCCCATGAATACCCCGGGCATTTCCTTCAGCCCGCACCTGAACAAGCTGGGGATGCGGTCCTCAGAGACAGCCGAGATTTACTTTGACGATGTGCGTGTACCCCAGCGGTATCGTATCGGTGCCGAAGGCACCGGTTTCATGATGCAGATGCTCCAATTTCAGGAGGAGCGGCTGTGGGGCGCGGCCAACGTGATCAAGGCGTTGGAACACTGCATCAACAAGACCATTGAGTACTGCCGCGAGCGCAAGACCTTCGGCCAGCCGTTGATCAATAACCAGGTGATTCATTTCCGCCTGGCTGAGCTGCAGACGGAAGTCGAGGCCCTGCGTGCCCTGACCTATCAGGCTTGTGAACTGCATATCGAAGGCAAGGATGTGACCAGGCTGGCGTCGATGGCCAAGCTGAAGGCCGGGCGGCTTGGGCGCGAGGTGACGGATAGCTGTCTGCAGTATTGGGGGGGCAATGGTTACATGTGGGAAAACCCGGTGTCCCGTGCGTTCCGGGATGTGCGACTGGTGTCCATCGGCGGTGGTGCTGACGAAATCATGCTGGGGATTATCTGCAAGATGATGGGCACGTTGCCTGGTAAGCAACGGGACTGAATTGTCAGGCTTTTGGTGTACGGACAACGTTTTTGGAGTCACGCTTATGGAAAATTTACCGCACTGCGAAACGCTAATTCTGGAAAAACAGGGCCCCGCCCTGCACGTCACCATCAACCGCCCAGACGTTCGGAACGCCATGAGCCTGGAGATGGTGGCAGAGCTTTCGGCGGTGTTCAGCCAGGTTGAGGGCGATACCAGCATTCGCGCTGTGGTTCTTCGCGGTGCCGGTGGCCACTTCTGTGCCGGTGGCGACATCAAGGACATGGCCGGTGCCCGGGGGCAAAAGCCTGCCGAGGGTGAAGAGGATCCGTTCTACCGCTTGAACCGGGCGTTCGGGCAGATGATTCAACAGGTGAACGAGTCATCGAAGGTGGTAATTGCGGTGACCGAAGGGGCCGTGATGGGCGGTGGCTTTGGACTGGCGTGTGTGTCGGATATGGCCATTGCCGGGCCGTCGGCAAAGTTCGGCATGCCGGAGACCACCCTGGGGGTGATTCCAGCTCAGATTGCACCATTTGTGGTGGAGCGTATCGGGCTCACGCAGGCGCGGCGGCTGGCGTTGCTGGGTTTGCGGGTGGATGCGAATGAGGCTTGCAGGCTGGGGATTGTTCATCAGGTTGCGGAGTCTGAGGTTGAGATTGACGAGTTTCTGGGTCATGCGGTCGAGCGGGTTCGGCAGTGTGCGCCGAATGCGACGGCAGAAACCAAGGCGTTGTTGCACCGCGTTGGTCATGAGTCCATGAGTGGACTTCTGGACAGTGCGGCTGAGAAGTTTGCACTGGCTATTCGCAGTGACGAGGGCTCTGAGGGGACGCTTGCGTTTATGCAGAAGCGTCCGGCTTCGTGGGCTGCTTCTGAGTGACGTTTTTAGGCGTTGGTGGAGGGCCGGGGTTCAGGACCGTATTCACGGCGTGTCCTGAACCCATGCTTCCGTCGCACCAACGCGACCAACCACCCAAGCAAGAGACGAGCAACATGCTAAAAAAGCTCTTAATCGCCAACCGGGGTGAGATCGCAGTCAGGGTAATCAAGACGGCAAAGTCACTGGGATACCGCACCGTGGCGGTGTACTCAGAGGCAGATGCCCAGGCGCTGCACGTGGAGATGGCCGATGAGGCGGTGTGTATTGGCCCGGCTCAGGTTTCGGCTTCTTATTTGAAGGCCGAGGCTATTATCGAGGCGGCGGTCAGGACCGGGGCGGATTGTGTGCATCCGGGGTATGGATTTCTGTCGGAGAATTCCGGGTTTGCGAAGGCCTGTAAAGACGCCGGGCTGGTGTTTGTGGGGCCGCCTGAGTCGGCTATCGAACTGATGGGCAGCAAGCGGCGCTCGAAGATTGCGATGCAGGAAGCGGGTGTGCCGGTAGTGCCCGGGTTTGAAGGTGATAATGCCGGCGACGAAGAACTGATCGACGCCGCGAAGAATATTGGCTACCCGCTGATGATCAAGGCCTCCGCAGGTGGTGGTGGCCGGGGCATGCGGTTGGTGGAGGCGGAAGAAGAACTGGCTGACAACATCCAGCGCGCCCGTTCCGAGGCCAGGCAGGCCTTTGGGGATGACGAGCTGATACTCGAGAAGGCGGTTATCGAACCCCGCCACATCGAAATCCAGGTGTTTGCCGACCAACACGGCAACGCGGTGCACTTGGGTGAGCGGGATTGCTCGGTTCAGCGGCGGCACCAGAAAGTGGTCGAAGAAGCGCCCTCACCTTTCGTCACCCCGGAGCTCCGAGAGGCCATGGGCAACGCGGCGGTAAAAGCGGCTCTCGCCTGCGGCTACGAAGGCGCCGGTACCGTCGAGTTCCTGGTGGACAAGGACCGCAACTTTTACTTCCTGGAAATGAACACCCGCCTGCAAGTGGAACACCCGGTCACCGAGCTGATCACCGGGCAGGATCTGGTGGCCTGGCAGCTTTCCGCGGCCGAGGGACTGCCACTACCGCTCTCACAAGAGCAGATTCAATTGAACGGCCACGCCATTGAAGTGCGGCTTTACGCCGAAGACCCGGCCAACGGGTTTACGCCGCAGACCGGACCACTGCATCAGTTCCAGCCCGCCGAGGGCGAAGGATTACGGTTTGATACCGGTGTTCGCTCTGGCGATGCCGTCACGCCCCATTACGATCCGATGCTGGCCAAGGTCGTTGCCTGGGGCGCCAACCGCAACGAAGCTCGCCGCCGGCTATTGCGGGCACTGGAGGACACCACGGTGTTCGGCGTGACTACCAACCGTTATTTCCTCAGCCGCATCATCGCTGACGAAACGTTCGGTGCCGGTGAGGCCACCACGGCATTTCTGCAACAGGCGTTCCGGGACGATCCCTCGCTGGCCCCGAAGGACACCTCCATACGCGAACTGGCGCTGGCGGCCTGCGTGTTCAGCCATGGCAATTCAGGCCCCGGTGCGGCTCGTCATGACATGAATAGTTCCTGGAGTAATGCGCCTGCCACGGTCACGCCCATGAAGCTGGAAACCGGCGACAAAACCCTGGAACTGCTGGTGCGACGCACTGGTAATCACTTCACGGTTACCCGAGGTGAGGACCAGTACGAACTCGACCTTGAAAGCATGGGCGGTGGCCTGTTATGCATTATCGACAACGGCATTCGTCAACAATGCCAATATCACCGCCGGCACGATCACCTATATTTGCAGGCGTCCGGGCAGGCAGAGGCATTGCATGACGTCACCCACCAGCCGGCCAGCGGGGCTGCGGCCAGTGGTAGCGGCCGCATCAAGGCCACCATGGACGGCGCCATCATTGATGTTCTGGTGCAGGCCGGCCAAGCGGTGAAGCAGGGGGACACACTGGTGATCCTGGAGGCCATGAAGATGGAGCATCCGGTGAAAGCAGATCGCGATGGCACGGTGGGTGAGGTGCTGGCCGCCTCAGGCGACCAGGTAAAACGCAGCCAGTTGCTGGTGGAAATTACTGCCGCTGAAGCTACCTCAGAGGAGGCCGGACAATGAGCACAATGCAGGACAGAACCGTTTTTATTACCGGCGGCAGCCGGGGTATCGGCCGGGCCATTGCCCTGGCCTGCGCCAGAGAAGGTGCCAATGTGGTGATTGCGGCCAAGTCCGACAAGCCACACCCGAAGCTGCCCGGCACGATTCACAGTGTCGCAGAAGAAATTCGGCAGGCAGGCGGTAAGGCCCTGCCCCTGGTGCTGGATGTACGGGACGAACAACTGGTGCGCCAGCGGGTGGATGAGGCTGCCGATCACTTTGGCGGCATTGACGCGCTGGTAAACAACGCAGGTGCCATAAAACTGACCGGCGTGGAAAACCTGAAGGTCAGCCGCTACGACCTGATGCACCAGGTCAACGCACGGGCGGTATTTGTCTGCAGCCAGGCGGCACTGCCCTGGCTGAAGCAGTCGGACCGGGCCCATATCCTGAGCCTGTCGCCGCCCCTGAACATGGACACCCGGTGGTTTGCCCAGTACGGGCCTTACACCACCACAAAATACGCCATGACCATGTTGAGTATGGGGATGGCAGAAGAGTTCCGACGCTACGGCATTGCGGTAAACACACTCTGGCCCAAAACGCTGATTGCCACCGCTGCCATCGAGTTCGAAGTGGGCGGCCCGCAGATGATGGCCCAGGGCCGCAAACCGGACATCATGGCGGACGCCGCACTGAGCATTCTCAGCCGCCCTGCCGAGGACATGACCGGCCAGTCGGTGATTGATGAGGATGTGCTGAGAACTGATGGCGTTACCGATTTTGAACACTACCGGTACCAGCCCGGCGACAAACCGCTGCTGCCTGACCTGTTTCTGGATTAGCCCCGAAGCCATTGGTTGTCCCGGGGCAAAAACGAATAACAACGTTAAACACAGACCCTGACGGATGACTCTATGACCCAGGACAACATATCCCCACGCGACATCGCTCGCAGCCTGCCGGGCATACTCCGGCGCTTTCCCGCTATTGCCCGGGGCTATTACTACTACGCAGTCAGGAACGAGAACAAAGACCTGACCCTTGGCACCCTGGTAGAACGCAACGCGAGGAAACACGGCCAACGCCCGGCCATCCTCTACGAAGACCGCAGCATTACCTGGCGTGAATTCGACGAGTGGGCCAACCGCATTGCCGGGTTCCTGAAAGCCGAGGGGCTTATCAAAGGCGATGCTATTGCCGTGTTCCTGGAGAACCGTCCGGAGCTGCTGGCCGTAGTAGCCGGCGCTGCCAAAATCGGTGTCGCCTGCGCAATGCTCAACACGTCCCAGAAAGGCCGGGTTCTGGAACACAGCATCAACCTGATTGGCCCCAAAATGGTTGTGGTAGGCGAAGAACTGGTCGACAGCTTCGACGGTGTTAAGGGCGACATCCGGACCAGCCACCCCAACCCGTTCCTGTTCCTGGCCGACGCCAACACCATAAACGTCTTTGGCGATGCGCCGGAAGGTTACGTGAACATGGCTGCAAAGGTCAGCGCCCACCGGAACACCGGCCCCCGACCGGCCGACCCGCCCGTTATGGGCGACACCGCCATTTACCTGTTCACTTCCGGTACCACAGGCCTGCCCAAGGCCGCGCCCGGCAGCCACCGCAAGTTTATGAAAGCCTACGGCGGCTTCGGCATGATGTCCCTGGACATGAAGCCACACGACGTCCTCTACTGCACCCTACCTCTCTACCACGGCACCGCCCTGCTGGTGTGCTGGGGTTCGGTGATGGCCGGCGGCTCCGCCATCGCCCTGCGCCGCAAGTTCTCCGCCAGCGCCTTCTGGGACGATGTACGGTATTTCCAGGCCACCACCTTCGGCTACGTGGGCGAGTTGTGCCGCTACCTGCTCAACCAGCCCCCAAGCGACCAGGACCGTAATCACAACCTCACCAAAATGATCGGCAACGGCCTGCGCCCGTCCATCTGGAAGGAGTTCAAGGACCGATTCGGTATCGAAACCGTGGCGGAGCTGTATGCCTCCAGCGAGGGTAACATCGGCTTCAGCAATTTCTTCAACATGGACAACACCGTCGGTTTTTCCACCGCCCCCTACAAGCTGGTGAAATTCCACGACGGCACCCGCGACCCGGTTCGTGATGACAACGGTTTTATGCAGGAAGTGAAGCAAGGCGAGGCCGGCCTGCTGATCGGCGAGATCACCAAAAAGTGGTCCTTCGAGGGTTATACCCAGAAAGACGCCACGGAAAAATCCATCCTGCGGGATGCTTTCAAGAAAGGCGATCAGTGGTTCAACACCGGCGATGTGCTCAAGGAAATCGGCTGTGGCCACCTGCAGTTCGTAGACCGCATGGGCGACACTTTCCGCTGGAAGGGTGAGAACGTGTCCACCACAGAGGTGGAGAACATCATCGACGGCTCCAACATGGTGGAGGAGGCGATTGTCTACGGCGTAGAAATTCCGGGCACCAACGGCAAGGCCGGCATGGTCACGCTGGTGCCCCACTCCAACGGCCAGGAGTTTGATGTTAACCGGCTGTTCCGTTACCTGAACGACAACCTGCCGCCCTATGCAGTGCCGGTGTTTGTCCGGGTGACCAATGCCATCGAAAAGACCGGTACCTTCAAATACCGGAAGGTCGATATCCAGAAAGCCGGTTATTCCATAGACAAGCCCGGGGAGCAGGTTTATGCGTGGTTGCCTGGGACTGAGGGGTATACCCTGTTGACGGCTGAACGGGTGGCGGAGATTGATGCCGGGGAGGTACGGTTCTGAGTGTTCCTTGGCTTATGGTGGTGCCTATGGCTCCCTGCCCTAGCCTTTATGGCTTGGTGACTGCACCGATGGGAACACCCTCCCACCGGTGCTGGCTAAGCACCGGAGATA
Organism: Marinobacter panjinensis; assembly: GCF_005298175.1. Classification (NCBI taxonomy): domain Bacteria; kingdom Pseudomonadati; phylum Pseudomonadota; class Gammaproteobacteria; order Pseudomonadales; family Marinobacteraceae; genus Marinobacter; species Marinobacter panjinensis. The sequence continues at coordinate 1,479,253 of NZ_SZYH01000001.1, forward strand.
TCGCCCGTTAACTCGTAATCCTGGGAAAAACGTAGGTCGGATTAGCGAAGCGTAATCCGACAAATGGAGATAACGCCAGAAAAGAGTCGGATTACGCTTCGCTAATCCGACCTACGGTTTCCTTATCTACTGGTATATTCCCATGGTCCGCGGGCCATGGCTGATCACCGGAACTATCAGGCTAGATGCAGAGATCGGCACAAGGCCGGGCTCAAGAACCAACCTTAAGAACGATCTTCCCGGTAGCCGTCCGCCCGGTCAGCGCCCCGAGGGCCTTCTCATAGTCCTCGAACTCGTAGACCGCACTGATTCTCGGGTCAATCTTGCCCTCAGAGAACAGCTTCAGCAGCTCCATCATATTCTGGGCGCTGGTTTGTGGTTCCCGCTGGGTGAAGCTGCCCCAGAAAACACCCACTACCGAACAGCCTTTCAACAGTGTCAGGTTTGCCGGGATCTTCGGGATGTCGCCGGCGGCGAAGCCGATGATCAGGTGGCGGCCGTTCCAGGCCATGGCGCGCAGGGCCTGTTCGGTGAATTCACCACCCACCGGATCGTAGATCACATCCACACCCTTGCTGTTGGTCAGCCGCTTGACCGCGTCTTTCAGGGGCTCTTCGGTGTAATTGATCAGCTCGTCGGCACCGGCTTCCTTCGCCACCGCCAGCTTCTCGGCCGTGCTGGCCGCTGCGATCACATGGGCGCCCATGGCCTTGCCCAGTTCCACCGTTGCCAGGCCAACCCCGCCGCTGGCGCCCAGCACCAGCAGGGTTTCGCCCGGCTGGATGTTGGCTCGCTGCTTGAGCGCATAATAGGAGGTGCCGTACACCATAGAGAAAGCAGCTGCTTTCTCGTCTGACATGGACTCGGGGATCGGCAGGATATTCTGCTCGGGAACCACCACTTCCTCAGCGAAGGCACCGTAGCCCGTGAGGCCGGCAACGCGGTCGCCCGGTTTGAAGCGGGTGACTTTTTCGCCCACTTCAATCACCTCACCGGACATCTCTCCCCCAGGGGAGAACGGCATGGTGGGTTTGAGCTGATACTTGCCTTCAATGATCAGCGTGTCCGGGAAGTTCAGGCCGGCGGCCTTGACCCGAACCTTGACGCCATGGCCTTTGACCACAGGACTGGCGACATCTTCTATCACCAGTTTGTCCGCAGGGCCGTATTCCTTGCAGAGAATCGCTCTCATGTTGTGACTCCGTTAATCGACGGTCGATAAAAGATGACTGCAGTTGATGGTTATCAACCTAAACAGAGTCGTGTCATGAAGCAAATAAAGAAATCTTATCCTACCGGATAAGCCTTGCTTATGGTCTCCGGAATCCCACGCTAGAGCATGGTGCTTACATAGGCCATTGCACCCACCAGACAGACGGCGGCCGCGATGAGACCCGCAAGAATACCTTTGGGAATGACAGACTGCTTGCTTCGTTTATTTCGCCCACCGTCATGGCTGACCACGCGGCCGTCCTGGCTGGAATTGCGAATAAGGGTGATCATCTCCTCGCACTGGCTGCGATTGAACCCCGAGGGTCGAAAGGCCTCCATCCCCTCATTGTCCAAGAATCTGTTGACGTCTGAAGACAGCGGCACGTACTTCATCGACCAGTTGGTGAAGGTTCGGGCTTCGATCGGCTCTTCCAGCAACGTAATCACATCACGGTGTCGGTCGTCTCTGGCGATCCGGTCATAGAGCTGGCGAACGGCCCCTTCTTCGCCCTCCAGATACTGGAAAAACTGGTCGTCGCCGTAATAAAGGCCGCCAACGATTTCACTTCTGGCATTGTTTCGACGGGATTCCATCAGGATCCGGGCGACGTTGGGCTCTACACCCTTTTCCACTGGTTTGGCCTTGAAAGTGGCTTCACTGGCGTAAGCCAGACGCATCAGAGACATATCATTCACTCCGTACTACATCAAACGGTTAAGGTTGGTGTGAAATACGTCTCATACCTTGAAGATGGATCATAGACATTCGTATAGTTCTGTCTCCCGGGCATTGCATCACCACTCAAAATCCCCGGACCATACCCTTTTCCCGGGATGAACCTGCCCGCCTTTTCCGCTATCCTGCGCGCACCGTAACCGGGCTGACGCCTGTCCCTTGCTGTTCCTCCAGGGCCTGACATGTTCGATATTATCTTCCTGCTTGAAATGATCGGCGTGGTTGCCTTTGCCATCTCCGGCATGATCGTGGCGCGATCCAAGAATATGGATCCGGTGGGTATATTCACCATCGGGTTTGTCACCGCTCTGGGTGGCGGCACCCTGCGGGATCTGATGATGGACAACCATCCGCTGTACTGGATCAAGCATCAGGAACAGCCGATCCTGATTTTGGTGATGGCGGTCATCTACAGCTACTGGCACCGCGCCGGACGCCTCCGAGCATCCCGAATCGTCTTTCCCGACGCCATTGGTCTGGGCGTTTTCTCCATTCTTGGCGCGCAGTTGGCCCTCGACCTTGGCCACTCCTGGTTTGTCGCCTCGCTATTGGGGGTGATGACCGGCACCTTTGGCGGCGCTTTGCGCGATACCTTGTGTAATGAGGTGCCGTACATTTTCCGCAAGGACCAGGTTTACGCGTCCATTTCATTTGCCGGTTGCTGGCTCTATTTTGTCTGCCAATGGCTACTGGAGAGCGAAACCCTCGCCCTGACCATCGGCTTACTGTTCATAACCATCACCCGCTTGCTGGCCGTGCACTTTGATATTCGCCTGCAACGGGACAGAAAACAGGGCTAATCAGGTTGCAATGTTGAATCGTCCCTTGGCGTTCACGGCTCCAGCCGGTAACATTGCCGTTTTTTCACCCAGCTCCTGAAACCGATTCATTCAATCCCCATTCAGCTCCCTGTAAGGCAGGCATCCGTCATGCTCGAACGACTATTCCAGCTCCAGGCCCATGGCACCACTGTTCGTAAAGAGGTGATTGCGGGCTTTACCACCTTCCTGACCATGGCTTACATCATCGTGGTCAACCCCAGCATTCTCTCCGCCACCGGCATGGACTTCGGTGCGGTGTTCGTGGCTACCTGCCTGGCCGCCACTATCGGCACCCTGATCATGGGGCTGTGGGCCAACTACCCGATTGCCCTGGCCCCGGGCATGGGCCTGAACGCGTTCTTCTCGTTCACAGTGGTAGGTAGCATGGGTTATAGCTGGCAGGTGGCACTGGGAGCCGTGTTCATCTCCGGTTTCATTTTCTTTTTGCTGAGCCTTTTCAAGGTCCGGGAATGGATCATCAACAGCATCCCCCTGTCCCTGCGCTATGGCATCTCGGCCGGTATCGGCTTCTTTCTGGCACTCATCGCGCTGAAAAATGCCGGTATCGTTATCGATAACCCCGCAACTCTGGTAGGTCTTGGCGACGTTAAAGTAGCCGAAAGCCTGCTGTTCTTTGGCGGCTTTGTGCTGATCTGCGCACTGTCGTTCCGCCAGATCACCGGTGCGGTGATGATTGGCATTATTGCCGTGACCGCCGCCGCAATGGCGATGGGCATGGTGGAATACGACGGCTTTGTTTCGGCTCCGCCCAGCCTGGCCCCGACCTTTATGCAACTGGACCTCGCCGGCGCGCTGAATGTGGGAATGATCAGCGTTATTTTTGCCTTCCTGTTTGTGGATCTGTTCGACACCTCCGGCACTCTGATTGGCGCGGCCCAGCGCGGTGGACTCCTGGACAAGAACGGTAAATTGCCCCGTCTGGGTCGTGCGCTGATGTCCGATTCCGTGGCCACCATGTCCGGCGCTGCCCTGGGGACATCCACAACCACCAGCTACATTGAGTCCACCGCCGGCATTACCGCCGGAGGCCGCACCGGCCTGACGGCGGTTGTCGTGGCCGCCCTTTTTATGGCGTGTCTGCTACTATCCCCCATTGCCGGTATTATCCCGGCCTACGCCACCGCGCCGGCCCTGCTGTACGTCGCGGTACTGATGGCCAGCGGGTTGAAACTGATAGACTGGGATGACGTCACCGAAGCCGCTCCTGCGGTCGTGACCGCATTGATGATGCCGCTGACCTTTTCCATCGCCAACGGCATTGCCCTGGGCTTCATCACCTATGCCATCCTGAAAGCGCTAAGCGGACGCTGGTCAGACCTGAACGTCAGTGTGGTCATCATCGCTGTCGTCTTTATCCTGAAATTCACTTTCCTGGACGTGGCGTAAGCTGCGTTTTCAGAGCCCGGATTCGCTATGGACTACTTTGCAGAAAGCATCAAGAAAGCCATTCGCACGGTGCCTGACTGGCCCAAGCCAGGGGTCGCCTTCCGCGACATCACCACTGTACTGCAGGATCGCACCGCGTTCCGCAAGCTGATTGATGCCTTTGTTCACCGTTACCACGGGCACAAGATCGATGCGGTTGCAGCGGTAGATGCCCGCGGCTTCATTATCGGTTCGGCACTCGCCTATGAGCTCAACGCCTCGCTGGTGCTGATCCGCAAGAAAGGCAAGCTGCCGTTCGACACCCTGGTGGAAGATTACGAACTGGAGTACGGCACCGCCTCGGTGGAGCTGCACAAGGATGCCTTCAAACCCGGCGACAACGTGGTCCTGGTGGACGACCTGATTGCCACCGGAGGCACCATGCTGGCAGCCTCGCGCCTGATCCGCCGTATTGGTGCCGAAATTGTCGAAGTGGCTGCAATGATCGATCTTCCGGACCTGGGCGGCTCACGCAAGCTGCAGGAGGAAGGTCTGAAGGTTTATACTGTGTGCTCGTTTGAGGGCGATTAGGGGGCTGCCATGCCTGATTATCAGCACCACTGGAAAGACGGGACCCCGGTTCACCTGCCGCTGGGCAAGATTGTCTGCATCGGCCGCAACTACGCGGAGCACGCCCGGGAGCTGAACAACCCGGTGCCGGATGAACCGTTACTGTTCATCAAACCGGCAACCTCGGCGGTGCATATCACCCGCCCGCTGGACTTTCCCCGGGACCGGGGTGAAGTCCATTTCGAAGCCGAACTGGCCGTACTGATTGGCCGACCGCTGACCAACGCCTCCGCCAGCGAAGCCGAAGGCGCCATTCTCGGCTATGGCCTGGCACTGGACCTGACCCTGCGGGACCTGCAATCCCGGCTCAAGGAGAAAGGCCAGCCCTGGGAAAGAGCCAAGGCCTTTGACGGCGCTTGCCCACTGTCGCCATTCGTATCCATTGACCGACTTCGACGCGACCACCTGACCTTTACCCTGGACATCAACCGTGAACGCCAACAAACCGGCGACACCCGCGATATGCTGAACCCGATCGTGCCTCTGATCGCGCACATGAGCAGCCAGTTCACGCTGATGCCCGGCGATGTGGTCCTCACCGGCACGCCCAAAGGCGTCGGGCCGCTGGAATCGGGGCAGATATTGTCCCTGGAACTGGAAGATGCCTTGTTTGTTGAGACCACCGTGCTCTAGTGTGGGAACACGGATCTGCAAACCCAGTCAGGTCCATCGGCTTTTCAGGACGTATATCAGGCATGGCAAAGAAACCGGTTACCACCCGTAGCGGACGATTCTTCAGACTGGCAGGCATGACGGCATCTGTAGCCGGGCAATATGCCGGGCAGCGCGCACGCCGGATATTCCGCAGCGAAGAGGACGACGAAGGCGCCCGCTCCGAAAGCTACACCCGTATGGCGGACCAGATTGTCGACACCTTGGGGGAGCTGAAAGGTGCAGTGATGAAGGTCGGTCAAATAGCGTCGCAGACTCAGGACTTTCTGCCCCGGGAATTCTCCGACGCTCTCGAGCGGCTGCAGAAAGAAGCCCCGCCCATGCCCTTCGAGGTGATTGTCGGGCAGGTAGAAAGCGAGTTGGGCAAGCCGGTTTCAGAATTGTTCGAATACCTCCAGGAAAAACCCTACGCCGCCGCTTCCATTGGTCAGGTCCACCGTGCCCGGCTGCACGATGGCACCGATGTCATCGTCAAGGTTCAGTACCCGGGGGTGGACGAATCCTGCGACAGCGATCTGAAGCAGCTACGTATGGCCCTGAAACTGGGCGGATTGCTGCGGATGCCCAAGGAACACGTGGACCAGCTGTTCGGTGAAATCCGTGTCCGGCTGAAAGAAGAACTGGATTACGAAAACGAGGCCCGCAACCTGGAACTCTTCCAGGCATTTCATGCCAACGACGACTGGATCGTCATCCCGAAAGTGTTCGAAAGCCACTCGTCCCGACGGGTTCTGACCATGGAGCTGGTGGAAGGCGACCACATCAGCGAGGTAACGCCGGAAAAATACGATCAGGACACCATCAACCTGATCGGCCACCGCATCTTCACCATGATGGCGGACCAGCTTTTCCGCTACCAGTGCATCCATGGCGACCCCCACGCCGGCAACTTTGCCTACCGCCCCGACGGCACCATCATTCTGTATGACTTCGGGTGTGTGAAAAAACTGAAGCCGGAGATTGTTGAAGCCTATCGCAACGCCCTCATTTCGGCCCTTGAAGAAGACTACGCCGCCCTGGATCAACATCTGATTGCCCTGGGCGCTCGCGTGGAATCCCAGCCGGCAGTGGACGAAGCCTACTATGCCATGTGGCGGGACATCCTCATTCAGCCGTTCCGTAGTGACACACCCTACGATTTCGCTGACTCGGAGCTCCACAAGGACGTCGCCGCCAAGACCACGACCGTGTTCAAATACCTGGATTATTTCAAACCACCGGTGGAGAGTATATTCATCGACCGCATGATTGCCGGGCATTACTGGATGATGAAGCGGCTGGGTGTGCAGGCGGCGTTTCGGGAAGAACTGGAGAAATACCTTCGGCAAACGCCGGACTGAGTTGACACCCGGCCCGGCAGAGCGGCCGAAAACTACTCGGGTTTCTGTTTCAGCAAGTCCCGGATTTCCATCAATAACTGCTCCTGTGCGGAAGGAGCGGGCGGAGCGGCTGGGGTTTCCGCTTCCTTTTTACGCATGCTGTTCAGTGCCCTCACGGCGATGAATACCGCAAACGCGACGATGACAAAATCGAAAACGGCCTGAATAAAGACGCCATAACGGAGTGCAACTGCCTCCGCACCCTCCTCGGCGGCTTTAAGCGTAATAACGAGGTTGGAAAAGTCGACACCACCGATAAGTAGTCCGATAGGTGGCATCATAACATCGGCAACAAACGACGAAACAATCTTGCCGAATGCGACACCTATGATAATGCCTACCGCCATATCCATGACGTTACCCTTGACCGCAAATTCCTTGAACTCCTTTACGATGCTCATCGCAATCAACTCCCTGATGCCAGATCTTGTTGGCCCCAAAAAAGTAGAGGGCACGCCCACACGAGCGCTATAGAATTGTAGCGGAGTTTTAGGCGATTACTGACACGGATCAGCGGTTTTCAAGTCCGGCCACCCATTGGGACACACCCTCACAGGCCCCCTTACGGATAACTCTCGCCCTGGAAAGGTTTGCCGGCTCACCGGGATCGATGACCGTAATCGGCACATCAAAATCCACCAGGTCCACCAGCCCCGCGGCCGGATAGACTTGCAGGGATGTGCCCACGATCAGCAGGTGATCCGCGGTTGGGACGATCTCGGCAGCGGCCTCAATCATCGGCACTTCCTCACCAAACCACACAATATGAGGCCGCAGCTGGGCGCCACGCTCACAGGTGTCGCCGGGATGGATATCCGCGAACCCGATGTCGTAGACCAGTTCGGGGTGCTTTGAGCTGCGAGCCTTGGTGAGTTCGCCGTGCAGGTGGATGACATTGCTGGAGCCGCCCCGTTCGTGCAGGTTGTCCACGTTCTGGGTGATGATGGTCACCCGGTAATGCTGCTCCAGCTTAGCCAGCAGGCGATGGGCGTTATTGGGTTGTGCCGATTCCAGCTGCCGGCGACGTTCATTGTAGAAGCGCAACACCAGTTCCTGGTTGCGGGTGAAAGCCTCCGGTGTGGCGACGTCATAAACGCTGTGCTGCTCCCACAGCCCGCCATTGTCGCGGAAGGTGGAAAGGCCACTTTCGGCACTCATACCTGCGCCGGTGAGAACCACGATGTGATCTATCATAGGGCACCGCTTTTATTTTTTATAGGGAGGTACGTCAGAACCAGAGTTTCTCCGGCTTACGCCGTTTTTCTACTCTGAGCCCATGTTTTTCAAGGATAGCAACCAGTTCCTCGGTGTCATCCATATTAAGGAAAGAAGCCAGGGAAATTTCTTCGCCTCGGAACTGCAGATGGAGCTTGGGGGGTGTCCAGGGATGGCGCGGCATGTCCTGCCACACACGGGTATGACGACGGGGCAGTTCCCACTCTTCTTCCTTGCGGGTAAGGCCTTTCTCCAGTCGGATCAGCTCCGGGGCGAAGGTGAGCACTTCCCGTTTCTGACACTTGCGTGAGGTGTAGTAAAATCCGGCCGCCAGCGCTGTCAGTTCCAGCCCGGCAAATGGCAATACCGGCCACGCCCCGGCCAGGACCATTCCGGTGGAGATCATCAGCTGAAGGAACACTGCCGCCAGCCAGATGCGGATGTTTCCCTTCCATGTCATGGACTGGTTGGGGGTCAGGAGAAAACAGTCGCCTTCATCTCGGGAAAGCTGCTCTACCATTGCGGTTACTCCCGGGAACCACCCGCACTGCCCTAACGCCTCTAGTCGAAGATCTTGCCGGGGTTCATCACCCGGTTCGGATCGAAGACCTGCTTGATGCCTCTCAGGTAGGCAATTTCAGCAGCGCTGCGGGTGTACTCCAGATACGCCTTCTTGGTCATGCCAACGCCGTGTTCTGCAGACACGCTGCCCTGATAACGTTCGACAATCTCGAAGACCCATTTGTTCACCTGTTGGCATTTCTCAAAGAAATCCTCCTTGGCCATGTCTTCCGGCTTGAGGATATTCAGGTGCAGGTTGCCGTCACCGATGTGACCGAACCAGATGATTTCAAAATCCGGATAATGCTCGGTTACCACCGCGTCGATTTCCTGCAGGAAACCCGGCACCCGGGAAACCACCACAGAGATATCATTCTTATACGGCGTGCGCGGTGCAATGGACTCGGAAATCCGTTCCCGTAGCTGCCACAGGTTCCGGGCCTGGGTTTCGCTCTGACTGATTACGCCGTCCAGTACCCAGCCACTTTCTACACACTGCTCGAACAGCGCCATGGCATCGTCCATTACCTGGTCAGACACCGCCTCGAATTCCAGCAGCGCGTAGTATGGCGCCTCGGTTTCGAACGGCGCCTGTACCTGGCCATGGGCCAGCACATGCCCCATCGCCTGGTGGGAGAAGAACTCGTACGCAGTCAGGTCGATCTGCTTCTGGAAGGTCTGCAGCACATCCATGGTGTTGGTGAGGTCGTTCAGGCCCAGCACCAGTACGGTCAGGTTGTCCGGTTTGCGTGACAGCTTCATGGTGGCCTCAGTAATGAAGCCCAGGGTACCTTCCGCACCGATGAACAGATGGCGCAGGTCATACCCGGTGTTGTTCTTCTCCAGATCCTTGTTCAGGTCGAGTATATCGCCCTTGCCGGTCACCACTTTCAGGCCGGCGACCCAGTCCCGGCTCATGCCATAGCGGATCACCTTGATGCCACCGGCGTTGGTGGACAGGTTGCCACCGAGCTGGCTGGAACCCGCCGAGGCAAAATCCACCGGATAGTAAAGGCCGTTTTCTTCCGCAAAATTCTGAAGCTGCTCCGTCACCACCCCGGCCTGGCATTTCACGGTGCGGTCACTGGCGCTGAAATCCAGGATCTGGTTCATGTTGTCAAACGCCACCACTACCTCACCATTGGCGGCCACAGCGCCGGCACTCAGGCCCGTGCGTCCACCCGAAGGAACCAGCGCCACCTGGTTGTCATTGGCAAACATCACCAGTGCCTGCACCTGCTCGGTGGTTTTTGGCAGGACGATAGCCACCGGTTTGGGCGGATAGATCTTGGTCCAGTCCTTGCCGTAGTTTTCCAGGTCGGCCGGGTCGGTCAGTACTTTCCCGGGGGCCTGGCCCGTTTCCATCAGGGCGCGAAGGGAGGCAACGATCTGTTCAGAATTCATGGATAGTCCGGTCTCGCAAAGGGTTAGTCAGGGCGTCAGCAGGCGAAGTTGATTCAGGTAACCTGACGCGCTGTGAAAATCTGCGTTTATGGTATCATACCGCCCCTGTTCTGTGAGCCCGCCCGCCAACAGCGGCGCTCACGGGTCATTTCATGTGACGAAAGGTTCGGAAGCAAGCCCATGTCAAATACGTCTCTTGAAAAGAGCAAAATCCGCATCCTGCTGCTCGAAGGCGTGCACCAGTCTGCCATTGATACCCTGAATGCCGCAGGTTATACGAACATCGAGTACCTGACCCACTCACTGGCCGAGGACGAGCTGGTCGAAAAAATCGCTGACGCTCATTTCGTGGGTATCCGCTCACGCACCCAGCTGACCGAAAAGGTATTCGAGGCCGCCCAGAAACTGGTGGCGGTAGGCTGCTTCTGCATTGGCACCAATCAGGTTGATCTCCAGGCCGCCACCCGTCGCGGCATCGCTGTCTTCAACGCACCCTTTTCCAATACGCGCAGTGTGGCAGAACTGGTTCTTGCCCAGGCCATTCTTTTACTTCGTGGCGTGCCCGAGAAAAACGCCAAGGCGCACCGTGGCGAGTGGCTGAAGTCCGCCAAGGACAGCTATGAAATCCGTGGCAAGAAACTGGGCATCATCGGTTACGGCAACATTGGTACCCAGTTCAGTGTCCTGGCGGAAGGCCTGGGCATGGACGTCTATTTCTACGATGTGGTCTCCAAGCTGTCTATCGGCAATGCCACCCAGGTCGGTACGATGCAGGAACTGCTGAACACCTGTGACGTGGTCAGCCTGCACGTACCGGAAACGCCGGCCACCAAGTACATGTTCAAGGCCGAGCAGTTTGCCCAGATGAAGCCCGGCAGCATCCTGATGAACGCCTCGCGGGGCACCGTGGTCGATATCGACGCCCTGGCGGACGCGCTTGGAAGCGGTAAACTTCTCGGCGCTGCCATCGATGTCTTCCCGGTGGAACCCAAGTCCAACGACGAAGAGTTCATCTCACCGCTGCGAGAGTTCGACAATGTAATCCTGACCCCGCACGTGGGTGGCTCCACCATCGAAGCCCAGGAAAACATTGGCCGCGAAGTGGCGGAAAAGCTGGCCATGTACAGCGACAACGGCACCTCTGTCTCTTCCGTGAACTTCCCGGAAGTGGCCCTGCCCTCGCACCCGAACCAGCACCGCCTGCTGCACATCCACGAGAACGTGCCGGGCGTGATGTCGGAAATCAACCAGGTGTTCTCTGAGAATGGCATCAACATTTGCGGCCAGTACCTGCAGACCAAGGAGGACATCGGCTACGTGGTGATCGACGTCGACAAGGAATACGGCGAGCTGGCACTGGAGAAGCTGTTGAAAGTGAAAGGCACCATTCGGTGCCGCGTTCTGTTCTGATCCGGGAACATGAGGCATCACCAGGAGCCGGGGCCCACAAGCCCCGGCTTTTTTTTGGCCAATCAGGCCAACTCCCGGAAATAACCCCCGGTTAACCTGGTTTTCAGTGCTTCGCCCTTGAGATGTCATCAGATGCAGCCATGATGGAAGTGAATGCTTTGAAACTACATCAAACACTCACTCCAAGGAGCACTTATGTCACTGAAGGAGTCATTGCAGAAGAAGCTGGAAACCCAGACCGAATACTGGAGCAAACAGATCCAGAGCCTGCAGGCGGATGCTGAAGAAAAGATGGCAAAAGCCAAAGATGATCAGGCGGAAGCTGAAATCCAGAAAGACTTCTCCGAGCGCATTCAGACGCTGGAAAACCGTATTGAAGAAGCGCGCAAGAAGATTTCGGAAATCCGGGATTCCGGTGAAGATCAGCTGAGGGATCTGAAAGCGAGAATTGAGGAATGGTTGCCTGGCGGAAAAAACTGATCGGTTACTGATCACAAGTTGATGGAAAGCCCGGTACCGCAAAGCGCGGCACCGGGCTTTTTATTACTGCATAGGAACCAGCGTCAGTTCAACGCGACGATTCTGTTCACGGCCAGAGGCCGAGTCATTGGAGGCAATGGGATAGCGCGGGCCATAGCCGACGGCACGCGTGCGCTTGGGCTCAATGCCCTGGTTCAGCAGGAAGTCCCGAACAGAGCTTGCGCGACGCTCGCTCAGCAACTGGTTATAGTCCCTGGAGCCGGTGCTATCAGTGTGACCTTCAATCTGGATGATGGTCTTGTCAAACTCCTTCAGCACCAGTGCCACGGATTCCAGCGTATTGCTGAAAGACGGCTTGATGGAAGACTGGTCCACATCAAAGGTGATGTTACCAGGCATGACCAGTTCGATTTCGTCGCCGTTGCGCACGACGCGAACTCCGGAGCCTTCCAGCTTGCGGCGCAGTTCGGCTTCCTGCTTGTCCATGTAGTAGCCGATACCACCGCCAACTGCAGCGCCGGATGCAGCACCAATCAGTGCCCCCTTGCCGCGGTCACTGCTGCTGGACGTTGCCGCACCAACAGCCGCGCCACCGATGGCGCCAATAATACTGCCCTTGGTCGCGCTCGATGTTTTCTCTTCCCCAGTATAGGGGTCATATGTCATACAGCCGCCCAAACCAACAGTGGCGACAGCAAAAGCAACAATAGTTTTCTTCACGGCATTCTCCAGAGTCTTTCCAAGGTATTACTGATAGCGGCACGTTCCCGCTCTGTGTTTACTTAACAGGCTTCCGAAAGGAAGCTGTCGTGGTCGCTTTCAAAGGTATCCACAATGGTGTTGAATACCGTTGCCTGCAAATCCTGGGCTTCGTTTACCAAGTGATGACGACCATCGGGGATCCTGAGTTCCTCAACCGAGGCAAATTTATTACGAATAATCCGCAGATTGTGCTGCCAGTCGACGGTCAGGTCCTTCTCCCCCTGCACCACCGTCACCGGATAATTTACCGGACGAGCGGACTCAATATGGGGCACCCACTGCCTCAGCGCCGACACCCAGTCCACATGAACAGCCCTGGCCTGAAGTGGATCATGCTCCTTCAGGAAGGTCAGAAAACGCGAGCTCCCACTGTTCGTACCAAACACCCGGGCCCACCGTGAAACAAACGGTTTGGCCAGGCTATGGAGGAGTTTTGCCCCCAGCCACCCCATAGGACGTATCAGCGGGGCCAGTAACACAACCCGCCGGAAATCCGAGGTTTCGGGAGTATGGTGATTGGTCAGCAGATAATCAATCAGGATAGCGCCGCCGGTACTTTGCCCCACCGCATACCACGGCGCCCTTACCTTGCCTCTCACCTTGGCCATCACGTCTGTCAGTACCGCCTGATATTCCAGGAAACTGCCAATAGCTGCCGGCGTTCCGCTGGACAGCCCGTGACCTGGCTGATCGTAAGCGAGCACGTCGAACCCCGCGCCCAGGCAACGATCAATCAACTGGCTGTACAGGCCCACGTGGTCAAAATAGCCATGCAGGATGAACACGGTACCTTTGGGCCGACGTTGTTCGGGCAACCGGAAATAGTGCACCATCACCTGGTGCCGGTCCGCCATGACGTACCCTTGATGATAGGAAACATCCGGGTGCTCCACCCAGAGATCCAGCCCGTAAAACCGACAGTAGGCGACCATATCTTCGCCAAGCGCTTCCCGGCGTTCGGGATCGAATGGCTCCAGCCTTTCCAGAAGCGATGCCCTGTTCCAGTTCGGAATTTCTATGGTATCTGTTTTCCAGTACACGTAGAGTTAAACGCCTGTTATCAATAGGTGCAAAGTTGGCACGTTGGCCGCCGGGGGCCTAGCCGTTAGATTAGCACACCACAACACCTTTTAGGCCGTTAAAGCGGAGTGAACAATGATACAAACTGCTCTGGAAACAGGACTGCGCCAGACCATGATCCACCTGATCAGGCCCTTGCTGCACCCTGCCGTTCCGGTAAGCATTCAGCGCAAACTGGTGAGCAAAGCCTATCTGACCTCGGTTCCACCCCGTGGCACCCGCTTTGAAAACATTGAGGCCGAGGGCATTGCCATAACGCGGGTCTGCCACAGTGACAACCCGGACGGTGTCGTACTGTATTTCCATGGTGGCGGTTATATCATCGGCTCCCCGCGAACGCACCGGGGAATTACCGGGCACCTCGCCAGGTCCAGCGGCACCATGGTAATCGTACCTGACTACCGGCTGGCCCCCGAAAACCCTTACCCGGCAGCCCTGGACGATGCGGAAGCCGTTTATCTGGCGCTGCTTGACGAGGGACATCCGCCGGCGTCACTAAGCCTTGCGGGCGACTCTGCCGGAGGCGGGCTGGCCATCGCACTGGCAATGCGCTTGCGGGACAAAGGGTTGCCCCTGCCCTCCTCACTGATGGTCATATCGCCCTGGACCGACCTTTCCAATGCACACCTTTACTCACCGGAATGCGAGCCGGTTCTGCAGAGACGCTGGATCGATAAGGCCGCCCGGCTGTATTGCGGTAGTGAGCCAGTTGCCAACCCTTACGTCTCTCCGGTTTATGGGGATCTTTCCGGTTTGCCCCCCTTGCTGATCCAGGTAGGCAGCCAGGAAATCCTGATGAACGACGCTCAGCGCCTGGCGAATGTGGCCAACCGGGACAGCGTGGATGCCCGGCTGGAAATCTATAACAGCCTTTGGCATGTGTTCCAGGTGCATGCCGGGCAACTGGACCGGGCCACCGAAGCGCTGGAAACGGCAGGCCAGTTTATTCGACGCCACCTCACCACCTGATGGTCTCGCGGCAATCAGGTTTTTAACGTTGTCAGATCGGGCAGGGACAACTCACCGCGCACCAGTGCCTCTTTCTGCCGGCGCGGCCAACGTTTGATCTGCCACTCCAGTTTTGACGCAGTTACCCGGTCCCGGGTCTCGGCAGAGAAGACCAGCTCAAGGGGCCCCTTTCCCCGCAGGCTCCTGGCGCCCTTCGGGGCACCGGCCTGATGCTCCGCAAACCGGCGTGGCACATCTGTAGTGATGCCGGTGTAGAGGGCTCCCCTGGCCGTTCGCACCATATAGACAAACCACTGGCTCATGCAGATGATACCTTGGCCATTTTTTCGCGGGCCTTGCGTTGCTGAATCCATAACCCCGCGACAATCAGAACCAGACCAATGTAGGTGGACGGCAGAATGATTTCGCCAAGGATGAAATAGATAAATATCAGGGACAGGAACGGGGAGATAAAAATCAGGTTGCTCACCCGGGAGGTATTCTCGGCCTTTTTCATGGCATAGGACCATAGAATAAACGCAATCCCCATCTCGAAAACGCCTACGTAGATGGCGGCCGTAAGGCCGGTACCTGGACTGAAGTCAAAGCCCGCTGTCAGGGCACAGATCGCCACGATCACCGGCAAGCCGCACAGGAAATTCAGAAACAGCCCCACCACCGGGTCCCGGGTGTCCCGCGTGGCAATTATCCAGTAGGAGGCCCAGACCAGAGTGCTGCCGATCGCATACGCCACTCCAAGTGGGTCGGAGAAGATCATTGAAAAGACATCACCCCGGGTCGCAATCACCACCACACCGCTGTAACAGATCAGCCCGGCAATGATATCCGCACGCCTCAGCCGCTGTCCCAGAAAGGGCACCGAGAGGTACGCCAACACCAGTGCCCAGGTGTAGTTCAGGGGCTGGGCTTCCTGGGCAGGGAGTCGATCAAAGGCGCCGAACAGCAGAAAATAATACAGGCAGGGGTTGATCAACCCCATTCCGATGGACTGCAGATACTGGCGCCGACTCAGCTGGAAAACCAGGTGCCAGCGACGCTGGAGCATGAGTACCAGTGCCATAACCAGCACCGAGGCGGAACAGGCCACCACCAGCATTTGAATCGGGCTCAGCTCCCGCAACGACAGCTTGAAGGCTGTGGCTACGGTGGACCAGAGCAGCACCGTGCCCAGACCATACAGCATGGCGTGTTTCTGGTTAGTCATGAGCCTCGTCCTTTTCGCTATCCAGCCAGCGGTAAAGAGTGCGACGATTTACCCCCAGTATCTGTGCGGCCCGCCGCTTGTTGCCATCCACGGCGGTGATAACACGCTCGACATAGTCCTGCTGAATCTGATCCAGGGTGGGCCAGTCTGCGAGATTTCCTGCGGGCAGGCCGGGCCTTGCTTCAGGTGTCTCCGTTCGGCGTTTACGTATCCGGGCGGGCAGATGCTCCGGGAGGATTACCTCGCCTTCGCAGAAGGTCACAGCCCTCTCTATGGCACTGCCCAACTCTCTGACATTGCCCGGAAACGGGTAGTCAGAGAGGATCTGTGATACCACCTCGCTCATCTGCAGGAAACCACGGTTGTGCCGCTTCGCCGAATCCCTCAGAAAGTGCATTGCAAGGAGGTCCACGTCATCTCCACGCTCCCGCAGCGGAGGCACGACCAGGGTCAGGGTTTCCAGCCGGTAATACAGGTCTTCCCGGAAGTTCCCCTGCTCCACTGCTTTGATCAGATCCTGATGGGTTGCAGCGATGATGCGCACATCCACCGTCTCTTCCTGATCGGCGCCCACCGGCTTGATCGTGCCCTCCTGCAATACCCGCAACAACTTCGCCTGCAACGCCAGGGGCATTTCTCCGATTTCATCCAGCAGCAGCGTGCCACCATCCGCCTCCGCAAACAGCCCCGGACGCGCGGAATTCGCCCCGGTGAAGGCGCCGGCTTCATGACCGAAAAACTCACTTTCCATCAGTTCCTGTGGAATGCCGGCACAATTAACCGGGATAAACGGCCGGCCCCTGCGGTCACTCTCCCTGTGGATTGCGCGGGCCACCAGCTCCTTGCCGGTCCCGCTTTCACCACTGACCAGAACCGCAGCCTGGCTTCTGGCCACCTGTTTGATCTCATTCCTCAGCTGTACCAATGCCCGGCTTTCACCCACCAGGCCGAGTGAATTGTCTTCTGTGGTCTGCGACTTGTAGCGAGCCAGTTCGCTGGTAATGGCCGCGTGGGCCAGCAAACGCTTGATCTTCAATCTCAGATGATCGGTGGAGAGTGGTTTGGTGAGAAAATCATCGGCGCCCGCCTTGAGGGCGTCCACCGCCTGATCGACCGTGCCAAAAGCAGTAATGATGATAAACGGCACCGACCTGCCTTCAGCCTGCAGCTGCCGGAGTATCGACAACCCATCACCATCCGGAAGCCGGAGATCCGAGACAACCAGATCAGCGCCTGATTCCAGGGCGAGCCTGCGCCCTTCCTCCGCTGTTCCGGCGCAGATTACCCGGTAACCGTCCACCTCAAGCTCTTCCGCCAGCAAGGTTCGTAAACTGGCGTCGTCTTCCACCAGCAGAATCGAGGATGGATTACGGCTCATGACTGACCTCCCCCAAGGGCTTCCTGGTATTGATAAACCGGCCAGAAAGTAGACATCCGGCATCCCCCCTCACGGCTCGAGCCTACCTCAATCCGGCCGCCGTGCTCTTTGAGCACACTGCCAACAACAGCGAGCCCCAGACCCGTCCCTTCACCCGCAGCGCGGGTACTGAAGAAGGGTTCGAAAATCCGCTCACGCATGGCTTCCGCTATCCCCGGACCATCGTCATCCACCCGCAGCTCCCACAGCCCGTCATGTTCGGCAAGAGTCACCGTCACTGCTGAGCGGGCCGCCTGGCAGGCATTACGGATGATATTCACGCATGCCATTTCAAGGCGGGTCGGCTCTGCCAGGATGTCTGCCGGCCTGTCGGGGATCGCGGACCGGATTTCCACCCCCTGGCACCTGGGTTCTTCACGGATTCGCCCCACGACTTCCTTTGCGGTTGCCGCAAGATCGGTCTTGCGGCGGGAGTCAGGAACATGACGGAAGCAATCCAATAGCTGCTGGATGATCAGTGTCATGCGTTCAACCTGGTGCTCTATATCCTTGAGATGCCGCCTGTCACCGTCAGCCAGATCGCCCCGGCCCATTATGTTGGCACGACCCTGAATGACACTTAGTGGAGCGCCAAGTTCGTGGGCAACGCCACCCGCCACGCGACCAATCATGGCCACTTTCTCCTGGTATTCGAGCTGCTCGGCAAGCTCTCTTTCACGCTCGACGCTCGCCCTTATTTCTCTTTCTGCCTGCATCATGCGCTCCCCCATATCGCGCAGGCCCTCATGAATCTGGCGCAGTTCCCGTGGCCCGGCGGGCGCTTCGTCAACTCGCCAGCGCCCGGGTGCCATCTGCTCCATGATTCCCAGCAAACGGCTGACATGACGCCCGACTGCGCCGTAGTGTCCCAGCACCACAACGAGGATGACCATCAGCGACACCATTGACCAGATGGTGACGGCCCAGATGCGGCTGGATGCCACCAACTCGTGGAAGTCACTGCGCTTGCGAGTCACCTGAAGCAGCCCCTGGATCCGGCCATCGCCGGCAATCAGCGGCGTGAACTGGGAAAAAACAGAAACCCCGTCTACCCGGCGAAAAGCACCGCCAACTTTACCGCTGGCGATAACCCGATCGGCACTGTCACTGCGGGTGACGTCAGTGTCAGCAACCCCCAGACTGGCAACCTGCTGACCATCCTCATCGAAAACGGAGGCCCCAAACACCCGGCCAATCCGGAATATCGATTTCAGCGACTCGCCCATGACAATTTCATCGCCATCGGACATGGCCTGTGAGAGCGGGCCGCTAACCGCACGGGCAACAAGCTCCAGATCCTCTCTCAGACGATCGTTCAGGTTTTCCTCCACGGCACCCAGCCCCACATAGATAGCGACACCACTGAACACCATAAGCGGAACGACGATGCTCAATACCAGGGTCAGGCGTAGTGACCGGAACATTTTTTGAGCGGTGAGCACAGGCCTTTTCATGGCGAACTCCGACAAAGTGTCACACATCTATGCCACATGTGACATTTCGCCACAACAGACATTACCTACCCTTAACCCTTCACAAACCATAACCTGTTGTTTTTATGATATTTAGCGGGATATATAGAAACTGGCACAAGGCTTGATAGGTATCAGAGGGACAGCATCAATCAACCAGAACCACCCTCACGGTTCGCCAGGATTGTTTGTAGAACAAGCAAGCAATCCAATCACTGCAAAAGGAGAAAGTTATGAACAAGCTTCTCGTTTCACTGACCGCATCCCTGGCACTGCTTGCCGCCGGCCCTGCCCTCGCGCAGGACAACCAGCAAAGCCCGGAATCTACTGACAGCGACGGTGGCTACAGCGACCCGGCTGCTGCAGGCACCCAGAACACCAATTTCAACGACCAGGAACTGAAGCAGTTCGTTAAAGCTCAGGAAGGCATCAATGATATCCGTGACGAATACATGGAGAAAATTGAAGCAGCCGATTCCCAGCAAAAAGCCCAGGAACTGCAGATGGAAGCCAATGATGAGATGGTGACCGTAATCGAGGATGCCGGGATGGATATTCCCACCTACAACTCTATCGCAACTGCCTACAACAGCGAGCCGCAGGTACGGAACCGCGTTGACGCGCTGATGTAAGCGACTGCCTGCGATCGTGTCGTTTCAGGCCCCGCATTAGCGGGGCCTTTTTGGTTGCACCAACCGGTATGGCGCAACCACTGTGCCGGCTTATTGTGGTACCTTGCGTACAAGAATCAGTTGATAACGGCCGGAGACAGGACATGCGAAGATTTTGCCATTGGCGGACCCCATTGTTTGCGATGGTTATTCTGCTACTGGCTGGCTGTTCGGACAGCCCCGCTCCAACCGCAACCAGTGAAGATGCCGAAGACAAGCCCACCTACCCGGTCACCTGGCGGTTCGCCCTGGAAGAAATTGAGGGCAGCGTCCAGCACCGTTATGCGCTGGAACTGAAAGAGCGTATCGAAAGTATCTCGGACGGCAATATCCTTATCGACATCTTTCCCTACGGCTCGATCGGAACGTCCATCCAGTTAACCGATCTGGCCCGCGAGGGGTCGGTCCATCTTGCCTTTGCATCCCCCGGGCATCTGGCCGATGTGGTTCCGGAAACCGGCGTTTTCACCCTCCACTTCCTGCTGTCGGAAGACGAGAATGTGAACCGGGATATTCTGGCCAGTGACGAACTGGTGCAGGTGTTCAGCGAACCCTACGCAGAACAGAACCTCCAGCTCCACGGCTTTGTACCCGAGGGCTGGATGGTCTGGACCGCCAACAAACCCCTGAGAACACCTGCCGATTTCGACGGGCTCGCATTCCGCACCATGACCTCGAAGATTTCAGCGGAAGCCTACAGGGCCTATGGCGCGACACCGACTCCGGCCCCCTACTCGCAGGTATACAGCGACCTGCAGTTACGCCGTATCGAAGGGCAGGCCAACCCGGTTTTTGCCATTGAAGAGATGGGGTTTTACGAGGTCCAGAACACCATGACCTTTGCCAGGCCCGCCCAGTTTGTCACCTCAGTGGTTTCCAACAAGGCGTGGTTTGACGCCCTCCCGGACGACCAGAAACGCTGGCTGGAAGACGCGCTGGATGAGGTTTCACCTCTTGCCTGGGAAGTACAGGCGGAGCTCAATGCCAGCCGCCTTGAAACCATCCGGCAGAACAGCGACATTCGTACCGTTGAGCTGACAGAAGAAGAGCGCGACCGTTTCCGCGAAGCCAGCCTGTCGGTTCGCGAAAGCTACGCCCGCATCGCGGGCAAACGGGGAGAAGCCATTCTGGAACGCCTCATCGGCATGGTCGATGAGGCGGAGTCGGACGTCCCCGACCTCTGACCCGGAAGGCAGATCACATCATTCCGGAACCAGCCAGTCCATCGTTGACGTAATGCCAAGACCGTCACTGGCGGAAACAGCTTCCATCATCGCCGCGAGCCTGCGGTCAAACCCCCAGGGTGGATTGATCACCAGCATCCCGGAGCCGGACATACCACGCTCCGGTGATTGCCTGAGCGTAATCTCACTGCAAAGCACTTTTCGCACAGGGCCGCCGGATACTGCATTTTTTAGTCTTTCATGGGGGCTGCCGGCCAGAATCGGGTACCAGATCAGGTACACCCCGTGCCGGCATTTCTGCCAGGCTCGCGTCAGCGCCTCCGCCACATCTTCATACTCGCTTTTTACCTCATAGGAAGGATCCGTCAGCACCAGCAGCCTTGGCTGTCTGGGAGGCAAGCCACGGAGCAGCCCTTTCAGTCCATCCTCCCGGCAGATCCGGACCCCGGAACGCCCGGCACCCCACTGGGCCAAGGTTTCACTTTCGGCCGGATGCAGTTCAAAGGCCGTCAGGCTGTCCTGATCACGCAGATACCTGTAAAACCAGTGGGGAGAACCGGGATAGCGCTCAATCTCACCGTGGGGCCCGGCTCCGGCTGCCAGCTCCTCGATGAGAGCCTGCCAGTCATCCGATTGCAGTTGCTGCCTGTAGCGCCAGACTTTTTGAATTCCCGAGTCTGCTTCACCCGTTTTCTGCGCCCTGTCACCGGCAAGATCATAGCCTGCACTGCCTGCGTGGGTATCAAAGCAGGCAATCGCAGAGGGCTTGGCCTGCATCATTCGCAAAGCCAGCACCAGCGCTGAATGTTTCTGGATATCGGCGAAATTACCGGCGTGAAAAGCATGGAGGTAACTCAACATCATCAGGACTCCCGGTTGACGGACAGGTATTAGGCACCAGTGAAACAGCCGAGGCAAGACTTGAGAACCTGTCCCTGACTGATATCCTTTAGCCCTGATTTGCATGAGGACACCAGTTTGCCAACCCCTAGAAATGACACTGCCGATCGACTGTACAGCCTGATCGCCAACGAGGAAGACGCCCGCGTCTGCACCGATATTCCCGAGGAAGCCTGCCGCGAGGTTCCCCGCAACTTCTTCCTGATTCTTGGCAGCAACGTGCTGACCAAACTCGGCGATTTGTTGATCAGCCCCAAAACGGTCCTGGCCTGGCTGCTGAGTGCGATCGGCGCACCTGCGCTGGTGGCCTGGCTGGTACCGATCCGTGAATCGGGATCGATGATTCCGCAGATGGTGATCGGAGCCTGGGTGAGGCAAAAGCCGGTGCGCAAATGGTTCTGGACGCTCGGGAGCTTCGGGCAGGCGGCAAGTGTCGTCGCCATGGCTGCAAGTGTGTGGTTTTTGGAGGGCTACGCTGCCGGTGGCAGCATCATTGCCGCACTCATCGTTTTTTCCCTGGCCCGCGGCTTCTGCTCCGTTTCCATGAAGGACGTGCAGGGCAAGTGCATTCCCAAAACCCGGCGGGGACGGCTGTCCGGGCTGGCGTCCACCCTCGGCGGCACCGCCACCGTTATCCTGACGGCCCTGCTGTTCTGGGACCGGGGGGATCCGACGATCGGCTTTTATACGGTGCTGCTGCTACTGGCTGCCGCACTCTGGATTATTGCCGGCTTCCTGTTTGCCGGTGTTGAAGAATACGACGGTGAAACCGGCGGTGGTGGCAATGCCATGGCAGAAGCCTTCAACAGTCTTTCCCTGCTCCGCGATGACGTTCCGTTCCGGAAATTTGTGGTCACCCGGGCATTGCTGCTTTGTTCGGCCCTGGCCGCCCCCTACTTTGTGGTTCTGGCACAGAAGGAATCCGATATTGGCTGGATGCTGGGGGTTTTCCTGCTGGCCAGCAGTCTCGCCAGCTCACTCAGCGCCAGTTTCTGGGGCTGGGCTGCCGACACCTCGAGTCGGAAAGTGATGATTCGTGGCGCCGCCATGGCCAGTGGCGTATGCCTGGTCGTGGGCACCATCGCACTGATCGACGGAACCGAAACCGGCAGCGTCTGGTTTTACCCGGTCGCTTTCTTCATTCTGAGCGTGGCCCATGCCGGTGTACGGCTGGGCAGAAAAACCTACCTGGTGGATATGGCCGGAGGTAACAAACGCACCGACTATACGGCGGTGAGCAACACCGTCATCGGTGGCCTGCTGCTGGTAACGGGTGGCTTTACGGCGCTGATCTCGATGGTTTCGGATGTGGCGGTCATTCTTGTGCTGGGCCTGATGGGGCTGGCGGGTATGTTCAGTGCGCTACGTTTGCAGGAGGTAACCTCAGATTGACTGGCTGCAGGCTCACAAAGGCGACTTCCCGTCATTCAGGGCCAGGGCGCCCTTTACGATGCGGTAAATAATCCAGATGGATACGCCCAGAAGCACGAACCAGCCAACGATAAGGGGAGTGGTCACAATGCCGACAACAGTCCACAGCAGCCCTATCCAGAAGGTGCGGATCTGCCAGCGAAAATGAGGTTCTATCCAGGTGTTTTTGACATCATCAAGCTTGACGTAATTGATGATTACGCCGGCGAGGCCGGTGATCCCTCCGACAAAGAACGATAGCGCCTGAAGGATATAAACCAGCACCGCCAGATTGCGGCCTGGTTCTTCGCGGCGGGACAGCGGATCATCGTCGGCGGGAATGTATTCAGGCTCAGACAATGGATTCTCCACTCAGTGACTGTCCGGTTTGTAACCCAGACGGAAACCGCCCCAGTGTTTACCGTTCACATAAATCGGCACCGACAGGTCATGCATGATTTCCCCGGTATCCCGACGATAGGTCTGCAGCAGCATACTCTGGGTATGGCTGCCACAACGGGCGCCGGTGCGGTCGTTGAACAGCCGCTTGCTGCGGCTTTTCATCAGGTCCACTTTCGGATCGCCGGTTGGTGCATGGGCAAAATCGCGGTTATGGGTCGGCACATAGCCATCGGGCGCGATGGCAATGGCATACACCATGGACGGGTGAGCTGCCTTTACCGCTTCCTGCACCGATGGAAGCTGCTGGTCAGTAAACCGGTCATAACTGCTTGAGTACTTCTGGGGATCGGTATTCGGTATGGGCCCCCTCTTCTTGTCGAAGAGAGCGTTCTCGGACAGCTGTCCGTCACGAACCGCCTGTTCGAAGAGCTTGCCGATACGGTCTGCACCCTGGCGGGCCTGATCATAGAAGGCCCGATGATAACTTTCATCACTGTTCAGGGCAAAGGCGGCATTAGCCTCTTCCGCCAATTCCATCAGGGTTGCGGCCTGCTGGGCAAGGGAAGCCACGCTGGTATCACTCTCCGTGATCTGGTCCCGGACCGTTTCAATGGCGCCAGACACCTGCTGCAGGCTTTGTTCGTTATTCTGGTCAATCTCGGCAATACGGGCCACCTGCTGCTGAACCCGGTCGGATTGATCGCGAATCTGATCCAGGCGCTCACCGACACTTTCAACCGATTCCAGGCCGGCCTCGACGCTTTTGGCAAGGTCCTCGATTCGCGAGACAATCAGGGAGGTATCAGAGCGGATTTCCTGAAGGGTTTCCGCCACTTCACGGGTTGCCTGTGCGGTTCGACCGGCCAGTTGCCTGACCTCATCGGCGACAACGGCGAAGCCGCGCCCCTGATCGCCCGCACGGGCCGCTTCAATGGCCGCGTTGAGTGCAAGTAGATTGGTCTGTTCTGCGATTCCCTGAATGGTGGTGGTGACACCCTGGATCTTGTTGGATTTCTCGTTCAGCTCCTGGATCAGCCTCAGATTCTCGCTGGACTGCTCGTGCACAGCCCGCACACTGTCTATGGCCGATGTCAGCGCCTCCCGGCCTTCAATGCTCACCTGCCGATTCTGCAGGGCCATGGTAGCGGCGTCCGTGGCCTGCTGGGCGGATTCCCGCACACTTTCTGTAATCTGCCCGGCATACTCCGACATCTGCGCGGTTTCACTGACCTGGCGGTCCAGGCGAACCTTTAACTGATCCGCTGCGAAAGACACCTGGGCCGCCGAAATCGCGCTCTTGTCGGCACTTCCAGACAGCGCCTCGATCAAGGCGCGACCGGCCTTCGCCTCGGTAAGGAGGCCTGCACACTGTTTACCCAGGAGGCTATCATCAGAAAGCTCGCCGGCGTTCAGTTGCTTGAGGGAACGCTCTACCGGCTCCAGTACCCGCAGTACCAGATAAGCGGTGGCTACCACCAGGCCAATTACCAGGCCCACCAAAACCGACGAACCGTCCAGCCCGATCAACGGTGCCCCCATAGTCGCCACGATGGCAACAACAAACGCAACCGATACCCCCAGAAACAGAATAGGTCGACTGAGTAAACCCATAGCCACCTCGTTATTATCATTATTAATGAATGCATCTTTATTGGATATTACCCGTGAGAGTAATGAATTGACCTGCGTTAATAACTGCTACTTTAGTTCACTGACAATTGTTTTTCGGCAGGCTGCTACAAATCTGAAACAAAAAAACGCAAGCCGGAGACTTCCAGGCAGAAGTATCCGGCTTGCGTTCGGGCTCAGTTGAATGATTGGGCAGCCTGAATCAGGCGCCGATCACACCTCCGTCATCCCGCGTTACGATCACTGTCGCATCCCGGGGACGGTCCTCCGCCGCGTTCGGCCAGTTGCCGTCCGGATGCTGGATGTTAACGAACATGGTTTTCACATCCGGTGTCGATACGACGCCGGTGACTTCACAACCCACCGGACCGACGAAGAATCGCTTGATTTCACGGGTCACCGGATTGGCTGCCAGCATCATATTGTTCTGGTACGGCGCGGCATCACTACCATCGGTCTGAATCCACAGGCGTCCATTGTAATCAAACCACAGGCCGTCGGGACTGTTGAAGATATTGGTATCATCCAGGGTAACCACTGCTTCTCCATCGACAACGGTTTCGGTTCCCTGCTCACCGGCGAACACAAAAATGTCCCAGTCAAAGCTGGTCGCGGTGTGATCGTTGCCGGCTTCTGTCCAGCGGATAATATGCCCGGTGGTGTTTTCGACAATCGGATTGGCGGCGTTTACGTCATCGTACCCGTCCTTGCCACGGTTGCTGTTGTTGGTCAGCGCGAAATAAACCTCTCCGGTATTCGGATCAACAGCGCCCCATTCCGGGCGGTCCATCGTGGTGGCACCTGCGATGTCGGCCGCCAGACGGGTATTCACCACAACGTCGGCCTGATTCTCGAAACCATCAAACTGGATATCACCCACCAGGGTTCCCTGAGCGGCTGCAACCCTGGCGGCAAAGTCCGCATCCTCCAGATCCAGTGCCAGCCAGTCGCCGGAGCCGTCGGCGTTGAAGCGGGCAACGTAGAGCGTACCCTCATCCAGCAGGTAGCCGCCGGCCGTTGCGGCATGGTAAGGCTTGGAAGACACAAACTTGTAGATGTATTCGAAGCGGGAGTCATCACCGGAGTAGCAAACCACCGGTTCACCTTCTTTGGTAGGCGCAAAGATGACACCCTCATGGCCAAAACGGCCCAGAGCCGTCCGTTTCTGGGGTTTGCTCTCGGGGGTGAACGGATCAATCTCAACCATGTAGCCGTAGGTGTTCGCCTCGTTCCGATAATCCTCGGCTGCGGAAGCACCGGTGGTTGATACGTTGAAGCGCATGTACTCGTCGGCATTGGTGTCGGCCAACTCCCAGTCATAACGGGAGTTGTCATTAACACCATGTCGTACATATTCACGGGGGCGCTCGGCATCGGCGGTAGCAAAGTAGCCATGCCAGTTTTCCTCCGCCGTAAGATAGGTTCCCCATGGCGTCGGGCCCATCGCGCAGTTGTTAAGGGTGCCGCGGGTTTGGGTGGCATTCGGGCTGTAGGCGGTGATCAGCTTGCTGTAGCCACGAAGCGGGCCACGGATATCCATATCGGTATTGCCGGTGATGCGCCGGTTAAAGGGGCTGCCAAATACGATGTCCCAGGTCCCGTTGCTGTCGCGCCTGATGTGAATGACGGAAACACCGTGAGCCGCAATTTCCTTGCGAACTTCGTCCACCGGACGAACACCCTCGTTATCAGCAGCTCTGGTCGGGCCGTTGGCATGCAGCGCGCCCTGGTTGATGTATTCGTGGTTCATGACCAACAGGCCTTCGGCAGAGCTGTTGCCCCCGGACTTCTGGTCGATCGGGAAAAAGTGCACGCCATCGTGATGCATACCAACCTGCTGCTCCTGGTCTTCGCCGGTGTTGGTGCCATCGGCGCGGTATTCAGGATAGCTGCCAGTGATCGGCGTTCCCCAGGGCACAAAGGTTTCAGTCGAGTAGCCTTCCGGAACAACAACGCGGTTTTCGGTTGAAACCGCTACCGGCTTGAATCCCAGCTCAGTGCTGGACTGGACATCACCACTGGTGCTGCCGTTGTCGTCGTCACTGTCAGAGCAACCAACGAGGCCCATCCCCATAACACTTGCCAGGGCAGCGCCAACACTGCCTTTCATCAAAGTGCGCCGCTGCATTCTTGCGGTCAGCACCGATGCGAAGGACGTATTGCCGGAATGATTTACAACGGGCTCGTAATTGGGATCCAGATAATTCGGATCCAGGTCATGCTTCGCCATGGTCCTGCCTCTCTCGGGTGGTTTATAGGTTATTCCGAGAACCCAGTGTCGATGGCGAAGGTGACAGATTGCAGACAGTCAGAAGTCAGTTTCTTTAACATTTTTTGACAGCTCGGACGAAAAAAGCCTGCCCGGTCAGGGGCAGGCTTTTTCACGCAACGGTGCGCGTCTTCGAGGCTATCAGGTGGCCTCGGCGTGAATCCGATGATTCTATTGCATGGAGTCACCTGCCTCCTCAGCAGCTTCTCCCATTTCTTCGCCTGCTTCATCCATTGCCTCGCCGGTTTCTTCGGCGGCATCGCCAGCGGTATCCTTGGTTTCCTCCCACGCGCTGTCGTTCTGGCCGGTGGCGTCTTCGTAGGTTTCTTCGACGGAATCGCCAGCGTCGTCCGCCATATCCTCGATGTTATCACCGGCTTCCTCGAAATCTGCGCCCTCATTGTCGTCCTGACTGCAGGCAGCGAGGCCCAGTGTCATCAGCAGTGCCAGTGCGCTTAGTGTCAGCTTGTTCATAACCATGTCCTTATTCGGTTTGAAGTGTGAAAACAACAGCGACAAGTCTACGGCCATGGCCGACACCGGCACAATTACCTGCTGATTACGTTTTTGTTAGTAGTGACAATAAGTTAGGAAAAGCAATAACCTGAGACCGTCAATCGGCCACCGACACTGTTCTGCCATCAAGCGTCAGTACATGATCCAGCCGCACCATATGCCCACGCCCCAGAAAAACAAACTCCTGGCCTGCCCTGTTGAAGAGATCCCGGATGACATCGTGGGTGGTCTGGACCTGGCCGGCATCGTCGCGATAAACGATTTCCGCCAGCTTTGAGGAGGTCAGGTATTCCCTCAGCAGGCTCTGTATTTCACAGCGCACCGGATGGTAAGCGTTAGAGGCATTATCCCTAGTCATGGCAGACTCTTCCCTGTGGATACCGAAGGGACAGAAAAATGCCCCGGAGCGCCGGATTCAGTGCCGCAGCCGGGGCATGCCTACAGTCTGGTTCAGGTTAGGTCAGTCTGCCAGTTTCAGAACCACTCCGGCTTCATGTTCATACAGGTATCGTCCTGGTTCCTCAGCAGCACCAGGTCCTGCGCCACGGTTGGCAGTTCCCAGTGGAAGAAGTACTGGGCGGCCTGCAGTTTGCCCTGGTAGAAACTGCGTTCGTCGTCGCTGTTCGCAGAGCCCAGTGCCTTGGCCGCGGCGTTGGCCTGACGCAGCCACATCCAGGACACAATGATGTGGCCGAACAGGTGCAGGTAGCATGAGGCGTTGGCCAGAACCCGGTCCGGGTCTTCCGACATCAGGGACTTGCCCAGGCTCTGGGTGACTTTGACAGCCTGTTGCAGGGTTTCACTCAGGGAAAGCGCCCACTGCTGGCAGCGGTCGGTAGTGGCGGCTTCGAGATCCACCTGCATTTCCTGCATCAGCAGCTGCAGGCCGTGGCTCTGGTCCTGCCAGATCTTGCGGCCCAGCAGGTCCAGTGCCTGGATGCCGTTGGTGCCTTCGTGGATCGGGTTAAGGCGGTTGTCGCGCCAGCACTGCTCCACCGGGTATTCCCGGGTATAACCCGCACCACCGTAAACCTGGATGGCGAGATCGTTTGCCCTGGGGCCGAACTCTGACGGCCAGGCCTTGATGACCGGGGTCAGCAGGTCCAGCAATTTGCCGGCTTCCATCCGCTTTTGCTCATCCGGATGGGTGTGCTGGTCGTCCATCAGGCGCGCACCGTACAGGCACAAGGCCAGGCCCCCTTCGCTGTAGGCCTTCTGGGCCAACAGCATTCGGCGCACGTCGGCGTGTTCGATGATCGACACCTGGGGCGCTTCCGGATTCTTTTCCGACGGTTTGCGGCCCTGCAGGCGGTCCTTCGCATACTCCAGGCTGTGCATGTAGCCACGGTAGCCTATGACGGCGGCACCAAAGCCTACACCGACGCGGGCCTCGTTCATCATCTGGAACATGTACTTCAGGCCCTGGTGGGGCTCCCCAACCAGGTAGCCGTGGCAGGGGGCGTCGTCACCGAAGCTCAGGGCCGTGGAGGTGGTGCCCCGATAACCCAGTTTGTGAATCAGGCCCGCCAGGTTCACGCCGTTGCGCTCTTTCGGGTTGCCGTCTTCATCAACGATGAATTTCGGCACGATAAACAGGGAAATACCTTTCACCCCCGCCGGTGCGCCCTTGATTTTGGCCAGCACCATGTGAACGATATTTTCGGTGATAGATTGTTCGCCGCCGGAAATATAGATTTTGGCGCCCTTGATCAGATAGTGGCCATCATCTGTTGGCGATGCGGAGGTGCGAATGTCCGCCAGGGAGGAGCCGGCATGGGGCTCGGTCAGGGCCATGGTGCCACTGAAACGGCCGCTGAGCATGTGGGGCAGGAAGGTGTTTTTCTGCTGGTCGTTGCCGAATACGCGGATCAGGTTGGCGGCGGCGGTGGTCAGGAACGGATAGCCGGCTGTGCCGGGATTGGCTGCGGTGAAGAAGCCGTTGCAGGCCGCCATCACGGATTCGGGCAGTTGCATGCCGCCAAGTTCGTAGTCGTAGCGGCCGGCGATAAAACCCGCGCTGGCGTAGGCGTCGAAGGCTTCTTTTACCTGAGGAAGCATTTCTATCTGGCCATCCACGAACTTCGGCTCGTCTTTGTCGGCGGCGCTGTTGTGGGTAGCGAACTTTTCCCGGGCCATTTTATCGGCGGTTTCGATGACGGCGTCGAAGGTGTCGCGGTTGTGTTCGCTGAAGCGTTCGCGTGCGCTGAGGCTTTCGGTGTCGAGTACTTCGTAGAGTTGGAACGCCAGGTCGCGGCGGTCGATCAGGGTATCTGTCATTGGGGTAGTCTCCTGTTTATGGTGCATAGCCTCTCATACGGTTGTTTTTGTTGAAACCGGCGTTAATGACATAATCATGGTTGATATCGCCACTCTTCCCTTCCGGGCTCGTTTCATGGTGCATATCAGACGGGCACCCGCCGGGAATACCCTCCCGGGACACGCTGTTAATACGTCCGTGTACGCTTGACGGCAGCATCCATGCTGCCGACAGTCCCGGGAGGGTATTCCCGGCCGGCGCCCTGCTTTGGAGTTGGTATGCGAACGGTTTCTGTTATCGGATTTGATGGTGCGCTTGCCAGCGCCATTACCGGCATTATTGACCTGTTCCGGTTGGCCGGTGTGACTTGGGCCCGTATCAATGACATGCCGCCGGAGCAGGAGTTTACGACGCGGCTGTTGACCGAGGGTGGCAAGCCCTGCCGGTGTATCAACGGGATTACACTGCTTGCGGACGGGGACTGGCGGGACTACTCTGCCGGCGATTCGCAGGCGGATCTGGTGATTGTGCCGACGATTGGCGCGCCTATTGGGCAGGTTTTGGCGGCTAATCCCGGGTTGGTTCAGTGGCTTGGTGGCTTTCGGGAGGCGGGGTCTGGTCAGGTTCGGGTGGCCAGTAACTGTACCGGGGCGTTCCTGTTGGCAGAAGCGGGGCTGTTGGATGGTCGGCAGGCGACGACGCATTGGGGGTTCAGTAACCAGTTCCGGCAGCGCTTTCCTGAGGTGGATTTGCAGCCGGACCAGTTAATTACGGTGGACGGACACATTGCCTGCGCCGGGGGCGGCATGGCCTGGTGGGACCTGGGGGTGTACCTGGTGGAGCGATATGCCGGTGCCAAGGTCGCAAGGGAGTTAGCGAAGGCGTTTGTAATTGATGCCGGACGGACCAGCCAGGCACCTTACGGTGCCCTGCAGGCGCGGCGTTATCATTCCGACGCGGCGGTTCTGAAGTTGCAGGACTGGCTGGATGCGAATTATACCAAACCGGTCACCCTGCAATCTCTTGCCACGCTGGCGGGGTTAACAGAGCGTTCCTTGATTCGCCGGTTCAAGGCAGCGACCGGGGATACCCCCACCGGTTATCTGCAGATTCTGAGAATCGAGGCGGCGCGGCAGCATCTGGAGCATTCGCGGGCAGCGGTAGAGGAAGTGACGAGAATGGTGGGTTATGAGGACGTCAGTTCGTTCAGCCGTCTGTTCCGGAAACACACTGGCCTGGCACCCGGTGTTTATCGGGCCCGGTTTGCTCGCTAACGCACATACACGACGGTTTGGCCCGGGTTATGCTTTATTACATCTACAGAGCCGAAAGCTGGCGCCAAACGTAAAATTTACTGACACAGGCTATTTCCCGCGGAGGGTAATACCATGACAGCACTGCAAAGAACCCAGCAATCCGATCTGCTGAGCCGCCTCTACGACATGAAGCAGAAACAGCTGCTGAAGGCCAGCCAGCAGGCCGACAGCCTTCGTTACCGGGTACTATCTGCCGAAGCTGACGCTATCAGCGCAGCCCTGAAAGCCATTCGATAACGGGCAGCCAGGGCTGTAACGGTGCCTGACTGCCGCTGATGCTGGAGTGATAAAGGCGCTCACTTTGTGACCAAAATTGTCCATACGGTCAAATCCGGGCAGCTACTTCTGTTCCCTGGCGGATGGCCCGCTTCGCGTCCAGCTCTTCAGCCACATCAGCGCCACCAATCAGATGAGTCTCAATTCCGCGGTTTACCAGATCATCAAACAGGGCACGGAACGGCTCCTGACCGGCGCAAATGATGACATTATCCACCGCCAGCACCTTACTCTCCGTAACCTTGCCATCCTTGTCTGATAACGTGATGTGCAGGCCCTCATCGTCAATCTTTTCGTAGCTGCAGCCCCGGAGCATTTCCACGTCCCGGTGTTTGAGGCTGTTGCGGTGAACCCAACCGGACGTCTTGCCCAGGCCGCCGCCTACCTTGCTGCTCTTGCGTTGCATCAGGTAGATCTTGCGCGGTGACGACGCTGGCTTGCGTTCCGCCAGCCCGCCCGGCCCTTCAAATTGCGGGTCAACGCCCCATTCCGCCTGCCAATCGGCAACGCTGACCTGCTCGCCCTCGGGGTGATGGCCGGATTCGTGGGTGAGGAACTCACTGACATCGAAGCCGATACCCCCGGCGCCAATCACCGCCACTGATTTGCCAACGGGCTTGTTGTGACGAAGCACGTCGAGGTAACCCAGCACTTTCGGATGATCGATACCGTCAATCTTCGGTGTTCGTGGTTTCACGCCCGTGGCGATGATGACGTCGTCAAATCCGGCTTCACTGAGCGAGTTCGAGTCAACGCGGGTATTGAGCCTGAGCTCAATGCCGAGGATTTCAATCTGGCGCTGGTAGTACCGTAGTGTCTCGTAGAATTCTTCCTTGCCGGGGATTCGCTTGGCATAGTTGAACTGGCCGCCAATCTTGTCATCCGCTTCAAACAACGTCACTTTGTGCCCTCGTTTGGCGGCGGTGGTGGCTGCAGCCAAGCCTGCGGGCCCGGCGCCCACTACAGCAATACGGCGGCAGACAGGCGCCACTGTGAGCACCAGTTCGGTCTCGTGGCAGGCGCGGGGGTTCACCAGGCAGGACGCTCGCTTGAGCTGGAACACGTGGTCCAGACAGGCCTGATTGCAGGCAATGCAGGTATTGATTTCATCGCTGCGGTTCTGCTCGGCCTTGCGAACAAACTCCGAATCCGCCAGCAGCGGCCGCGCCATGGAAACCATATCCGCCTTGCCGGCGGCAAGGATTTCTTCACCTTTCTCCGGGGTGTTGATGCGGTTGGTGGTGCACACCGGGATATCCACTTCGCCGTAGAACTTGGCGGTGACGTCGGCAAAGCCGCCCCTGGGCACGGAAGTCACAATTGTTGGCACCCGGGCTTCGTGCCAGCCGATGCCCGTGTTGATAATCGTGGCACCAGCTTTTTCGATGGCCTTTCCCAGTTGAACAACCTGCTCCCAGGTCTGCCCGCCTTCCACCAGGT
Source organism: Marinobacter panjinensis (assembly GCF_005298175.1). Classification (NCBI taxonomy): domain Bacteria; kingdom Pseudomonadati; phylum Pseudomonadota; class Gammaproteobacteria; order Pseudomonadales; family Marinobacteraceae; genus Marinobacter; species Marinobacter panjinensis. The sequence continues at coordinate 1,512,333 of NZ_SZYH01000001.1, forward strand.
CCAGCATCGACAGGCGGTAGATAATGATGAACTCCGGGCCGACCGCTTCCCGCATCCGGCGGACGATCTCCACCGGCAATTGCATACGGTTCTCAAAGGGGCCGCCCCATTTGTCAGTGCGCTTGTTGGTGCGCTCGCACAGAAACTGATTGATAAAATAGCCTTCCGAGCCCATTACCTCGACGCCATCGTACCGCGCGAGCTTTGCCAGTTTGGCGGCATCGACAAAATCATTGATCTGTTTGTCCACGCCTTTGGTGGACAGGGCCCGTGCCTTGAAGGGCGTAATCGGCGCCTTGGTGGCAGAAGCTGACACGCTGAAGGGCTGGTACCCGTAACGGCCGGCATGCAGCAACTGCAGGCAGATCTTGCCACCTGCATCGTGAACTTCGTTGGTGACATGGCGATGAAGCAAGGCGGTACCGCGATGGTTCATGGTGGACGCCAGGGGCGAAAGCTGGCCCACAAAGTTGGGAGAGAAACCACCGGTGACCATGAGCCCAACGCCGCCTTCCGCGCGCTCGGCAAAATAGCGGGCAAGTTTGTGGATGTTCCAGAAACGGTCTTCCAGCCCCGTGTGCATAGAGCCCATAAGCACGCGGTTTTTCAATTCGGTGAAGCCCAGGTCAAGGGGCTTGAGCAGGTTCGGGTAGGCGGCAGTCATGTAGTCTCTCCTTCAGGAGGCAACATGGTAGCATAGCGCCCTACGACTAATGTATGACACGGAACCGACGATATGAGCACAAGCGATTCTGAACGGGTACTGATCGATATTGAGGATGGCATTGCGACTGTCACCCTCAACCGGCCGGAAAAATATAACGGCCTGGACATGCCCATGTTCGAAGCCATTACCCGGGCGGCCAAGACCCTGAAGAAAGACCGCAGTGTGCGCGCCATTATTCTGAGAGGTGCCGGAGAGGCCTTCTGTTCCGGACTGGATGTAAAAACCGTGTCGAAGAACCCGGTAAATTTTCTCAAGCTGCTGATAAAGCCGGGCCGCAAGATCAGTAACCTTGCCCAGGATGTAGGCTATTTATGGCGGGATGTGCCCGCGCCGGTCATTGCCGTCACCCATGGTTACTGTTTCGGCGGCGGCTTCCAGGTGGCGCTGGGGGCCGATTTCCGGTTTTCCACTGACGACTGCGAGTTTTCCATTATGGAAAGCAAGTGGGGCCTGATCCCGGACATGAGCCTGACCGTATCCCTTCGCGAACTGATCCCCATTGATTTGGCCAAGGAACTGACCATGACAGCCCGGCGCTTCAGCGGTACCGAGGCAAAAGCCATGGGCCTGGTCAGCCGGGTGAGCAACGATCCGATGGCTGAGGCCCTGGCCTTTGCCCGCGAATTGGCGAATCGCTCCCCGGACGCTGTCGCCGCCAGCAAGCTGCTGTTCAACCGGAGTTGGAACGCCACTGACAAAGTAGCGCTGGACTGGGAAACGAAATTGCAGAAGAAGGTGCTGGGCCGTGCCAATCAGCGTGTCGCGCTAGCACGGAACTCCGGCTCTCCGGACAAACCGTACCAGGACCGCCGTGATTTCTGACCGCCATTGGTGATAGCGTGGTTTCTCACTGGTCCGACAGCTCTGCAAAACCGTATTGAGGTGTCTATTCTTGTAGTCAGGCGGCCTGCAACCTGTCTTGCCTTTAATCAAGGTGTCGGATAGGCTCTCAGGCGTCTGAATACAGGGTAGTAGTCAACATTCCCTGTGGATCCGTCTCCAGCCCCGGAGCGATCCAGCCGACTTTAACGGGCCTGACTGGAGCGCAATCTCAACATGCTACTGGCTGTGTTATCAGGATTTCTGCTGGCAATAGTGGCACCGGCGCTGCACCGGGTAACGGGCAGGTACATCGGCTGGACACTCGCGATACTGCCCGCAAGCCTGACTGCCTATTTCGCCAGCCTGATTCCGGAAATCCAGGCCAATGGTTCGCTGGTTCTGGAATATGCCTGGATACCGGGCCTGGGCATCAACCTGAACTTTCTGGTTGACGGCCTTTCCCTGGTTTTTGCCATGATGATCAGCGGCATCGGCACGTTTATCCTGATTTATGCCGGCGCCTACCTCGCTGGGCATAAATACCTGGCACGTTTCTTCGTGATCATGTTGTCCTTCATGGCCTCCATGCTGGGACTGGTGCTTTCTGACAACCTGGTTTCGCTGTTTGTGTTCTGGGAACTCACCAGTATTACCTCCTACATGCTGATCGGCTTCAACCATGAAGACATGGAGGCCCGAAAATGTGCGCTTCAGGGCCTGTTTGTCACCGCCGGCGGCGGCCTCGTACTGATGGCAGGGCTGATTCTTCTGTCGATCATGACTGGCAGTTACTCGTTGGCTGAAATCCTTGCGTCGGATCTGGCCCTCCATGAACACGTCTTCTACACCGGGGCGGTCATCTGCATCCTTGCGGGATGCTTTACCAAATCCGCCCAGGTGCCGTTCCACTTCTGGCTGCCCAATGCCATGGCGGCACCCACGCCGGTTTCCGCCTTCCTGCACTCCGCTACCATGGTGAAAGCCGGCGTATACCTGATGGCACGCCTGAATCCCTCTCTGGGCGAGGGTGAACTCTGGAGCCAGGCATTGATGCTGTTCGGTGCCGCCACTATGTTTACCGGTGCCTACCTGGCCTTCAGCAGTACCGGTATCAAGAAAGTCCTCGCTTACTCCACCATCATGGCCCTGGGCACCCTCACGATGCTGATTGGCGTGGGGACCGAACTCGCCCTGACTGCCTTTATCTGTTTCCTGGTGGCGCATTCGCTGTACAAAGGGGCGCTGTTCATGATCGCTGGCGCCCTGGATCACGAAACCGGCACCAAGGACATCACCCGCATGGGCGGCCTGAAAAAGGCCATGCCGGTAACGGCGGTGATCGCATGCCTGGCAGCGTTGTCCCTGGCGGGCCTGCCACCCCTGTTCGGGTTTATCGCCAAGGAATTGCTGTTTGAGTCATTGCTGGACTCCCCGCTCTGGTCCGCCGGTCTGACCACGGTAGCCGTTGCTGCTGCGGTGCTGATTGTCGGCGTTGCGGGCCTGGTGGCCATCAAGCCTTTCTTCGGTCAGGTCGGCAATACACCGAAAACCCCTCACGAGGCGCCCTTCGGCATGCTGATTGGCCCTGCGATACTGTCAGTGACTGCCCTGATATTCGGCCTCGCTCCGTTCCTTCCCGAGGGAGCGCTGCTACAGTCCGCCGTAGGCAGCGTCTATGGTGCTTCGGTAGAAACCCATCTGGCGCTCTGGCACGGCGTCAACGTGCCACTGATATTATCGATCGGAAGCCTGGTACTGGGCCTGAGCCTGCTGACCGGCTGGAACCGGCTGCAGCCATCCATTTATGCCATCAATACCTCCGCCGCCCGGTTTGGCCCGGAGGCGGGGTACTTCCGCTTTATGGAAGGCATCACCATTGTTGCAGCCTGGCAGACCCGGGTGTTGCAGAACGGAGTGCTCGGTTTGTACCTGCTGCTGCTGGTAGCGGTGACCTTCGGCCTCACCGGGTACACCCTGCTGACCCACCATGGCATCAATCTGACCCTGGACCTGACTGACAGTTACTTCTATGAGTGGGGCATTGCTCTGCTGCTCGTTGCCGCTGCCACTTTTGCCAGCACCACCCACTCCCGCCTGGGCTCGGTGGCTTCGATGGGTGTACTTGGCTTCGGCGTTGCCCTCACCTTTATCCTGTTCAGCGCGCCTGACCTGGGCATTACCCAACTGCTGGTGGAAACGCTGACCGTCATCCTTCTGGTCCTGGTGCTGTTCAAGCTGCCGGAATTCGTCAACCTGTCCTCGCCGTTCGAACGATACCGCGACCTTGCGGTCGCTACGTTTGCCGGCGTGGTGATGACACTGCTGATTCTCGCCGCACTGGATGTTCAATACTTCGAAAGTATCTCGAGCTACTACGTCGAGAACAGTGGGACGCTGGGCCATGGGCGCAACATCGTCAACGTCATTCTGGTGGATTTCCGGGCTCTGGATACCCTGGGCGAGATCTTCGTTCTGTCACTGGCCGCCCTCGGCGTGCTTTCAATGATCAAACTGAGGGCGGAGGATCAGTACAAATCATGAAATCCAATACTCTGATTCTGCACACCGCTGCACTGTTTATCATGCCGTTGCAGCTTATGTTCTCCGTCTTCCTGCTGCTCCGTGGCCACGACGAGCCCGGTGGCGGTTTCATTGGCGGACTGGTAGCGGCGAGTGCCTTTGTGCTCTACGCCTTTGCGTTTGGCTCGGAACCCACTCGCCGCATCCTTCGGGTCGCCCCCAGGGATCTCCTGGCTGCCGGGCTGTTGTTCGCCATCGCCTCGACCATTCCTGCATTTCTGGCAGGCCAGCCCATGCTGACCGCTCACTGGTGGGAGCTGCCGCTTCCCGGAGGTAGCTACCTCAAGCTGTCAACGCCACTGATTTTTGATATTGGGGTTTACGCAGCCGTCCTTGGCACCATCATGACGTTTGTTATCAACCTGATGGAGTCGGATGAATGAATCAGGGCATTGACATCCAATACGACCATTCAAAAGGAGGGCCGTTATGGAAAGCCTGATGGCTTACGTCGTCGGCATCCTTTTCGCGGCAGCGATTTACATGATGCTGCGACGCTCCATTGTCAAACTGGTCATTGGCCTGATAATGCTGAGCAACGCTGCCAACCTTCTCATTTTTGTCGTCTCCGGCATGACCAGGGGAGCGCCTCCCCTGCTTCCGGAAGGTGCTGATGCGCCTCTGGGTGCGGTTGCTGATCCGCTACCCCAGGCACTGATACTGACTGCCATCGTTATCGCCTTCGGCGTCCTGGCCTTCGCAGTGGTTCTTATACGCCGCGCGTATGAAGTAGTGGGAACCGATGACCTCGACCAGATGAAGGATACGGATACTTGAACCTGGAACTCGTCCTCCCTATTCTTATTCCGCTGATTTCCGGCGCCCTGTCAGTGGCACTGTGGCGCTCGGTTCGCTATCAGCGCATCCTGGCGGTTCTGGCTACCGCCCTTTTGCTCGCGGCCAGTGTCTGGTTGCTGCGCTCAACCATTGACCAGGGGTTCCTGGTGATGGAAATGGGCAGTTGGCCGGCACCCTTCAGCATTGTCTTTGTCTCCGACCTGCTCAGTGCCATCATGATCGTGTTGACCGGAATCATCGGTCTTGCCATCGCCATCTATTCACTGGCGTCCACACCCAGCGGGCATGAGAAATTCGGTTATTATCCCCTGATGCACCTGCTGCTGGCCGGGGTTGCAGGTTCTTTCCTGACTGGCGACATTTTCAACCTGTTTGTCTGGTTTGAGGTGATGCTGCTCGCCTCTTTTGCCCTGCTCACTCTGGGGGGTGAACGGGCGCAGATGGAAGGGGCGATCAAATACGTCACCCTGAACCTGTTTTCTTCCGCGATTTTCCTGTCAGCGGTGGGCCTGCTTTACGGAACCGTCGGTACGCTCAACATGGCGGATATCGCCCAGAAAGTGGCCACACTGGAAGACCCTGGAATGGTCACGGTGGTATCCATGATGTTCATGGTGTCCTTTGGCATCAAGGCGGCCGCCTTTCCGTTGTTTTTCTGGTTGCCGGCTTCCTACCACACCCCACAGGTGGCGGTTTCCGCCCTCTTTGCCGGGCTGCTGACCAAGGTGGGTGTCTACGCCCTGTACCGGGTATTCACCCTGATCTTTACCCAGGATGTGGAGTACACCCACACGATTCTGCTGTGGGCCGCTGCGCTCACCATGCTGACAGGCGTTCTCGGGGCTGCGGCCCAGTTCGAGTTCCGAAGGATTCTGTCGTTCCATATCGTCAGCCAGATCGGCTACATGATTCTCGGGCTTGCCCTTTTCACCCCGCTGGCCATCATTGGCGGCGTGTTCTATATCATGCACCACATCATCGTGAAGACGAATCTGTTCCTGGTCAGTGGCATTGTTTACCGGCTGCTCGGCAGCTACGAACTGAAGGATCTTGGCGGCGTCTACAAAGAGCGGCCAATGCTCGCCCTGCTGTTCCTGATTCCTGCCCTGTCACTGGCCGGTATTCCGCCCCTGTCCGGGTTCTTTGCAAAATTCGTTGTGATCCGCGCCGGCCTGGAAGCGGAAGCCTATGTTGTGACCGGCATAGCCCTGCTGGTTGGCCTGCTGACGCTCTACTCCATGATCAAGATCTGGGCGGAGGTGTTCTGGAAGAAAACGCCAGAACACGTCAAATCGCTGAGCCTTTTGAGGGGCGAGGTGAAAACAAGTCACAACTGGGCCTACCACATACCGGTCGTCGGCCTTGCTGCCTGCACCCTGTATATTGGCCTTAACGGCCAGCCGATCTATGAACTGGCGGAAATGGCGGCTGACCAGCTGATGAACCCTGAGCTCTATATAGAAGCGGTTCTGGGAGGTGCGCAACAATGATCGGTTTCTTCTGGAACATCATGCTGGCACTGGCCTGGGTGGCCCTGAGTGGCAACTTCTCGGCGATGAACTTCCTGGCTGGTTTCTTCTTTGCCTACCTGGCGCTGATGGTCCTGCAAAGGCAGGTCCCCGTGCTCAAGGGCTATTCAAGCCGTATCCCCCGGGTGGCGGCGTTTCTGGTGTTTTTTGTGAAAGAACTGGTAAAAGCCAACTTCCGCGTTGCCTATGACGTCGCCACGCCGGTCTGGTATATGAGACCCGGTGTGATTGCATTTCGTCTTGAGGCCCATACCGACGTCGAGATCATGTTCCTGAGCAGCGTGATCTCCCTGACACCGGGAACCCTGAGCCTGGACGTGTCGGACGACCGTCAGGTGCTTTTCATTCATGCCATGTTCCTCCAGGATGAAGAACAGTTGCGGCAGGACCTCAGGGAACTCGAGCACCGAATCCTGAAGATCTTGCGCTAAGGAGCCAATACGTGATTCCGTTTGTGATCAACATTGTCTATTTCATGCTCTCGTTGGCGCTCCTGTTCGCATTCATTCGTCTGACCAGGGGCCCTTCCCTGCCAGACCGCGTTGTGGCCCTGGAGTTGGTGGCTTCCATTGTGGTGGGCTATGTCGGAGTGCATGCGATCGATACCGGAGTCTCCAGCCTGCTGGACGTGGCCATCGTCATCGCTCTGACCGCCTTCCTGGCAGCCATCGGATTTGCCCGCTTCCTGGAACGGGGAGGTCGCAGGAATGATTGAAATCATCGTCTCGGTACTGCTTCTCGCAGGGGCGGCATTCATGCTGCTTGCTGCCGTTGGCATTCTTCGCCTGCCTGACCTGCCCACCCGTATGCATGCGTCTACCAAGGCCGGTGCCATGGGTGCCATGTTCACCATGGGCGGTGTAGCGTTCTATTTCGGAGACAGCATCGTGTTTGCCCGGGCGTTTGCGATTGTGGTGTTCATCCTGATTACCTCGCCCATCGCCGCCCATGTTATCGGGCGTGCCGGGTACTTTACCGGAACCACGCTCTGGGACGGTACCGTCAAGGACGAGCTCCGGGAAAACTACGACGCCGATACACACAAGCTCAGCAGCGGCTATGAGGGTAGTCCCGAGAGCGTGACACCTCCGCCCGAACCCGAATCACCCGAAGACCCCTAGGCTTCCCCCTCTTTTAGGTTTGCCGCGGTTATTTTTCACAACGCGGCAATACAACTTCGCGTATAGTGCGCCCATCAATTATTAGGAGATGCTTTCATGTTGAACGTGAATGAATATTTTGATGGAAAGGCCAAATCCATTGCCTTCCAGACCTCCACACTGCCAGCTACGGTCGGCGTGATCAGTCCGGGCGAATACGAATTCGGCACCAGTAAAAAAGAAACCATGACCGTCATCAGTGGCGCACTTACCGTACTGCTGCCAGGTATGGATGAATGGATGACCTATGGTTCCGGCGAGTTTTTCGAGGTAGCGGGACAGGCCAGCTTCAAGGCAAAAACCGACGTAGACACTGCTTATCTGTGTACCTACGAATAACACCTGCACATCACTCCTGAAAAACGCGGAACTGGAGACACGGGCCAATAAAAAACCTGCGGCTCCGGTTCTGCGTTATTTTTAACCTAAAAGGTTTCCGTTGACGTAAAACTGTGTCAGATTTAGGTCTCTTCTCGTTATAAATTAAACAATTGAGAAAGAGGCACCGAGTTATGGCACAGACCCGCATCCTGCCGCCGGCAGACAACGCCCATCAGTATCCACTACTGATCAAGCAACTGCTCATGTCTGGCCCCAGGTACTCTCCTGACCAGGAAATTGTTTACGCCAACCGTTCAAAGTACACCTACACCGATCTGGTTGAACGCATCCATCGCCTGGCAAACGCCCTGACCGATGCCGGCGTCAAACCTGGTGACACCATCGCCGTTATGGACTGGGACACGCCCCGTTACCTGGAGTGTTTCTTTGCCATTCCGATGATTGGTGCGGTCCTGCACACTGTCAATGTGCGCCTGTCACCGGACCAGATCGTTTACACCATGAACCATGCCGAAGACGATGTGGTCATGGTCCATGACGACTTCCTGCCCATCCTGGAAGGTGTGAAGGACGAGATAAAAACCGTCAAACACTACATTCAGTTAAGCGACGAGCCGAGCGCAAAGTCCACCTCACTGAATTCCCTCGGTGAATACGAGGCGCTTCTCGCCAAGGCGGGCGCCCAATTCGACTTCCCGGATTTTGACGAGAACAGCATTGCCACCACCTTCTACACCACCGGCACCACCGGCAATCCGAAGGGGGTTTTCTTCAGCCACCGGCAGCTGGTCCTGCACACCCTGGCCATGACCGGATCCCTGTCCGCCTACGACGAGATACCGCTGCTTCGCTCTTCATCGGTGTACATGCCGGTCACCCCCATGTTCCACGTTCATGCCTGGGGTGTGCCCTACGCCGCCACCATGATGGGCATCAAGCAGGTCTACCCCGGACGCTATGAGCCCGAGCTGCTGGTCGATCTGCTCAAGGAACACAAGGTCACTTTCTCCCACTGTGTCCCCACAGTGATGCAGATGATGATGGCCACCGAATCCATCAAGACCGCCGACCTGAGCAACTGGCACGTACTGATCGGCGGCAGCGCCCTTACCCGGGGCCTGTGTGATGCCGGCGCCAGACTGGGCATTTCCATGTATACCGGTTATGGCATGTCGGAAACCTGTCCACTGCTGAGCGTAACCCACCTCAAGCCGGAAGACCTGGAACTGCCGCTGGAGCAGCAGACGTCCAAGCGCATCAAAACGGGCATCGCAGTGCCCATGGTCAACCTTGAAATCGTTGACCCGGAAGGCAACCCGGTGCCCCACGACGGCGAAGCCAAGGGCGAAGTGGTTGCCCGCGCGCCCTGGCTTACCCAGAGCTACTTCAAGGAGCCGGAAAAAGGCGAGGAACTCTGGCAGGGTGGCTGGCTGCACACCGGTGACGTGGCCAGCATGGAGCCGGACAACACCCTGGTGATCAAGGACCGCATCAAGGATGTGATCAAGACCGGCGGTGAATGGCTCTCATCACTGGATCTGGAGAACCTGATCAGCCAGCACCCGGCGGTTGCCGGCGCTGCTGTAGTAGGCGTACCGGACGAGAAATGGGGCGAGCGCCCCCATGCCCTGGTTACCCTTAAACCTGGCGAGGAGGCCTCACTCGAGGATATCCAGAGTCACCTGAAGAAGTTCGTGGATTCCGGCGAAATCAACAAGTGGGCCATCCCCGGCCAGATTGATTTTGTTGAGGATATTCCGAAAACCAGTGTTGGCAAGATCAACAAGAAGCTGATCCGGGATCAGTTGAAGTAGACTCCGAAGACAGTCCGCCCCACACTCCTTCCGGGATGTGGGGCCTATGCCTCCGACCAGAACCGGTTAAAGCCCGGTAAACGCAAACTCCACATCCGGTTTGCGCCCCGCCACAATATCCGTCAGCGCTGCAGCAGAACCGCAGGAGTGCGTCCAGCCCAGCGTACCGTGACCGGTGTTCAGGTAGAGGTTGCCGAAATGACTTTTTCCGATATAAGGCACATTGGAGGGGGTTGCCGGCCGTAACCCGGCCCAGAACTCCGATTGCTCCCAGTGGCCGGCCTCTGGCATCAGTTCGGCGGTTCGCCGGACAATCGCCCGGCAGCGGGCAAGATTCAGCTCCCGGCTATAGCCGCTCAGTTCGGCCGTTCCCGCCACGCGAATGCGGTCGCCGAGGCGTGAAAACACCAGTTTGAACTCGTCGTCCGTGAGGCTGACATTGAACGCCGCTTCTTCATTTTTTACCGGCACGGTTATGGAATAACCCTTCGCCGGGTAGATGTTCAGGAACAGGCCCAGCTTCCGGGCCAGTATGGCGCTGAAGCTGCCGAGGCAGAGTACGTAACTGTCCGCGTGCAGGGTCTGATGCTTTCCCGCACGAATAACGTTCACGCCAAGCACACGATCCCGCGTGTTCTCAAAGCCGAGAATGTCCGTCTGGTAAAGGAATTCAACACCGGCGTCCTGTGCTTTTTTGGCCAGAGCCTGGGTAAACTGGCAGGCATCACCGGATTCATCTTCCGAGGTGTAGGTTGCACCGGCAATCCGATGTCTGACTGGTGCCAGCGCAGGCTCCAGCTCAACCGCGTGATCGGCATCGATCACCTGGCGGTCACAACCCAGCTCCCGCATGATGCGGGCCGGCTCCAAAGCCGACTCAAACTCTGCTGGGTTGGTGTAAAAATGCAGGATACCCCGCTCAAGGTGAGAGTACTCGATTCCGGTATCCTTGCGCAGTGCCTGCAAACACTCCCGACTGTAGGTGCCAAGACGCACAATCTGCCGGATATTATGGGCGGCTCTGGCGGACGTACACTGCCGCAGGAATGCGATAGCCCAACGCCACTGGGCCGGATCCATGCTCGGGCGGAACAGCAGGGGCGCATCTGAACGCGCCAGCCATTTGAGCACCTTTAATGGTGCTGAGGGGTTGGCCCAGGGTTCGGCATGGGATACCGAGATCTGTCCGCCATTGGCATAACTGGTTTCAGTACCTGCATTACTCTGCCGGTCTACAACGGTGACGTCATAGCCCTGCTGTCTCAGGAACCATGCGGTGGTAACACCAACAACGCCGGCACCCAGCACCAGTATGTGCATTCATTTCCCCCTTGGCCTGCACTTGAATAAGTGGACTATGGTAACGTCTGGATCCAGCGATTGCGTGTCAGACCATGAGCCACTTTCGAGCTTTGCAGGTGTTCAGCCGCCGGCCTTTTTCACGATCCAGCCTTTATCCTTCAAAAGCGGCACCAGCACATCCCGCTGGTCACCCTGAATCTCCACCACCCCGTCCTTGACGGTACCACCGGTTCCGCATCGGGCCTTGAGTATCTTGGCGAAGGCTTTCAGGTCTTTTTCGTCGAGGGGGATGCCGGTGATCAGGGTAACGCCCTTGCCCTTGCGACCCTTGGTTTCACGGCTGACGCGTACAACGCCATCACCGGCGGGGCGTGATGGCGCCCCACAAATGCAGTCGTCAACCGGGTGTCGACAACCGGGGCACATGCGCCCCTGCTCCGTGGAGAACACCAGTCCTCCGGAACCTTTTTTCATAACGTCCTCTTAGTCACTACGGTATCTGCCGGGGGCTTCACACTCCGGGAGGATACTTTTCGAACATGTCTGCGACGACTTCATCAATCAGCTTGCGCCGGGACTCGGACGACTGGTTTTCATTCAGGTAGCGGCGACTGGCTGCTCGCCAGACAACGCGGTCGGTGTCTGTGTCAACCAGTTCCACAACCAGTTTGCCTTCCTCAATTTCCCGGATTGGTGGCGCCGAGGAAAGCCCCCAGCCAAAGTTGCCACTGCCAAAACCAAAACCAAGGCCAACGCCGGTGCGTTCAAGACGTTCTTCCTCGACGATCTGCCAGGCGACGAGCAGGTCTGCCTCGTTCTGCTCGACCTTGCGCATGGACTTACGGTTGAGTTCCCGCTCAACCGCGCTCTCAATGCGGCCACCGTCGAGGGACGTAAAATTCTCACCCTCACCCTTTGGCGCAAATGCCCAGGATGCGTAATTACCAAAGACGGTGCCGGAATCATAATCTGTTACAACGTTGCTGGCACACCCGGCCAAAGCCAACATCAACAAGGAAACAAGGATAACTCTCATGATTACAACTGCCTCTTTCTGTATTGTCTGTGTTCAGTATACGCACAGTAGACGCCCGGCGTTTCGGTAAACGTTCCCTAGCTTTCGAAACTGTAATCTATGCCGCGGGCGTCGCAAAATGCGCAGAGTTCACTATTCCGGTCGACCGGCAGGGTAATCTCTGCCGTGACCCGGGCACTGTAGTCCACCTGGTCTACCTGGGCGCTGTTCTGCTCACACCAGTGCCTGAGCGGCTGTTCATCGGCGAAGGTCATGGTGAGGATCACCCGCGATAGTGGCAGCTGGATCACCCGGTCCACCACAGACAGCACTGCCTCGGTGGCGCCGGCGTAGGCCCTGACAAGGCCTCCGGCTCCCAGCTTGATACCGCCAAAGTACCGGATGACCATTACCAGTACATCGCCCATATCCTTGTGCTGGATGACGCTCAGGATAGGCTTTCCGGCGGTGCCCGATGGTTCGCCGTCATCATTCATGGCAGCCTCCGCAGCCGCACCCGGCCGGCCAATCTGATAGGCCCAACAGATATGGCGGGCATCCGGATGGTCTTTATGGGCCTGCTCCAGCCAGGCCTTGACCTCATCCCGGGACGAAACGGGCACAACCCGGGCTATAAACCGGCTCTTTTTGACCTCTGTTTCCCGTTCCAGGAAGCCTGCCGGGACCGGATAATCCTTGGACATGGGCGGCTCAATTCGCTCCGGTGAAGATGGGAAGCCGCAGCAACACTACCAGACCACCCTGATCCGCGTTAAAGGCTTCTATCTGGCCGTCATGAATGGCCACAATATCCCGGGCTATGGCAAGCCCAAGCCCCCAGCCCTTGCCACCACGGGACTTGTCAGCACGATAGAAAGGCTCAAACAGATGAGGTAATACCTCGTCCGGCACTCCCGGCCCCTCGTCCCGGATCTCCAATACCAGTTGCTGTGGCTCTGAGCGCAAGGCGACATGGACTTTCTTGCCCGGAGGGGTGTGATCCAGTGCATTCTGCAGAATATTGTCGAACGCGCGCTGCAGCAGTCCCTGGTCTCCCAGTACGGAGGCACGCCTGCAATCCGGACTGATGGTCAGCAGGCAGTCAACACCCCGGTGTTCTGCGTAATCGGCTGCATCCTTGAGCACATCATTGATCACCTTGACCGGCTGAACGCCTTCGCGCTCGATATCCCCACCTTGTTCCGATACCCGGTACAACGTCAGTATCTGGGATGTCATGGCTTCCAGTCGCTCATTCTGGCGCAGGATAGAGGCCATCAGGTCGCCATCCACGCCCCCTTCACTCGCCAGCTCAATGGCAATCCGCTGTCGCGTCAGCGGCGTTCGTAAATCGTGGGAGATATCCCGTAGCAAATGGGTCTGGCGATCCAGCAAGTTGCACAGTTGCTCGGTCATCGCATTGAACGCCGTTGCCAGGGCACCCACTTCGTCACGGCGGCTGGCAATACCATCGCTGACGCGCAGGGAATTATCGCCTCCGGCAATGGCCCGCGCCGTTGATTCCATATGTTTCAGGGGGCGTGACACCAGGCGTGCGACCCACACGCACGCCAGGGTGATGATGACGAAGGCAAGGGCAAGCTCAAGCCACTGAAATACCCGGGGGCTCAGCCATGCCTCGCCATTCAGACGCGGCCAGGCAACGAGCCGGTAGCCTTCAGCCACTTCAATAACGGCGGGTCGCTGCTGATACCAACCGACAGATTCCATGCGTTCCCGAATGGATTCCGGCAGGCTGCCATCATCGTTGTCTGCTTCAATGAGGAACAGATGCAGGTCCAGCTTGCTGCCCTGCTCTTTCAGAAAACGCCAGGCATCGCCCCGCCCCCGGGTTTCACGAACGGCCAGTGCCTCAACCGCAAGTTCCTGCAAACCTGCCTGGCGCTCAATAGCCTGCCTCTCACGATCTTTCAGAGTGTAGGTCACCAGGTTGCCGACAATCATGGTGAGCGCCATGGCAAGCCAGATGGAAATGAATATCCGCCAGAACAGCGGAAATCTCAGCCCCCTGGTCATGCCGGCACCCGATAGCTGTACCCCAGCCCCCGGATCGTCTCGATTCGCGGCGGGTCATCATTCCCCAGTTTCTTTCGCAGATTGCTGATATGCATATCCAGTGTGCGGTCATAGGCCTCCAGACGGCGGCCAAGAGCCCATTGCATCAGATCCGTCTTTCTCACCACACTGCCGGCATGGGCCAGCAGTACCTGCAACACCTCATACTCGGTAGCGGTGAGATCCAGTGCTTCATCGTTCTGGTAGATCCGCCGGTGAACGGGTTCCACCCTCAGATCGCCATAGGTTCTGGACTCGTCCAGCCCGACTTGCTGATCCCAGGCCACTCGTCGCAGCAGTGCCTGGAGCCGGGCGATGAGTTCACGGGGATTGCAGGGCTTGGGGATGTAATCGTCCGCGCCAACTTCGAAGCCGACGATACGGTCAGTCTCGTCACCACGGGCAGTGAGAAGAACGACAGGAAGATGGGTTTTTTCCCGCAGCTGGCGTAATACTTCCAGGCCGCTGATATCCGGCAACATGATGTCCAGCACGACGATATCACAGTGCTGCCCCAGTGCCAGTGACAACCCGTCCTGGCCATTCGCCGCCTCGCGTACGGTAAAGCCCTGATTGGAGAGATAGCGTGACAGCAGCTCCCGCAATTCCTCATCGTCTTCGACCAACAGCACCCGGTTCTGCATGGCAATCCTCCGTTGTTACAGACAGCAGTCTATCACGACACTGCAAGGAGCCTGTTTTGTCTCATTTTTCTTTGCATAACCTTTACATGGGGCTGTTGTATTCCGCCACATCAACTGACCAACAGAAATTTAACCCTCAATCAATGATCGCGGACCGGATTGTAACGTATGGTAGTGGCTAAACTCATGAGCAGCCCAGACTATGCCAGAATCAGGTAGCCCCGAACTGACAATCCATGCAGCCCGATCTATTGGCGAGATCCCCCCGGAGGACTGGAACCGGTTCGCAGGCAATGACACGCCGTTTCTGCGCCATGACTTTCTGCTTGCTCTGGAGGAGACCGGGGGCACAACCGCTACTACGGGGTGGGGCCCGTCTCACCTGATGATCTACCTCGATGACAAACTCGCAGGCGTGATACCGGCGTATCTGAAAACCCACTCCATGGGCGAATACGTTTTTGACTGGGCCTGGGCCGAGGCCTATCAGCGTTACGGCATGAACTACTATCCCAAGCTGCTGATTGCCATCCCCTTTACCCCTTGCCAGGGGCCGAGGCTGTTGTTTTCTGAAGAGCTGCGCGGGTGGATGACGCCTGAGCGCATCCACCAGACGCTGGACGCTGTCACCGGCGACCTCGGCGCCCATTCCTGGCACCTGCTGTTTCCAGAACGTCGGGACCAGGAACTACTGGGCAAGCCGGATGAACTTCACCGATTCGGCTGCCAGTTCCACTGGTATAACCGGGGTTACAGGACATTCGATGATTTCCTCGCGAGGCTGACGTCGCGAAAACGTAAATCCATCCGCAAGGAACGAAGACTGGTCGCGGACCAGGGCATTACGTTCCAGCATTTTTCAGGCCAGGACATCCCCGATCACGTCGTCTCGACATTCTATGTTTTTTACCAGGCCACCTATCTGAAGCGGGGACAAAGACCCTATCTGAACAAAGAATTTTTTCAGCAGTTGAGGGAAAGACAGCCAGAGCAGCTTCACATTATTATGGCTGCCAGAAACGAGCAATTGATTGCAGGAGCCCTGTTTCTTCAGGGCGGAGATACCCTCTACGGCCGCTACTGGGGCTGTCTGGAGGAATTCGACCATCTACATTTTGAAACCTGTTACTATCAGGGGATCGAGCTGGCCATTCAGCAGGCACTGACACGATTCGACGCCGGTGCGCAGGGAGAGCATAAACTGGTTCGGGGCTTCGAGCCGGTTATCACTCATTCCTGGCACGGCATACTTCACCCCGGTTTCCGTGAGGCTATTGCCAGGTTTACCCGGGAAGAAGCGGAGCATGTGATGGCCTATGCCGAGGATGCTCGGGAGGCATTGCCTTTCAGGCAAGTCGAGCCGGATCAGTAGCAGACCTCAAGATATTACTGACATTTAACGGAGCTGGCAGCCATGGAACCGGACAATCTTATCGACATTTTAAGCACCAACCACGTTATCCTCCTGACCGCTGTTGCAGCACTGATTGTGGCCATCATCTCGATTTTCTCCGGCACCACAGTCAGGCGCAAACTGGCAGAGCGAGTCGAAGCCATTAAAATGAGGGTCGACAGCCTGTGGACGGATATGGACGAACTGCGGGTATCGCACTTCAACGGCCCGAAAGTCTCCGGCGCCTCAGGTGGTAACGATACCACCGCCAGTGAGCGATTCTCTGCAGAGAAGGCGGCTTACGAAGCCATCTGGCCACTGGTCTGGTCACTGCACGACAAACTGGGCATGTTTCTCAGGGCCGTTGAGGCGGACGACCAGGCTGGCGAACTACGGCTCGAAGCCCGCAATGCAGCGCTGACAGCCCGTAGCACCCTGAATCGGGTACGCCCCTTCTGTCACGGCGATATTGACGAGCTGATTACCCAACTGATTGATAATCATATAAAAGCACATCTGGCAGCGTGCCATTACATGGACCTGCGCAAAGACTCGCTGTCGTCCAGTTCAAACCATGAAAGGGCCGTACAGAAAGAAAAATTCCGCATGCTCTATGATGGTCAGTCCAAGGAAATGCTGGACCAACTGGTTACCAACATCCGGCACAGGATGCTCCGGTAGAATCAGGCCCTTCTGACCCTCTCCAGGGTATCCCGCTGCAGCGCCTTCAGAAAGTCACTGATTACGACGGGTACTTCACTAATGGGAGCAAGGGAGCGAATACGCTTCGGCAGGGTGTCAATTGCGTTGCTGGCGTTCTGGACCTGATCATCCAGTGACACCATGGCATCCTCGATGACCCGCCCCCGCTTCATCACCGGTTTCAACAACGGGGTGCCGTCGAACACTTCATCCCTGCCACTTACAACGTCCTGGACGATACAGCCGTCAGGCCCCAAGCGCCGGTATATCTGTTTCGGGCCCGGGAACGACTGCTTCCCCGGAGAATTCTTCATCCGCGGAAGGCTGGCGTATTCAGTCAGTTTGAAGGCAAGTTCCAGCGCTGGCTCATCGTTCGACACCCCAATCGCTGTGCCGACACCGAACCCGTCAATGGGTGCTCCGGAAGAAAGCAGCTCCGCAATCCGGTATTCATCCAGGCCACCACTTGCCATTATCTTGATATCCGTCAGGCCGGCTTCATCCAGCATGTTCCGGCAGTCCACGGCTTCCGCAGCAAGGTCGCCGGAATCCAGGCGGATACCACCGATGCTCACCTTCGGGTCGTCCTGCAACCAACTGATAATTCGCCTGACCGCGGAGCGTGTATCGTAAGTGTCAACCAGAAGTGTTGTTCCCGGATAGAGATCCGCATACACCTTGAACGCATCGAGTTCGCCTGCACACGCCTGCACAAAACTGTGGGCCATGGTGCCGTAAACGGGCATATTGAAATCCAGGCCAGCCAGGACATTGCTGGTGCCCGTCAGCCCGGCCAGACGATAGGCCCTCACCGCCCGGTGCGCGGCATCCAGACCATGTGTTCTGCGCATGCCAAAGTCGATCACCGGCCGCCCTTCCGCGGCGAGTGCCAGCCGGACTGCCTTGGACGCCAGTACCGACTCCAGGTGCACATAGTTCATCACCAGGCTTTCCAGCAGCTGAACCTCGGCGATCGGCCCTTCAATCTCCAACAGAGGTTCCTGGGGAAACAGGGGCGTGCCTTCGGCAACCGCATGAACAGAGCCGCTGAAGCGGAAATCCCTCAGCCAGTCCAGAAACTCCGGCTGAAACCGGTCAAGAGACGCCAGACGCTCAATGTGTTCACCCGTAAACCAGAGGGATTCAATAACAGACACGACGCTCCTCTGCCCACAGGCAAGAACGAAGTTCCGGTTCTCCGGGAGTTCACGAAAGAACAGGCTGAAAACCGCTGTGTCATCCATACCCTCGGACCAGTAAGCCTGGGCCATGGCCAGTTCGTACAGGTCTACCATCAGTGGCAGGTCGCCCTGCCTGACAAGCGGGGGTTGTGTCAGCACAGGTCAGCTCCCTCTTCTTTCAGTTCTTCAAAGACTGCCGGCGCTCCGTCTGCCTCAACCGCACGAGTACCATCGGCAATGAGCTCAACCTCAAAACCGAGCTTGAGTGCATCCTTCACGGTTGCTTCCACGCACACATCGAGCGCCAGACCGGCCACAAACAGACGATGGATACCGTGCCGGCGGAGATAGCTGTCCAGCTGGGTGCCATCAAACGCGGAATAGGCGTCGGTATCAAAGGCCGTCCCCTTGCTGACTCTGATGGCGGAATCGGGGAGGTTCATTTTGGGGTGAAATTCAGCCCCATGGGTATCCTGAACGCAGTGGACCGGCCAGGCGCCTCCGCGATCCTCAAAGCTGATGTGGTCAACGGTATGCCAGTCACGGCTGGCAAGAATCGGCCAATCTGACTCTTGCGCTTTGCGGATCCACTGATTGATGGCCGGGAAAATCTCACCGCTGCCCGGAACTGCCAGGCTGCCGCCTTCACAGAAGTCATTCTGAACATCAACGAGCAATAAAGCATTTGGTCCAGTGCCCATAACAATTCCTCCCATGGTTCTACCAGATGTAGATGAAGAGGTTCGTTCAGATCACCGGATGTCAGCTTCCTTCTATCCGGAAGCCAATTTTAAGTACAACCTGATAGTGTCCGACTTTGCCATCAGTAACATGACCGCGGGTTTCCTGTACTTCAAACCACTCAATGTTCCGAAGGTTCTTGCTGCATTCGGCAATCGCATTTTCGATGGCCTCTTCAATACTCTTGGTCGAAGAGCCAACTACCTCTACCTTCTTGTAAACATGATGGTCGGACATGACACCTCCTGCTTCTTAAGGCCGTGTGTATCAGGCAAACCATTTGAATGCCTGTCATTTCAGCCTATACCAGTAAACTGGGACCAGCAAACACACGGAAGGTTTCTGTGCAGGAACTTTCCGGATCAAATGAACTCTGAGGTTGCCTGTGTCGTAAACTGGTCGTTACCCACTACTACCGCCCGGAACACTATGAGAAGAATCAAACGCTGTTTTATAGGTGTTTTCCTGACGCTGGCGCTATTACTTGCCGGCCCACTGTTCCTGGCCGCCTGCGCCGGCTTTCAGGACACCGGTAGCTGGCGCACGGCGGACCGGTCCAGCGCGGGCCTGGCCCCGACTCCCGAACAGGAGACAGGCGCTGTGGTGCAGGTATATGGTGCACGCGCCTACAACTGGCGGGGCTATTTTTCATTGCACACCTGGATCAGCACGAAGGAGGCCGGCGCCAGCAGTTATTATGTGCATGAGGTGACCGGGTGGCGACACTATGTGGTCCAGTCCAGGCCTGATCACCCGGACCGCGCCTGGTTCGGAGCCAAACCAGAATTGATTGCGGATTTTCGCGGGGGACAGGCCCAGCGCATCATTGAGCAGCTTGGCGGCGTTATTGAACAATATCCCTATCCTACGACGTATGAGGCGTGGCCGGGCCCCAATAGCAATACCTTCGTTGCCTGGGTTATCCGCCAGATTCCGGAGATGGATGTAGCCCTGCCCAGCCATGCCATCGGCAAGGATTACCTGGGCAATGGCCTTGTTTCCGAGGTACCCGGCGGAACCGGTTATCAGCTTTCCCTGGGGGGTTACTTTGGTGTTCTGGCAGGTGTCCGGGAAGGGCTTGAACTGAACATCCTTGGGCTTACCCTGGGAGTCAATCCTATGGGCCTTGGCATCAAGCTGCCTGGCATTGGGGAGCTGGCACTGCGCAACACGAATCCTATGCCGGAGCCTGATGCTGCTGCTTCCGAGACGGCCGCGACAGGGCAGGTCTCCCAAAAAACGCTTTGAATACATCCATGTACGCTTGGGCTCCGCCATCCATGGCTCCGCACATTTTGGGAGACCTGCCCTGCCCCGGCCTGACTCTGTGACTGGAGCTAGAATCCGGTGATACCTGAGTAACGGACTAACCCAGCTGCTGCAATACCTGCCGCAATAGCCGGAAGTGGCTTTTTGGTTGCCAGCATAATAACGGCCGTAACAACGAGAGCCGCTAACGAGCCAGCATCCCCGCTGAATGCCATTGGCACGATAATCGCGATCAGCACCGAGCTGGCCATGGTGTTGATGAAGCTTTCGATGCGGGGGTTGATCGTCACGAAGGACATGAGGAACACCCCGCCGAAGCGGGTCACCACAGTGACAAGCGTCATTACTGCGATCAGGGCGAGGATGCCGGCGTTAGTCGTTTCGATGGTCATGTTGAGGATTCCTCCTCGGCACTCACTTTATCTTCATCACCGGTTTTTCTTTCCAGCCAGAAGAAGCCGATAGCACCTCCGGCTAGTGCGCCAACCACCACATGGGTATTGGGTGGCAACCATTTCCAGGCGGCCAGTGAAGAAATCGCGGCGACTGTCCATGCCACCAGTGTTCGAGGCGATTTCTTACCACCTAGCGCCATGGCCAGCAGGAAACAGCCGAGGACCATATCCAGGCCAAGGGACTTCGGGTCCTGCAGTAATCCGCCGAAATACACGCCGAGCCAGGTTCCGATAATCCACGCTATCCAGAGAGCGAGGCCGCCGCCGAGGATGACTTCCAGGTTGCGTTTGCCGCTCTGGTATTCCTGGGCAGACACCGCCCAGTTGGCGTCGGTCAGGAACAGCAGCAGGCCATATCGGCGACCAGGAGACATGTCCCTGAGCATGGGGTACAGCGAGGCGCCCATCAGCAGATGCCGGGAGTTGATGGCAAACACCACGGCAATCAGAGGAATCAGGGAGACTTCGCTGCCCCACATATCCACTGCAGCGAACTGGGAGGCGCCGGCGAAGACAGTGAAGCTCATGAGGATCGCCTGCAGCGGTTCGAGTCCCTTCTGGACAGCTGCCAGGCCGAAGGCAGCGCCAAATGCCACCACGAATAACGAGATGGGGAGAAGCCGGAAAAACTCTGCGCGAACTTTTTCGGGCTGAAGCTGGTAGCAATATGTCGTGGCTGTCATCTAAGCAAGCTAATGAAACTTGCGGCAGATGCGTATAGGTAGATGCCGAAGCATCAGAGTTGGCAGAGGGTAGCGGCCAGAGTTTCGCTGATATCAGCGTTAAGCTTCAGGTCTACCAGCGAGTCTGCACGGGTGCGCCCCAGGTTCAGGGTAGCCATTGGCTTGCCCCATTCCCCGGCATATCGGCAAAAGCGGAACCCGGAATAAACCATCAGCGATGACCCGATCACCAGCAGGCCGTCGCTGGCTTTGAGCGTGTCCAGCGCGGAGTACACCCGGTCTCTGGGCACGTAATCGCCGAAAAACACCACATCGGGCTTGAGAATGCCACCACAACAGGGGCAGTCGGCGATACGGAAATCAGAAAAGTCCACTTCAAGATCAGCATCGCCATCCGGTGCGACACCCGCGGTGTATTGCCCAAACCCCGGGTTCATGTCTGCGCAGCGCTCATGCACTTCATCCCGCCTGCAGCGGTAGCCACAGCTCATGCAGATGACTTCGTCTGCCCTGCCGTGCAGATCTGTCACCAGGCGGCTACCGGCCTGCTGATGCAGGCGATCCACGTTCTGGGTGACAAGCAGACGGCTGTGGTTGCGCTGTTCCAGTTCGGTCAGGTGATGATGGGCAATATTTGGCCTGGCATTGCGGATGACCGGCCAGCCTATCAGGCTGCGCCCCCAATAACGCTGGCGCACGGCCGTACTCGCCATGAAATCACTGTGCTGCACCGGCTGTTTGCGCTTCCAGGCACCGTCGCCATCCCGGTAGTCGGGAATGCCAGAGTCGGTACTGACGCCGGCACCGGTCAGTATCACCAGGCCCGGGTACCGGTGAATAAACTCCGCCAGCATGGTACCGGCTTCCTCCGGGGAGTGTAGCAACAGCGGCTGGTCGTTGGCCGGCATAGTCACACCTTTGGCGGACTTCTGGATAGCAGACATCGCATTCACACCTGTTGATCGATCCCTTTACTTTAAGGAGCAAACCGCACCCTGCCAATGGCAGCAAGCGGAAAACCACTCAAAAGATCGGCACACCCCTTCAATATACATTGTGCACAATATTATTTTGTGCAATTATTGTTTGCGTAGAGTCACTATCAGAGTCCTTTAAACTCGATGCGCTGCAATGCGCCAGAAAGGAGAGACAGAATCATGTCTATTGAACAGGTTGTATACCGTGCCTCAGCAGAAGCCACCGGCGGCCGTGATGGTCGCGCCATCTCTTCGGACGGTATCCTTGACGTTGAACTGGCAACCCCGAAAGAACTCGGTGGCGCTGGGGACAAGGGCACCAACCCGGAGCAGTTGTTTGCAGCGGGCTATTCCGCATGCTTTATCGGTGCCATGAAGTTTGTGGCGGGACGGGACAAGCTGCCCATGCCGGAAGACGCATCGATTGAAGGTGTGGTCGGAATTGGCCAGATTCCCGGTGGTTTCGGGATCGAGGTGGAACTGAAAATCTCCCTGCCCGGCATGGACGATGCCAAGGCTAAGCAGTTGATCGATGAAGCCCACAAGGTGTGCCCTTACTCCAACGCCACCCGTGGCAACATTGATGTCACTCTGACCCGGGTGGACTGATCACTGAAAGTCGGGAGAGCCTGCGGCGCATCTCATCGGCGCCCAGGCGGTTCATCAATGCGATGTTCTGCTCCGGTATGAGTTCCGCGCCCGGATACCCGGCAATGGCGCGCTCAAGGCTTTCCTCCCGCAACAGGTGGAGCATCGGATAAGGCGACCGATTGGTGTAGTTTTCGGCATCTTCCGGATTGGTGCCACCAAACTGGTAGTCTGGATGGAAGCTGGCGATCTGGTAGATCCCGTCCAGTTCCAGGTACTCGATGAGGCCATCGGCGGTGGCGAGAAATTCGTTGTACGCCATAAAATCCTGCAGCACGTCGGGATGCACCAGCAGCGTTGTCTCAATGTCAGGGTGCTCATTCAGATGCACCAGCTCGTTCTGCAGCGCTATCAGAAGAGCCTCTTCCGAGCTGGCATCAGTGACCTCAAAGCGAACCCGCTCCTTCACCAGCTCCCTGCGCGCGAAAGGGCACAGATTCAGGCCAACCACCACATCTGACACCCATCGGTGGGTGGCATCAGCAATCGAATCGTGGTCCACGTGGATACTCCCGCACCTGAAAAAAGGGACCGACACGCCAACGGCGAGTCGTGATATGTTAAGCAAGCTTACAATAATTCCATTACCGGTACAGGAGACACAAAATGGACGTGGTGAGAACGCCTGAAGAACGATTCGAACGCCTTCTGGACTATCCCTTCGACCCACACTATGTAGAGGTCGATGGTCTGCGCATGCACTATGTCGACGAAGGGCCCGCAGACGCCAGGCCTGTGCTGATGATGCACGGCGAGCCGTCCTGGTCATACCTTTACCGCCACATGATCCCTATCTGCGCTGCTGCGGGGCATCGGGTCATCGCCCCGGACCTGATCGGTTTTGGCAAGTCGGACAAGCCCACGGATATCAACGCTTACAGCTACCAGAGCCATATGGACTGGATGCAATCGTTCCTGGACCAGACCGGTCTGCAGGACATTACCCTGGTCTGCCAGGACTGGGGTTCGCTGCTGGGCCTGCGCCTGGCTGCCGAGAATCCGGACCGGTTCCGCGCCATCGTCGTGGGCAACGGCATGCTGCCAACCGGCGATCAGCCGGTACCAAAAGCTTTTCAGTTATGGAAGAACTTCGCCCTCTACAGCCCCTGGTTCCCCATTGCCCGTATCATCAACACCGGCAGTTTCCGAACACTCGGTCCGGATGAGCGTCGCGCCTACGACGCCCCATTCCCCGGCAAGAAATACAAAGCCGGTGCCCGCGCCTTCCCGAAACTGGTGCCGGTGAAGCCGGACAACCCGGCCAGCGAATCCAATCGGGCGGCCTGGAAGGTGCTGGAGCAGTGGCAAAAACCGTTCCTGACCACGTTCAGCAACGGCGACCCTATCACCCGGGGTGGCGATCGCTACATGCAGGAACGGATTCCCGGCGCCAAGGGCCAGCCCCACACCACCCTGACCGGCGGGCACTTCCTCCAGGAAGATTCACCGGTGCAGTTCGCGGGCGCCATCAACGACCTACTGGCGCGACTGGATCAGTAGAATCAGACGTAGCCTTGGCTGCGCAGGTAGTCATCGTAGCTGCCGCTGAAGTCGGTGATGCCATCGGCTTTCAGCTCAATGATGCGTGTGGCCAGCGACGATACAAACTCCCGGTCATGACTGACGAACACCAGCGTGCCCGGGTAGTTCTCCAGGGCCAGGTTCAGCGCCTCGATGGATTCCATGTCCAGGTGGTTGGTTGGTTCGTCCATCAGCATCACGTTGGGCTTTTCCAGGATCAGCTTGCCGAACAGCATGCGGCCCTGCTCGCCGCCTGAAATCACTTTCACCGACTTGCCAATATCATCCCCTGAAAACAGCATGCGGCCCAGGGTGCCACGCACCAATTGCTCACCGCCGGTGGTCCATTGCGACATCCAGTCAGTCAGGTTCATGTCCTCGTCGAAATCGGAGGTGTGGTCCTGGGCGTAGTAGCCAACCTGGGCACTGTCCGTCCACTTAACATCGCCGCTGTCAGGGGTCATGGTGCCTGCCAGACACTGCATCAGGGTAGTTTTACCGATGCCGTTGGGACCGATGATGGCCACCCGCTCCCCGGCCTCAATCTTCAGGTTGAGCTTGTTGAACAGGTTTTCGCCATCAAACCCTTTGGTCAGATCCTTGAGAGTGACGGCCTGACGATGCAGCTTCTTGGTCTGCTCAAAGCGGATAAACGGGCTCACGCGGCTGGAAGGTTTCACTTCCTCAAGCTGGATCTTGTCGATCTGACGGGCACGGGAGGTGGCTTGCTTGGCCTTGGAGGCGTTGGCAGAGAAGCGGCTGACAAACTGCTGCAGCTCGGCAATCTGGGCCTTCTTCTTGGCGTTATCCGACAGCATGCGCTCGCGGGCCTGGGTAGCAGCAGTCATGTATTCGTCGTAGTTGCCCGGGAACAGCCTCAGCTCGCCATAATCCAGGTCCGCCATGTGGGTGCACACACTGTTGAGGAAGTGGCGGTCGTGGGAAATGATGATCATGGTGCTGTCCCGTGCCACCAGGACGCTTTCCAGCCAGCGGATGGTATTGATATCCAGGTGGTTGGTGGGCTCGTCCAACAGCAGGATGTCGGGGTCGGAAAACAGTGCCTGGGCCAGCAGCACACGCAGCTTCCAGCCCGGCGCGATCGCACTCATCGGGCCGTTGTGCTGTTCCAGGGGAATGTCCAGGCCGAGCAGCAACTCGCCGGCACGGGCATCAGCGGTGTAGCCGTCCATCTCGGCAAACTGGACTTCCAGGTCTGCCACGGCCATGCCGTCTTCTTCACTCATTTCCGCCAGTGAATAGATACGGTCCCGCTCGGCTTTCACCCGCCAGAGCTCCTCGTGGCCCATGATCACGGTATCGATCACCGTGCAGTCCTCGTAGGCGAACTGGTCCTGGCGCAGCTTGCCCAGTCGCTGGTTCTGGTCCACCATGACCTGGCCGGCAGAAGGCTCCAGATCACCCCCGAGGATTTTCATGAAGGTGGACTTGCCGCAGCCGTTGGCGCCGATAAGACCATAACGGTTGCCGTTGCCGAATTTGACGGATACGTTTTCAAACAGGGGCTTGGCCCCGAACTGCATGGTAATGTTCGCGGTGGAAATCAAGAAGAAACCTATTAACAGTGAATACCGGGTAAGAGCCGGAAAAGAAAAGCCGGCATTGTACAGGTTTGCAGCCAAAACCGTGAGGCAGCAGAAACACGGATAAAAAGCGCTTGCCTCAGCGGCCCGGGGCGGGCAGCATTTCAGCCTCGGTAATACCAACACACACTTCATCCCCGCGATAAAGGAAACAGACGTCATGACACAGGCAACCGCACGCCACATCCTGGTAGACAGCGAAGCAAAATGCGAAGAACTGAAGAAAGCCATCGAAGGCGGCCAGGACTTCGCAGAAGTGGCCAAGCAGCACTCTTCCTGCCCTTCCGGCCGCAACGGCGGTGATCTGGGCTCCTTTGGCCCGGGCCAGATGGTTCCGGAGTTCGACAAGGTGGTATTCAGCGGTGACGTGAACAAGGTACTCGGTCCGGTGAAGACCCAGTTCGGCTACCACCTGCTGGAAGTCACCAGCCGGAGCTGATGGGCGTAAACCTGTCAGTTGACAGACCCGCCCGCAAAGCCCCGATATGGCAATATCTGGCCTTGGCGGGCGTGGTCCTGATAACCCCCTTCTTCTTCATTGGTGGCCCCGGGTGGACCGACGGGCCACTGTACAAGTCCGCCTGGAATCTCGGACATATCCTGTTCTTCGCCCTGCTGACCCTTGCCGTTCAACCCTGGCGAATCTGGACCGGCTGGTTGCTGTGGGGTCTCACCACCCTGGCGGTACTCCTGGTGGGCCTGGGCATAGAAGTGCTCCAGTACGGGATCAGCCGCCAGATGGACTGGCAGGACATCTTCCGTAATTTGCTCGGGCTATGGGCCGTAATCGCGATACGACCGCTGGCATCGTGCGCCGGGCACTCTGTGCTGGCCATCTGGTCTCTGCGAATCATCGTTGGCGTACTGCTGGTTGTAGAAGTTACCGCCACAGCCGGGGTCGCCCTGCAACAATACAGGGTCAGCCAGTTGTTGCCGGCACTCTACGATTTCGAGCAGCCAGACCCGTCACCTTTCTGGAAAGGGCCAATCCAGAAAGAACCGATCGATCCCGTTTCCGGTAGCAACGAGAACGGCCAGGAAGGCCAACTCCGGATATCCCTGACCACCGACCGCTACTCCGGCGTCTCCCTGCACAACTTCCCGAGCGACTGGCGCCATTACAGCCACCTGGTCATAGTGCTGCACAACCCCCAGGATCATCCCCTCCCGATGGTTCTGCGAATCAATGACGTTGAACATGACCTCGGCGATAACGCCTACAATGACCGCTTTAACACACGTCTGGTGCTGCCTCCCGGTGAACAGAGCTTTCGGCTGGATCTGAATAGGGTCAGAAACGCACCTGCTGGCCGCACCATGGATATGGGAAGTGTCCGGCGGCTGGGCCTGTTCGTCTCCAGGTTAGAGGAACCAAAAACCGTCTACCTGCGCGAGATCAGGTTGGAGTGACCTCCTCCGCCATTTGAACTAGAATTGTTATCAGTAGCATCCTTGGCTGTAGGCAACTTCATGAAGTTAGTAATTGCGCATATCGTTGCACTGGTGGTTTTATGGTCGACGCCCGCATTTGCGCATGATGATGAGCGGCAACTGAGTATCAGCGTTGGCGACTGGCCCCCCTTTTTTGTGGAAGGTGAGCCGGGTCAAGGTAGTGTTGCCCGGTTGGTCAGTGACATCTTTGCAGAGGCAGGCTACGAGGTGGAGTTCCATTTCCTGCCCTGGAAACGGGCCTACCGGGAAGCCGCAGCAGGCAAACATGATGCGACTGCAATCTGGATGTATGCTGCAGACCGGGAAAAGGACTTTGTCTACAGCGACCCGGTAATGAATGAACGCTTCGTGCTTTTTTACCGAAAGGCTGCCCCCATCCATTGGGACCAAATAGCAGACCTTTCCAACCTCCGCCTTGGGGCCAGCATCGGCTACAGCTACGGGCCGAAATTCGACAGGGCTGTTGAAAATGAGATTCTGGACGTGGAATGGGTAGCCTCCACAGAACTCAATTTCCGCAGGCTGCTGTACGGACGCATCGATGCCTTTCCGGAAGAAATCAACGTTGGCTACTATATTCTCCGACGGGAAACCGACCAGGAAGAGGCTCACCAGATTACCCACCACCCTGAACCCATTTCCGAAAACAAGAGCTTTCTGCTGTTTCCGGCGGATGAACCGGAAACAGAGAGACTGCGGGAGATATTCAACCGGGGCCTGAAAACGTTCAGGGACGACGGACGTTACAGCAACTATTTCGAAAGCAGACCGCAGGCCTCACTCAATTCATCAGGCCAATGACCGGGCCGCTCAGTCGAGCCGCCAGGGGTTGGACGTCAGCGGTTCCGCTCCAGTTTCGCCGACCATCACCGTATCACTGCAGCCAATACCCCACTGCCCCGGAATCCGCAGGCAGATCGGCAGGTGAAATACCATGCCTTGCCGAAACACCGTGGATTCACCGCGGGCAATAAACCCCGAGCCTTCTACCCAGGATGGGGGGAACTGCGCACCAACGGTGTAGCCAAACACCCCGGAGAAAAACACCTCATCAGCCAGCGGCGCCATTGCCTGTTCCGCGGCGCTGGCCGCGGAATCAAAGGTCCTGCCCGGTACCATGGCGGACTGCAGGGCATCCACCACGCGGCGGCAGCCGTCGAATACCGATCGCATCCTGGCGGACGGCTGGCCAGCCACGACGGTACGCATCATCGGGGCCGTATAACGCTGCCAGACCGCCCCGAACTCCAGGAAGACGGTATCGCCATCCTCCACCATGCACCGCTTGTGGTTGGTATGAATCACGCTGCTTCGCTGCCCTACGGTCACGATAGGCTGCATGCTCATGAATTCACTACCACCGGCCAACAGGGCTTCGGCGCCCACGGCTGCGATGTCGTTGTCGGTCATGCCGGGTTGTATGGCTGAAACAGCGGCTTCTATACCCAGCCCGGTAATGCGGGCACTTTGCCTCAGGCAGTCAATTTCCGCGGACGATTTCACGATGCGGATATTTTTCACCAGGCCGGAGGCGTCCACGAATTGGGTATCCGGCAGCCGCTGCTTTAACCCTTCCACAACACCCTGGCGCAACGAGCCATGCCAGTAGTCGATACCTACGGTTGTTCCATGACCACTGAGGGCCTGTGCAAGCGGGTCAAGCACATCACCAATCCCCTCCCAGCGGTAGCCAGTGACGTTATCAACCCGGGTGGTGATCATGGCAGGGCCGGTTTCAATGGACGGCACCTGTAGCATCAGGGACTCGGCCGTGACCACCAGCGCGACGTGAACGGAAACCTCGAAGGTACTGTAGCCGGTCAGGTAGAAAAGATCGGACGGATCGGTCAGCAGCAATGCCCCGACACCCTCCGCCTCCATTCTGGCCCTGAGATGCTTGAGACGCTGATCGTATTCAGCCTGGGGGAAGGGGCATTCGCGCCCCCTGAGTTCTCTGGCCAGGGTTTTCTGGTAGGCGTTAAAGTCCATGGGGTCGTCTCCGGGCGGAGGAAAGGTTATTACTGGAGACTGGACCCAAACCGACTGATTTTCAAACCCTACGGGTTCTATTGCGGATTGAAAAACCGAGTCAACTGGCTGCCTACCGATTCCACGGGGTCGGTAATCGAGCGCTGAATACTGCTGGTGGCCACCCGGGTGAATGCTGAACCGGCGTCACTCTCGAGAAATTCAACATAGTCTTTCAATTCGGACGTGCTCAGCTCCTCATAGGTATAGAGGTAGCCGACGTAGACCTGTTGGGCAACCATGCCACGCAGCATGCCTCTCTGGCTTTCAATCTTCTGCTGCAGCTGTTCAAAAGTGGGGCCCTTGCTACCGTTGAAGGCAGCCATGGCCGAGGCCAGGCCCAACTGGACCGCTACGGTGGTGTCCACTGTGCTCTCGGTGGCCCGGGCCGCCCTGTCAAACCGTTCAAAAAGTTTCGCCCGCTCGCTGCCTTCGTATTTTTCCTGTAAGTCCGTGGCTGCGGCCTCCACTTTTTTCCACGCTGCCGGCCTGGACGCGGCAACCTCTGCCCGGGAAATCTTCTCTGCCAAAGGCGTTTCATACCAGGCAAGCACAGAGTTCAATTGCTGATCACTCAGGCCCTGATTCAGGTCCTCAACCACCTGGGCGCGAATCTGCGCAACACTGAACGCATTGCTGACAACATTGCTGATGGTGTTGGCGACGAACGGCTCTACCCGGCCGCTCTGCTTAAGACCCTCACGTACCCCCTGGCTCATCATTGCCGGATACTGGGCGATAATCTCGTCGATGGGAGACGCCCGTAGCACCGAGTCAGCCAATGGGCTGGCCGTAGCGGACGTACAGACCAGCATAAGAAAAAGTAAAGCCGGTTTAACTTGGGATAGTGCGCGCATGAACCTAGTATCCTGTGAAATCGGATGTTTGTTATGCCATGGCGCCGGCGCCCCCTGCAAGCAAACCGGGCCGACGTTAGATGACCATTTTGTAGTGTGGAGCAAGAGAGCCCTGAGTTGCCCATGAAGAAACGTCGTAACCGACTGAAAATCTGGAAGTCGCGGCTGCGCTGGTACGGTCTCCCCTCACTGGGCCTGGCCATCGCGATTGTGGCGACCCTGCGGTTCAGTCTGCTGGAACCCGACCCCCCGGCCAACACAGAGAACGTCTGTGAGATTTTCCGGGAACATCCGGTCTGGTATGACTACGCCAGCCGCTCGAAAGAGCGCTGGGGCACGCCCATCGCCACGCAACTGGCGTTCGTTTATTACGAGTCGTCGTTCCGCAGCCATGCCCGGCCGCCCCGTAGCCAGCTGTTGGGATTCATTCCCTGGACCCGGCCAACGTCTGCTTACGGTTACGCCCAGGCGCTGGACCCTGCCTGGGGCGAGTATCTGGATGCCAACGGCGACGGCTTATCGGTGGTGCGCACCAACATGAAACACGCACTGGACTTTGTGGGCTGGTACAACCACCTGACCAACCGTGACGTGGGCATTCCTCTTACCAGCCCGGAGAAACTCTACCTCGCCTACCACGAGGGCAGAACCGGGTATCAGCGACAAAGTTACCTTGCCAAGCCCGCAGTGATGTCACTGGCCGAGCGGGTACAGACCCGGGCTTTTCGCTACCATCGACAACTACAGACCTGCGAGGAAGAGTTTCAGTGCTGGCGCTTTTATCAGTTCTGGCCGTTTTGCGGTGACTGGTAGAGACGAGTCAGACCCCGTCTCCCTCCACTCGCGGTGACAGCTTTGCCAGCCTGGAGGTCAGGAACTCCATCACGATCCGGACCCGTGCCATTTGCTGGGTTTCGTGGTTAACCATCAGCCAGAGATCCACACCCTCGCCTTCCAGAGGTGGAGACAGCCGCTTCAGTTCCCGGGTGCCATCTCCCAGGTAACAGGGCAACGCGGCGAGACCGGCACCGGATCTAGCGAGGGCGTGCATGGCCTGCAGGCTGTTGCAACGAATAATGGAAGAGGCGTTTTTCAGGTGCTTGCGGTACCAGCGCCCGGTTGCCAGGTGACTGAAACTCTCATCGGGCAGAATCCAGAGTTGCTGGTCCGGCGCGTTCTCCAGGTCCATGTCAGGGTTGCGCTTGCAGTACCTTTCCGCCCCATAGATGGCCGACTCGATGGTACCGATACGCTCACCTTCCAGGGTGGCCTGGGGTTTATTGACCGGCCGCAGCGTCAGGTCAGCCTCGCGGTGGCTGAGATTGAGCACATCGTTATCAGTGAGCACTTCCAGCTCAATATCCGGGTATTCCAGCACCAGATCGGCAATCATCGGGCTGATCAATGCGTTAACCATAGTATCGGTAGCGGCGAGCCGGACTTTGCCCACGGGTGCCGAATCCTGCCCCACCAGCTGACGCTCGAGGTTTTCCATATCGCCGTTCAGCCTTTCAGCCGCGCGGAAGGCGGTTTCACCCACCGGTGTCAGCTGCAGTCCGTCACGATTGCGCTCAAAAAACTGCACGCCCAGCTGTTCTTCCATCTGGTCCAGACGACGAAGCACCGTGGTCTGGTGCACACCCAGTATGTCACCGGCTTTGGCGAGGGTTCCACCTATAGCCAGCGCATGTATATATCGAAGATAATCCCAGTCCATAGCTACTGCATATTTGCAACATGAGTACGGATTTTAACGTATTTAAGCTGCAAAAAAGAAGGCGTATAGTTCATTACATAGTCAGCTAACCAATATTTTTCAACCCACCATATAAGGAGGAAGGCGCTATGACTCAAGCACATATCGCAACCGTACACCCCATGCCATCCAGTGTCCTCCACAACAGTACTGAGGTCAGGCGCCAATACACCCGTGCAGCTGCAAGGCAGGCCGCACAGGTTATCAGCCGGAAGATGGGTTCCTGGAGAAAGAAGGCAGCAACCGCAACGCCGGAGATGCCCCAGATGATGCAGGGCGAGCACTAAGCGCCCCCTGTAAAGGAAGACAGACTTCATCAGCACCGGTGGCCCTGAACGCTCAGGCCCACCGGTGTTTTCGTTTGCAGGCTCAGAATTCCCAGATTACTTTCTGTTTCTTGCCGAACCACTCATCCATTTTGCGGTTGTAGTAGTCCTCGATCACGTTCCGCTTGATCTTCATGGTGGGGGTCAGCATGCCGTTTTCCATGGTCCAGGGTTCCTTCACGACGACCACAAAGGCCAGTTTTTCATGGCCCTCGCATTCCCTGTTTACCGCATCCAGCTCTGCCGCCAGCTCCTGCTGCAGCTCGTCCCGGCTGCCACCGGCTTCCAGTTCCTCACGCGCTTCTTCCGATAGCAGCACCATCAGGCATGGCTGAGGCTGATTGGCACCGGCCACACACACCACCTCCGCTTTCGGATGGTTGAAGCGGTTTTCGATAGGCACCGGTACCACGTACTTGCCCTTGGAGGTTTTGAACAGGTCCTTTACCCGGCCGGTAATTCTCAGGAAACCGTCCTTGTCGATTTCCCCCATATCACCGGTTTTCAGGAAGCCATCATCGGTGATGTCTTCGCGGGTCTTCTCCTCGTTCTTGTAATAGCCCAGCATCTGCCCGGGGCTTTTCACCTGAACTTCCTCACCCTCTGCCAGACGGTGTTCCACGCCCGGGTTGGTCACGCCCACGGTACCGGGCTTTGCCGCGCCCGGGCGGTTGGCATGGGAATAACCGAAGTTCTCAGACATGCCATACACTTCCAGCAACTCGAGGCCCAGGTTGCGATACCAGGCAATGATTTCACCGGACAGTGGCGCTGCACCGGTAAGAGCTGCTCGGCAATGGTCGAGCCCCAGTTGCTTGAGGACTTTCTTCTTCACCAACCGGTTAAGCAGCGGGATATTAAACAGCACTTTCTGTTTTTTGGGCGGCAACTTGGCATTGACGCCCAGATAGAATTTCATCCACAGCCGTGGCACTGAGAAGAACAGTGTCGGGCGGGCTCGCTGCAGGTCCTCCTGGAAGGTTTCCAGGGAATTGGCGAAATAGAGATGGAAGCCGTAATACAGCGACTGGGTTTCCACGGCGGCACGCTCCGCCACATGGGCAAGCGGCAGATAGGAGAGCATGCGTTCGTCCTGGGTGACCGGAAATATCTGCTGCAGGCCATCAGCCACGGAAATCATGGTGCGGAAACTGTGCATGACACCTTTCGGGCGCCCGGTACTGCCCGAGGTATAAACGATGGTCGCCAGGTCGTCGGGATCTGGCAGTTTCGGCTCCGCCGGCTCCTGGCTGGCAATGATGTCCAGCCATTTCGGGGTGTCGTCCCGGGGCGACATAGGCAGCGAGATAATCGGTAGGTCGTCAGGGATGTGGCCCTTGATGTCGTTCCAACCGTCGGCTTTGCCGTCCAGCTTACCCAGGAAAAGCAGCTTCGCCTCGCTGTGCTCAAGAACATAGGCCGCCGTATCGCCGTTCAACGTGGGGTACAGCGGAACTGAAACGTGCCCTGCGGCCCAGGTGGCCAGGTCACACAGGATCCAGTGCGCGCTGTTTTTACCCAGAATCGCAATATTGCTGCGCTCAGGAAGTTCCAGGGTCCCCATATGTGCCGCCATCCGGGAGACCTGGTCTGCCGCCTGCTTCCAGGTGATGTCTTCGGTGGTTCCATCCGGAAACGGCTGGGTCAGATAAACCTTATCGGGAGTCTGCTCCGCCCAATAGTAAAGGCAATGAAGGGAGGATTGCTTTGCGTTGTCTACCGCCATCGAAGGCTCCTTATTGTTATAATCCGGAATCACTTTATTTTTATCAGACTTAAGCGTAGCCAGGTAGATAGTACCTGTATTAGCCGTTTCCTCAAGCTCTCCCCATGCCAGGATCATCTCGCCGCCAAACGGGGCAAATGCGACACGCAGCACACTTTAATTCGTGACATCTGTCAATTATGGTCTAGAGTGACGAAGTTAGCGTAGAGAACAACAACAAAAAGGTCACTCTGGAGGTGCCTGTGAGAACAACAACCCGCTCATCATTGATTTTCCCCGCCTGGGCGCTTATCTGCGCGGGCGCAGTTGCATTCCTGTACTGTGCATCAGCGGGACTTCTGACCGCCTGAGTGGCCCACCCGGACAACCTCCAGGGCTTCCGCCAGGGTGGTATGCAGCGTACCCTCCTTTGTTTCGCCAGCTAATACTGTCTAAAAGGAAGGGTTACGCCCGATGCAAGATCTCATTCTGTTCCACTATCCCATGTCCCCCTTTTCCGAAAAGGTGCGGGTGATGCTGGGCTATGCCGGCCTTTCCTGGCAATCCGTTACCGTGAAGGAAATGCCACCCAGGCCAGTGCTTTCCATTCTCGCAGGCGGCTACCGAAAGGTTCCGGTGGCCCAGAATGGCGCTGATGTCTTTTGTGACAGCCGCGCCATTGCCGACGAGATCGCGCGCCTGAGCGGCAAGAAAGAACTGAGCCTGGCCGGTCAGCCGCAGGACGTCATCGATTTCGTGCGCACCACCGATCTGGAGGTATTCCTGGCCTGTGTGATTGCCGCCAGCGACGGCCGCATGCTGAAGAAGCTGGTCAGGGAAACATCGCTTTTCCACGCCTTCCGCTTCCTCAAAGACCGCATCAGCATGGGCAGAAAATCCCGGGTCAAGGCAC
This sequence comes from Marinobacter panjinensis, assembly GCF_005298175.1. Classification (NCBI taxonomy): domain Bacteria; kingdom Pseudomonadati; phylum Pseudomonadota; class Gammaproteobacteria; order Pseudomonadales; family Marinobacteraceae; genus Marinobacter; species Marinobacter panjinensis. The sequence continues at coordinate 1,547,353 of NZ_SZYH01000001.1, forward strand.
TACGGGGCCCTCAGGCCAAGGAAAAAGTCATCTCCCATATCAGCATCATGGAATCCATGCTGAACGAAGACTTCCTGTTCGGGAGTACTCCCTGCATCGCGGATTTCTCGGCTTACCACGGCCTCTGGTTTGTGTGCGACCTGGCCGGAAAGCCATGGCTCCGGGACTTTCCGAAAGTAACTGCCTGGATGGAGCGGATGAGGGCCTTTGGCCATGGCAAATTCCGGGAAATCACCGCAGATCAGGCGCTGGACATCGCTCGCGATGCCATGCCACGGGCCATTGAATCCGCCGGTGTTGACCCGCTTGCCGGGAAGAACGTGGAAATTGCACCGGATGATTACGGGCGGGAGCCGGTCAGCGGCAAACTGGTGTATGCCGATAACCAGGCGCTGGTTCTGGGGCGCTCCCATAAGCGCGTGGGCCAGGTACATGTGCACTTCCCGCGCCAGGGATTTGCAGTAAAGCCTGCCTGATGTCTCAGGCCGGGCTGTTTTCCGATGAACCTGTATCCGGAGATTCATTTTTCAGATACCGGGATTCCAGCTCGGCGATCCCGCCCTGAATGCGACTGAAGCTGTCATAGATGTCGCTATTCAGCTTCCCGGTCATCATGCCAAGAGCCTCGATCTGCTCACGGGCTTCGGAGAAGCCCTGCTCAACGCCAAGGCGGGCAGCCGATATCAGGCCTGCCAGGCGATCAGAATCGGCGCCGGCACTGGCGTCTTTTTGCAGGCGTTGACGAACAAACTCCAGAACCCGGCTGGCGACATCTGCAGCTGTTGGAGGCTCAAAGCGATTCGGGGCGAAACCGGAGGCGTCTGAGCGAGATGTACCGAGCCGCTGCTCCAGCTGCTGCTCCAGTCTTTTACGCAGCACATTGATAGCATCTTCAGGCGTCCGGATGGGTGCCCTCTCCTGCCCCTTTACGGTTACGGGAACAGAATTTTCGCTGGAGGGCCGATTCCCCTGCGCGCCGGAACGACCAGATATGCCGGAGCCAGGATTACCAACAGGAGAAACCATATCATCTACCCTCACAATCAATAGGACAGGACATGGGATCCTCCCGCTGCCTGCCAATGGTTATCGGCAGACAGGCAGCGAGCATTAAGATCGTTTTGGTATTAACACCAGGTGATTAGGCAATTCGTTTTTCTCGTGTGTAGCCGGCACCTGCTCGCGGAGATGCTGCCCGCAGCTTTCAATGCACTCCAGGAAGCCTGCCAGGGTATCGCCACTGCGCACCCGGTCGGTAAAGGTTTTGACAATACCCTCCCAGACATCATCACCAACCTTTGAAGAGATCCCCTGGTCGACGAGAATTTCCACGTAGTGCTCGGCTTCCGATACGAAAATCAGCATGCCCACGCCGCCTTCAGTGTGATGCAGATTCTGTTCCAGGAACTGCCTCCGCGCCATATTGGAGGCCCGCCAGAACCGTACGGGGCGAGGAATCAGGTGGTGCCCCACCCCCGGAAACTGCAGCAACAGGCAGAGCACGATAAAGGTGGCCCACTGCACCACCAGCAACCAGTCGGCGCCGAGGGAACCGGTGAAATAATTGATGGTGCCAGGAATCAGTAGCGCAATGATTCCCGCCCAGAGCAGCGGTATGTAGGAGTAACTGTCGGAAGCATCCGCCAGCACCGTAACCAGTTCCGCGTCGGTTTCCCGCTCAACGTCAGAGATGGCCGAGGCCACCTGTTGTTGTTCCTTGTCTGTTAATAGCGTCATGTTTGTTCCGAGTTTGCTGAATCAGGGGGTTCCGTGTTTGTGCACCTTGTGACAGGGCATGGCTACCAGCCGCCGGACGCTCCACCGCCACCGAAGCCACCGCCTCCGCCGCCGAAGCCGCCACCTCCGAAACCGCCACCGCGACCACCGCCAAGCCCACCGAGAAGAGCGCCCGCCAGGATGGCACTACGGCCGCGCCGGCCGCTCGAGAAAAACACCACCAACACGATAATGAAAAACAGGATGCCGAGCGCAGGATGAGGTTTGTCCTGCTGCGCATCGGAACGCTGGCGCTCAGGTACCGCGAGGGGTTCTCCCCCCAGTACCTGGACCATGGCCGCTGCACCGTTAGCGATCCCGCTGGCAAAATCACCCTCCCTGAAGGCGGGGGTAATGATCTGGTTGATAATGGTGGCGGAGGTAGCGTCCGTAAGGCGGCCCTCCAGGCCGTAACCCACTTCGATACGGATTCGTCGCTCGTCTTCAGCAACAATCAGCAGGGCCCCGTTATCCTCGCCTTCCTGGCCAATCCCCCAATGCCGGCCCAGTTGATAGCCATAATCCTCGATGGGGTAGCCCTGCAGGTCGGGAAGAGTGACCACCACCACCTGCTCGGTGGTCGCCTGCTCATGGGCTTCCAGCATCTGAACAAGGTTGGCCTCTACCTGCTCCGGAAGCATGTTGGCCTGGTCCACGACCCGGCCCGTCAGTTCAGGAAAATCCGGAGTGGACTGGGCAACGGCGCTGGCCTGAACGATCAGACCCAGGACAACGAACACGGTTATCCGGCGCAACAGAACAGGCATCAGAATTCCACCTGGGGCGCGTCTTCCGCATTCGGGGCAGTTGCCTCGAAGTTGGCCCGCAATTCCATATCACTGTAAAGGAAGCTGTGCCACAGGCGGCCCGGGAAGGTGCGAATCTCGGTGTTATAGCGCTCGACCGCCTGGATAAAGTCCCGTCTGGCCACCGCAATGCGGTTCTCAGTACCTTCCAGTTGCGACTGCAGCGCCAGGAAGTTCTGGTTGGATTTCAGGTCAGGATACCGTTCAGACACCGCCATCAACCTGCTCAACGCGCTGCTCAGTTCGCCCTGTGCCTGCTGGAACTGCTGGAGCTTTTCAGGATTGTTGAGAATGCTCTCATCCACCTGGATCGACGTAGCCTTCGACCGGGCTTCAATGACCGCCGTCAGGGTTTCCCGCTCCTGTTCCGCAAAGCCCTTGACGGTCTCAACCAGGTTCGGGACGAGGTCGGCTCGCCGCTGGTACTGGTTTTCTACCTGCGACCAGGCCGCCTTGACCTGCTCGTCGTAGGTGGGGATATTGTTTATCCCACAGCCGGTCAACAACAGGGCCAGTAGTGCCATGGCCGCCAAACGGAATGTGAATCGGCCTGGCGTGGCCGTGCTCATATAGTGCATATCGTATCGTTTCCTTGATGATTAACGAGCTGATCGCCTGGAAGCCTAGAACACTAACATACTTCCGCCCCGGCATCTGCCGTTCCAGGGGCCCCGGGAAACACTGTATACATATACAGACCTGTTCGTTATACTCCCGGCGACTCAATGAACCCCACCAGACACGACAACGTGCGGGAACACACTGGAGAACATCATGGCCGTACAAGCGCTGTATTACTCGGAGAGGGACGGACTGGAGATGGCACTTAAAAACCCTGACACAATGCTTTTCTCGTCCAAAGCAGAAGCCGACGCCCGCGACAAGGTTCTGGAACTGGCTGAAGAGATTACCCAGTTTCTGCAAGCGAGGGTTGAAGGCATGGATGAAGCCATGGCCGAAAAGGCCGCACTGGCCATTGCCGAAGAGAAAGACCTGTTCGGCAAGGCGCTCAAGAAGCCCTCCTTGTTGAATGAGCAGGCGCAGCCGGATTCCGACTGACGTCCGCCAGCTCTCACCACTCAGCGGCGGAACCGTGTTTCCAGCACCACCGCTGAGTTGGTTCGCTCTACGCCTTCCAGATTGCCGATCTCATCAAGTACCGTACTGAGTTCCTCCAGCGACTGCGCCTGAACAATAGCGATCAGGTCATACTCGCCGCTGACCGAATACAACTGGGACACCTGGCTGATCTGCTCAAGGGCGGTGTTGGTGCGGGCTGTCAGCTTTTGATAGACCTTGATCGACACGTGCGCCTCTACCTGGTTGGCAGAGAACTCGCCACCGAGCAGCACTGAATAGCCACGGATGACACCGCCGGCTTCCAGCTTCGCTATACGGTTCTGCACCGTTGAGCGCGAGACATTCAGGGCCCGGGCCAGGTCAGAAATACTGGAACGGGCATTCTGGCGGAGCAGCAAAAGCAACTCCTGATCTTGCTTTCCAAGCATATTGCCAAACCTTTATGTCATTTTGTTTATATTATCTATCATTTTTGATATTTTGAAACTACAAACTGACATCCCGCTTCATCATACTGTCGTCATCAATCTTCACCAGCAAAGCGCCAGTAACAGATGAGGATGCCACGATGATTATTCGCCCGGTTGCCACCACGGATCTCCCGGCCTTGCAGCAAATAGCTGTGGAATCCGGCCCTGGCTTCACCTCACTGGTGGATGATCGTGATTTTCTGGCTCAAAAGGTCCACCGTTCCATGGCAAGTTTCGGCCGCATGGTGAATTCCCCTGGCGACGAAAGTTACCTGTTTGTACTGGAAGATCCGGATACCGGCGAAATCATGGGGACCACCGGCATCGAAGCCTCGGTAGGCACCCGACGCCCGCTTTACCACTATCACTGCAGCCAGGTGATGCACCACTCGCCTGAGCTGAACCTGCGTCGCAAGCTGGAAGTGCTGGACATGTGCAACCACTACACCGGCTGCAGTGAAATCTGCACACTTTTCCTGCGGCCGAAGTTCCGCCGCGCGCAAGCCGGCAAACTGCTCTCAAAAGTCCGTTTTCTGTTTATGGCGCAACACCCTCAACGGTTTGCAGAGATGGTCATTGCCGAAATGCGGGGCGTGTCGGATGAGAGGGGCCAGTCCCCGTTCTGGAACTGGCTGCGTGCGCATTTTGTGGATCTCGACTTCGACACCGTGACCCGCATGGTCGGTACCGGGGATAATGGCTTTATTGCCGATCTGATGCCCCGGCACCCACTCTATACCCACCTGATGGACGAGAGCGCCCGCGCGGTTATCGGACAGGTACACGACAAGACCCGCCCTGCCCTGAACATGCTTGAGGCCGAAGGCTTCCGCCATACCGGTTTCATTGATCCCTTCGATGGTGGCCCCACAGTTGAGGCAAAACTGACTGACATCCGGTCGGTGTCCGCCTCCGTTGGCTGCCGAATCCAGGTTGTTGATAAAGTGGAACCGGCACTGGAAAAATGGGCCTGCGGCGGCCAGGGACGGATACTGGCTGTAACCAATACCGGCACTGACCACTTCCGCGCCACCATCACCAGTGCCGCCAGGTATCTGCCCACGCGCAACCTGCTACAGGTGCCGGTAACACTGGCAAACGCGCTCCACCTGCGTAACCATGGGCAGGCCCGGTTCATGGAACTGACAACCGCCAGCACAGGCAGGCAGCCGACGGCTATTCCAATGTGCCAACAACAGGAGGCGCTCCATGCATACCGATAGAGACACACTGTTCGGTCGTCTTTGGGACAACTATTGCGAAGTGACTCCCTCCGCCGAAGATATTCACCGTTTACTGGATGACACCCAGGGCGGCGAAATCGTCAATGACCATATTGCCCTGCGCACCTACAACCTCGAAAAGGTGAACCTGGACAAACTGGCTGCGCACTTCCTGGCGCTGGGATACCAGGAGGGTGGCGAGTATCATTTCGAAGCCAAGAAACTCTACGCCAGACATTACGAACACCCGGACCCGTCCGCCCCCAAGGTGTTTATTTCCGAGTTGCTGGTCGAACAGTGTTCCGAGCCGTTACAGGCCATAGTCCGGAACCTGGTGAGCCAGATCGATCCGGAAGCTGTCACCGCCGACAATTTTCTGTATTCCGGCCGACACTGGGACATCGACTACCCCACCTACCAGACCCTGCTCGAAGAAAGTGAGTACGCCGCCTGGGTAGCCGCCTGGGGTTTCCGCGCCAACCATTTCACGGTGAGCATCAATGCCCTGAGCCGCTTCAGGACTGTGGCGGAGATCAACCAGGTGCTCAAGGACAAAGGCTATCGGGTGAACAACTCGGGAGGGGAAATCAAAGGATCACCGGAAGAACTGCTGGAACAGTCATCCACCATGGCAGACCGGGCGGAAGTACAGTTTTCTGACCAGGCAGTGGCCATTCCCAGTTGCTTCTACGAGTTTGCGCTCCGGTACCCGAAGCCTGATGGCCAGCTTTACAGCGGATTTGTCGCCGCCTCAGCGGACAAGATTTTTGAAAGCACCGACAGCCGGCGCTAGTGTTGCGTCCGGCTATTACTCCGTGGTGACCAGCTCTTCGCAGATCACCTTCAGGCAAGCGGGCCGACATTTTGCCGTCAGCGGCGTCTTCCCTGCGATTTCTCCGTCCATGGTGATGGTCTTGGGTGAACGGGTAACGATGCTCACTACGGGGCTCTTCAGCTGCACCACCGTTCTGCTTCGCTTCGGCGAACTCCGGCTCAGGCGAACCGTGAGAAAAGCCAGGAAAAGCTGGAACAATGAACGCGGGCGTACCGCAATCACATCCAATTGCCCGTCACTGGCCGAGGCCTCGGGAATCTCGCTTCCGCCGCCGAAAAAGGCTCCGGAGGAGACCGCGATGGTGAGCCAGCGCCCGGTGACCTTACCCTGCTCGGTCTCAATCACACCGTGGAACCCGCGGTAGGCGGCCAGCTTCTGCAACAGCGCCACACCATAACTGAAACGCCCTAGAAAACGCTTACGCTCCCCCGATGAGTCCCGCACTGCATGAGTTCCAAGGCCAATATGGGCAACGTTCAGAAACCTCCCCTGCTGGGCAACGGCAACGTCTACCAATTGCGTCTTCCCCGTCGCCACCAGATCACAGAGGCGCTGTGGATCCTCTGGAAGGCCCAGGTTGCGAGCGAAGTCATTGGCCGTGCCTGATGGAAGCACCGCAAGGGTCGCGCCGGATTCCAGGCAGACGCCCGCCGCCGCATTCACGGAACCGTCACCACCGGCTGCCAGCACAATGTCGGCGGTATCAATCTCGCTTGTCCAGGCTGTATCCTCGAGGCTGCAATCCCGGATACCGGAAATACCGGCAGCTTCCAGGTGCTCGCGCCAGAAATCCGGGCCACGACTGCCCTCTTCCCCTGCCTTGGGGTTTGCCATCAACCAGTAGACCATGACATTCCTTTGCTCCCTGAGCCAGTGTGCTTAAACGGACGTACACTGGTATCAGTTATACACCCAAAACGTGCCATCAACATGATGAGTGTTTAATCTGGCGGTAACACCCCGAACAAACCGCAGGCGGGCGCAAGCACGACAAGACAAGACAAAAGGGAGACCAATGCTGGAAGAAGTCAACGTAGTCTTGCTGGGAGCGACTGCCAGCCTTTTGGCAGGCCTGGGAACGGGGGTTGGTGCGCTGGGTGTCTTCCTGGTGAGAAAGCTCACCCCGCAACTGCAAGACGGCATGCTCAGCGCAGCCGCCGGCGTCATGCTGGCGGCATCATTCTTCTCGCTACTGCTGCCAGGAATCGAATACGGTGAAGAACTCACGGGGGAGACGTGGATTGCGGCACTGATGGTGATCGCCGGACTCCTCATGGGTGCGGGACTGCTTTTCAGCATTCACCAGCGACTGCCTCACGAGCATTTCACCCTTGGGCGAGAGGGGCCGGAGAGCGCGCGAATCCGCCGTATCTGGCTGTTTATTATTGCCATCGCCTTACACAATTTCCCCGAAGGCATGGCGGTAGGTGTGGGCTTTGCCGGAGGCGATATCGGCAACGGCACCGCTCTGGCGGTTGGCATCGGGCTACAGAATATTCCTGAAGGCCTGGCGGTGGCGGTGTCACTGCTGGCCATTGAGCACTCGCGGCTGAAATCCTTTGGCATTGCAGTCCTGACCGGCCTGCTGGAACCCATTGGCGGCCTTTTCGGCAGCGCCATGGTGTGGCTTGCCGAACCCATCATGCCCTGGACCCTGGGCTTCGCCGCCGGGGCGATGCTGTTTATCATCAGCGACGAAATTATCCCTGAAACCCATCGCGGCGAGTACAAGACCCTGGCGACGTTTTCCCTGCTGGGCGGATTCGTGGTGATGATGTTTCTCGACGCAACGCTGGGCTAAACCGGAAACAGCACCTTCATCATCCCGATACTGCTGACGATCAGCAGTACCACGCCAAGTACCCGGAAAAACACCGGTGTCTCCGCCCTCAGCATACGGTCATGGACATAGAGGCCAATCACATGGCCCACGGCAGCACAGGGCAATAGCCACAGGTGGTGGATCAACTGCAGGTCGATTCCAACCCAGATAAAGGCCGCCATTTTGATGACCACCAGTATGAACCAGAGCGCGAACAGGGTATCCCGTAACCGTTCCTTGGGCAGGTGTTGTGCCGCCACAGCAATAATCAGCGGTGCCCCTATCAGCGAAGTACCACTGACATACCCGCCAACCATCAGGAAAACGGTGTCTACGGCACGGCTGCCACTGCGAAAGGGCCGGTCGAGGATGTAGGAGACAGAATAAAGCGCCACGATGACAAAGATGATGGTGCTCATGACATCCGATGGCAGAGTGATAAGCCCAAACACACCGATCAGCTTGGGCACAATCATGATGGCCAGAATTCGCCAGAGGTAGTTCCAGTCCACCGTACCCGCCGATATCTTCCCCTCATCGTCCGTTCTTGACGACTTGCGGTTGTTCATCCAGATGGTGAGTGATGAAAACACCAGTAGATGCACAGCAATGATGGGCAGGAAAACCAGCGGCTCATCCAGTACCAGCAGCAGAAACGGCAACGACAACACCGCCCCGCCAAAACCTAGCCCGGACCGGACAAAGCCGCTCCAGACAAAGATCAGACCAATCAGGACATACTGGTACAACGCCAGTTCAGACATAGTGAGACTCAGGTTCCGGCAGGTAAGTTCGCGAATGCAAAGGTATAAGAGGATACCCGCCAGCCCCCCATTACTTCCAGTAACAAAGGGGCTACTTTTCTACAACGGAAGAAATGCCCGATAGCGCCTAATTTTTAATCAAAGGTTCCGGTGTTGTGCTGCCCGGAACTTCTGATAAAAACAACAACCGGGCGGGGGCAGCGACTCCTGCTTCTGCCCGTGGAGAAGGGAGAATAACGATGTCAGCAGCGGTTGAACACCTGGACGAAAAGCTTCAGGACAGCAGCGAGCTACTTGAAGAAATCATGCCCTCGGCCATCACCCTGGCCATGATGCTTCGTCAGCGAACCATGGCAGCCTGGATGCGGACCGAATTCGACGGTTATGGCGACCCCGCTGCACTACCCCCTTACCGACGTGATGTACCGGGTCATATTGTCGCCCGCTCTCCTCAGTACGGCTGGATTCCAGCGCCCGTCGACGACCAGCAGAAGCTGGATTTCGGACACCGGGATATGATGGAGGGCATCAAGTCCCTGGAGAAAACCTGCCTCAGCTGCAAGAAAGGTACGGGGCACCGCATTGTGTTCGACAAAGAGGAAATGGCGACACTGCAATCCCAGATCAATCTCAGTGCGGAACTGGCTATCACCATCAGCAGAGACAGCTACTGCAAAATGCTGCGGGTTCTGCGCAGTGCACTGTACCTGTGGTGCCAGGAGCTGATGGAAACAGGCATTGGCGGCGACCATAATTCGTACAGCCAGGACGAACGCAAGAAGGTGGCCCATCTGGATGACCCCGAGCGCTTCTGGCGCAAAGCTCTGGAAAGCAACGACGACCTGCCGGTTCCGGATGTCCGCGAGGCAGGCTTTTTCGAGCGGGTCTTCGGGCGAGCAGGCTGAACCTTTTACCGGTCGGTAAGCTTGATCTCGATACGGCGGTTCCGCTGCAACGCTTCTGCGGAATTGCCCTCGTCGACCGGGAAGAACTCACCGAATCCGGCCGCTACCATACGAGTCTGGGGCACGCCTTCCGAGGCAAGGTAACGCACCACTGCCACTGCCCTTGCAGTGGACAGCTCCCAGTTGGAGGGGAATTCTTCGGTATTGATCGGAATGCGGTCGGTATGGCCATCAATTCGCAGTATCCAGTCGATATCGTCCGGAATGGCAGAGGCGACATCCAGCAGCACCTCTGCCAGCTTGTCCAGCTCACGTTGCCCCTCTTCACCGAGGCTGGCTGAACCGGACGCAAAAAGCAGCTCGGAGGGCAGCAGGAAACGGTCACCGACAATACGGATGTTCTCGTTATCCTGCAGAATTTCCCGTAACCGGCCAAAGAACTCGGACTGGTAACGTTCCAGTTCATTGACCCGCTCTGCCAGCAAGGTATTCAGCCGTTTACCCACTTCTTCCAGTTCGGCCTGTTTCTCGGCAGTCAGGTCTTCCTGCAGCCGCAATGCGGCAGTAATGCGGCTCAACTGGTCCTGCAAGGCTGCGATCTGGTTCGACAGCTGCTGAATAAACGCGCGCTGGGAGGCGCTCAGCTTCTCTTCGTCCTCCAGCTCGGCCTCTGCGCCGGAAACCGCCCGCTGCAGATCCTCAACTTTCAGGGCCTGGGCCTCAGCATTGTATTGCTGCGCCAGCCGTTGCGCCCGCTCTTCTTCAATCTCTGCGCGAAGCTCGTCATTCAGGGCAAGGCTTTTACTGTAGCTGCTCTGCACCGTGGCCATCTCTTCTTCCAGAGCTGCTGTCTGCTCCTGCTCCAGTCCCAGAAGCCGGGAAATTTCCGCCAGCTGGGTATTCAGCCTGGCCAGTTCGGAGTCACGGTCCGACAGGGTCTGCGAGAGATAGAGCTGACTGACCACATAGATCAGCAACATGAAGATAATCAGCATCAACAATGCCGACAGGGCATCCACGTAACCGGGCCATACGTTGATGTTGCTGCGGGTGCGACGTCTGGAGCCGATCATGGCGCCTGCCTGCTATTGCGGTGCATCTTCAACCCGGTCCACCAGGTTGGTTACACCGGTCAGCCACTCTTCCAGGCCGTCGTAAAAACGGTTCTGGGCATGTCCTGCCTGGATATCCAGAAAGCCAAGGACGAGGGAGCCTCCCAGCCCCAGCAATGATGAGCTAAAAGCCGTACCCATGCCTTCCAGCGGCTTGAGAAGACCCGACTGGAGGCCGGCGAATACCTCGCCGAAATCTTCCTGCCCCATATCCAGGTTTACAATCACCTCTCCCACCGAGTTGATCGTACCGAGCAGGCCCCAGAAGGTACCCAGCAGGCCCAGAAAAATCAGCAGGCTAATGAAATATCGGGTAATTTCACGCTGCTCATCCATGCGACTGTGGATGGCATCCAGTACGGTGCGCAGCGACATGGTAGACAGCGAGAAGCGGTCCCGCTTGGAGTCGTCGTCAAGCTGGCGTGCCAGCGGTTTCAGCAACCGCGGCTCCTGCAACACGGAAAGCCCGGCATGACCGGTACGGAACTGCGCAACCCATCGCAGTTCCGGGAACAACACGAACACCTGACGGTAGGTAATGGCGATACCAATCAACAGAACACAGAGAATGAGCAGATTGAAGACCCAGTTCGCCATGAATGCGGTCTGCAGCGGCTTGTAAATCAGGGCACAAACCACCGCGACCACCGCCAGGAACAGCGTCATCCAGAAAAGGGTATGTTTAGGATTGCTCATTAATGCCACCGGTTTTATCAGGAAACACGTTAAAAACTAGCACAACCCCTGGCCCCCTGCTGAACTTAACCGGGTTCTGGCGGGTTACGTATTTGTTACCTGGCCAGCTTCAGGGCTGATAACGGCTGATAATGTCGTCCAGAGCTCCACTTTTGCGGGCCTCATCCAGCCCCCGCTGGAGATCCTCCACAATTCCGGGATCGGTCTGGTTGCTGACAGCCAGGTACATCGGCGTTTCCCGGAAGACCAGAACCGGTTGCAAGCCGGTAATGCCATGTTCTTCTTCCGCCACCAGTGGGCCCACCAACCCATCGGTTACCCACAGGTCGGCCTGACCCAATGTCAGCCTGCGCGGGTTCTGTTCACCAGACACGCTCATGATGACGTCAAACCCCTCACCGTCCAGGTAGTCCGACATCACATCACCCTTGTAGCCGGCAATTTTGTACTGTTTGGCATCGTCCAGGGCAGCGAGTTCAATGTCTGAGTCCGGTGCCGCGAACAGCGTCCACTTGATTGGCGCCAGCGGTCCCACCCACTGGAACTGGCCTTCCCGTTCATCCGTTCGAGCCGTGCAGAACAGGGCATGGTTCCCACGGCCCTGAACCCTATCGTAGGCAAGGCTCCAGTCACGCATCTTCATGACGTATTCGTAGTCAACGCGCTTCATCATCTCCTTGACCATATCCGTACAGATACCTGATATATCCCCGGCATTATGGGCAAAACCCTGGCCAGTGGTCGAAGCGTTATAGGGAGGGTAATTCTCGGTATAGATATAGAGCCTGTCGTCGGCGAGGGCTGTTGGCATCAGCGCCAGCAATAAGAGGCCCTGGGCCACACGTCTGATGAGTGTCAGGGGGGTTGGAACTCCGGAGCCTGATATGGCTGGCATTCTTGTATCCTCGTTGCAATAGGGCTTTGTCAGTTGTACATATATGCAAAAACTACATTCTGGCATTTAAGGCTAATTGCTTTGGTCGCTTATGCCAATACGCCCATCATTGCGGTTCTGACGCAAAATTTCAGTGACAAAACGTATCTTTGTTGTGCGTAATTTTAAGGCCCAACAGGCAGGAACCACCGCTGCAGTTCCCTCAGGACATCATCAGGCGCTTCCTCGGGAAGAAAATGCCCACAGTCCAGCAGCCTGCCTTCCAGCTTATCGGCATAGCTTTGCCACACGGCCATGACGTCGTAGGTGCGGTGAACAAACCCCCTGCTACCCCACAGCACCAGCAATGGGCACTCAATCCTGCGTTTGCGATCACGGTCATGCCTGTCATGCTCCAGATCGATCGTAGCGGCGGCCCGGTAATCCTCACAGGAGGCATGAATCACCCGCGGGTCACGGAAACAGCGCACGTACTCGGCAACTGCGCCCGGGTCAAAACCGGCATCAGGCCCGCTCCAGCGATTGAGCTTCTCCTTCAGGAAGTAATCGGGATCAGCGCCGATCATGTGCTCGGGCAATCCATCAGGCTGAATCAGGAAGAACCAGTGGTAGTACCCCGTTGCAAAGCCCTGGTCTGTGTGGTTGAACATATGCAGGGTGGGCGCAATATCCATCACACAAACACGGGAAACCTGGTCCGGATGGTCAAGCGCCATGCGATGGGCCACTCGCGCACCCCGGTCATGGCCTGCAACTGCAAACCGTTTATAGCCCAGGCCCGCCATCACCTCTACCATGTCCCGGGCCATTTCCCGTTTTGAATAGGCCTCATGACGGGTATCGGATGGCGGTTTCGAGCTGTCCCCATAGCCGCGCAGGTCCGGACAGATCACGTGAAAATCCCGGGCCAGCTCCGGCGCTAGCCGGTGCCACATCACATGAGTCTGAGGATACCCGTGTAACAGGAGCAACGGCGGCCCCTTGCCGCCCTGGGCAAGGTGAATATCGGCGCCTGACGTTCTGATGCGGTCGGTTCTGAACTCATCCCCAAAATCCATCAAACACCTCCTCCATTTGCCCTTAGTCTATTGAAATCGACATTGAAATAGATAGTGTAGCCAATCAACCGCAGGGATCGAACGGAACAGGCCCGGCCCCCGGAAAAGTAACCGCAGCTATTTTGGCGTTTATCTTAGACATTGGTTTCGTTGCGTCTTGCTGCAGGCGGCTTTTAAGGCCACTATCGTAACCATCCATATTTGCGAAAACGAAAAGGCACCGCATGTTTCTCGAACGTTACCATTCAATCCAGGACGGACACGTGCTGATCAGCGCGACCCAGGCCAGCCGATTTGCCAAGGAAGTGGCAGGAGATTTCAACCCGATACACAACCCCGACGCCCGCCGCTTCTGTGTACCCGGGGACCTGCTGTTCGCTCTGCTGGTGTCACACTTCGGCCTGTGCCGGCACATGACGTTCCACTTTCGCAGCCTGCTCGGCGAGAATGTCCCACTGGACTTTCGCGAAGACAGCGACGGCGTGATTCGGGTCTATGACCAAAAGGGCAAGGTGTATATCGAGGTCGAGCGCAGCGGCGAATGCACCCACGATGAAACCGTCATCGAGAATTTTATCCGCTGTTATGTTGCGGCTTCGGGCAAGAACTTTCCCCATACCCTCAAACCGTTAATGGAAAGCGAAGGCGTGATGTTCAACCCTGACAGGCCCATGATCATGTACCAGAGTATGAGCCTGACTATGAACACCCTTGATGCACCATCTCCTGATCTGGAGTTGCACAATGCCGACCTGAAGCCGGAAGGAAAGCGGGGCAACGTCTCGCTGGATTACCGCTTGATCTCGGACAGCAAAACCGCGGGCGAGGTTTCCAAGAAGCTGGTTGTCAGTGGCCTGCGGGAGTACGACTCAGACGCGATGGATGCAGTTGTCGAAGAGTTCTACCGACTCAAGAACAGATCCTGGGATTAACAGGAGCCCTGTCGTGGCAACCACACCGGTAAGTCGGGAAGACAAGCTGGCGGCACTGGCCCGTCTCGACAGGTTCAGCCGAATGGCCGATAACGCCATTGCCATACCGTTCACCCGTTTCCGGATCGGCGTCGAGCCCCTTATCGGTCTCGTTCCTGTGCTGGGTGACTTCGCCGGCCTGATCATGTCGGGTTACGTGCTTGTCGAAGCGCAGCGGGCCGGTGCCAGCAGTCGTGTTAAACGGCAAATGGTCCGAAATATGGCGATCGACTTTGTAGGCGGCCTTGTTCCCGTCGTCGGCGATGCCTTCGACTTTGCCTGGAAGGCCAATGCCCGCAATGCAAAACTGCTTCGTGAATACCTGGAAATCGAACTGAAAACACAGCCCGAACCTGCGTTTCCCTGGAAACAGTTTGTGGTCACCATCGGCATTCTCTCTGCACTGACGGCCCTGTTGGTAATTGCCTTCTGAATCGCGATCACTACGGATTTGTGCCTGGCAGCCCCAAGGCTTAACCTTGACTCATGCACATTGAATGACCGAAGGGACAACCACTATGGCGAAGAATAGCTGCTCCAACTGTGGGATGGACATCCCCCGGGGAAGTAAAAAATGCCCGGAGTGCGGCAAACTTCAGACTTCAAGGCTCAGGATGATTCTTGGCGCGGCCACTGTGCTGATTGCGGCGCTGATTATTGTCATCGGGGCTGTTTTCATCATCGTGAAGGACGAACCCGCCAACCCCGCCGGGAGCACTACCGAAATCACACCCTGACCTCACGCCATTTTCGGAAGTATCGACTATTATTGCCGCAGAGCTGATTCCGTTCTGGCGGCACCGGGCAATAGTGACGACCGACTTCGGAAACCAGAACAACAACAGGTGAGACACTCATGAGCGATGGACCAACCGACACTGGCTGGGACTACCTGATCCAGGGTGCCAAGGTCTTTGATGGCAGCGAACGCTGGGCCATGCCCGGGCTGTTCGATATCCACACTCACTACGACCTTGAACTGGAAGTCGCCCCCGGCTTGCCCGAGTCCGTGCGTCACGGAACCACCACGGTGGTGATCGCCAACTGCAGCCTGGGGCTGGCCTTCGGCTCGCAGCGCAAAAACGGGGCAGACCCGATTGTGGATTGTTACGCCCGCGTGGAGAACATTCCCAAAGAGGTGCTACGGGCAACCGCCGATCGGGTCGACTGGCAGAACCCGAAAGAATACATCCAGCACCTCAACAAACTCAGCCTGGGGCCCAACCTGGTCGCCCTGGTGCCCCACTCCATGCTGCGCATCGAAGTGATGGGGTTTGAGGCCAGCATCTCCCGTGACCCCACCGAAGACGAGCTCCAGGCCATGGAGTCGTTGCTTGAACAGGCACTGGACGACGGCTACGCCGGTTTCTCCACCGACGCCCTGCCCTTCCACTACCTGGCCAACCAGCCCAACACCCGCAAAACCATTCCCACCCAGTTTGCCAGATACCCGGAAATCAAACGGTTGACCGATGTGGTCCGGCGCAAGGGTGGTGTATGGCAGGCCACACCACCGAAAGACAGCACCATTGGCACCATCAAGACGTTCCTGCTCAGCTGCGGCCGCCTCCACGGTAAGCCGTTGAAAACCACCGTCGTGGCGGCGCTGGATGTGCATAGTAACCGCAAGATCGTGCGGCTGGCACGTTTGCTGGCCCGGGTGCTCAATTCCCGCCTGCTCAAAGGCGACTTCCACCTTCAGGCGCTGGCGGCGCCTTTCAAGGTATGGTCTGACGGTGCGGTAACGCCGCTCTCTGAAGAGATAGAAGAGCTGCGCATCCTCAATGAAACCGAACTGGAAGACCGCGAAGGCAGACAGAAAATCCTTGATGATCCGGCCTACATCAAGCAGTTCAAAGCCATGTGGATGAGCGGCAAGACCGGCCTTGGGCTCAGGCGCCTGAAACGTCTGATTCGCCTCGAGGATTACGCGTTCAACCGTACCCTGGAAGACATGACCATCGACGTCTGCCCCCTGAAGGACTGGGAGGGTAAAACCTTCGCCGACGTCTACGCGCGCGTGAAAGCAGCCAATGCAGGAAAGCCCCGGGACAGCAGCGACGCGGAAAAGGCCCTGCTGAAGGACTGTTTCAGCCAGGTGAAGGATGAAGGCGACTTCGTACTGGCAATGCTGCGGGCCTTTGACCGCGACCTGAGCTGGTACACCATTTCCGCCAATCGGGACGAGCGCACGGTGCGCAACCTGCTGATGGACCCCCAGCTACTGCCGGGCTTCAACGACAGCGGCGCTCACCTCACCAACATGGCCTTTTACGACGGCAACCTGAGAGCACTGAAACTGGCGTCAGACGGCGGCGATATGGATGTAGCCTACATGGTGCGACGCCTCACCCGCGATCCCGCGCGGGTGTTCGGCGTCAAAGGTGGAAGCATTGAGGTGGGTGATCAGGCGGACCTGATACTGGTGGACCCCTCTGCCCTGCGCCGTATGGACCACAACAATACCGTGAAACGTCAGTATCGTGAGGAGTTCCGGCACGAACAGCTGGTCAACCGGACTGATGGCGTGGTGCCCCTGGTGATGATTGCCGGCCATCCGGCCTGGCACGGCGCGGACTTTGACAGCTCACTGGGCCAGAAAAAGATGGGCACCGTGCTGGATACTACCTTTTAACCAAAGAACCAGTAGCACACCAGAATAGCCGTCAGCATACCGGCAAAGTCCGCCAGCAGAGCACAACCAAGGCCATGGCGGATTTTTCGGATGCCCACGGCGCCGAAATACACCGCCAGCACATAGAAGGTGGTTTCGGTACTGCCCTGCATGGTGGCCGCCATTAAGGCGGGAAAACTGTCCACCCCGAAGGTATCCATGGTCTCAAGCATCATCGCCCGGGCACCACTGCCGGACAGGGGCTTCATAAAGGCGGTAGGCAGCGCCTCAATGAAGCCCGTATCCCATCCCAGCCCCTCAATGACCCATCGAATACCCCCAAGGCCAGCATCCAGAACACCACTGGCCCGCAGAACGCCAATCGCCACCAGCATTGCTACCAGGAACGGCAAGAGTGAAATGGTGAAACTGAAGCCCTCCTTCGCCCCCTCGATAAAGGTATCGTAGACATTCACCTTCCGCAGGGCGCCGATCAACAGGAAGCTGATCACGATGCCGAACAGCGTTAGATTGCCCACCAGCGTTGACGTAGCTGCCAGGGCCTGTGCCGACATGCCCGCCAGTGTCGCCAACAGCAGACCCAGTGCTGCTGCACCTGCAAGGAGGTACGCCAGCACCACCGGGTGCCAGAGTTTCAGCCGCTGCATCAAGGACACACTCAGCAATCCCACCAGGCTGGACGCCGTCGTAGCCAGCAGAATAGGCAGGAACACCGATGTGGGCTCCGCGGCCCCTTGCTGCGCGCGGTACATGAAAATGGTCACCGGCAGCAGGGTCAGGGACGAGGTATTGAGAACCAGGAACAGGATCTGGGCGTTGCTGGCAGTGTCCTTGCTCGGATTAAGCTCCTGCAGCGAATGCATGGCCTTGATGCCAATGGGCGTAGCCGCGTTATCCAGGCCCAGGATATTGGCAGCAAAGTTCATGGTTATGTGCCCCTGCGCCGGGTGGCCACTGGGCACTTCCGGCATCAGCCTGCGGAACAGCGGGTCCAGGATTCTTGCCATAAGCTGAATCAACCCGGCTTTTTCGGCAATGGCCAGAAAACCCAGCCACAGAGTCATGGTGCCCACCAGCACCAGTATGATCTCGACACTGAGCTCTGCCATGTCGAACATGGCCGCAACCAGGCGGCTGAACACCTCACTGTCACCCATGCCCAGCCATTGCCAGAGTGCCGCCGCAAAGGCCACCAGGAAAAACCCCAGCCAGATTCCATTAAGCATTGTGTGATTCGCTTCCCTGAGTTGTGAATGACGAGTTCGTTTTCGGGGCACGAGCCTTCCGCGCGCACCAAATTAACCCATGCTCGCCATGATCGGCCTGCACCGACACCGGAGTTCGCCCGGCACTTTATTAACAGTAAAGGCCTTAGTTTACTGAACTTAATAGATTTTTCATGGATCAGCGAAATCAGGCACGGGTATTGCGTAGTACCAGATGACATTAACCCGCGATTGCCGGGCCTTCACCGGCCCGGAACATTGAACACTACCCGGACAACGGCGTCCCCACAAACCTGACTTTCAGGCTTTGGTGTGTGCGCCGTTTTTTTGTGCCCTGAAAATTCCATCGTCAAATGAGGTAATAAAGGATGTCCTATCTAGTTCCATCAGAATTCGTCACCAAAATGGTGGACGCCGGTGAATCCAAGGTTCACATGTCCACCCGCGACACGCTGATCCGCGCCTTCATGGCCGGCGCCATTCTGGCCCTGGCGGCTGTATTTGCTATTACCGTGGCGGTGGAAACCGGCAGTTTCCTGCTGGGTGCCGTGCTCTTCCCGGTGGGGTTCTGCATGCTCTACCTCATGGGCTTTGACCTGCTCACCGGTGTGTTCATGCTCACCCCACTTGCCCTGCTGGACAAGCGACCCGGAGTTTCCACCAATACCATCCTGAGAAACTGGGGCCTGGTTTTTGTCGGCAACTTCGCTGGTGCACTGACCGTCGCCTTCATGATGGCCTTTATTTTCACCTACGGTTTCAATACCGAACCCGGTGCCGTTGCCGAGAAAATTGCAGGCGTCGGTGAAGCCCGGACCCTTGGCTATGCCGAATATGGCGCAGCCGGCTGGTTCACCATCTTCATCCGCGGCATGCTGTGCAACTGGATGGTTTCCATGGGCGTAGTGGGCGCAATGATTTCTACCAACGTTGGCGGCAAGGTACTGGCGATGTGGATGCCCATCATGCTGTTCTTCTTCATGGGCTTCGAGCACTCCGTTGTGAACATGTTCCTGTTTCCGTTCGGCATTATTGTTGGTGGTGGCTTCTCGGTAATGGACTACCTGGTCTGGAACGAAATTCCCACGGTTCTGGGCAACCTCGTTGGTGGCCTCGCCTTTACCGGTCTGACTCTCTACACCACCCACATCCGCACCGGCGCCAAGCGCAACTTTTCCAAAAGCGCCAGTGCTGACCGCGTGCCTGCGTAAATGGGCTGTTTTATTTCAACATGAGCAGGCATCTGAAGGTTTCCGCCGGCCAGCATTCGGACAAAGGCCACAAGCCATCCAACCAGGATTTCCACGGCTGCATTATGCCGGCCGAACCACGCCTGGGGATGAAAGGCGTCGCCTTTGCCATGGCCGACGGGATCAGTAGCAGCGACGTCAGCCAGATTGCCAGTGAAACGGCGGTGAAAAGCTTTCTGGATGACTACTTCTGCACTTCAGAGGCCTGGTCTGTGCGCCAATCTGCGGAGCGGGTACTGACTGCCACCAACTCCTGGCTCCATGCCCAGAGCCGCAACAGTCCTTACCGGTATGAAAAGGACAAAGGGTATGTCTGCACACTCAGTGCACTGGTGTTCAAGGCTTCCATGGCTTACCTGTTCCATGTCGGTGACACCCGGATCTACCGCCTGCGGGACAGGGCCCTGGAACAGCTCACCAATGATCACCGGTTATGGATTTCCCAGCAGGAGAACTACCTGAGCCGCGCCCTCGGGATGGATTCGCTACTGGAGATTGATTACCAGTCGCTCCCGCTGAGAGAGGGCGACCTATTTATTCTGGCAACCGACGGCGTCTACGAACATGCCAGTGCACAACAAATGATCGGCACCATCAGTCAACACCCCACAGATCTGGACCAGGCCGCCAGAGCCATGGTCAAGGCTGCTTTCGACAATGGCAGCGACGATAATCTGAGCGTGCAGATTATTCGGGTGGATCAACTGCCGGAGCAAACATCCGCGGAGATTCAGCGGCAGGTGGAAGACCTGCCTTTTCCGCCCATCCTGGAACCACGGCACAGTTTCGACGGCTACACCATACTCCGGGAAGTGCACGCCACCAGCCGCAGCCATGTGTACCTGGCACTGGATACCGATACCGACACCCGGGTGATCCTGAAAACGCCGTCCATAGACCTGAGGGGTGACCCCGGCTACCTGGAGCGGTTCCTCATGGAAGAGTGGATTGCGAGACGGGTGAACAGTGCCCATGTTCTCAAGGCGGGCCTGCAGGATCGTCCCCGCAACCACCTGTACACCGTGACCGAATACATCGAAGGCCAGACCCTGAAGCAGTGGTTGATTGACCACCCCAAACCGGATCTGGAGACGGTGCGCGGCCTGGTGGTTCAGATTGCCCGCGGCCTCTACGCGCTGCATCGCATGGAAATCCTGCACCAGGATATCCGCCCCGACAACATCATGATTGACACCAACGGCACCGTAAAAATCATCGACTTCGGCTCCGCCCGGGTGGCCGGCATTGTGGAGGCCACTACCCTGGAGCCAAACGACATTCCGGGTACCGCGCTGTACATGGCGCCGGAATACTTTATGGGCGAAACCGGCACCAACTGCTCAGACCTGTATTCACTGGGTGTACTTACCTATCACATGCTGTCCGGCAGATTCCCCTACGGCACCCAGGTGGCCAAGTCCCGCACTGCATCGGCCATGCGCCGGCTCACCTATGCCTCGGTACTGGACGATGACCGCGAAATCCCCGCCTGGATCGATGAAACCATCAAAAAAGCCGTACACCCGAACCCGGACAAGCGTTACCAGGAACTGTCCGAATTTACCTTCGACCTGCGCCACCCCAACCAGAACTTCCTCAACAAAACCCGCCCTCCGTTGCTCGAGCGCAACCCTGTGGCTTTCTGGCAGAGTATATCGGCCATGCTGCTCTGCGCCCTTATATACCTTATGGCTACATAAAACCAACACGGTGAATACTGTTTTAGCGCCCCAAGCAGGACGGACGCAACCGGGTTACACTTGTACAACGCTGAAACGGTCCAGAATGGTTGAGGCAAAATGAACACAACAACCGCCCGTATGGCCTTCCTCTACCCCGGCCATGCCGCTGAAGATGACTATCCACGGCTGGCAACGATGATTTCGCCGGCGCCTGAAGTGACCGTCATTCATACAGAATTCAATGAAGATGCCCACACTGTGGAGGCACTCACGGAGATGGGAAGCCCACAACGTCTAAGCGAAGGCGCACGGCATCTTGAGAACAAAAACCCGGAGGCCGTTCTGTGGACCTCCACCAGCGCCAGCTTCGTTCGGGGCCTGGACGGCATCCGTGAACAGATCGAAACACTGGAAAACCTGCTCCACATCCCCGCCTCCACCACGGCAATGGCGTTTGCACGGGCTGTCACCACAATCAATGCGAAGCGTGTCGCCATCGCAGCGACCTACCCCAGGGACGTTGCCCTGCTGTTCAAGGCGTTTCTGGAGCATTTCGATATCGAAGTGGTGCACATGACCAGCCACGGCATTATCACCGCCGCAGAGGTAGGCACGCTGCAGCGAGAGGCCGTATTACGGTTTGCGACGGACAACAATCACCCTGACGCCGATGCTTTGCTGGTGCCGGATACCGCGTTGCACTCGGCTGCCTGGCTGGAGGACCTCGAAGCGGCTGCCGGCAAGCCGGTGCTAACGGCCAATCAGGTCAGTGTATGGGAGGGGTTGAGGTTATGCGGCAAGCTCACACCCCAGCCGGGCCTTGGCACGCTGTTCAGGATAAACCCGTGGGATTAGTGTCCCGTCTGGCGAATTCGCCAGACGGGACACTAGGACGGCTTTCGCTGTGTGACCACCAGAGCAACCCCGGTGATGGATATGGCACCGCCGATCATTGCGAGCACACCCAGCCGTTCATCGAACAGCCAGAACGCTTCCAGGGCAGTTACCGGCGGCACCAGATAGAAGAGACTTGCCACCTGTGATGCCGCGCCACGGCGAATCAGCCACATCAGCAGCAGGATTGCGCCGATCGAGACCCCGAAAACCAGC
Source organism: Marinobacter panjinensis (assembly GCF_005298175.1). Classification (NCBI taxonomy): domain Bacteria; kingdom Pseudomonadati; phylum Pseudomonadota; class Gammaproteobacteria; order Pseudomonadales; family Marinobacteraceae; genus Marinobacter; species Marinobacter panjinensis. The sequence continues at coordinate 1,569,669 of NZ_SZYH01000001.1, forward strand.
CAGACCATCGACCATATCAGCGGCGGGGCCCACTCCACTGCACGGGTTTCAAAGACAAAAGCGCCCACGGCAAAAAACGTTGCCGCGGCGCTGTATTGAATGAAGGTTCCGGCAACGAGATCCGCCTGGGTGCCATTACGCTTCTGGTAAACAGTACCCAGGGAAATGCCGCCCAGGGAAAGCGCTGCCCAGATCAGCGTCCACAGGGGAAAGTCCGAAGTGGATGTGCCACCACCAAACTTCTCTGCCAGTACCAGGCTAACCCCTACAAGGCCAAGCGCCAGCCCCAGCCACTGCCGGGACGAGACACTCTCCTTCAGCACCAGGATAGCTACCGCAGAGGTCACCAGTGGCTGCAAACCAACAATAAGCGAGATAATTCCCGAGGGCATGCCGCCCTGAATGGCGTAATACACGCCGCCCAGATAGCAGCCGTGCACCAGCAAACCGGTTACCGCCAGATGACCGGCGCCACGCCATCCGGGCCAGCGGGTTTTCAGGAGCCATGCGAGTACGCTGAGTAACGCCAGCGTGAACAGCATGCGTATCAGCAGAAGCGTAAAAGGCTCGGCAAAGGGCAAACCGTATTTTGCACCTATGAAGCCCGTGCTCCACAACCAGACGAACAGAGCCGGCACAAAAAACGAGTAGAAAATCTTGGGCATACGCTTAACCGCGAATCGTCAGACGTGTGTGGGAGCGGATCAGATGCTGTCTTTTTGTTTGTCCGACTCATCAGTCAGATTGCGCTCGGTATCATTCCACTGCCTGGACAGTGCCTCATAAGCGTCAGAAAAGCCCTTCTTGGCACGTTCCCAGGCAGAGGCTGAACTGGCCTGAAGTTCGTCATACCAGTTCTGAACGCGCTCCCGCTGCTCCCGAAGTGACTCCAGGCTCTTCTTCGACCGCTCCCGCGCATTGTCACTCATGTCGTCCCAGTTCTGATCCAGTTCCTGTTGCAGCGTTTCAATTCGTTTGTCCAGAGCCTCAAGCGTACTTTCGATGGACGCTTCGGCCTCGGCCCTCTGGTCCGCGCCGAACTCTTTCAGGGCCTGACCGAGTTCCCGGGTTTCTTTCTTCAGCGACTCAACCGACGGGGCGTCTGATGATTCCGCATAGAGATTGCCTGACATACCCAATGCCAGAACAAGTGTCAGCGATACACCAAAGCGTTTGAAGCACATTAGAATTCTCCCGGGTTTATTGGGTAGACAATAGCAATGTTTGGCGACGGATCGTACCTTAGTAAACATTAATCAACTCACAACAATCAGAAATACGCATAAAGAACATTACCTTATGCTTTACCATGTCCACTCCTGAGTCCTTTGCAGTGGCCCCCTGTTTGTGCCTTTCCGATGCGTGTGCCACGTTTAAATACGAAGCCATCTTATAGGAGAAAGGATATGCTCTATTGGGCTGTGGTATGTCTCATCGTCGCGATAATCGCCGGCGTACTGGGTTTTGGCGGTATCGCCGGAACAGCTGCAGGGTTTGCAAAAGTTCTGTTCTTCATTTTCCTCATCCTGCTTGTCATATCCCTGGTTGCCAACGCCATGAAGGGCCGGGGGCCAAAGATCTAGATATCCGCACACCCGGGGGCAGCAGGCTTCAACGTGCCTCCCGGGCTCGTGCCAGGGCTGCCAGCACGGCTTCACACACCTCTTCGTGGTTCCTGCCGACACAATCAATGGCGACATCAGCCAGACGGGAATACAGCTCATACCGTTCAGTGAACAGGTCTTCCAGCGACTGGTCGGGGCGACGGGAAATACCCCGTGCGCTGTAATCACCAATACGCTCAAGCACGACTTCCAGCGGAATATCCAGAAACACGACTACTGCATCGGCTTTCAGATGTTGCATCGCCGCTTCACTGTAGACCGCACTGCCACCGGTCGATATGACCTGTCGCCGCACCTCCAGCCTGAGCAACACCTGCTCTTCTATTTTTCTCAGTGCCTGGTAGCCATCACCATCGACAATGTCCTGCAGTGTACGGCCAGCTTCCTGCTGAATCAGCAGATCAGTGTCGATAAACCCCAGCCCCAGTCGCTTCGCCAGCAGCACTCCGACCGTGCTTTTACCGCTACCCGGCATACCGATGAGAACAACATTGCTCGCTGTTTTATTCGCAGGCACCTTACCTCCGGAATCCGCCAATAGTGAGAACTGGCTGGCTATACTGAAAAAGTAACACTTTTGCGATATACATTGCGGTTTCTTCAAGCAACTATAGCCGTATAATCAGGCGAACGGCTGAAACAAATGACAGACAGCCGCTTTTATTGATCGGGCAGTACAAGAGCAAATAATGACGATCGGCAGAACCTTCATCGCTTCATCGCTGGCACTTTTGCTACTGGCATTTTCCGCACCGGGACTGGCAGACAGTATCAAGCGCATTGTCCACCCTGATGGGAGGGTGGAGTATACCAACGTGAAGGGCAGCAGCCAGAAACGGGCCTCCACAAAGGATGAAGTGGTTTACCGTTACAGGGACGACAACGGTGTGGTTGCCTACAGTGGCATACAGCCCGCCAGCACGAATTTCGACGTCATCCGATTCCACTGCTACGCCTGCGACCCGGACTCCAACGTAAACTGGCGCACCACCCCGCTGTTCCTGAAACCCTACCGGGATGAGATCAAGACTGCTGCCAGCGAATTCAATGTTGACCCGGCATTGGTAAGGGCCGTCATCCACGCCGAGTCGGCGTTCAATGACAAAGCCCTGTCACCCAAGGGCGCCCAGGGGTTGATGCAGCTTATGCCAGCCACCGCAAAAGAACTGGGCGTTCGCAACGCCATGGTTGCCCCGGAAAACATCCGCGGCGGCGTAAACTACCTGGCCCGCATGCTCAAACGTTTCAACGGCGATACCAGGCTGGCAACGGCCGCCTACAATGCCGGTCCGGGCGCTGTCGGGCGCCACGGCGGCATACCGCCCTACGCCGAAACCCGAGCCTACGTGGAGCGGGTGGGCATCCTTCACGAACGGTATGCAAGCAACTGATCCGGCATCAACCAAAGGCCAGCCAAGCTCCAACCAGTATCATCAGAGTTCCCGCTACCCGGTTAACCATGCGAACGCCTCCGCCCTGTTTCAGGGCTTTGCGTAACGTTTTGCCCCCGTGGGCATAGAGCTGCAAGCAGAGGAACTCCAGGCCCAGAATAATCAGGATCATCGCCGTCAGCTGCGGCGCCATCGGCAATTTACTGTCGATAAAAGGTGGCAGCAGAGCTATGAAAAAAGCCCAGCCCTTTGGATTGGCAATTGCCGTCACAAACCCCTGAAGCACCAACTGCAGGCGTGAGCTTTCAACCGGCTCCGCGTCCTCCTCCGGCATCGCCATTTTGCCCCTGGAACGCCACATCTGGAAGCCAAGCCATGCGAGGTAGGCACCGCCGGCATACTTGAACACCGCAAATGCTGTCGGGTACTTCAGCATAAAGGTTGCCACACCCACTGCTGCAGCCGTCGCCACCAGAGCAACGCCGACCAGCTCACCCGCCATCATCCACAAGGCCCGTTTCACGCCAATGGTAATGCCGAGGGACAGCGCCAGGGTCATGCACATGCCCGGGGTAATGGACACCACGAAGAACGTTGGAACAAAGGCGGACAACAAGGCCAGGTTCAGGGACACCACACACAGACTCTCACGTTGAAGGTGACGAAACCGTTAATTATACAACCCCTGCAGATAACGCAAACCCGAAAGCTGCGCCATCTGTCCCCGAATCCACGCGACTCTTTCCCACACATAGGCAGAGGGACTCGCAGCGCTGAGTACTTTCGGGTTGGGAAGAACCGCTGCAAGCCGGGCCGACTGGGTTTGAGACAAAAGGCTTGCAGGCACACCGAAATAGAGGCGGCTGGCGGCCTCTACGCCGTAGACCCCGTGACCAAACTCGGCAATATTCAGGTACACCTCAAGAACTCTCCGCTTGGGCCAGAGCGCATCAATACCCAGTGCCAGCCCCGCCTCCAGTGCCTTGCGTATAAAACTGCGCCCGTTCCACAGGAACAGGTTTTTGGCTGTCTGCTGGGTGATGGTACTCGCGCCGCGCAAACCCTGGCCCGCCTGATACTCCGCCAATGCCTTACGGATAGCACCGAAATCCACACCGTGGTGGTGCGGAAAGCGCTGGTCCTCACTGGCGACCGCCGCCAGCGGCATCCAGGGAGATATTTCATCCAGGCTTACCCACTCGTGCCTCAGTTCATGATTGGAACCGGAAAGCTGATGCCCGAGCATGAAGGCGGATGTGGGCGGGTTCACGAACCGCAAGAGTACAATCGCTGCAACAAGCAACAACAAGACCCCGGCCAGAGTCCAGACAAATATACTCAGTGATGTTCGGATCAGGGAACGTCGCGCCACAGTGCTATCATCAACCGGTAATGGGTTCGTCATTAAAACGAAAAAAGTCCAACAGGACTATAACACTGCCACTATGAAGCTTTCCCGAATTCTCAGTAATCAAAACGGCGTAAGCCGCAAACAGGCCAACGCACTGATTGCCGCAGGAGCGGTAACAGTCAACGGTGTCGCCTGCCGGGAGCCGGCTCGGGAAGTCGACCGTTTTGCCACGGTTGCAAGCCGCGGCGGCGTTATTCAGGTGGGCGAACAGTCGCATTACCTGATGCTACACAAACCGGCCGGCTATCTCAGCGCTACCGAGGACAAGGTTCACAAAACCGTAATGGAGCTGATCGACGACAACCTGCACAGCGGCCTTCATATTGCCGGGCGACTTGACCGGGCCAGTACCGGTTTGCTGATCCTCACCAATGATGGCACCTGGTCACGCCAGTTGACCGAGCCGGCAATCAAATTACCGAAGGTCTACCGGGTGTCCACGGCCAGCGCGATCACCGGGGAGACGGCAGCGCGTTTTTCCGCAGGTATCTGGTTCGAGTTTGAACAGCTCAGAACATCACCGGCCCAGCTCGAATTACTCGGAGCGAGGGAGGCACGAATCACCATTTACGAGGGCCGCTACCATCAGGTGAAGCGCATGTTCCATGCCGTTGGAAACCGAATCACCGCCCTGCATCGGGAGAAAATGGGCGATATCGGGCTTGATGACAACCTGCCGCCCGGCGGCTACCGCCGGCTGACAGCCGAGGAAATCGAGTCTGTTCCATGAAGACCGTAACGAGGACTTCATGCTGGATTGATCCAGCTCAGGCCATAGCGACATTCCTTAGTGTCAAATTACGTTAAGCTTTTCAGAGCGATGACACAAAACACGGAACGCCCCCCACCATGACCGAAAACAGCAACAGCTCAAATTACTACCCCCGACCGTTGAGGCACCTGAGTAGCTACTTATCCGGGCTGGTCCAGGGACGCCTCTGGCTGAAAGTACTCGTGGGGATGTTTCTGGGCCTGGTGACGGGCACCTTACTGGGCCCTTCCGTCGGCCTTGTTGAGCCTGCGACTGGCACGCTGATCGGTAATTGGCTGGCGTTTCCGGGGCAGCTGTTCCTGGCCACCATCCAGATGATTGTGATTCCCCTGGTCATCGCCTCCGTTGTGCGTGGCCTCGCCGCCAGCGAAGACCTGGACCAGCTCCGCAAGATGGGACTGCGAGTGACCGGTTTTTTCATTATCACTACCGCCATAGCCGCATCCATAGGGCTCTGGGTTGGCAGCCTGATGAATCCCGGCAGCATGATGACTGGCCTGGCCAGCACTGTCTCAGCCGGGGAAGGCACAACCACTACAGCGACCATGCCCAGCGTGGACGAACTTCCCGGAACCCTGATCGGCCTGCTTCCAGGCAACCCGCTGGACGCCATGGTCGAGGGCCAGATGCTCCAGGTGGTGATTTTCTCCATCATTGTCGGTATTGCCCTGGTCAGTATGGCCCCGGAGAAATCCCGCCCCCTTCTGGATCTGCTGGACTCCCTGCAACAGGTCTGCATGACGGTGGTGCGCTGGGCCATGCGACTGGCGCCCTATGCAGTGTTCGGACTGATGGCACAGCTGACCACAACGATCGGCTTCCAGGCCATGATGGGCATGGCATCCTATGTGGTGACTGTGCTGGTGGGGCTGCTGCTTCTGCTGGGATTGTACATGCTGATCCTTAAGCTGCTGGCCGGCCAGCCTCCTGTTCAGTTCATCAAGGACAGCCGTGATGTCCTGCTGCTCGCGTTCTCCACCTCAAGCTCCGCAGCGGTGATGCCGCTGTCGATTCGCACCGCCGAAGACAAGCTCGGGGTGCGGCCCTCGGTTTCCCAGTTCGTTATTCCACTTGGCGCTACCATCAACATGAATGGCACGGCCCTGTACCAGGCTGTGGCGACGGTCTTCCTGGCGCAGGTGTACGGCATTGACCTCAGCATGGGTAGCATGGCACTGGTCGTGGCCATGGCCGTAGGTGCCTCCATCGGCTCACCGGCAACGCCGGGCGTCGGTATCGTCATTCTGGCAATGGTCCTGCAGACGGTCGGCATTCCGCCCAGTGGCATTGCGCTCATCATGGGTGTGGATCGGATTCTGGATATGTGTCGTACTGCCATCAACGTTACCGGCGACCTTGTCACCTGCCGGCTGATGGAAAACTGGTCCGGTAAGCGGCTACTTGACGAGCCAGTTCCCCGGAAAGCCTGAGGGCGACGCGCAGGAAGGCGTTCTGTTAACCTGACATTGACACAATTCAATCCGGAGCTGCCATGACAACCGTGCAAATCGACATCGTTTCCGACATCGCCTGCCCCTGGTGCGCCATTGGTTATGCCCGCCTGGAGAAAGCCATGGCGGCCCTTAAAGACGACATGGAATTCAACATCGAATGGCATGCCTTTGAATTGAATCCGGACCCTTCCGGAGATGGCGAGCCTATCCTGCCGGCCCTAAGCCGTAAATACGGGCGCAGCGAAGACGAGATGAAAGCGAGTCAGGCGCAGATGATGGATATTGCCAGCGACCTGGGGCTGAACTTCGAGAAGCTTCAGGAACGCCATACCCGCAATACTTTTGATGCCCACAGGTTGGTGAAATGGGCAGGAGAACAGGGAAAGCAGACAGCAATGAAGATGGCCTTCTTCGAGGCCTATTTTGGCCGCGCGGAGAATATTTCAAACCCGGAGGTGCTGGTTTACTGCGTGGAAGCCATAGGGCTGGACGGTGACAAAGCTCGCGAGGTACTGGCATCAGACCTGTACGCGGACGCCGTGCGGCAGGATGAGGCTCAATACCAGCAGGCGGGTGTGTCGGCCGTGCCTGCCTACATTATCAACCAGAAATACCTGGTTTCCGGCGCGCAGGAACCGGAAACGCTGGTAAAAGCCTTTCGGGAAATCGCCGGTTCTGCCTGAGCGGCCCCCGGCGGTATTTACCGGCACCCCCCCTTCCCTGGGGGTTGTCCGGCCAGGTCAACCGTTACTCGGAGGCTGCGATCAAGCTGGCGTTACCACCGGCTGCAGTGGTATCCACACACAGATGGCGCTCAATCACGTACCGCTGATCCAGCTTGTGCTCGGTAATCAGTGGTAACAGGGCGCCGTCCCGCTTCATCAGCGCTTGGCGATACGGCTTCAGCAATGACGGCTTTGCACAACTGACGACAGCCTCGAAACCATTAACCTTTTCAACGGCATCCGGCTCCAGGCGGCCTTCTACGCCGACTACCGGCAGGCCAGCCATGGCAGCGCGATCCAGGGTGTGTTTAATACCCAGCGCAATAACCACCGCTTTATTGCCCTGAGCCAAAGCCATGGTCATCTGTTCGATGGCAGTTTCCTTATCGGGGCCAAGACATAGCACCGTGCCACGGGCATGGTTGGTCAGTATGTTGGATTCACCCGTTGGCCCTGGCATTTCCTCGGCGTGGGCGTCCAATGGCTCGGGAACCGAGTCAAAGATCGACTTCATGGCTTCGATTCGCGCTTTTGGCTCCTGGGCATCCATCTTGTCGAGCTTGCCGATCAGGCTTTTCAGCTTCTTGGCATCCACTTTATCGCCACCCGACTCTGTCACACTCTGAACCGTCTCACCTTTCATAAACCGGCGCACATACTGAGGACCACCGGCTTTGGGGCCGGTACCCGACAGGCCTTCGCCGCCGAACGGCTGGGAGCCGACAATCGCACCGATCTGGTTGCGGTTAACGTAGGTGTTGCCGACCTTGATTCGACTGGCGATACGGTCAACCCGAGTGTCTACACGGCTGTGGATGCCAAAAGTCAGGCCGTAGCCCTTCGCATTGATGTCATCCACGACCTTATCGATATCTTTCGCATCAAAGGTAGCAACATGCAGTACCGGGCCGAAGATCTCTTCTTCCAGATCCTCAATGCCGTTCACCCTGAGCACCGCAGGAGACACAAAGTTACCCGTGTGCGGCACTGACAGTTTTTTCAGGAGTTGATCCTTGTTCTCGAATTTCTTGCAGTGATCGATGATTTTCTTCGCAGACGGATCATCAATGACCGGGCCTACGTCCGTGGACAGCAGCCACGGATCACCAATGCCCAGCTCTTCCATGGCGCCGTAGAGCATGTTCAGCAGGCTATCGGCGATGTCGTTCTGGACATACAGCATCCTCAGCGCCGAGCAACGCTGACCGGCACTCTGGAAAGAAGATGCCAGAACATCCCGGACCACCTGTTCTGGCAGTGCGGTGGAATCCACGATCATGGCGTTCAGGCCACCGGTCTCTGCCACCATGACTGCGTCCGGTTCCATATTTTCTGTCATGGCCTTGTCGATGATCTTGGCGGTGTTGGTAGAGCCGGTGAAGCATACGCCGGCGACACGGGAATCCGAGGTCAGGCCTGCACCGACGGTCGTACCAGTGCCCGGTACCAACTGGATGGCATCTTTGGGAATGCCCGCCTCATGCATTAACTCAACTGCGCGAACGGCCAGCAATGATGTCTGCTCGGCCGGCTTGGCCAGCACCACATTGCCCGCCACAAGGTTAGCCAGAATCTGGCCGGTAAAGATCGCCAGCGGGAAGTTCCAGGGTGAAATACATACCACCGCACCACGAGCTTCACCGCTATCCTTGTAGCGAACGCCTTCGTTGGCGTAAAAGTGGGCAAAGTCTACTGCTTCGCGAATCTCAGCCACAGCATCCGACAAGGATTTACCCGCTTCTCGACAGGTCAGTGCAAACAGCTCGTAAGTGTTCTCTTCATAAAGATCCGCCACCTTGCGCAGGCAGTCAGCCCGCTCTTCTGCAGATTTGGAGGACCACGACTTGAACCCTTTATCTGCGGCAGTGATTGCTGTGTCAATATCGGCTTCGTTGGCCTGGGTAACATGGCCAACTACATCATCCGGGTTGGCCGGATTGCGCACTACCTGAACTTCAGTGCCAGATACCTTGCCTTTTATCAGCGGCCCGCCTTTCCACTGATGCTCTTTGTAGGCACCACGGCCCTTTTCGATGGCCTCGATGGTGACCGGGTCAGTGAGATCCCAGCCTTTGGAGTTGCGGCGGTGCTCGCCGAAGATCTTCAATGGATGGGTAATTGCCTTGCTCGAAATGTCTTTACCCATTTCCCTGACCGAATCGATCGGGTCTTTCGCGATCATCTCCGGCGTAATGTCTTCGTCCACAATCTGGTTGACAAAGGAGCTGTTGGCGCCGTTCTCCAGCAGACGACGCACCAGATACGCCAGCAGTTCCCTATGGGCGCCGACCGGTGCGTAGATCCGGCAGGGAACGCCGCTCTCTTTCATTACCTGGCTGTGCAGGGACTCACCCATGCCGTGCAGGCGCTGGAACTCGTAATTGGCTTCACCACGAACCCTGGCCAGCTCCAGAATAGCGGACACTGAATGCGCATTGTGGGTCGCAAACTGCGGGTAAATGCGGTCGGTCATGTTCAGCAGTTTGGTGGAACAGGACAGGAACGACACATCACTGCAGGCCTTGCGGGTGAATACCGGGAACCCGTCCAGGCCCATCACCTGGGCTCGCTTGATTTCCGCATCCCAATAGGCGCCTTTCACCAGCCGCACCATGATGCGACGGTCGTATTTTTCAGCCAGACCGTACAGCCAGTCGATCAGGAAAGGCGCCCGCTTGCCATAAGCCTGCACCACCACGCCGAAGCCATTCCAGCCTGCCAGTTCAGGATCGCTCAGCAGCTCTTCAATAACGTCCATTGAGAGGTCCAGCCGCTCCTGTTCTTCGGCGTCGATATTGAAACCCATATTGGCGGCAGCAGCTTTCTTGACCAGCCGCCTGGCCCGGGGCAGAAGCTCTTTCATCACCCGTTCTTTATTGCCGTACTCATACCTTGCAAGCAGCGCAGAGAACTTGACGGATATGCCGGGGTTCTTGCGAACGTCGCCCTGGCAATGTCTGGCAATACTGTCGATAGCGTTGGAATAGGAATTGTAATAACCCTGGGCATCGTGATCCGTGCGGGCGGCCTCCCCCAACATGTCATAGGAATAGGTGTAACCCTTTTTCATGTAGTCTTCGCCGGCTTTCTGGGCTTCCTTGATGTCGCGCCCAAGCACAAATTGCCGCCCCATTTCTTTCATGGCAAGACCGGCTACCGTGCGAATCACCGGTTCACCCATGCGCTTCAGAAGCCTGCGGAGGGTTTCAACCACGCTCTGGCGCTCGGACTCCGTCAGCAGCTTGCTGGTCATCAGCAAGGCCACGGTTGCAGTATTGATCAGCGACGAAGAGGCTTTGCCAACGTGGTCACCCCAGCTGCCTGATGTGATCTTGTCTTCGATCAGCTCGTTGATCGTCACGTTATCCGGTACCCGCAACATGGCCTCGGCCAGGCACATTAGTGCCACGCCTTCCTGGGTGGTCAGCCCGTACTCCGCCAGGAACTTTTCCATAATGGTGGACTTTGAATTCTTTCGGACATTGCGCACCAGTTCGGCTGCGCGGGCGGAAATCGCCTTACGCTCTGCTTCGGTCAACTGAGCGCCAGCAATCATTTCACTGATAACTGTGTATTCATCGGCCAGATAATAATCGCGGATGGCCTGACGGCTATCGACGAGCTCAGGCGTCTCTGATTGCTGCGGTCTCATGGTTGAACCCTCTCAGTTGTTTGTCTTTCCCGCATTCTACCGGGAACGATAAAGACTATTTGACTGTAAAAACCAGTCAGGCGCGGTTTTCAGGCTTTTTTTGATGTACTAAAATTAATAATTTTCCTGTCTAACGATTAATTTTTAGACGAATTTACTCGGTCAACCGATCATTCTGCCTTTGCAGCCAGCTCCCGAAGCATGCTGTGAGCCACAGAAAAGACGGCGCAATCTATTACCGTCGCTGTCTGCATGTCTCCCAGCATCCGGTGCCAACGGGCCAGGGGCGCCTGTTTATCTTCACGCCAGGCTTCGAGCATCTGCTCCGGCGACGCCTTGGCGCCCTCTCCCCTGGTACCTGCGGAAAGCACACCCGAGGTGAGATTCCGCAACTGGTGGTCCAGCTCATCCCGGTAGTGGAGCGTTGCCAGTACCTGCCAGTGGCCGCGGGCCCTGAAGGAAAGCATCTGCCGATCAAGCCAGGTCAGGTTAAGGCCTTCCCCCAGACTGAAATACACCCAGGCCACTGACTCCAGGTCTTGCCCCAGCTGACGGCCGATTTCGATAATGTCCATCAGCCAATATCGGCTTTCCGCCGATGCGGCGTAAGCCGCCAGCCCCTGCGGAACTGTCTGCTTACAATACTTATCATAGCGCTCCTGCCAGCGACTTGCAGGAATCACCGATCCCAGTCGCTCTATAGAGGCCAAGACTTCGGCCAGGGGCCGCTGATAATGGGCGACACAGGAGGCCGGGTCCAGATTGCTCCGGCGGTTATGCAGCAACCAGCTGGTGCTGCGGGTGACGAGGCGAATCACGTCGCTGAACAGTTCTGCCTGCACGGCGGAGCTGATCTTTCCATCAAGCGCCTCTATGGCCTTCCATTGAGTCTCTACGTCATGGATCCGGAGGGAGATCAGGTAAGCTGCGGCAATCCGGCCACTGTCGGTCCCAGTCGCATTGCGGAGTTTATCCGCCCAGCTGATGCCCATGCGATTGACCATGTCATTGGCGATCTGAGTGGCTGAAATTTCCGCACGCAGCGGGTGGGCGTCAATTGCCTCGGGAAAATGCTCCAGTAACGATGCCGGAAACGCCGAATGCAGCGCCTCGATAAAGCGATCGTCGTGAACAATCGGCGTGGTCAGCAATGCCTGTTTGAGTTCGATCTTGGCGTAGGAAATCAGTACGGACAGCTCCGGACGAGTGAGGCCAGAGGCCGGCTCCCGCCGCTCCCTGAGTTCATCATCGTCGGGCAGGAATTCAAGCGCCCGGTCAAGCTTGCCTTCGGCCTCCAGCCGCCGCATAAGCCGCTCGTATTCATCCATGGTGGCAACCGCACCGCTTTGTGCCAGGCACAATGCCATGGCCTGGCGATAGTTGTTGCGCAGCACCAGCTCTGCTACCTCAGAGGTCATTGCCCTGAGCATATGATTGCGCTGTTCAAGGGTCATCTGCCCACGCCGCACCTGCTCATTGAGCAGAATCTTGATATTCACCTCATGGTCCGAGCAATCCACCCCGCCGGCGTTATCAATAAAATCGGTGTTGGCGGAGCCGCCTGCACGGGCAAAGCCGATGCGGCCAAGCTGGGTGAAGCCCAGGTTACCGCCCTCGCCCAGCACCTTGCACCGTAACTCATGGCTATCGACTCTCACGGCATCATTGGATTTGTCACCAACGTCTTCGTGGGATTCGCTTGCCGCTTTCACATAAGTGCCGATTCCCCCATTCCAGAGCATGTCGACCGGGGCCTTCAGCAGCGCCCTGACCAATTCATTGGGCGGAAGGCGGTCTGCCTTGATGTCCAGGCAGGCCTGCATTTGCGGCGATATAGGAATCCACTTTGCGGCCCGTGAAAAGACACCGCCACCCTCGCTGATCTTTTGCTCGTCATAATCCTCCCAGCTTGAGCCTGGTAACTCGAACAGACGCTTGCGCTCGGCGAAAGACGCCGCTGCATCAGGCTCAGGGTCAACAAAGATATGTAGATGATTGAACGCGCCGATCAGGCGGATACGATCTGACAACAGCATGCCGTTGCCGAACACATCTCCCGCCATATCCCCGATACCAACCACGGTAAATTCTTCGGTCTGAGTGTCGACTCCCTGCTCCAGAAAGTGCCGCTTGACCGACTCCCAGGCTCCACGCGCGGTAATCCCCATCTTCTTGTGGTCATAGCCCTCACTGCCGCCGGAGGCGAACGCATCTCCGAGCCAGAAGCCATACTCCTGGGCCAGCCGATTGGCAATATCAGAGAAGGTTGCCGTGCCCTTGTCGGCAGCCACAACCAGGTAGGTGTCATCGCCATCGTGTCGAACCACCTCCGCCGGTGGTACTACTTCGCCTTCATCCAGGTTATCGGTCAGATCCAGCAACCCGCGTATGAACGTCTGATAACAGGTAATGCCCTCCTCCCTTAATGCCTCCCGGGAGCCATCTTCCGGCGGCTGTTTGACAATGAACCCACCCTTGGCGCCTACAGGCACAATCACCGAATTCTTTACCTGCTGCGCCTTGACCAACCCGAGAATCTCGGTGCGATAGTCCTCGCTGCGGTCGGACCAGCGCAACCCGCCCCGGGCCACCGGCCCTGCCCTGAGATGAACCCCTTCCACCCGCGGTGAGCAGACAAACACCTCGAAATGCGGGCAGGGTTTGGGAATGTCAGGAATGGAGGAGGGGTCAAGCTTGAGCGACAGGTATCCTTTGAACTCGCCGGTGTCCTGATGCTGGAAATAGTTGGTTCTGAGGGTGGCCTTGATCAGCACATAGAACCGCCTGAGGATGCGGTCATCATCGAGGCTACTGACCGCCTCAAGGGCTTCCAGAATGGCACCCTCAATCCTTGCAGTCTCTGACTCCCTGCTTTCAGCCACCTCAGCACCGGGATTGAACCTGGCGTTGAAGAACCCGACCAGTAGTGCGGTAATATCCAGGTGCCGCGCCAGGGTGTCGGCGATGAACGGCTGGCTGAACCCGAAACGCAGTTGCTTGATGTAGCGGGAATAAGCCCGCAGCACACTGACCTCACGCCACCCCAGGCTGGCGGCCATCATCAGTTGATTAAAGCTGTCGTTTTCCGCAAAGCCATTCCAGATTTCGCGGAATCCCTCCTGCAGCAGGGGCTTGGCCTTTTCGATATCGGCGCCCCGGCAACGGGAATGGAACTGCACGGTGAAATCACTGACCCCGAACTGTTCCCCGTCACGCCGCCGGATACGGTAAGGATGCTCCCCCAGCACTCGCATACCAAGGTTTTCCAGAATCGGAATCACGTCCGACAGGATCACCGACTTACCCTGGCTGTAGAGTTTGAAGCTCAGTTCCTGAGCCCCCTGCTCAGAGGGCTGGTAGAACCGCATGGGCACGTCCGAAGTCAGGGCAATGGATTGGATCTGCTGAATATCGTCAACAGCATCCTCGATCGAGAACTTCGACCGGTAGCTCGATGGGAAACCACCACTGAACATATTGGCAAAGCGCTTTCCGGGGCCCTCTCCCAGGACCTCAATCAACCGGTGTAGTACCGCCTCGTCCCACGACCGGGACTCTTCCAGCATCGTGGTGACGATCTCTCGCAGGTTTCGCGAGTCGTCGGGCTCGTAATCCTCCCCCTCAAGGGCATCTGAGAGCTGTTCCAGCAGCGTTTGTTTTTGTTTGGCTTCAGAAAGGGTCATCGGTGGTCTCCGGGACTATCAACTGGCGCGTGTATGACTGAACATCCCCAGTATAGCCAACTCAGCGAAGGCCCTTTGTCCATATAGTTTTAATGTGCAGGTATTTTGATTATATTCGTGGCCTTGAATAGCCGTATATCCAGCCGGGAAATGAAATTATGGTCGAACTGGACAGAATCGATCACTCCATCATCCGCGAACTGCAGAAGCACGCGCGGATCACGGTAACTGAACTTGCCTCACGTGTGGGGTTGTCGAAAACACCCTGCCAGGTTCGTATGCGGCGACTGGAAGAGCAGGGCTACATTACCGGCTACACCGCCCTGGTCAACCAGACCAAACTCGGGCAAAGCCACATCGCGTTTGCACAGGTCACCCTCAACGACACCAGCAGCAGTGCCCTGACGGCGTTCAACAATGCGGCAAAACAGATCTCGGCAGTGGAACAGTGCCATATGATCGCTGGCAACTTTGATTACCTGCTGAAAGTACGCACCCGGAACATGGCGGAGTACCGGCAGGTGCTGGGAGAGCAGATATCCGCCCTGCCCCATGTATTACAGACCAGTACGTTTGTGGTAATGGAGAGCGTCAAGGATGCGGGGATCTGATGAACATCCGCACCCTGGAAACGTTTGTCTGGATCGCCAGACTGGGCAGTTTCCGCGCTGCAGCCAGCAGGGTCTACGCCTCACAACCGTCGGTTTCGGCCCGTATTGCCGGGCTGGAAGACCAGCTTGGAATAGAGCTGTTCGATCGTTCCGGCAAGAAGATCACCCTGACCGCCAAGGGTAGGGAATTTCTGGTTTACGCCGAGAAAATGCTGAGCCTGCACGGTGAAATGTTGCAAGCCGTCGCCAAACCATCGTCCATCCAGGGCACCATTCGCCTTGCCGTCTCGGAAACCATCGCCCATACCTGGCTCCCTCAGTTGCTGGAACGTGTGAGCGAAGCCTACCCGGCCATCAACCTTGAACTGGACGTGGATATCTCCGTCAACCTGGCAGAGAAACTCAAGAACCACGAGATCGACATCGCCTTTCTCATGGGCGGCGTCAACCAGCCCGGCATCAAAAACCGTGACCTGTGCCGCTATTCGCTGACCTGGGTTGCAAGTCCCCAGCTCAACATTCCCGACCAGGCCATGTCCCTGGCGGAGCTCGCCACATGGCCAATCGTAACCTACCCAAGACAGAGTGAGCCCTACATTGCCATCCGCTCGCTGGTGGACCCCATGAACCATTCCACCCGCATTCACTCCTGCTCGTCGCTTTCAACCATCATCCGCATGACGGTGGACGGTCTTGGGGTTAGCGCCCTTCCCCGGGAAATTCTTCAGCGTGAACTGGACACCGGCGTGCTGCAGCAATTCGAGGTTGAAGCAATCGTGCCGGATCTCACCTTCATTGCGGCCTACAGGGCCGCACCAAGCAGCAGTGTCGTACACGCGATTGCAGAACTTGCACAGATAACCGCAAAAGAACGCGCCGGAGTGGTCGAACAGTCCTCGCAGAGCGTTGAAAAATCTGAGTGATCCGTTTTTTCTATCAAAACTGATCCTAAATTTCGATTTGTGTTAATCATTACTTCTGCCTTAAATGTAAGAAACTCATCTATCGGGCAGAAACATGACAAGCATCGCTCAGCTGGACGCAAATTCAACACCCCAGGCTGTTCGCAAAGCCGCGAGAGAAGGCAGCCTGACCGGGCCAACGTCCGGGCTGGCCAGCGGTTATGTCCAGGTCAACCTGGTTATCCTGCCGGAATCGCAGGCAGCGGGTTTCCTGCGTTTCTGCCAGGCCAACCCAAAACCCTGCCCCCTGCTCGCTGTAAGTGAGCCCGGCGCCCGAACCTGCACGCTTTTAGGCAGGGATCTGGACATTGCCCGCGATGTGCCCGCCTACCGTATCTACCGCCATGGTCATGTGAGCGACACCCGTACTGATGTGGCGGAAGACTGGCGGGATGACCTTGTGACCTTTGCCCTTGGCTGCTCCTTTACCTTCGAGCACGCTCTTATCAGCGCCGGGCTTCAGGTGCGCCACATCGACGAAGCCAGAAACGTACCTATGTACAACACCTCGGTACCACTGACTCCCGCGGGCGGTTTTGGCGGCAACCTGGTTGTCTCAATGCGACCGTTTGTGGCCGCCGATGCCATCCGCGCCATCCAGATCACCACCCGATACCCGCAGGTTCACGGTTCTCCCGTGCACCTCGGCAATCCATCGCTGATCGGCGTTGCCGATCTGAGCGCGCCGGATTACGGCGACTCCGTTTCCGTGGGTGAGAATGAAGTTCCGGTGTTCTGGGCCTGTGGTGTAACACCACAGCAGGTCCTGATCGACTCCGGTATCGAATTCGCGATCACCCACAGCCCTGGGCACATGCTGGTCACGGATATTCCTGACAACAGCCTGGCTCTATTTTAATCAGAACCGATCAGAACAAACCCGACGAAAACCATGAGGAAATCACCATGACTACAAGAAAAACCCTCGTTGCAGCCTCCCTGATGGGCCTGGCATTTGCCAGCTCGCCTGCGTTGGCACAGGACCTGGACAAGACCAGCTTTAACTATGTGGGAAGCTGGAGCAGTTTGTCCCTTTACCAGAATTTCGAACGTCCGTTCTGGGAGAAACACGTTCCCGAAGCCTCCGATGGCCAGATTTCCACCAAGGTCACCACTTTTGACCAGATGGGCCTGGGTGGCGGTGAAGTCTTTCGTCTGATGGACCGTAACGTCATTGAGGTCACTTCCACGGTAGCCGATTATGCAGTTGAGGATGCCCCGGAACTGGAAGCCCTGGACATGCCCATGATCGCTCCCGACGTGGACACCGCGCGCAAAGTGGCGGAAGCCTATCGTCCGGTTCTCGCGGATGCATTTAAACGACGGTACGACGGTGCTCAACTGCTGGCCGTTGTCCCTTATCCTTCGCAAATGGTGTTCTGCAACGCGGAGATTGACGGACTGAGTGATCTCAAGGGTATGAAAGTTCGCGCCAGCGGTCGTACCACTGCCGAATTCCTCCAGGCCCTGGGCGCCGAAGGCATCACTTTGAACTTCAGCGAAGTACCCGGTGCATTGCAGCGCGGCGTTATCGACTGCGCAGTGACAGGTTCCCTGTCCGGCTACAGCTCGGGCTGGCACGAAGTATCCACCCATCTGTACCCGCTGCCAGTGGGCGGCTGGGACCATGTGGTTACCGCAATGAATGGCAAGAAATGGAACTCGCTTTCAGAGGAAACCCAGGAGTGGCTGACCGCTGAAATCAAGGAAAACTATGAAGACCCGGTGTGGGCCTCCGCAGTGGATGAGACCAAAGAAGGCATTGCCTGCCTGACCGGCAACGGAGAATGCTCCCGCGGTGACGCCGGAGACATGGTACTGGTGGAAGCCACCGATAGTGATTTCACTGAAGCTTCTCGCCACCTGGAAAAAACCCTGCTGCCTAACTGGGCACAGCGCGTCGACCAGGAATGGGTTGACCGCTGGAACGAAACCGTAGGTGAAGTAACCGGTCTGAACGCGTCCAAGTAATACGCTTCTCTCCCACAACGGCGATCGGGGCAGCCACATTGCCCCGGTCGGTCTGGAGAACAATATGTTGCAACAGGTGAACTCGTTTCTGGACCGCGTGCTCGCTGGTGTTCAAGTCGGCTCGCTCTGGTTTGCCCGGGCAGGGGGCGTGATGATCCTGCTGACCGTGGCCCTGGTTACCATCGAAGTGGCCTCACGGGTGTTTATGGGGCGTTCTGCAGTCCACGCCACCGAACTCACCGGCTACATCATGGCCATCAGCGCCAGTTGGTCCTTCGCCTACACTCTGATGTGCAAGGCGCATATCCGCATTGATGCCCTGTATCTCACGTTTCCAATGAAGGTCCGGGGTGTGCTTGACCTGGTCGCTCTACTGGCACTGGCGATGTTCTCCATTCTGGTGGTCGACGCGGTTTTCGCTGTCCTCAGCCACTCCTACAGCGGCGGATCGACAGCCAACACGCCACTGGGCACCCCCTTGTGGATGCCACAGGCGTTGTGGTTTGTGGGATTGGTCTGGTTTGGTTTTGCCGTGTGCATGGTTTCCCTGAGAGCCTTTTTCGGTTTGCTCAGCGGCGACACCGAAGGTGTGCAGAAACTGGCGGGCAGTCCGACGCTGGACGAACAGATTAGCGATGAAAACAGGGAAGCACGCTCATGATCATTACCGCACTGGTTATTCTGATGGTTCTGCTGCTTCTTAGCGTTCCTGTCGCGGCCACGCTGATTGCACTGGCCCTGGTGCTGGCGGAACTGTTCTCGCCCTTCCCGCTGCTCAACGCGATGGGGGATGTGCTCTGGTCGGCGTCTGATAAATACCTGCTGATTGCCATACCGCTGTTTATCCTGCTGGGCGAGATTCTGGTGCGCACCGGCATTGCCCGCGGCACCTACCGGTCCCTGGAGAGCTGGATGTCCTGGCTGCCGGGTGGCCTGTTGCACGCCAACATCGGCACCGCAACCCTGTTTTCGGCCACCTCGGGTTCCAGTGTGGCAACGGCCGCCACCATCGGCACGGTCGCATTGCCACAAGGCAAGGAAATGGGTTATGACCCCAAACTGTTCACCGGTTCGATTGCCGCCGGCGGTACCCTGGGCATCATGATTCCACCTTCGATCAACCTGATTGTTTATGGATTCCTGACCGAAACCTCGATTCCGCAGCTGTTTGCCGCCGGTCTGATACCGGGCCTGTTGCTTGCTCTCATGTTCATTGTTGGCACAGCCCTGATCTGTATCTGGAAGCCGAGTCTGGGTGGCCCCAGCGTGTCACACAGTTGGGGAGACCGATTTTCCGGTCTCAAACACCTGGTACCGGTATTGACGCTGTTCGGGATCGTGGTTGGATCCATCTACGCTGGTGTGGCAACACCCACAGAAGCGGCCTCCCTGGGTGTGCTTGGCGCCTTGGTGATCGCCCTATCCATGGGCAAACTGTCCATTAAGGTGATTGTCCAGGCCCTGGACGGCACCATGAAGACCACCGGCATGATCATGCTGATCATCATCGCCTCCTACTTCCTCAATTTCGTGTTGGCCTCCGCCGGCGTAACACGGGAACTGACCAGTTTTCTCGAAACCGCCGGCCTCGGCCCCTATTCAACGCTGGTGCTGGTCATCCTGCTTTACATCGTTCTCGGTTTCTTCATCGAGACACTGTCGCTGATGGTCATCACCATTCCCCTCGTCGCCCCCATCATCATCGCCCTGGGATTCGATCCGGTGTGGCTGGGCATCCTGATCATTCTGCTTATTGAGATGGCGCTGATCACTCCGCCCGTGGGACTCAACCTCTACGTGGTTCAGGGCGTGCGTGAAAGCGGACCCTTTAGCGACGTGATGAAAGGCGCCATGCCCTACGTTGGCATCATGTTCCTGATGGCAATTGTGCTGGTGCTGTTCCCGCAAGTGGCCACGTTCCTCCCTGAGCTGATGAAGTGATCAGCCATGAACCCAATTATCGGAGTGACTCAATGACAGACTTCCAACTTGCAGACACCCAGGAATCCATTCATGTCGATGTCCGCGAGCTCATCATCGCCGGCTGGGCAGGACGGGTGCAGTCTGCCATCGACGAGCACATCGAAGAGCTGAAGGAGATTGGCGTAACACCGCCGTCCAGCACCCCGCTGTTCTACCGCGTCGCGGCTGATCAGTTCACTACGGCTCCGGACATTCAGGTACTGGGGGAAGCCTCCAGTGGCGAGGTGGAAGTGGTTCTGATCGGCACCGATCAGGGCACCCTGGTCGGTATCGGCTCCGATCACACCGACCGCGAAGCCGAAGCCTGGTCCGTGGCCCATTCCAAGCAGGTCTGCGCCAAGCCCGTCAGCGTTCAGGTGTGGCGACTGGACAGCGTGATCGACCACTGGGACGAATTGCAGATGGCGTCCTACGCCACCATCGACGGCAAAGAAGTGTTATACCAGGAGGGTCCGGTCACTGGCCTGCTGCATCCTGCGGAACTGTTACGGCGCTTCGGCCTGGACAAAGCCGAACTGGCACCGGGCCAGGCCATGCTGTGTGGCACACTTCCGGTGATCGGTGAGCTACGCACGGCACAGGCTTTTCGCATGGTGCTGAAAGATCCTGTCTCTGGCCGCGAACTCCAGCACCGGTACAACATCCGCACCCTGCCGGTGGTCGCATGAACCAGCCAGACTCACTTGCCAAACTGCTCGATGACATGAACAGCGGCCAAAAGCGGGCCACGGAACTGCTGGATAATTGCCTGGCGCAGATCGACACCTACGACGACTCCAAAGCCCAGGTCTACACCCGGCGCTTTGATACAGCCGCGCGCGCCGAGGCCGACGCCACTGACCGGCTTCGCCATGCCGGGGTGACCGCAGGACAACTTGCCGGACTGCCCATTGCCCTCAAGGCGCTGTTTGATGTGGCCGGCGAAGTCACCCATGCGGGATCCCGGGGCTGGCAATCGCCGGCACAATCCGATGCGGTTATTGTTTCCCGTTTGCGGCGTGAAGGCGCGGTGATCACCGGCCATACCAACATGACCGAGTTTGCGTACTCCGGAGTGGGACTCAACCCCCACTACGGCACACCGGATAACCCTCTGGCGCCGGGTCGCATTCCCGGTGGTTCGTCTTCCGGCGCTGCGGTGGCGGTGGCCCGGGGAATGGCCGCCGGGGCTGTCGGCACCGATACAGGCGGTTCCGTGCGGATTCCGGCGGCGTTCTGTGGCCTGGTAGGTTTCAAGCCGTCCCAGTCCCGCGTTCCCCGTGACGGCACTTTTCCGCTGTCCGACAGCCTCGATTCCATCGGCCCTATTGCCCCGACAGTGGACTGCTGCGCCCGCCTCGATGCTGTGCTGTCCGGTCGCCAATACCAGCCACTCAGACCGTTCTCGCTGAAGGGCATGCGCTTTGTGGTCCCGACCGATTACATGCTGGACGATCTGGATAACACAGTTGCACAGGCATTTGCCCGCAGCCTGAACAGTCTGCGCGATGCCGGCGCCAGTCTTATTGAAGCGCCAGCGCCGGTGCTGGCCGCAATCCCCGAGCTCATGGAGGGCGGCGGTTTCACCGCCGCAGAAAGCTATTTCGTGCACCGCCAGTCACTGGCGAACCACGGCGACCAGTACGACCCCCGCGTGCGCAGCCGGATCGAGCGTGGCGCTGCCATTAGCGCTGCCGATTACCTGGAGCTGTGCCGCCGCCGGCAGCGACGCAAGCAAGAGGCGGACGAATGGCTGCAGGATTTCGACGGCCTGCTTGCCCCGACAGTGCCAGTGGTTCCCCCACGATTCGAGGAACTGACCGCAGATGAGGATTACGCCCGCCTGAACCTGCTGATCCTGCGTAACCCCACCGTGGCGAACATGCTGGACCTGTGCTCCATCACCCTCCCCAACCACAAGCCTGGCTACTTGCCAGGCGGGCTGATGCTGATTGGTCGCAACGGCGCGGATGACAACCTGTTGCGGCTGGCGAAAGCTGTCGAACAGGTGCTGTAACGACCATGCTGACCGTGCTGCTGACCAAACTCATCGCTACCGCACTGGTAGTCATCGGTGTGTCGGTTGCAGTAGGCAACCTGGGCCCCAGGCTGGGAGGCATTATTGCCGGAACGCCCATTATTCTGGGCCCGGGCTACTTTTTCCTGTTGCAGGAGTGGACACCTGAATTCATTCAGCACGCAGCGCTGGCAACCCTTCATGCGCTGATCGCCACACTGCTGTTCAGCATCAGTTTCGTGCTGACCGCCGAGCGCTTGGGCGCCCTGCCAAGCCTTGGGCTGGCGACCCTGGTATGGATTCCGGGGGCATACCTGTTCTCCTTCATTCCCGGCGGTGTACTGGTTGCTGTGGTGATCTATGGCGTGGTTCTGCTTTCAGCCGAAATCATCAAACGCGTGCTCGCCCTGAAACAACCCAAAGTGGTGGCGGTCTCCGGGTGGTTCGATGTGGTACTGCGTGGACTCCTCGCCGGTGTGCTTGTGGCGGTAGCCACCACACTGGCGGCCCGCTCCGGCCCCATGTTGTCGGGCATACTGGTCGGTTTTCCCGTGGGCCTGTTCACCATCGGCTGGACGCTCCACGACCGATATGGGGCCGACGTTGCAAAGGCCACGGTGGCAGCGGCGCAACAAGGCATGCTAAGCCTCGTCGCCTTTGCTGTGGTTATAGCGGTTCTGGTAGGCCACGTGCCCCCAATGGTGACGTTTGTATTGGCCTTGCTGGCATCCATTACCGTCAGCGCCACCCTGTTCATGGTGAGCCAATGGCGGGTTCGCCGCGCTTACGGTCACCTGCTGGGCTCTCAACCAACAATAAAAGGACCTCAGACCCATGAGTAACGAAAATACCCGTTCCGCCGCGGCCGTTACCGATTCCCGTTCCGGTGGTGAGAATGCCCGCCGCATCCTGAAGCGTGACCCCAACCCCCATATGTTCCGGCCGATCCGTTTTCGGTCAGTGGAGGCGCGCAACCGCATCATGCTTTCCCCGATGTGCCAGTATTCCGGCGAGAACGGGCTCTCCAACGACTGGCACTTTGTTCACCTGGGCGCCCGGGCAGCCGGTGGCGCCGGCTGGGTGTTTACTGAAGCCGTACACATCGAACCCAGGGGGCGGATCACCCCACATTGCCTAGGCCTGTGGAACGACGAGCAACGCGACCGCCTTGCCCGCATCGCCCGTTACGTCTCGGATCAGGGCGCCGTGCCCGGCATTCAGCTTGGCCACGCTGGCCGCAAGGCGTCGGTGGGTCGCCCCTGGGAAGGTTCTCACCCGCTACGGTCAGACACCGGCGGCTGGGACGACCTGGTGTCGGCATCCGCGGTGCCCTATGCGAGCCAGTGGCAAGTGCCGGAAGCAATGAACCAGAATCAGATCGGCGAATCACTACAGGCCCTGAAATCCGCCACCCGCCGCGCGCGGGAAGCTGGTTTCAGGGCACTGGAGCTGCACGGTGCCCATGGCTATCTGATTCACCAGTTCCTGTCACCCCTGAGCAACAAGCGCACGGATGCGTACGGCGGCTCCTTTGAAAATCGCATTCGTTTCCTGCAGGAATCCATCGCAGTGGTTCGCGAGGAATGGCCAGGCGACCTGCCGCTGTTCCTGCGGCTGTCCTGCACCGACTGGGTCGACGGCGGTTGGACCCTCGACGACACCGTGCGGCTGGCCACCCTGTTGCGGTTTCAGGGCGACGTCGACCTGATAGACTGTTCATCAGGGGGTAACGATCCGCGCCAGAATATTCCCATTCACCCGGGCTACCAGGTACCGCTGGCCCAGGCAGTGCGCGCGCGGGCGGATATCGCTACCGGTGCCGTTGGCCTGATTCACAGCCCGGACCTGGCCGAGTCGATTATCGCCAATGGCCAGGCTGACCTGGTGATTCTGGGTCGGGCGCTGTTATCGGATCCGGCCTGGCCGCTTCGCGCCGCTGCAACCCTGAAAGCGGAAAACGTGGAGTGGCCCAGACAGTATGAACGCTCTAACATTTTCTGAGCCATAACGCAGTTTTTGTGCAAACGGAGAGGACACCATGAAATCTTTACTGCTGAACGCAGACATGGGTGAGAGCTTCGGCCCCTGGGTGATGGGTATGGATCACCAGGTTATGCCCCATGTGGACCTGGCGAACATAGCCTGCGGCTTTCACGCATCTGATCCCGATGTCATGCGGCGCACGGTTCGCATGGCGGCAGAACATTCGGTCGGCATCGGTGCCCACCCGGCCTATCCGGACCTGGTCGGTTTTGGCCGACGCTCCATGGCCTTTTCAGCGGAGGAAATCGAAAACCTGGTGCTGTATCAGGTTGGCGCGCTGGCGGCCATGTGTCGGGCCGAAGGCACTGAAATCCGTTACGTGAAACCCCACGGCGCGCTCTATAACGACATGACACACAAGCCGGAAATCTTCAGCGCCGTTGCCCGGGCCATAAAAGCCTATGGCTCCGGGCTTCCGCTGATGACCCTGGCAACCCGCGACACAAGCTCAATACGTGAGCTGGCTCGTGAGCAAGACCTCACACTCTGGTTTGAGGCCTTTGCCGACCGCGCCTACGACGCCGACGGCCGACTGGTGTCCCGGGCGCAGCCCGGCGCCGTGCACCATGATCCTGACGTTATTCTTGACCAGGCCCAGCGCATTGCCACGGGGCAACCACTGACCGCCAGCGATGGCAGTGAGCTGATCCTGACCGCGGACACCCTGTGTGTCCACGGAGATAACGAGGAGTCGGTAGCCTCCGTTCGCGCCATCCGCCAAATGCTCAACCAACTTAAAGAGCGGGCATGAATCCGACACGCTTACCCAGCCTCGAGCGGGCCGGCCTTGACGGCTGGATGGTGCGGCTGTTCGACAGCATCGAGGAAAACAACCTGTTGTGGCTGACTGCCCTCGCTGAAGAATGCGAGGCCGCCTTCGGCGACACCCTGGTGGACCTGGTGCCGTCCTACACTACGCTGCTGGTGGTTTTCGATCCGCTTCACATCAGCCCCTGCGAAGCCAGAAAACGACTGATCGACATACTAGCCCGCCTCGAGCCCGCCGAAGCCGGCGCCAGCGGGAAACTGCACGAACTGCCCACCTGGTACGACCCGAAAATTGGCCCTGATTTACAGCGGGTTGCTGACCTGTCGGGTCTTTCGGTGGCGTCAGTCATCGAGACCCACAGCAGCCGGGAGTATCGCGTGTTTGCCCTGGGCTTTGCACCGGGCTTTGCTTTTATGGGTTTGCTGAACGAGGCACTCACCTGTCCGCGCCTGGATACCCCACGCCAGAAAGTGCCCGCAGGCAGTGTGGCCGTTGCCGGCCAGCAAACCGCCGCCTACCCGATAGTGACGCCTGGCGGCTGGAACCTGATCGGCCGAACCCCCATACGGCTGTTTGACCGGAACCGCGAAGGGTTAAGCCTGCTGAGAGTGGGCGACCGCGTGCGTTTTGTGGCGGTGAATCAGGACACTTTCGAAGCACAGGGTGGCGACACCACACCCACAAACGGGGGGCCGGCGAAATGAGCGAAAGTCACCTGACAGGATTTCGCGTCTCCCGCGCTGGCCCGCTTGCCCTGTTGCAGGACGCAGGCCGTTTCGGGGTGCGGCATCTGGGCGTCACTCAGGGTGGGCCGGCCGATCTGCATGCCTGGGCCTGGGCCAACCACCTGGCAGGCAATCCCTGGGGCACGGCAGTGCTGGAAATCACATTTGGCGGGCTGGAACTGGTGGCGGAGCGGGATCTGACCATTGCGCTCACCGGCGCCAATCTGGGCGTCAGGCACAACCAGCAATCCGCGCCCATGTGGAGAACACTGGCCGTCAGTGCCGGCGATACACTTACCTTCGGTTCACCGGTTAACGGCTTGCGCGCTTACCTGGCGGTCGCCGGAGGTTTCCGGGGTGACACTGTCATGGGAAGCGCCGCCTGCGTGGTACGGGAACAGCTAGGCGGATTTGACGGCCAGGGAACCAGCCTGCGCGAGGGCGACACCCTTACGGTGAACGAAGCGGAAAGCACTCCGGCCCAGCAGATTGCGCCGGAATCGGAACAGCGGGACTACCGGCAGACAACCACACTGAACCTGCTTCCGGGTGCCCAGATTGCGGCCTTTACCGGCAGAAGCCTGTTTGATGCGTTTAATGCCGAATGGCAGGTGGATCAACGTGCGGACCGTATGGGCGTACGCCTGACCGGACCCAGACTTCAGTGCACCATCGGCTCACTGGTGTCGGAAGGGATTTCACTGGGCGCCGTTCAGGTACCACCGGATGGCCAGCCAATCGCCCTGCTGAACGACCGGCAGACCATTGGCGGCTACCCGCGCCTGGGTAATCTCACACCCTTGGCCGCCAGCCTCCTGGCCCAGTGCATGCCAGGGCAGACGGTTCGCCTCAGAGCTGCCGGCATAGACAGCGCGCTGCGACAACACCGGCAGTTTCTTCACTCGCTGCGCTGAACCATACCCTCAGGCCCGGCCCAGGAACCGGCGCTCTTCCACGTTGATTTTGATCCGGTCGCCAGTGGAAATATGTTCAGGCACCTGAATAACCAGGCCCGTGGTGAGCCGGGCAGGTTTGGTCCTTGCCGTTGCAGATCCGCCTTTGACCGAGGGATCGGTTTCCTCAATGACAAGGTCCACCGTCGGGGGCAAATCCAGCGCCACGGGCGCATCGCTAACAAGAATAACCATCAAGCCCTGGGTATCCTCGTTGATAAACAGCAACTCATCGGCAATGGCCTCGCCATTCAGGCTGTACTGAGTGAAGTCTTCAGTATCCATGAAGACGTACTCTTCGCCGTCTGAATAGGAGAACGTGGCCGGTCTGCGGACCAGGTCGGCCAGATTCAGCATGTCGGAGTCCTTGAACGTCTGGTCGATCTTGTAGCCGGTCACTACGTCGTAAAGACGCATACGGTAAAGGCTGCCGCCGGCTCTGCCCTGGGGCACTGACCGCTCGATGTCCTTGACGAAGTAAACGCCACCCTCGTATTCAACTGCGGAATTCTTCTTGATTTCACCTGCTTTTGGCATTGCTACTGCTTCCAATATATAAAATGGGACAAATACGATGCTGATATACCATGAAGCTGGCTCTCTGGCGATAGCCAGCAAGCGGACTCAGGCCACCAGTGCACGCACGTCTGCCAGAAATCGATCCACCTGCCCCGATGTGGTGGACCATGAACACATCAGACGAGCGCTGCCACCAATGAAGTTGTAAAAATTCCAACCCTTCTCCCGCAAAACGGCCTGCACCGGCTCCGGCATCTCCACGAAAACACCATTCACCTGCCTGGGATAACGAAGCCTGATACCCGGCAGCCCCTGAAGTCCCTTCTCAAGCCGTTCTGCACACCCGTTGGCGTGGCGGGCATTCTGCAGCCATACATCCCCTTCCAGCAGCCCGCACCAGGGCGCCGAAATGTACCGCATTTTTGAGGCCAGCTGCCCTGCCTGCTTACAGCGCCACTCGAAGTCTTCAGCCAGTTCGTGGTTGAAGAACACCACTGCCTCACCCAACGCCAGGCCATTCTTGGTGCCCGAGAAGCACAACACATCCACCCCTGCCTTCCAGGTGATCTCGGAAGGATGCACGTCCAGTGCTGCCACGGCATTGGCGAAACGGGCGCCGTCCATATGAATGTTCAGCCTGTGTTGATCCGCTGTTCTGCGGATAGCATGCAATTCGGCTGGCGTATAAACCGTGCCCACCTCGGTGGCCTGGGTCAGGCTCAGGGCCTTGGGTTTGGGATAGTGGATATCGCTGCGCTTGGTAACCAGATACTCAATACTTTCCGGAGTCAGCTTTCCGTCCGCGCCCTGCCCCAACATTAACTTGGCCCCGTTTGAGGCGTACTCGGGCCCGCCACATTCGTCGGTTTCTATGTGCGCCAGCTCATGGCAGATAACACTGTGAAAGGATTGGCCAATGGAGGCCAGGGCAAGCGAATTGGCGGCGGTGCCATTGAACACGAAGTAGACATCGCAATCCGTGTCAAACAGCGTTCGAAGGTCATCCGCCGCCCGCTGTGTCCAGCGGTCCTCGCCGTAGGCCGGCTCATCGGTACAATTCGCCTCGGCCATCGCCTTCCAGGCTTGTGGGCAAACACCGCTGTAGTTATCACTGGCGAACTGTTCGGACTCTGACACGACGCCGCTCCTTCATTATTCGGGTGACGGGCCGCACCATGCGGCCCATCCTGTTCAGCTCATCAATCCCAGGTGTTCTGCGTCCTTCAGGATACAATCATCCAGAAGTTCGAGATACGCGGCCTTGGCTTTACGCTTGGTCTGCTCGTGCGCCTTCATGTTCAGCTTACGGAACTGCTGGGCCACTTCATTCGCCCTCGCTTTAAGCTGCTCCGGCGCAACCACCTCATCCAGGAAACCGGCTTCAACGGCTCCTTTGGGGCTGAAAATTTCCGCGTTGATCACGGAACGGTAAAAATGCGACGGCGACAGGCGGTGGCGCGCAATTTCGATACCGGCATGGTGCATGGTCATGCCGATGGCCACTTCGTTCAGGCCCAGCTTGAAATCACCCTCGATACCAATGCGGTAGTCCACCGACAGGAGAACGAACGCGCCCTTGGCAATGGCGTGGCCACTGCAGGCACCGATTATCGGCAGCGGGAAGGCTGCCAGGCGACGGGTGAACCGTGAACCGACCGTGACCAGCGCGGACGCTTCCTTCGGCCCTTTCTGCATTTCCTTCAGGTCGTAGCCGCCGGAAAGAATACCGGGCTGTCCCGTCAGAATGACCACGGCCTTGTCTTCCTCGGCCCGATCAAGGGCGTGATTCAGCGCCTCAAACACGTCGTGGCTCAGCGCATTCGCCTTGCCATTACTGATAGTGATTGTGGCTACGCCATCTTCCAATTGGTAATTTACAAGGTCCGTCACCGGAATACCCTCTTGCTGAAGTTGAATTTTGGTGTGGCGAACTTTGCCACCTTCTGCCCAAACTAGCTACTCTCAGGCATGCGCCGCGTTTTCCCGTACATCCAGGCCAACCCTAACAACGCCAGGCCAAGCCCCATAAACGCGGCTACCCGCCACAGGCCCTGCAGGCCCGCCATGTCGATCAGGAATATCTTGCCTATCACAACACCCAGCAGGGCCATGCCCGCCTTGCGAAGCACCTCGTTGTCACGTCTCGTAGAATAGAAAATGGCGGCAATGGCATACAACATGCCCACTACCGAATAGCTGTACAACTCCCCCTCTGACACACCAAACGACAGCCCCATCTCACTACCCTGCCAGAGCTGACGAATTTCCAGCAGGGTAAACAACGCAAAACAGGCAGCTGCCACGCACAACGACCATAGCCGGGGTGCAAGCTGAGGGAACCGGCTTGCAACAAGCGCCAGCAGCACCGGGCCACCAAAGGCAGGCAGCAGCATGTTGAATATCGCAGCATCACCAATGACGCTGTCGCCCCACCAGGGATTGTGCACAGTAACGAGAGTGAGATAACTCAGTATGGACAGTCCAAGCAGAATCCACGAGAACAGGCGATAGAGCCATTCCAGCGACTGGCTTGCTCTTGCGCGCACCATGTAGGTCAGGCTAAGCGCGCCCCACAGCATGGTGTTGATGGTCGCCTCGGTGAAACTGTACTCATGGGCAAAAATATCGCCCTCATAGAGCCAATGACGCATCTCTGCGCCGAGGAACAACACCAGCAAATGCAGTGTTGCCCCTTCGAGCCACGGGCGAATGCCATGATTCCTGCCGGCCATCCAGGTGGCAATGCCTGCAAACAGCGCCGCCCCACCATAGGTCCACAGGGACCAATGCACAGAGGCATCGTAGTCCTGCAACCATGGATTGAAGGTCAGCCGTGCAACGACCAGGGCCAGCGCCACTTTCAACAGCAGGTACAGTTCCGGCATCTCATAGCGGCGCGCCAGCCAGGTCAGACTGACAAACTGGGCAGAAAGCGCCAGCGTCAGTGAGCCTTCGCGGAACAGCATCACTGCTGCCAGGGAGTAACTCATGTGCGCCGCGAGAACGGCCCAGACAACGCCACCCCGATAGCGTTCGAGCGCTTCCATTTTCCAGGCCAGCACACCGTACACGCCGCCGATGACCAGCATCGCCACCGACCAGGTGACAGACGTTTCGGAGCCGTGAATCAGTAACCAGCCTAGAACCAGCCATACCAGGGGTGACAGAAACGTTAACGAGGCCCACCGCCGCTGATCACTCTGACGCACCCAGTGCCACAATCCCAGACCAACAGTGATTACGGCGGCAGCAATGAGATAGGAAAGAAAGCTGTCCTGTTGCTCCAGGGGCATCTGAGTCGGGAACAGCGTGTCTGCGCCACTGCGAGCCCTGTACCCCAACCAGCCTGCTGCGCTGGCCAGCACCGCACCCCAGGGAAGAAACCACAGCGCTCCGCGGCTCTGTGGAGCCAGCGCCGCCACTGGCAGGATCAACAACCAGCTCCAGAACAGCGGGCTGGAAACTGACTGGTCATCCATCGACAGTGCCCAGACAATCAACAGCGCTATCAGCACTTCCCGCAGGCGCGGCGCCTCCACCTTTGCCGAACCCGGCAGGATCGCGAAGACCAGAAACAACCCGGCGATATACCAGGCTGTCGCGGCTCCAGCGGCAGCAGAAGACACGGTAACCAACCACCACAAAAGTGCGCCAGCCAATGTGGCGTACCACAGCCAGTCGCGGTACACATAGCGCATCAACAGTAGCGAGCTGAGGGTAATCAGGAAGCTGTAAGCCAGCACAAATGCCACGCTGCCATCCTCACCACCGATCAGCAGAGGCACCAGATAGGCACCACTTAACCCCATGACTGCCAGCAACGGGCCATGAACCAGTGCTAACACCATGGTGCCCAGTGATACCACCGCCAGGCCGACCAGCCCCGTCGTCGGACTGACAAGTCCATAGTGGTGTACACCGGCCAGCAATGCGGCATATAAGGTAATACTGCCGCCGCCCGCCAGCGCAGCGAACACCTGGTTACGGCGGCGCAGGTATTCCGCTCCCGCATGCAACGCAAGACCACTTGCCAGAGCCATGATCAGTTGCTGCACAGGGCCAATAAGCCCGGCATTGATGGAATGGCTGACCATGAATATTCCCGCCAGGCACACACTCAGACCGCCAAGCCAGACCATCCAGTTTTCTTTCAGGGTACGAACCAGGCGGGAAGACTTTCCTGAGTCCGATGCGTTACTGGTTTCCGGGCGGGGCGAAACAACCCAATCATCGGTTGATGGCGCGGCTGGCCCGGGATGCGGTTCCGTCAGATGCCGCGCGGTGACGACGGGCGCTTCAGGCTCGTCCAGTTCCAATGCCGGCGGTTGATCCCCCCGTACCATCTGGCGTTTGAGCCCTGCAATTTCTGCTCGCAGCACTGACAGTTCGTGCTCCAGTGACGCCATACGAGCCGACTGGTCACCACGCCGGCGAAAGGCGAGAAAGCCCAGGACGGAGCCAACCGGAACAAGCACCGCAACGGCTAAAACCAGGATGAGGAGTAATGCTTCCAAGCTCTTTTCCCCTTCTTCAGAAGCTTGACATCTCGTCCTGCAGGTCGCGCTTCAGCTCCTCCGGCTCTGTTATCCACAGTGTGTCACCGCGGCCGGGAAAGACACCTACCTCCAGGCCGTCTTTGGTCAGGCCAGGTACCCATTTTTTGAAAAAATCAGGTAGCGAGATACTTTTCGGGGAGAGGTCACTGGCACCTTTCGCGTACTCCACCGCAAATGCCGAGCTGGGCCATACCGGCAAATGAGCAAGGGCACCGTCGTCCGATTCGATCTTCAGGAAGCGGTTCTCCGAATTCACCAGAATCCAGATTTCCCGCTCCTCACCCACCAGGCTCAGGAAGTAGTCGTATCGCTCTTCACCATTCAATTCGAGGATCTGGTTCATTTCGTCGTTGGTCATGGCAGTCATTAACAGTTGCACTCCGGTAAGATACCCTGCCCCATTCACCTGCTACACTGGCAGTGTTCAGGGCTACTTTGGGCCTTGAGATTTGGTTCCACAAGCACACTATAAGGAAATTGGAATGGGAAGCACGAAACTCATTGGCCTGGTTCTGCTGGTGGTTGGTATTGCCCTGCTCTTCTTCGGGTACCAGTCTACACAATCAGTGGGGGACCAGATTACTGAAACGCTCACCGGTCGCTTTACGGATGAAACCATGTGGTACCTGATTGGTGGCGCCGCAGCCGTTGTTGCGGGTGGATTCCTGGCGTTCGTCAGAAAATAATCATTGCAGGAGAGCAGACGTATGACACTTCACCTTGAACTTGCCCCCCTGATCAGTCTGGGTGCAGGCATTGGCATACTGGTATTTCCAAAGCTGCTCAACTACATCGTGGCAGGCTACCTGATCGTTCTGGGCGTTCTGGGATTACTGGGGCATTCCTTCTGAGGGCACCACACCCGTAACAGGAGAGCCCGGGTAGACTCGTTGATCCCGGGCTTCAGCGATCCACGTGTCCGAGCGAGCGTTCAGGGTCGATTTCGTCCCGTACCAGTTGCTTGAGCACCTTGATCTCCGGAAATCCTTCTTGCTCCTTGCGGGACCAGATCCGCTTTTCATTAACCCACACCTCGAAAATACCGCCACTTCCCGGATGCAACGCCAGCGATTCCAGCTCGCCTTCGAAGGTGGTCAGCAGTTCCTGTGCCATCCAGGCCGAACGTAGCAGCCAGCGGCAGCCTGTGCAGTAATGGATATCAACTCTGTTTGTCATTGCGCTCGTCCATTATTTTCCGGGAGTGTTTTCGTTCGCAGTATACAGCAGACGCTACGTCTTCTGACCGGGTCGGCGAAACAACACGTAGTTCCCCAGTATGGCCAGCATCGCTCCCAGTACCGCCGTAATAGTCCACTGGAAACCCTCAAGCCAGGTTGACACACTCAAGGCCACTATCGGGAACAGCACCGTTGCACCCTAGAATGTGGCCGTTGTGGGCACCACCCACTCAACCCCCTGAATCAGACACCAGACACCCAGGATCAAGGCGCCATAGACCATGCCCCAGGCATTGGCGACCAGCAGGGGGATCTCTGCAAGTCGAACCTCTATGCTCACCAGGTTCCCCATGGAAAACCAGAAAGTACCCGCAGCGGCAAACAGTATGCTGGCGCCGGTTGCGTTACCCAGCTGCAGGTCATGCCAGAACAACAACGCGACGCCGCTTATGCCCGGTGCCGTTTGCCTGTTTCCGGCGGCTGACCCGGGCCCGTGATCTGCTACGCCAGCCCGGGCATAAAATCACCGCCATCGCCCTGGCCTGCAGTTTCAATGACTCCAGCCAGTTCAGCCGGACGTTCAAGGACTGACCACAGAACCGTCGCCTAAAACTGCGTTCGACCCCGCAGCAACACCTGCACCTGGTCAATGCTGTCGTCCCCGTCCAGCGGGAAAGCAAAGTCCAGGTGCAGCATCCGCTGTACTTCAATCCGGTTTGAGGCCAGCCGCAGACCGAACCCCACATCTTTCAGGACGCCATCAGCCGGGCCATTGTTGCGTCCGTCATCGAACCACGCACGACCCACGTCAGTGAACAGAACACCGCCCAAACGGAACAGCTTGAACGGATGCCAGTCCGGAAAATAGCGCCGCTCCAGCGTCCAGAGTGCTCGCCGGTTACCCTGCTGGTAGTCACTCGGATATCCTCGGAGGCCATTTTCACCGCCGATCAATAGCTGCTGGTCCGCGGTCAGATTTCGGGCTGCCGTCACAGACAGATGGGTATACCAGCTCGTCCACCGCACAGAACCACCGTGAAAGTACTCCAGATTGAGTGTCCCCTGAAGATTCTCGACACGGTTTTCATCCAGGCGATAACTACCACTCTGGCTGAGCCCGTAGCGAGCATAGTTGGTTTCGGTAGCCAGCAGCGCATCCTCGAATTCGATGTTCAACACGACGCGATCTTCTGTAGCTCCCAGCCCGGGAGATGAATAACCCAGTTCTGTAAGCCACACAAACCCATCCCGGACATCCTCAACCCGCTGCAGGCGGGTGAGGTTTGTCATCTCCCGGAAGCGGTTTTCGCGGTAGTCAAAACCGATCCATGGATAGCTCAGGGTCCGGTCTTCCGGCAGTAAGTCCAGGTCGGGCTCATCCGGCAGGCGTTCAAAATTCAGCGCATCATAACGCCAACCGGCAAGCAGCCTCCATTGGCGATCATTACGCTCCGCGAGCCGCCAGCCCACATCAACACTGACGAACTCCTGGCTACGGCGGTAATCAGCAATGGCCTCGGCCCCCACGAAACGGGACTCATCCCGTACGTCGTCCACGCCGCTGAGCCCGAAGCGCCAATCTGTACGTTGGCTAAAAAATGGTCGTTCCAGGTAGACACTACGGCCGCGGCCGTCGCTGCGTTTATCGTAGGAAAATCCCGACTGCCAGTGGGAACCAAGGACATTGGGATCATCATAATTTATGCCGGTCTCGGTGCGGTCCGGGTCCCTGGTGTAGGAAATCCCCACGCTCTTGCCGGACCCCAGAAAGTTCGGGTCGGAAATACCGGTGTTGGTTGTGTTCTCGCCACCGGAACGTGACCCTCCGACCGTAGGAAATAACGTCCAGGTATCCCGTGCCAGAACACTTACCTCCACCTCATCCCCGCAGACACGAGTGACACCAACCCAGGCCGCGGCCAGGTACTCGCGCTGACGGAGAATGCGCTCGGACTCGGCGATGGCATCCGGCTCGTAGACATTGCCCTCACGGAACACTAGCTGGGCACGCAGAGCAGACTCCCAGGTGGGCGTATTGAGTGCGTTCATAGTGCGGTAAAAAACATTGTCCTGGTCCGGATCACTGACATCAAAAATCGGTCGGCGAATGATACGAACCTGGCCAATGCGGGCTCCTTCCGGGATCACCATATCGCTCTGGCGTGCCAACTGGTCCCGGGGCTGGTCAAGGTCAATCGACTCCGGCTGGACCTCGCTGAAGGTACAGCGGTCTGTTTCGGGATCTGCTGCCACGGGCGGGCAGAAGAGTCCTATCCCGAAAATAACAAAGGCACGCTTGAACATGATCAGGTTCTCATACTCGGGGCCTACCTAATCCCTTAAAATATCGTGGCCACCCTCCTGCTGGAAGAAAATGGCGCAGCCAGCATCACCCGCTACTCGGCCCATGGCGAGAAGCTCTGGAGCAGAAAGTTCAGCGCTGCCTCGGTTCACTTGATAACTTGCTCCAGCGGCCGCCGCAGGGATCGTGGCATTTCCGCTCCGCGACCAATTCTCACGACAAAGTCCGGCCGTCGGTTCCCCACACCCAGAAAACGGGCAAATTCCGCTCGCAGCGGAGCCACCTCAACCGGCTGATTAATAAAGGCCGTACTCAGGCCCAACGCGGTGGCCTGCAGGGCGAGTCGCTCGTAGCACCGACCGGCTTCAATCCAATGGGGCTTGTCGTCGATCTCAGAAACCAGTACTGCAATCGCAGATGAGCTCCGGATGTGACGGTAGTCTTTCTGGTTCTGCTTCTTCGCAGAGAACCCGAAGTGCATCGCCATCAAACCCAGCCATCGAGGCACTGCCGGGTTGCCCATGACCGGTCCATACAGACCGTCACCTTTTGTCACCGCCTCTGAACCGTTAAAGCGAATCCAGGACTTGAGCTCCCGGGCCCATTCTGAATCGCCAAACTGGGCGGTATTGCCTTCCGCCACATATCGCGCCACCTGCTCCTTCTGTTCACCATCAGTGAACACAATGATGGAGACTCCATCACCCTGCCCGGCCTTCTCCAATTGCTGCAACTGCTCGGCAGAGAGTTGCGAACCATCGTACTCGACGCGGCTGCACTGCCTTTGGGGAATGGCCTCGAACAAAGGCGACCGGAAAGGGGTTGTTTCCTCAAAATCAATGTTGACCCCCGAGGTTGAGGCATCATAGGAACAGTGGCCCTTCAGCCCCGCCGCTTCTGCTGCCAGCAGCAGATTCTCGGCGGCACAGCCCAGGCTCGCGTACAGGTGGTGGTCGTCAGGGTCGACAGCCGGACATCGCCGTGACAGATCCGGAAGAATCCGTATCCGGTTGTTTTCCAGTTTGAAAATCCAGGGCTGGGTATTGTGACTGGACGCCGCCAGCGTCGCATAATGCACGAGCACTGAATAATCTTGCGCCGCGTTGTCCAGCGCCAGGTGACGCCAGGTCTCCTTTGCATAGTCTGAGTAGTTCATCTCGCCCTCACATGCCGCCTTCAGGCAACGTTGTGTTAGCCAGTATCTTACCAATCGGCCGGCCGCTCTTGACGCATATCAAGAAGACATCCCGTTAGCCGGAATCTGAAGGCGCCTGTCTGTACCGCCCGGCTTTTTCATGCCTATCATGAACTGTACAGCGATAACGGTTCGCCCAATAGCCATCCGCATCCGGGACACTACATATGCCCTCTCCAGGCAAAACCGTTCAACCGGAAACTATCCCATTCGGTTCGCTGGCATTATTTCTGGCGCTGACGTTCGGAATTGCCTGGGGAATCCTCGCTGCGTTCATTTTTTTACCAGAAACCATGGTCGGTGTTTTTGGCGAAATTACCGGTCAACACCCCCTGTTTTACCTTGCGGTCTGGGCCCCGGCCATTGCGGCCTTTATCGTGGTTTTCCGATTGTCGGGCATCGAAGGTTTACGCCGATATCTTGGCCGTTTTCTGATTTGGCGCTGTTCCCGGTGGTGGTATGCATTTCTGCTAATCGGAGTCCCTTTGGTGTTTGTGGCTGGTTCGCTCATGAAGGGCAATATTTCCGAGACAGGCTTTCCCTTCGACTCGATTCTGTCCTTTCTCGGGGCGCTGATTCTTATCGCGATCAAGGGCCCCATCGAGGAATTTGGCTGGCGTGGACTGGCACTGCCCCTGCTACAGCGAAAGGTGGCCCCCATCTGGGCCGCTCTGATTCTGGGCATTATCTGGGGCCTCTGGCATACCCCGGCCTTCCTGCTCAGCGGCACCCAGCAAAGTGCGTGGTCGTTTATGCCTTTCTTCCTGGGCACTATCGCCCTGAGCGTTATCGTAACACCGCTCTTCAATGTCTCACGGGGAAGCATTCTGCTGCCGGCGCTGTTTCATTTCATGCTGATTAATCCGGTCTGGCCAGATGCACAGCCCTACGACACCTACCTCTTTGCGCTTGTTGCTGTAGCACTGGTCTGGCTGAATCGGAAAACCATGTTTACACGCAAATACAGCATCACAGAAGTCATTCCCGGAGAGCGGGCGCCCTCGCCATGAATCAAATGCGCAGGAAACCCACCAGACTGCTTATCACGCTCTTTCTGATATTCCCCTGGCTGTCCTCATGCGCTGACACTCCGAATCCATCAACGAACGACTCTTTACCGGAAACATTCGCAACTGCCCTGAAACGTTTTCAAGCGCAGTACAAGCTCCCCGGCATCACCGCCACCTATGTGTTAGCTGACGGCGTAAGTTACTCTGCCGCCGCTGGCTGGGCAGATGTTGAATCCGGGGCCCCAATGTCCGTCTCTTCCAGAATGCTGGCTGCGAGCATTGGCAAAACCTTTGTGGCTGCTACTACAGTGTCCCTGGCCCGGGAGCGTAATATCGATCTGGACGCGCCCGTATCAAACTGGCTGGGACACAATGCCTGGTTTGAACGTCTACCGAATCATAAAAGCATGACTCTTCGTCATTTGCTTACCCACACTTCGGGGTTACCCAACCATGTCTACATGCCAGCTTTTGCCGAGGCGGTTGCAAGACAGTGGCCCAATCCGGGCAATGCATTCACTCCGGACGTTCTCATCAGCTTCATCCTCGACACAAGCCCCCTGTTTTCCCCTGGGAAAGGCTGGGCATACTCCGACACGGGTTACATCCTGACAGGACTTGTCATCGAAAGCGTGACGAAACGAAGCTACTACGAAGAGCTCGATGAGCGTTTTTTGGCGCCACTGAGACTGGACCAGACAACACCCTCCGACCAACGATTACTAGCCAATCTCGCCACTGGCTATGTCGCTGCAGACAATCCCTTTGGGTTTCCTCCGAAAACCATAGACCAAAACGGCTTCTTGGCGTGGCATCCGGGGCTGGAGTGGACGGGTGGCGGGCTGATCAGCACTTCCCGTGACCTGGCGCACTGGGGAGATGCGCTTTTCCGCGGTCGAGCCATGCCAGCGCCCTATCTCGACACCATGCTCGACTCTGTAGCGATCGGAGCAGATGCCCCCGGCGTAGATTATGGTTTGGGCATTGCCATCAATCGGTCCAGCGAGCTGTCTCCGGTCTATGGTCATGGTGGCTGGATTCCCGGGTACAGTTCCAGCCTGCGCCATTACTCGCAGAGTGAGATTACCATCGCTTTTCAGGTAAACACTGATCGAGTGCCACAAAGTAAGCTGTCAGACGTGGAGCTCTGCCTCGCCAGGATAGTGATTTCGGCCGGGGAAGATATCGCCTGTGTGCCGTGAATAGCCGTGTCCTAAACTCGAAAACGTATAGGAGCTTCCAAATGAAAAAGAGCCTCGCTTTCTCCGCCCTGTTCATCGCTTTTCCCGCCTACGCGCAATTTGCCCCGCAACAGGGAATCAGTGGTGAAATATCATTGAATGCAGGCGTTACGTCTTCAGCATCCAACTTTAACACTGACGGTGACGCGACGATCGACTCCCTTGGAAATGACGCGGAAAGTGATTCAGAAGGGCTTATCGCGCCTCTGGGAAACATTGCCTATACGTTCGGCGCCAATCTCAATCGTCAGTTTTACTTCGGTACGTCGAGGGAAGACATTGCTGTCGGAACCCTGGCAATGCAGCTGGGATACAAACATGAGCTCGCCTCTGGCACCGTCCTGAACGTTTCCTTTTTACCAACGGTGATATCCGGAGAAACCTGGCAAAACCCCTATGAAATCAATACCAAACGCAAAGAAACCGATGTAAAAGGCAATGCATACCGGCTCAGGCTCGAAACCATTTCCGGTTCTGATTTCAGTCTGGATCTTGCCTTTGCCACCACAGACGTTGAAGACGACCTCAACGCAGGGACCGACCTGGCGCGCGATGCTCACAGCTACTATGCAAAAGGCGAATACCGCTTCACGCTCTCGCCCACCAGCTTTCTTATGCCTTCCGCCATTTATATCCAACACGACGCAGATGGCAGTGCCAATTCCTTCGATTCATACGGTACCGAGATAAGCTGGTTCAACATTTTTGACAAACATCGCCTGGTATTGACTGCGGGTTACGCAATGCGCGACTACGCCAGCTCAAGCACGCTGTTTAGCAAAACGCGCTCGGACGATGAGCTGAGCCTGTTCGCTGCCTACGAATACCCGGGGTTCATGGAGTGGGAGGATTGGTCATTTGTCTCTTTTGCCGGTTATGGCAACACTCAGTCCAACCTGACTTTCTACGATGAATCGCAATACCTCGTCGCAGTTGGTTTGAACTATCGGTTTTAACAGGCCCTAGGAACGAGCTCTGGTAATGCGGAACAGCGCATCCGGCGAGATCCGCTTGAGCCACAGCGCGGCCATTTCCTTGCCCTTGCCTACCGGAATCTCACGTTTCTTCGCTTGCAGGCCCTTGAAGACCACCTCGGCGCATTCATTCACATCCATGCCGCCGGCAATGTCCTCGTCCTCCTCACCAAACGCCGAGCCGTCGCCGGCAAGCGCATTGCGGGAGATGTCCGTGCGAATGAAACCGGGAGTAATCGTCGATACGTGCACCCCCTGCCCTTCAACTTCCGCACGGAGGGCATCAAAAAAGCCCATAACCGCGTGTTTGGCCGCGCAGTAGCCGGTTCGCAGGGGCACGCCTACTTTGCCGGCGACGCTGGACGTCACGGCAAGATGCCCGGCACCGCGCTCCAGCATATGGGGCAATACCGCCTTGGTCAGCGCAATCTGGCCCATCACGTCCACATCCATCAGCTTCTGGTAGACCGCCATATCGGTGTCTTTGCACAATGAGCGCTGTGAAACACCGGCGTTGTTAACCAGAATATCAATGGCGCCAAAAGCATCGAGCACCGTCTGGACCGCTCCGGGCAACGACGCCCAGTCAGTCACGTCCAGAGGCAGCACCAGTACCTCATCAGCCGCAAGGCCTGCGTCACGGCAACGACGGGCAACGCGCTCCAGTTCGCTCTTACGCCGGGCAGAAAGAACCAGGCGGGCACTGTCCTGCGCAAATCGAACAGCGAGCGCCTCACCGATACCGGCGGACGCTCCGGTAATCCATACAGTTTGTCCAGACATAACAGCAGCTTCCTTAAAGAGTTTGTGTGTTGCCAAGCCATGTTGGCCGCTGTTTCGGTCAACTCCAGGGTGAGCCTCCCAGGCTGAGATATTGATGCAAACACCCATTTCCGGATAGTAATCCGATAAGCTCGCCAGGTCACGAATGCCCCGGTTGATTTCATCCAGCCAGCAGCAAGCATCAATCATGTTGTGGTAGGGTTAACACACTGATTTCTTGAGCCTCCGACCGATGCGCATCCGGATTACCCACCAGAGAATCACGATTGCACTGCAGCTTATCCTGCTTGCTGAAACGGTATTCGCCGTTTGGGGTCAGCGCTGGTTTACTGCGTTCCTGACAGCAATGATTATTGCCATCACCTTTTTCCCGCTGCTGTTTGAGCGCCGCTTCCGGATTCACATCCCGCCAGAACTGCAGCTTGCTGCCATCGTGTTTGTGTTCGCCTCCCTGTTCCTGGGCGAGATCCGCGGTTACTACACCCGGTTCTGGTGGTGGGATATGGCATTGCACACCATGTCCGGCTTTCTGCTGGGCATTCTGGGCTTCCTGCTGGTCCACATCATGAACGAAACCGAGAAAATACACGTCCATATGAACCCCGGTTTCGTGGCCTTCTTCGCCTTCATGTTTGCCCTGGGTGTTGGCGCGCTGTGGGAGGTTTTCGAATTCACCATGGATGCCGTGTTCGGCATGAACATGCAGAAGCCCATGCTGGGTGACCCATCGGGACTGACGGACACCATGTGGGACCTGATCGTCGATGCGGTGGGCGCGCTGGTGATTTCGGCCCTGGGCTGGCGCTACCTGAAAAATCCCGAGCAG
Organism: Marinobacter panjinensis; assembly: GCF_005298175.1. Taxonomy (NCBI): domain Bacteria; kingdom Pseudomonadati; phylum Pseudomonadota; class Gammaproteobacteria; order Pseudomonadales; family Marinobacteraceae; genus Marinobacter; species Marinobacter panjinensis. Next base: position 1,610,979 of record NZ_SZYH01000001.1, read on the forward strand.
AAATCATTCCTGGAACGCTGGATCGATTCATTCATCGAACGCAACCCGAGGTTCTTCAAGCGGTAAACGGTGGGGCAGCCGGATTCAGCCAAAGTAATCCTGTATCCAGTCAAACAGTGTCGTCGTATCTACATCAGACAACGCCATCTGTTTGAAGTCATTACCCACCTCATCGTCGATGGTGACAAACTGATAGAGCAGCACGCCTGGCTGCTCATCATGCAGGATGAGTGTTATGCGCCGGCGGGTGCGCAGGCAGTCGATGGTCATCACATCGGCCGGTATGCCGGCATCACGCATACCGCGGCGAACTTCCACCACCGGATTGATATGCTGGTGGGCCGCCTGGATGCGGGCATGGGCATCACTGGCCATATCGGACAGGGCTTTCAGCGGATCTTCAGACATTCTATTCAACCACTCCAGATCGGGGAACCAGACAATTCATCGCCGTAATGGACAGATCCCGGAACACAGCCTCCGAAGCAATAACACTCGGGAACCTGTCGTAGACCCCACGTCGGCAGGACGACGTCCTGGCTTCTGCCCCGGAAACGCACTCCGAGAAGGCTTTGGCGTCGCGGTCCTGTCCGGTTGCATCCTCGCACAGTGCAGGAATCCGGGTAACCACCCAGTCCGTGGCGACACTTCGCTCCACCGGATTCGCAGACAGATTGGTAAAGCGGCTGGCATCAACGGTCTTCGGGCGCTCCCGGGTTTGCTCCCAGACAACAAACACCAGGGCTGCGGATACCAGTACAACGGTGACCTTGGGAAACTTCATGGGCGCCTTTTCAATCCGGTGGAACAGGCTCGGGATGATAAACCCTCAGGAATGTGCTGTCTCGGTTTGCGCGGCTATACTGACTGAGACTTTCCCTGGCAGGGCCGTTCAGGAAAAATGGCCCGATCAATCAAACGACAAGGAGTTCTGCAAATGACCACACTGATTGTTGGCCTGGTTCTGTTTCTCGGAGTGCACTCACTATCCATCGTCAACGAACCGCTGCGCAATCGCCTGCATGCCTCTTTGGGCGAGGCCGCCTTCAAGGGGCTCTATTCCGTGGCCTCCCTGATCGGCCTGGTGCTTATCATCTGGGGCTACGGCGCTGCCCGTATGGATCCGACCGTGATCTACACCCCACCGGGCTGGCTCAGACACCTGGCCATGCTGCTTTTGATCCCGATCTTTCCCCTTCTGTTCGCCACCTATTTTCCCGGCAAGATCAAGGCAAAACTGGCGCATCCGATGCTGGTAGCGGTCAAGCTCTGGGCACTTGCCCACCTGCTTGCCAACGGCATGCTGCACGACCTGCTGCTGTTCGGCTCCTTCCTGGCATGGGCAGTGGTCGACCGGATTTCCATGAAGCGCAGAACCCAGCGGTCAATCCCGACCCTGCCGGCGAGCAGGGCGAATGATGCCATTGCGGTCGTCGGCGGCCTTGCGGTGTATGTGGTGATGGTGTTCTGGGCTCATCAGTGGCTGTTTGGTGTGGCGCCGGTCTGACTTCCGGGAATGCCATCAAGGGGTAACGATATTGAACCTGCCTTCCGGCTTGTCGAGCATTCTGAAGAATCCGATCAGGTCCAGCTTGCTGCCTTCAAAGCTGAGGTCGTCGCTGAACAGCAGTTCCTTCAGGCCGGCATTACCCACCAGAATGTCAACAAACAGTGGGCGCGTCAGCTTGAGAGTGGCGTCCGCCGATGTATCGTCGCTGATTTTTCGGTGATGCAGCACTGAGTTCTGCAGGGTCAGCAAGTAACTTTCCTGAAGGTCCGTGAACGTCACTTTGATGGTTGTGGATTTTCCTTCTGCGTCGTCGGCGTTCAGGCGCACCGCCATACTGTCGAAGAACAGCGATACCGGTGTATGGAGCAGAACCTCACGCATCATCGCCGGCTTGATACCCTCTTCCGGTGCTCCATGCCGCAACTCATAGGCGCCTGTGAGATAGAAGTCCCGCCAGGGGCCTGACTCCGCCTGGTAGCCAAGCTGGTCGTAAACATTGGCCAGCAATGCTCTGGCATCCCGGTTATCCGGATCAGCGAAGACCACCTGGTCGAGTAACTCCGCCAGCCAACGGTAGGTGTTCCGACCCTCAGTGACATCCATGTCGGCGGCGGCATCGAATTCCTGTCGGGCCTGCGCCAGAACCTTTTGGGCACCACCCATCATCTCGACAGTCCGTTTTGCCGACTCGCTTTCAGGGAGGGGATTGAGCTGAGAGGGGTTAGCGGTAAACCAGCCCATGTAATGCTGATACACCGCCTTGGCGTTGTGGGAGACCGTGCCGTAATAGCCCTGATTATGAAAATCTTTATTCAGCGCTGGTGGCAGCTGTAGATTCTCGGCAAGCTCACGGGGCGTGGCGCCATGGTTCATCAGGCGCACGCTCTGATCGTGAATAAACTTGTAGGTATCGCGCTGCCTGATCAGGAAATCCTCAATGTTGTCCTGCCCCCATAAAGGCCAGTGATGGCTGGCAAAATACACCTCCGCCTCAGAAAACAGATTCCTTGCCTCATCAATGAACCCGCTCCAGATTCGGGCATCGCGTACCTTTGCTCCCCTGGGCGTGTAAAGGTTGTGCATGTTGCGACTGACCAGCTCCGCGCCACAGAATGCTTTTTGCTCCGGCAAGTAGAACGTGAACTCGGACGGTGCCTCGGAACCGGATACGATCTGGAAAACCATCGTCACCCCATCAACAGTGAGCTCGGTACCGGTCTCGCTGACAATGTCCGTCGGAGCTGCAAAGCCAAACGTGCCAAACGCCGGGCCCTTACCCAAACCAGTGCCCACGTGGCCGCGGTCGTCCCGTTCCAGGCGCTTGCCGTACATGAACATGGCTCTTCGAGTCATGGCCGGTCCTGCGATGATGTTCTCGCTGGTGGCCTCTTCCTCAAAGCCCGCTGGCGCAATAATTCGCAGGTTGGCTTTCTCGTCATCAGACAAATGCTGAAGAACGCCCTGCACCCCGCCAAAGTGATCAATATGGCTGTGGGTAAACAGAATCGCCCGCACCGGCTTTTCCCCCAGATGTTCACGCGCAAACAGGAAAGCTTTGCTGGCCGTTTCCCTTGCGGTCAGCGGGTCCACCAGTATCCAGCCCGTGTCACTCTCGATGATCGACATGTTGGCCAGGTCGTAACCCCGGATCTGGTAGAGCCCCTGCGTCACCTCGAACAGACCGTGGATATTATTGAGGGCGGCCTGGCGCCAGAGGCTGGGATTGACCGAGGCCGGAGCATTCTCGCCCTCACTATCAATAAAGGCATAGCCCGGCATGTTCCAGACTTCTCCCCCATTCAGATGGCCAATCACCAAATCAGGATCCTGGGCAATCAGGCCGCGGCGCGCATTCTCGAAGTCTTCACGATTATCAAATGGGCGCTGTTCAAGCACCTGCTGATTGGCTTTGGCGGTGCTGGCTGTCGGCGCACTATGCCCGGCCTCGTTGGCTCCGGTTGATTGGCCCGGGCCAGCATCGCATCCGGCCAGCGCCAGACCTGACAGCAAAACAAGAAAAACACGGGAAGACAGGAACATGGCTAAGCCTGCAGCTCTGTTGTTATTGGTCATTCTGTAAGTTTACCCTCAAGCCTGAATAATCCTCTAGAATCCCCTCATAGCCCAACAGCCGGTTACCAATGAGTAAAGCCCTGTTCGCCAGACTGCCCCTTACTTTTCCAACATTGCGCCCCGCGTTCAAATCCTCGAACCTGGACATCACCGAACTGAGGATATAGCCATGAGCGAGCTATTCGACTTCGGCAAAAACATACTCGAGCAACAACCATTCAGTGTGCTTCTGGGCACAGAACTCAGGGCCTTTGAGCCCGGGAAAGCTGAGCTGGCGCTTGCCGTCAGGGGCGAACTGAAGCAGCAGCATGGTTTTGTCCATGGGGGTGTGGTCAGTTATCTGGCAGACAATGCCCTGACCTATGCCGGCGGTTCGGTGTTGGGTGATTCGGTCACATCCGAATACAAGATCAACTACCTGCGGCCCGCCCTGGGGCAAACATTACTCGCCAGGGCAACCGTGATTTCAGCAGGAAAAAAACAGGCGGTATGCCAGTGCCAGGTTGTGGCCATTAACGACGGTGAGGAGCGGGTAGTCGCCGTCGCTCAGGGCACGATTACCAGAATAGGTTAGGCACCGGCGACAAGACGGGATAAGCTCTGTATAGATGCATATCCTACAAATGAGAAAAGCAATGAGGTACCGTTCGTCGTTTTTTAGCCTGGTACTGGCGAGCCTGGCCTTTTTGTGCACATCAACCCTGGCGGAACAATCACACAGCAAATGTGAATTACGGGTCGGCTGGGATGATTGGCCCCCCTATATTGAATTCGAGAATGGCCAGTTTTACGGCCTTGAATACGGTCTTTTAAAAGCCACAGCCGATGCCGCTGGTTGCAGTCTTGATATGATCCAGGTGCCTTGGGTGCGTGCATTACACATGCTCAGCAAGGGCTCGCTCGACCTCTTATACGGCGCCAGCTATTCGGAAGAGCGCGACGAATTTTCCCGCTATTCGCTTCCATACCGCCAAGAGCAATTCGTCCTGATTACCAAAAGAGAAGCATACGACCAGGGCCGTTCAGTTTCACTTCACGACTGGCTCCAGTCCACGCCAGCACACGGAGGCCGAAGTCCCCTGGGGCTTTTCCGCGGCAATTTCTACGGCGAGAAAATGGAGCGCATTCTGGACGACAACAAAGATAATGTTGAGCGGGTTTACCTGGGCAGCAACGAGCAGATGATCGAAATGTTGACCCGCAACCGTCTGGACGGCTTTATCACAGAGGATGGCGTTGCCCGGATGCTTGCGGGGACTTTCCCTCCCGCGCTACAGCGGCTCGTTATCAAGGAACAGGTCGCGGATCCCCTGCACTATATCTTCTCACTGGAGGTTCCTGTAGAGGTAATTGAGCGCTTCAATGCAGCGATTATCAACGATACGCAGGATTGACCAACACTACGCAGCAACTCGTCAAACCTGTGCCGGAAGCGTTCCATGCCAAAGGGGCAAGACCAGCCCCGCACTGCAATACTACCCATCGTCCGGAACCCCCTACAACTGTCCGGAATTCCTGCCACCAAGCGATCAAAACCCCAAAGCCGATTTAGCCAAATCAACGACTTGAAGCCCTGGCACGATATTTCCTTGTTTGTAGCTGCCGAACAATAAATCCAAGAAAGGAGCTTACAACAATGAATATTCCGTCCATTCAAAGGCACGGCGGCTCGGTATTGTCCGCGCTTATCCTGTCAACAATTCTGATAATCACGATACAACCGGCCAGTGCCGGACAAACCCACGCCTACACCCTGCCCCAGCAGGGTTATAATCAGTCCCGCGCCAGGGATTACAAGGTGTATGTACCCGATAGCCTCGCCGCTCCGGCACCAATGGTGATGGCACTGCACGGCTGCAAGCAGACCAATAACGACGTGCTGAATGACTGGGGCCTGACCGCCGCCGCAGACGAATACGGGTTCATCCTGGTGGCACCTTTTATCACCAGTTACGACGGGCTGCGAAACGAAAACTGCTGGGGGTTCTGGTTCGACCACCACCGCCATGAAGGCGCAGGTGAAGTGGAGGACCTGCACCAGATCGCACAGGCCGTGGAGAACAACTTCAGCATCGATCCCAACCGCCGCTTCATCACCGGGCTATCCTCAGGCGGCGCCATGGCCACCGTGGCAGCCGTGGCACACAATGAATACTGGGCGGCCGCAGCACCGGCCTCAGGGCTGCCCTATGGCGAAGACTCTGCCTCTGTATCGTTATCCGGACAGTGCCCGGGAAGCGCAACATTCCACAGCGTCTCCCGGGTGGCGTCGGATATGCAGAACGAACTGGATGACACCTACCCCATCCCGTTGATGGTCCTGCAGAACGAAAACGACTGCACTGTGCTGAAAACCGCCGCCGACAATACCCGCGACGCGCACCTGAAGGTATTCGGCGACCTCGCCTTCGACACACCTGCCGAAGCCGAGGCTTCATCCACGGCGTGTGCCCCCTATTACCAGAGTAATTACAACTGCGAGCACACCCGCTATACCCGGGACAGCACCTTGGGCACTCGCTCTGTTGTCGAAACCGTTTACCTGGACGGCCCCTTGTCCACCCCCAACACGCAGGACACGGACCACGGCCACTATTGGGTTGGCGGTGAGAATGGCAACAACGGAAAATGGTCTGTCAGGGTCGGCCCCAGCTACCCGGACATCATCTGGGAATTCTTCAGCCGCAACAGCCGTGATGGTACTGACCCGGAAGGGTTCCCGGTAATTACCCTGATTGGCGATAACCCGATGACGGTGAACATCAACACCACATTCACCGATCCCGGCGCCACCGGCGAGGACACCGAAGATGGCTCCCTGACTGTGAACGCCGACTGCAGCGAGGTGGACACAGCAATCGCAGGTTCCTATAGCTGCACCTACTCTGCCACCGACAGCGATGGCAACACCACTACCAAAGACCGGGCCGTGAATGTCGTCGATCCCAACGCCCCCATCGAAACCTGTGATCAGGCCACTGCCTCACCAAATGCCCACATCTCTGAAGGCCGGGCCTATGCGGGTGGGTCTTATTCTCTGCGGGCACTGACATCCGGCGATGATGTAGACATTGGCGGTTCCTTTGACACCTGGAGCACTATCACCCTTCACGAGGGAGAGCCGGGGCTGTGGTATGCCAGCGAGCCTGCTGCATGCACTGGCAATGGTGGTGCCGGTGGAAATGACGGTGGTGGGGAGTTTACCTGCAAGGACTGGAACGACACCAACCTCAACCATGATGTTGCAGGGCGGGCTTACTACGCCGGAGGTTATTTCACCACCGGCGGTGATGACACGCTCGGAGCCCTTTCAGGCATCTACACCTGGGTGAAAGAAACCTCTGACGGTTTCTTCGAGGCCGGGGCGTGTAACTAACGCTCATTAAAAAAGGACCCCGAGGGGTCCTTTTCTGTATCAGGGCCAAAGCCCCTTCCGGTGCATCCAGGGGAACGCTTCCCCTGGGCAATCACCGTTACTCTGCAGGCTCATTGACGTCGTTTGCAATCAGAGTCACCGCGGTTTGCACCAAGGCACGGCCGTTAAACACGGCGCCGGATTTCATTTCAACAGCAGTCATTCCCAGGATAATGCCGTTAAACGTTGTTCCAGCCTGAAGTGTGACATCTTCTGCCACCTGCCAGAATACATTCTCGGGCAGAGCACCACCGCTCAGTATGATTGACTTGCCGTCCTGGACCTTCAGACCTTGGGCAATCTGGAAGATCCAGACATCCATGGCACTGCCATGAAGGGTCACATCTGAAGTCACCAGCACGCCAGAACTCCATCTGTAGACACCGCGATCCAGAGTCAGCCCGCCAATTTCACCGGCACCCAGCTCAGTAAAGTCCACTGCAACACCCGCAGCATTTGTGTAAGCCGTTTCCATGTCACTAACGGCGGTAGTCAGGATTGTAGGCGTGTCGGGGGACATATTGGCCGCGAACAATTTGCCTGTCACGAGGGGTGACGTAGCAAAGGTACCGCTAGCATCAAGCGACTCACCAAAACCGGTCAGTGCGGTGCGATCTACAGGGCTGACGGCAATGTCGCCCAGAATATCCGTGGTGCCGGTGGTGGAAATGCCGGTTTTTGCCAGAAGCACGTAGTTACCTGCGGTGCCAAGGTTGACTGCTTCCGGGTTAGAAGAAGCGGCTGCACCCGTTGTAAAACTCAGCGTTGTTAACGCCAAGGGATTAGCTGCCAGATCGGTAATGGAGGTATTCAACGTCAAGGTATGCAGCGTATCCGCATCAAGATTGGCGTCCGGTGAAAACACCACGGTGGTGGGGTTTATAAAGGATAATGCACCGGTCACGACATTGTTGGTAACTTTATTGGTTAAGACAATACTTTGCGCAGTTACAGTATCCGGATCAATCGCTTCAGAGAACACAATGTTGAGCTTAACGTTAAGCAGAACACCGGGGTCAGTATCTAGTTGCGGATCGCCGTCTTTCGGAGTGGTTGCATCGGTATTGAGTGTGGGAGCAGTTTTATCCTCACCTAACCCCGTGGTGAACGTCCAGACAACATTTTCCACCAGCGAATCGCCGGCCGCATCTTCAACGTCCGTAGTCAGAGTCGCAGTATACACCGTCGAGTCAGCGAGATTACTGGTCGGCGTGAGTGAGGCCGTCTTGGTATCGGCATCATACGATACCGCGCCGACTATCGCAGTTTCGCCCGCACCATGCAGCGTGAAGCTGGTTTGATTGACGGTTTCGCTCTTTACGCCCTTGTTGAAGACTGCGACTACCTTGCTGTTAGTCCCGATACCCTTCTGGGTGTCCGCCGGGGCGGTAGACGTAACTGACAGTGCAGCAATGACCACTGGTTCATCGGTAGTGGTTTTCGAATTGCTGCTGTCACTAAAGCAAGCGGATAACGACAAGGCTATCAAAACGAGAAAAGCACTAAATAAATACTTAGTGGCATTTTTTATATTATTCATGTTTATTTCCTACTGCTTTATTCCGTCCATATTCATATGGGCGGCAATGGAAGTGAGCAATAATGCTACTCATTCCGGGATGCTTCACGCGCTCGCAACTGTTTATTTATTCGCAAGAAACGCTATGAATGCGCTTTTTGATTGGTCTATCCGGGCTGAGTCATAATTCAGCCACGCTCACTTATATTCCTTATCCCTTCAATAAGATATATATCTTTTGTATTTATATGTAGCTTCATGGAAATGAAGGGTAAGCGACCCGCCAAAATATTTACCGGGGCACAAAATATCCCCGTGTGCCCATCAGATGGTCGAACCACGGCCGGGTGACACACCAGTTGGCATTGGGGTTTGGGCCCATGTGGTGATCGTAGTGCCAGGGCAGGTGCGCCTTCGCCCATTCGGGGTCCAGGTGGGATTTGCAGTGAACGCGGTAATAGTTCCAGGCACAGTAATACAGCGTACCCACGAAAAAGGGCGCAACCGGCAACATCGGAGTTACAACAACCGCTCCCGCCACCAGGCCGGCAACCTCCTTGCCCTGGGCATGCCAACCCCAGGGCGACCTTTCGTAGGCCGGGTCATGGAAGTCGGTCATGCGCACGTCACGGTGATGCTCGTGCCAATGAAAGCACCAGAAACTGTTGCGGTTCCGGCCCAGGTCATGCAACACATACTTGTGGGTGACCCACTCCACCGCATTGGCGGTGAGCAGCCCCAAAGGAATACCAATCATGACAACCTCCGGTCAGGGTTTAACTGGAGGTTCAGGCTATCCTTCCCGGTGCTCAAACGTCCTGTCATCCGACACCCAAAAATGTGGCCACGAAAAACAATTTGAGGCACCCCATACCAGCTATAGTCATAATATGAATTCTCCACAAAGCGACCCGTGGCTCACCCTGCCTGCCAGTGTGGCCTGGCCCTATGTCGGTGCCTTGCAAAACCTGCTTGGGCAGGCCGGGTTCCAGGTTCGACAGTGGCTCGCCGAGGCCGGTGTTGAACCGCAATCGGCAGATAGTGACGGAAGGATCTCCCTCTATCACGCCCTGTCTCTCTGGCACCGGGCCGAGCGTGACGCCCGGTCGCCCCTGCTCGGGCTTCAGCTTGGCCAGGCGGTACAACCAAGGGATTTTCCAATACTGGGGCAAGCAGTTCTGAGTGCAGACACACTTAGGGCCGCGATTTATCGCCTACAGGAATTTGAATCGCTGATCTGGGACATTGGCCTGTGCCGTCTCCAGATCGACGGGCAGGATGCGAAGCTGGTGCTCAGTCCCCAGCATGACAAACTGCTGCCCCGGGGCATCATTGAACTGGCAGTCAGTGGCTGGCTGAGTATCGGGCGAAGGCTGCTACCGGAATACCAGGGCAGCACCGTCAGCTTCAGCCACCAACCGCTTGCGGACGAGACACTGTATCGGCAATACCTGGGCACCGATGTGCGTTTCGACCAACCATTCAATGGCCTTATCTTCCCCACATCCTGGCTGGACATCCCACTAACGGCTCGGGATGGATACCTACAGGCTCTCCTGCAACAGCAGGGCCGGCGCTTGCTCGCCAATTACCACCGCGACCTGAATCTGCCCAATGAGGTACGGGCCCAGATCGGCAAGCGTCTACTGGAAGGACCTGTTGAGCCAGCTGGCACCGCCCGGGAGCTGGGCTTCAGTACCCGCAGCCTCAGGCGCAAACTGGCGGCCCGCAACACCAACTGGAGTTCCCTCTATGAGGAAGTGCGCCGGGACCTGGCCTTGCTGTGGCTCCAACAGCCGGAAGCCCCTCTGGCCGACATCGGCCTGCTGCTGCAGTTTGCCGACCAGAGCGCCTTCAACCACGCGTTCCGGCGCTGGACCGGTGAAACACCCGGCCGGTTCCGTCGCCGGCGCCACAACCTCCCGGAATAATCCCTGCACTTGTTTAAATATGTAATTGCGCACTGGCACGACGCCTGCCAACCACTGACTCACCTCTGGTGACTTAATCGCGGAAAACGTTAAATACCAACAGGTTATAAAGAGAACACCGCTTCCGAATCGTGTTACGTTCGATCTCAAGATGTATCCCTCCGTAAGCGCCAACTTCCTGACAAATTCAACCTGCCAAATCCTGAACCAACCCACAAATAACCGAAAACCGCCTCGGTATGATTTGCCTGAATTCGTCAATGAAATGGTGCGCAACAATGTCAATTTGCGGCAAAAAATTATCGAAGCACGGACTGCTGATGTTACCTGCGGTGGTTCTGCTCTCGGGCTGCGGACTGGATATTACTACCGCCGAAAGCACTTCAGCAGCACAGTCCCAGGGTTCGAACGAGCCGACTGTCGAGATCGCCGGTGCGGCCATGAAAGGCGTCATACAGCAGGGCCTGGTAACCGCGAACCGCCTGATTTCCGACAAAGACGGCCACTATGCCCCGCAACGACAGGCGGCCAAGCCGGTACTGACCGCGGACGATGGCAGTTACGAGTGGCAGCTACGAGGAAAGGCAGATGGCTGGGCTCTGGTGGAGCTTCAGGCAGATGCTGGCACTCGCATGATCTGCGACGTTGTCCCCCATTGCGAACAGAGCGGCGCAGAGGCTGTTGCCTTTGGCCAACCCATGGGGCTGGACAGCAACTTCAGCCTGCGCGGAGCCGGCGATCTGAGAATGGAAACCGTCAACCTGACCCCGCTGACCCATCTGGCCGTAACCCTGGCCGAGCGCAGCACAAGCGGTCTTTCTCCAGAAGCCCTCTCTGACGCTTACGAGACAGTAGAGGACTGGTTTGGACTGGCGGCCGGCGCCCTGCGCCTCACCCCGCCGGACCTGACCCGGCTGGATGAGTCAGACGATGTATCTGCCGATGCCCTACAGGTCGCTATCGCGAACGCCGCTTTCCTGGCGCTGGTCAACGAAAACGCCCAATGGGATACAATTTCCGATGTGCTGAACAACATGACCGCCCAGGTCAGTGAAACCGGCCAGATCAGCCTGACAGGTGATGGTGGGAACGTAGCCCTGGCGGATCTTGTTTCTGCGGCAGCGGTTCAGGCGTCTGAACTTCAGACCAGCGTGGACTCAAGCATCATCAACCAGAGACTGTTATTAGTCGAGTACCGCACCGTGCAACGTTTAAAGACCGTGGCGGATGTTTACGATGACAGTTCTAGCGACGCTACAGCCGACACTGGAGCCGAAACCAGCGAACCGCCGACAACAGAAATCGCCCCGGAAGAAACCATTCCGGCCGACGCCGCCCTGCTGAGCTGGACCGCGCCACTAACCCGCGAAAACGGTGATAGCCTTTCCATGGGTGAAATTGCCGGCTATGAAGTAGTCTACGGCACCAGCGCAGAAACCCTGGACCAGAGCCTCGCCATAGGTGATGCGTCAGTCGACGAGCTGCTGGTGGATGAACTCACCGCAGGGACCTGGTATTTCGCAATCCGTACACTGGACACGGATGGCAATCCCAGCCGGCTCTCCGAGGTTGTCTATAAGCAGATCTGAGTCCGCTGGGAATCACCTCTTGCCCAGAAACCGCGGCAGCTCAATGGCGTGACCACCGGACCGTGGCATCTATAAAGGAGTGCGAGCCCGGGTTGAGTAATCAAAGAGTGGGCTGTGCCGGTATTCGTTATTATGATCGACTACCGGAACAACACGGGAGGTCATCTATAAAGCATCAGTGGCCTTCGGAAGCACTTCGAAGGCCCAGCTGCGATAGACGAACAAAATTGAAGTCACCTGCAAGCGCATCGGCCATAAAACGAACGTGCTCAGGTGTAATCTCGCAACACCCGCCAACAACACAGGCACCATCCGCCAGCCACTGACGCACCTGCGCTGAATAAGCTTCCGGAGAGATATCCGGCCGTGCCTCCAGGGTATCCACCAAACCGCCACTAGCCACAGCCTCTACAGATTTAAAGGCATTGGCGTAGCCTCCGGCAATCGGGTACAGAGTCACCAGCTCTGGCATGGTGTCAGTTACCAGTTCGGGATCACAGCAGTTCAACATCACGGCAGCGGGCGAATAACCTTTGATGGCAGCAACCGCTTCCGCCAGGGTTTCACCCGATTTGAGCCTGCCGTTTGCTTCAAGGCGAAATGCCACTGTGTAAGGTTTACCAAGATCACTGGCGGCCGCACACGCGGCCTTCGCTTCCAGCGTGTTGGTCATGGTTTCGATCAGAAATACGTCGGCGCCCGCCTGCAGCTGAACCAGAGTCGCGTATTCGTCACGCACGTCCTCAAAAGTGCGGGCCGGCTGTCCCTGATAACTTGCAGTCAGGGGTGGAAGGCAAGCGGCAATATCCACTTGCACACCGGTGACGTCGATCGCCCGTTCAAGGGCCTGGAACGCCTGCTGGTGAATGGCAAGTATCTGTTTATGCAGTCCCTGCTTGCGCAAACGGGTTGGTGTCGCTGCATAGGTATTCAGCGTCAGAGTTTTTGCCCCGGCCCGGATAAAATCCGCGTGCACCGCCGTAACTACCTCGGGCTGCTCCAGCATGACGGCTACGGACCACAATGGAGAACTAACACCACGAGCCCTGCGATAGATTTCCTGGCCAAGACCGCCATCAAGAAGTGCAACGGATCGCATAGTGCTCTTAGCTCCTTTATAAAGAGTGTGTGATCATGATATTGCCAGATTGAAGAATATGTTGCGGCATTGAAGTCAGGATTAATCATCAAATATGATCCAATACAGCTCAGTAAAACTACCCTAGCCCATCATTTACCGGATAAATTGAGGCCAGACCATGAAACTCGCTACTCTCTCGCAACCCGGCGGACTGGATAAACTGCAGATCACCAACGGCCCCGAGCCTGGGGAACCAGGCCCTGGTGAAGTTCGGGTGCGGATTCACGCAAGCTCTCTCAACTTCCATGACTACGCCGTAGTCGCTGGCGCCATACCGACCGACGATGGCCGCGTGCCCATGGCCGACGGCGCGGGTGTGGTCGAAGCGGTTGGTGCTGATGTCGCCGAATTCAGGGTCGGAGACCACGTGGTATCTACCTTCTTCCCCCAGTGGGAAAACGGCCCGGCCCCCATCGACAATTTCACCACCACCCCGGGCGATGGCATCGACGGCTATGCTCGCGAATTGGTCACCGGCCCTGCACGGGGATTCACCCTCGCACCGAGAGGCTACAGCCACGCGGAAGCCGCCACTCTGACGACTGCGGGTCTGACCGCCTGGCGGGCGCTGGTCGTAGACGGAAAATTGAAAGCTGGTGATACGATACTTACCCTGGGTACAGGTGGCGTCTCCATTTTTGCCTTACAGTTCGCCAGGATGATGGGCGCCCGGGTGATATCAACGTCGTCCTCCGACGAAAAGCTTGAGCGGCTGAGCGCCCTCGGAGCCGACCACACCATCAACTACAAAACCACGCCTGCCTGGGGCCAGCGAGTGCTTGAGCTGACCGGCGGCAAGGGCGTCGACCATGTGATTGAAGTGGGCGGCCCGGGCACCCTGCCGGAGTCCATCGACGCAGTGCGGATCGGCGGCCACATATCGCTGATCGGCGTGCTCACCGGCCGCTCCGGCGAAGTACCAACTGCAAAACTCATGGCCAAACAGGCCCGTCTGCAGGGCCTGATCGTCGGCAGCCGGGATCACCAACAGGAAATGATTCGTGCCATTGAGGCTAATGACATGCACCCGGTGATCGACCGCTCATTTGCCCTGGATGAAATCGCGGTTGCGTTCCAGTACGAAGAATCCGGCAAGCACTTTGGCAAGATCTGCCTGGAGTTTTAAGCAAACCCGACTGAATGTCATAGCTGCGAAGGTCACAATCAGAATCCGACATTAATCTGTCACCGAATTCTTAAACTTATATAATTAAATAGATAAAATATTATATTTCAATCAGTTAGTGGTAGAAAAGCCAACCTGCAACGGTTTACGTCAAGCCATGTCATTGTCGAAAATCATGTTGTGTGTCAGGTTGAACGTAGCAGTTACGCAATAGCGAAATGGATTGGCGCTGGTGCGGAAGTCAGTTCATTTCAATCTCACGGAAAAGGACTATCGAAATGAATAAAGACATTATGGAAGGCAACTGGAAGCAGCTAAAAGGCAAAGTGAGAGAAAACTGGGGCAAGCTGACCGATGACGAAGTCGATGAAATCGGGGGCCGGAAGGACAACTTTGTCGGCAAGATTCAGGAAAAATACGGCATGAAGAGAGATGAGGCCGAAAAAGAGTGGGATAAGCTCACCAAGTAATCCTTATCGACATCTCCTGGCCTGGGGAATACAGAGCCCCTCCTATGTTCTTCAGGCCAAGGATTCAGTTTCTGCAGAAGATAATTTCGGCTGGCCTGTCGCCTCAGCCACTGTTCTGGCGGTTCGCTCCATTGTCAGCGCCAGCCGCTCAAACATACCTTCGACGACAACCGTTTTCTGATCCGGATCCCCTTGGGCGTGAATGGCCTCAAGCAGCCTGGCATTCACCTTCCGGAACCCTGGATTCATAACACCCCGGGCGCTCAACAGATAGGTTTCGGCCAGGGTCTGCTGCCACTCCTTCAGAAGCCTATCAACTGTGGGACTGCGATGGTCCTGAATCAGCTTGCGCAGACGAATGGACACATGCCCGAGATTAAGCCCGGTGAACCCCAGGTCTGTCATATAGCGTTCGCTGCTTTCAGAACTCTGATCATAATTGGCCAGCCGCAGCAGACGCTCCCCCATGCGACCGTTAAACCAGTTTTCCGGATTTTCGTGATCGTCAATTACGGTCAGATCACGGGCTGTCGATCTCAGCAGGCGGCGCTGCATAAAACGGCTGTCCGGCGGAGTAATAACTTTGAATACCCAATAGAGAATGCTGATTCCCACAAAAAGGCCCAACGCAATATTCAACGCGCTTTCGGCATTGAATGTCATGCTGTTGCTGGGCTGCGTGATGATGGTGAACGGAATACAGAAGCCCAGCCCGTAAGGCAGCGTGGCACGATCGGCAAGAGCCAGCAGGCCGAAAAAATAAGGGCCGGCGAGGACCAGCATCAGGAGTTCGACATTGCCACTTGCCCAGGATAACAGACCCAGCCCGAAGAACAGGGCAACGGGAATAGCCACCGTTGCACCCATCAGCACCCGGCGCAGAATAGGCGTCAGCTCCGCCAGCGAAAAACGGGCGAACATCACGGAGAATACCACCGGCATGATCATGATCATCAAGGCGGCAGAGCTCGCCGTCTGGATCCAGATTATCGCCCCGATTCCAAATATCACGGCCGTGCGAAACCCGTTGATCAGTCCGACCAGCGGATCCCGGTGGGTTTCCAGCATGGGCGCCTTCAGCAACGTCCGGTCACGGCTTTCCAGCGCGTTATAGGCCCGCAATACAACCACCAGATCACTCACCAGTTCCAGTGCCGTCCTGGTCAGACGTGTCACGATGGCGGACTCGTTCCTGAACCCGGTTCGCTGCTCCAACAAGGACCGCCGCAGCTCATGGGCAAGCCGGTAACCTTCCTGGTAGCTGTCTGCTTCGGCGATTTCCCCGAAATACCGACGCAGTTGGCTGAGCACCTCACTGAACGCAGGTGACACCAGGTCACCATGGTTTCGGTGGAAGCGCCCCATAATCTGAGTAACCGCCAGCAGGGACATCACCTTGTTGCACAACAGATTGGCTGCCCTGCCCCGGCCAGAGCCTTCCGGGCCTTCGTAGGTAACAGCGCTGGAATCGTCATTAACCGCTACCAGGGTTTCGAGAATCTCGTCCGCATGCTGGTGACGCTGCTTGTGGGAGCTTCCCGGCTCCAGCTCCAGTTTGAGATAGGCCAGCGTGCTGTTGATCACCTTGCGGGCATTCACACGCAGGCCATCTTTTACGGTCACCGGCCATAACAGCTGGCTGACCAGCATGGCACACACGGCGCCGGTCGCAATCTCGCTGATCCGCGCCTGGGCGATGGTAAAAACCGCCTGGCTGTTTGTTGTGCCGGCGTCCGCCATTACAAGGATAACCACCAGTCCGGCGGTCATCCCTGCCATCGCGAAGGCATAGATATAATTGAGGTTGTGCACCATGGAGGAAGCAGCTGAATTAAGGCCAATCCACAGCGTTAACAGGCCCAGCGCCAGAAGTGGATACGGTGTCAGCAACGCAAGCACGAGAATGCCAAAGCCACCGCCAGCCGCCGAACCCACGATCAGGCAGAGCGCTTTCTCGATGACCAGCCCACTTTCCGGGCGGATCTGCAGGAAAATCGCGGAAACCATCGCCCAGTAGGGACGGTCCAGTTGCAGGGCCATCGACACAAACAACGCCAACGCCATGGCGACCACACCCTTGATGGCGAAGATCACCGCGTATCGGTTCGGCGTCAGGAGTTGCGTCAATAGCGGATGGGGTGACATCTGTGCCGGCCCGCTATTCGGAGTCAAGATAGATTGAAACCGTCATCCCGGCACTCAGGTGTATATCCTCCGGCACCGGATCCAGCGAAATATCGACCGGAATCCGTTGGGCCAACCGTACCCAGTTGAATGCCTGCTGAACCTGGGGAAGCATCTGGTCGTTGCTGCTGGTATTGATATCGGCAATCCCCGGGGCAATGCTGACGACGGTGCCAGTCAACTTCCGGTCGCCACCCATCAAGGTAATCCGGGCGGACTGCCCCACCTGCACCTTATGCAGTTTGGTTTCTTCAAAGTACCCGGTGACGTAAAACGAATCGGTCTTCACCTCAGACAACACCGCCTTTCCTTTATTGACGTAGTTGCCCTGGCGCAGATGGAGGTTGCTGATGGTGCCGTCTGCCGGTGCCACCACTTGCGTGCGCTCAAGATCAATGCGCGCCATCTCCAGTTCCGCCCTGGCAAGTTCAAGACCGGCCTCCGCGGACGCCCGTTCAATACGGTAGGTTTCCAGGTCTTCCTCAGTGAGGGCCTGTTCGTCGGACAGTCCCTGTCGGCTCTGGTACCTGTGCCTGGCCAGCTCGAGAGAACTGTACTTCTCTGCGACCTTCGCCCTGGCTTCCGCAAGCGCTGCCTGATAACGCGTATCGTCAATGGTAAAGAGCGGATCGCCCTGTTTTACTATCTGGTTGTTGGCCACGCTCAGTTGCGTGACCCAGCCTGAAACATCTGGCGCAATCGTGATGACATCAGCACGAATCCTTCCGTCGCGGGTCCATGGCGAATACAGATAATGGTTCCAGACCCAGCTACCGGCAACAACCGCTATCGCGACCACCAACAACGTAATACCAACACGCAGTAGCTTTCCCATGAGTCTTCCCTAGTTCCCGAACAGATAAACAATGATTGCCAGATAGCAGATGAACGCGGCAACATCGAACCAGGCTTCCTTCCAGATATAGCGGCGCAGGTCCAGGCGATATAACGCCAGCCGGGTGACAGCACTCAACGCAAACGCCATCGGCACCAGCACCAATAATGGACTGAACAGCATTCCGCCAAAACTCAGTTCGTGTAGCATGCTCTCTTATCATCGTGTAGTGACTAGACGGAGTTCAAATGCCCTACCAGTTTAAAGACCTCAAAAACAAATGCCAGACAGAGTGGCGCGCCTACACCGAGCACAGCTTTGTGCGACAACTGGGCGACGCAACACTTTCCGGGGAGGCGTTCGCGCACTATCTCAAGCAGGATTACCTCTTCCTGATCCAGTTCGCCCGTGCTTTTGCCCTTGCCGCCTACAAAAGTCCGACCCTGTCCGACCTGAGGCAGGCAAAGGAAGGATTACAGGCAATTGTAGACGTAGAGCTGGATCTGCACATCGGCTACTGCAAGGAATGGGGCATTTCGGAACAAGAACTTGCCGAACTGCCTGAAGCCCGAGCCACCATCGCCTACACACGGTATGTGCTCGATACCGGCAACAGGGGCGATCTGCTGGACCTGCACGTCGCACTCTCACCCTGCATGGTCGGTTACGGCGAAATCGCCAACTGGCTGAACCGCCGGGCGGAAACAATCCGGGGCGACAGCAACCCCTACGATGCCTGGATCGCCATGTACGAAAGCGACGAATTCCAGCAAGCCATGCAAGCCGAAATCCGCTGGCTGGACGAGCGGTTGGCCGATGTTTCCCCGGCCAGGTTCGAGCAGCTCACGCGGATATTCAGCGATGCAACCCGGCTGGAAATTGATTTTTGGGAGATGGGGCTGAAGCAAAGCGATTGATTATTGCGAAGGCGCCATCCGGGCTATCCAGCCCTTTCAGTCATCGTCACTGAACGCGGAACGATGAAACTCCACGGCCTCGTTCGCTTCCTTAATGCCCGCTTCCAGCAATTCCGGTATATCTCCGCCAGCAAGCACTTCCAGTACCGCGTGAACACCCTGGGAGAGCGAGCTCAGGCTGTAGCCGCCTTCTAACACCAGCGCGAGTCTGCCTTCGCAATGCTGGTCAGCGATGTCCTGGATGATACGGGTGATAACCTTGAACCCATCGTAAGTCAGGTTCAGAGCCATATCATTGCGGTGGGGGTCGAACCCCGCTGAGACCAGAATCAGATCCGGTTTGAAGTGCTCGGCCGCCGGCACCAGTATTTCGCGATACACTTTTTCAAAGGCGACGTCTCCGGCTGACTCCGGAAGCGGGACATTGATGGTATAGCCCTCGCCGAATCCGGCACCGACTTCTTCAAGGTCACCGGAACCCGGGTAAAAGGGTGCGGCACAATGGGTATCGAAGAAGAGGACATCCGGGTCCGCCCAGAAAATATCCTGGGTTCCATTACCGTGGTGCGCATCCCAATCGATGATCAGCACCCGTTCACAGCCCAGTTTTGCCTGGGCATGGGCAGCCGCCACCGCGACGTTATTCAACAGGCAAAAGCCCCTTGCCCTCACCGGTTCTGCGTGATGCCCCGGCGGACGCACCAGCGCGAACGCACTCTGGCAATCGCCATTAACCACGCTCTCCACGGCCGCAATGGCGTTTCCGGCTGCCGCCAGGGCGGCGGTGACACTGTTGGGCGAGACTGCGGTAGTGTCCGAATCCACCCAGGCGGCCTTCCCGAACAGCGAGAGGAAGTGATCCAGATAAGAGGTGGTGTGCACCCGGGCGAGCTGGTTATAGGTCGCGGCACTCCCCACCTTGAATTGGACACCGGGTACAGGGTGTTGCTCCAGGTACTCCATGACTGCACTCAGCCGCCCAGGGTGCTCCGGATAACTCCACTTGAAGTCCAGGCCCTGCAGGATATGCCGGACACGCTTTTCTACCCGGCTGGGAACGAAAGGCAGATCCACCTGTGGGTCGTGGCCCAACATGACATCATCATAAAAAACATTCACTGTTCGGTCGCCTAGCACGCATGTCTCCTTCTCGCCTTGGATATCTTATACTGTAACGGTTTCTAGGATCGATTGTTCAGGGCTTCCTGCACAGCAGTGGTGAATGCCGCGGCACGCACCCCTATGGTTTTAAAGCCCAGCCTGGTCCACGCCGCCTTGGCCTCTTTGTTCGATGCAGAATACTCCAGAACCAACTCATAGGCACCGCGGCTCTCAGCGAATGCCACCAGGCTACGCAGCAGGTCGGGAAAAATCCCCAGCTTGCGAAACTCGGGCTCCACCCAGACATCATCAATGAATGCCGACCGGTACTCCACGTGACTGGTCTGCTCCCAGATGCCCTGATTGCGCAAAATATAAATATAGCCCATACCAACAAGCCCTGTCCCCGGCACCTCCGCCACCATAATGTGCTTATTGGCATCGGTCAGCGACGACAGCAGTACCCCGTGAAGACGATCCCATTCACGCTCCTGCAGGCTCTGGGGTGGCGCACCCGAAACGTGGAGAGCCAGCTTGGCGAGGAATTCCACCAGCACGGGGATATCATCCTCTACGGCTTCCCGTATCAGAAACTTTTTGCCAGCCTCTTTCTTGTTAACCATTCTGCGACTCCTGTAGAACCATTGGGTGTGATCGCAAAGCGGGAATCTGATCCGGAGGCAGCGGGCGGGAAAAAAGATAACCTTGGCCGTAAGTGCAATGATGTCCGTGCAGGAAGGTCAATTGCTCTTTCTTCTCAATACCTTCAGCCACCTGCTCCATCCCCAGGGCCTTGGCCATCTCGATAATGGTGCGGGTAATCGTAGCTCCGTCCTCGCTCGTCGGCAGGCCATCAATGAACGAGCGGTCAATCTTGAGACTACTCACCGGCACGCGGCGCAGGTAAGACAAAGAAGAGTAACCGGTACCAAAATCGTCGATGTTGATGTCTATGCTTCGCGCCTTCAGCCGCACCAGATTTTGCTCCACGGCCTCATTGTCCCGCACCAGGGAATGCTCGGTGATTTCAATGCGCAGCAGCTTTTCGGGAACTTGCGCCAATGCCAGTCGGTTGAGCAGTTCCTCCGAGAACGTCGGCTGCACCAATTCAGCCGGCGATACATTCACTGCAACGGGAATATCCCACTCCGGCTGCTCCGAGCACCATGCCTGCAACTGCCGGCAGACCTCCTCTCGAACCCATCGGCCGATAGGAAGAATCAGGCCACTTTGTTCTGCCAGTGGAATAAACCGATCCGGAGAGACCTGGCCAAGCTCAGAACACCGCCAACGCAGCAGTGCTTCGACCCCCGTCATCTGGCCGGTGGTCAAGGATAAAATCGGCTGGTACAGCAAATAGAACTCATCCCGTGCCAGTGCCCTTTTCAGGCAGGACTCGATTTTCAGGATCTCGGAGAATGCGTCCGAATGGGCAGCATCGAAGTAATGCACTGGCTCGGCCAGGCTCTCAGGGCTGACCCGAATCGCCGCCGATGCCTGTTCGATCAAGGCCTCCGGGCTGTCACCCTGATCGGGAAACAGGCTTCCCCCGATACGGACTCTCAGATAATGCTCCTGGCCCAGGCAGCGATAGGGGTGCTCGAGCGCCACATGGATCTGGTGAGTGACGTCTTTACGCTGGCTGTCATTGTGTACCGGAAACACCAGCACCAGCTCATCGGCTTGCAGGTGGGCCACTGAACCACCCTCGGGGCAATTATCTCGCAGCCGTTGGGCCAGTTGCTGCAACAGTTCATCGCCCCCCTGGGTGCCCAGGCTCTGATTAATCAGACGCAGCCCCGTTACGTTGAACAGCAGCACCGCTACCTGCAGGGATTCCATCGTGGCCAGCTTGAGCAGCTGGCTCAAGCGGTCCATCAGCAACTGGCGATTGGGCAGCTGGGTCAGGGGGTCGTAATAGGCCGAGCGCTCAATTGAGCTTTTCAGTGCCAGCAAGTCCGCATCGTGGGAAATTTCATTTTCGATCAGATCAGCAAACTGGCGCAGGCGGGTACGATGCTCCTCGTCGAAATACCTGGGTTGGTGATCCAGCACGCAGAGCGTGCCCAGAGCCCGCCCCGCAGGGCCGCGCACTACAGCGCCCGCATAGAAGCGAATGTAGGGCTCACCGGTGACCAGCGGATTACCCGCAAAGCGCGGGTCATCCAGCGCATCGGGTACAACCAGCAATGAATCCTGGTTTATGGCGTGGCCACAGAAGGAAATATCGCGGGGACACTGGGTTTTATTCCAGCCCAGCCGGGATTTGAACCACTGCCGATCACGGTCCAGCAAGGTGATCAATACGATAGGAAGTCCGAATATACTCGCCACCAGGCTGGTATACCGGTCAAAACGTAGCTCCGACGCCGTGTCCAGCAGTCGAAGGCCATACAGCTCCTCCAGGCGCTCCTCTTCACCTTCAGTAATCTCTGGGGGTATATAGGCGTTCTGATTCATGGCTATCCAAAGCATCCGGAAGAAACCTGTATCCCAGTGTAGAATATAAGACAGCCTATACCAGACTGGATACACAATGGACTTCACCTTCCTGGGCACCTCCGCCGGAACACCGACACGGTCACGCAACGTGAGTGGCCTGGCCCTGTGCCACTCCGGCCCCAAACCCTGGTACCTGGTGGACTGCGGTGAAGGCACCCAGCATCAGTTACTGCGCACTCGCTATTCGGTCATGCAGTTGCGGGCGATATTTATCACCCATATCCACGGCGACCATACCTTCGGCTTACCCGGGCTGCTCACCAGCGCCTCCATGCTTGGCCGCTCGGAACCGCTGGATATCATCGCCCCCGTCCAGGTTCAGCGTTTCATCGAAGCGGCGATTGACAACAGCGACTCCAGTCTCAGCTACCCCCTGAACTTCATCGATTCCGAGACCCCGGGCTTTTGCTGGCAGGATGATCACTTCCAGGTCTCCAGCGTAGCACTGTCCCATCGCGTGGACTGCCACGCCTACGTGTTCACTGAGCGCAATCTGGAGCTGCAACTGCTGCGGGACAAACTCAGGCAGAATGGCATAGAACCCGGCCCCGGCTGGGGCGAGTTGCAGAAAGGAAATGACGTAACGCTTGAGGACGGCCGGCTGCTCAGGAGCGAAGACTACACACGGATTCAACGTGTGCCCCGCCGCGTGATCGTTGCCGGCGACAACGACAATCCGGAGCTGCTAACGGATTCCAGCGACGGCACCCATGTGCTGATCCACGAAGCCACCTACACCCGGGACGTGGCCGACCGGGTCGGCCCCTGGCCACAACACAGCTCAGCGGAACAGGTGGCCCGCTTTGCCCAGCAGGTCCGCCTGCCCTACCTGGTGATGACCCACTTCAGCTCCCGCTACCAGTCCGGGCCGGGCGGCGCGCCCCATATCAACCAGTTGGCAGCCGAAGCCATGCAACACTATCGTGGCCAGCTGTTTCTGGCACGGGATTTCGATACCTACCGGCTGGAAAAGGACCTGTCACTGAGCTGTCTGACCTCCAGTACCCCGACCTGATAATCGGTTGGTCCCTCATTGATCAGAAGTGCATGAGGTCGTTGGAAAAAATGGCGACTTTCATCAGTTTGGTCCAGACTGTGGTCAGAAAATGACTATCTATTTCGACAGGGCGTCGGGGGCCAGCGATGATAAGGATGCATGGAGAGTATCGCCGGCATTTGCGATCCGGGATCAGACTCCCGGTGGTTCTGAAGTATGCCAATCACACCATTAAAACCAATACACTGGACGTATCGGCAAGCGGATTACGGCTGAAAAGGCCAGAGGGAGTGTATATCCGCCCCGGCGAGGTCACGGACGTCGATTTTCCCGACAAAGCCACTATGAACGTAGCGGCGACCGTGGCTTACATCGGTAAGTCCCACATTGGTATGCAATTCTGCCACAGGCGCTTTTCCGAATACGAGCTGAGGGAACTCTACGACGTTGCCCCGTCCTGGCAACGCCTGACGGCCAGAAGCAAGCGTGCATTATGGAGGAGTAGCCGCCGTTTTGCGGTTTTGTTGACCAATACCCTTTTGCGCTCCCCCATTCATGCCATGGCAAGACCGCATTTTCTGTTTGCGGTTTACGGTAACCAGCAACAGGCCGGGTCCTATTTCACGCCCGGTATGGCTCGGCGTATGCCACCCAACCTGGTGCTTGGTTTCATTCGCAATCAGGACAAGCGCGGCCTGCTGGTGGCGTCGCAATTTATGGAGCATGAGTTAGAGGAAGATTCCGAAAAGGTTCGCTTTTACCTGGACCAATTACAGCGGGACTACCCCGATGTACAGCGGATCGCCCTCGTTGGGCGGCTCCCCAACTTCGTCATGAAAGCAGGTATCGAGATTACCGAACCGCTGGTGGAAGGGAGCCTGGGAACGCGCTATATGATCTGGGACGTAGCACGAAAAATGCGTGAGCGCCCCCAATACAGCCAGCAGACCAGCATTGTCGTACTGGGAGGTGCCGGTCGCATCGGCAATGCGGTGTGCCAGGATCTCACCAGCTTGTATGACAAGGTGATCGGGTTTGATCCGCGCTATGAGGAGGACAGGGAGATAGTCACGGATCAGGGCACGATATTGCAGACGTCCTCCCCGGCCCATCTGAAGGACGAAAAGCTGTACATCGGTTTAACCCATCATGGCGATGCCGTACTGGAGCTCCAGCAGCATATATCCCCAGGCTCCCTTATCGCAGATGATACCCACCCCTGCATCAGCCTGACTGCCCGCGAACGTCTGCAGCAAAGGCAAATCGCGGTGGAAAAGGTGGTGCTTTCGCACGAGGAATTCCTGATGTGGCCACGCATGCCGGACTGGAGCAACCGGGACATTCCAGGGTGTCTGGTTGAAGCCCTGGTTTTGCTTCGCCAACCGGGCGCAGGGGAAGGCGAATTTTCCGCATTTTGCCAAGAAGCCGAGTTTCTCGGCTTTACCGGCCGGATGATCAGCCCGCTGGACGAATAGGGTGAACAGGAATGCACCATGATGAAACACGACAAATGGCCGGCGGGGTTGATGGCGATATTCCTTTTATTCGCCGTTACCGCCAACGCCAAGGAACTGACGATTCAGGGTGACGCTGGCCAATACAGTCTGAACAATCACATCGAGTACTTTCTGGGTGATGAACAAACCCTTGATCAGGCATTGCAACACGAACAATGGCAGGAAAAGTACGATGACAGCGTACTGAACCTGGGGTTCACCGACCAGGCAGTATGGCTCAGGACGACCCTGACACTTCCGGAACCGTTGACCCGTCAATGGTACCTAGTGATTCCTTACCCACTGCTGGAGGAAGTGGACCTCTATCTGGTGCGTGATCAGCAACTCCCAGCGATCTACCGCACCAGTCGCCAGGAAACTGAAAGCCGGCGAGAGCATGCCCGCAGCTACCAGGTGGCCCTGCCGTTACCGCGCGACCTGAACGGTCAGGTGGAATTGTTCCTGCGGGCACGGTCAGCGACGTCAATGCAATTGCCTGTCGAACTCTGGCGCGAGGACCGCCTGCTGCTTCGATTTTCACACCTGAGCCTCTATTGGGGCGCCTATTTCGGTGTTCTGGGTGCACTGGTGATCTACAACCTGTTCCTGTTCCTTTCCCTCAAGGATTTGGCCTACGGCTATTACGTGCTCTACATCGTCTCGATCAGCCTGCTGATGCTCTGCATTTCCGGGGCCGGGAGCGCCTGGTTCTGGGGCGGGCACCCGATACTGCCCCGTTATGCCCTGCCCATCAGCACCGCACTTGCGTCCCTGTTTGCCTTGATGTTCGCGCGCAGCTTTCTGAAATGGCAGGACATTTCTTCACGCTGGGATCGCAGCATGAAGATCGCCGCCGGACTGGCCGGGGTGCTGATTGTCTACACCTGGGCCGATCCTATAAACGGTGCGCTGTTCGCCGGCCTGCTGGGCACCCTGGTGATTGCATTGCTCATCACCGTGGGGCTGGCAGGCCTGAGGGCCGGCGTCGCCATTGCCCGTTACTTTGTGTTGGCCTGGACTTCCTTTGCCTTGGGGTCCGCCCTGTATTTGCTGAGCGTCTTCGATCTTCTGCCGGTAAACCTCGTCACCAACCACGCCATGCAGGTCGGCTCGGTCGCGGAGGTGCTGCTACTTTCCTTTGCCCTGGCCCATCGCATCAAGGACGAACGGGCTCGCAAGCTGGCAGCGCTGCGGAAACAGCAAATGGCCGAGCGACAGGTCCGGGCTCTTGAAATGCAATCCATTGAACAGGCCATGCACGATTCGACGACCAGGATGCCCAATGCCTCCCTGCTCAATCAGCAGTTACAGGCAATGATGGCTCAGAAAAAACGGATCGCACTCACGCTGGTCCACTATCCACAGGTGAAGGACATTGCGTCCAGCATGGGCCACAGGCTGGCAGAAGAAGTGTTTTGTCAGTTGATTGGCAAGCTCAACCATAAACTGGCAGGGCTGGGTGTTGTGGTCTGCCTGGAAAGCCGGCAGCACGCCTACATTGCGATTCCCGGATTCGGCTCAGCGGCATTCCTGATTGACCTCGATGAGTTCGAAGGCCCATTGGAGCCTTTCATCGAACAGGTGGTGGGTAATCATGAAATCTCTGTCCATGCCGTCCGGCTACCTGTGCTCATGAATCTGCACTGCGGCGTGGCTGTTGCCCCGGAGCATGGTGACAGCACGGAAATCCTGTACCAACACGCCTCGGCAGCACGGGACCGCAGCGAATCACGCAAGGTTCCGGTGCAGGTCTATAACAATGAAATCTCCGATTTCGCGCGGCGCCGCCTGGATCTGTTGACCGCCTTGCCGCCGGCCATCCTGGCCGGGGAGCTGGAGCTTTACCTGCAACCGCAAATGAACAACACTGGCCAGGAACTGGTGGGCGCAGAAATACTGTTGCGCTGGCAGAGTCCGCGATTCGGGGCAGTGCCCGCCGGGGAAGTGATCGAAATCGCAGAAAATGCCGGCTTGATGGATGTGCTATCGCGTTACATCGTATCCCAAGCCTGGAAAACCATGCAGACGCTGCAGCGCCGACAACTCAACATTACCTGCAGCATCAACCTGTCGGTTCAGAATCTCACTAACAGCCACTTTGTGACCTTTGCACTGGCGGGGATCACGGAACATGCCATTCCCACGAATCGCGTGATCTTCGAAGTGACGGAGACCTCCATGATGCACAACATGGAGGCTGTGATCGGATCCCTGCTTCAGATTGCCGACAGCGGCTGCAAGATTGCCCTGGATGATTTTGGCACGGGCTACTCCTCCCTGGCCTATCTGAGCCGCCTGCCCATCCACGAGCTGAAGATTGATCAGTGCTTCATAAGCCAGATGTGTTCCAACCAGAATGACCTGGGAATTGTCCAGAACACCCTGAAACTGGCACGCGCCCTCAGGCTGGAAGCCGTAGCCGAAGGCGTGGAGGACAATAACACCCGGGAGCTTCTCAGCTACCTGGGCTGTCACCGGCTGCAGGGCTACCTGTTTGCCAGGCCGATGCCATTGGACAAATTCTGCGACTGGGCCATGGCGCAACACCACTGAGTCCGCCCATACTGGTGTTGAAGATGATCAGCGGGTCCGTTCTGTGCCCACGCGCTACTTCGCCATGTGCCCCACATACGCTGCGGTAAAGGCGGTTTCCTGAAAGACTTTCAATCCGGTCTCGGCAAACGGAATCGGCAAAGGGTTGGCGGCCAGCGTGGACTTGATCAGCGCTGGCGAAAGCAACCTTACCTCGAGACCGGCACCGTCAATCAGCTGAATGGCTGCCTCCAGCTTGAAACTGATGGCGCCACCGGCAAATTTGCCTTTCGGCATCCGCTCCTTGATCGCGACGCTGGTGACCCCGTGCTCCGCCATAAGCTCAGCAAAAGCCACCTGGAACTGTTTCAGATCGTCCCGAGTGTGGTTCCTGTTCAGGGACAGCTTGCGCACCCTGCACTCCGGCAGACTGAACTGCCCCCGATCCAGTTTCAGCAGACACACCACCGCGTCGCTGCCGGTCAGTTCCACTCCGCAAACAATCATGGCATTGCTCCCCTTGCTCTCAATAGCCTGAACGGCCTCAGCCACAGCACTTCTTGAATTTAAGGCCACTGCCGCAGGTGCAAGGGTCGTTGCGGGAAGGTGCTTTCGCCGCGGTGACGGTCGCCCCTTTGTTCTGAAGTGCAGTCAGTTCGGTGATGGATTCAACCGCACCCTCACTGGTATCAACCGCAATGTTGGCATGCAGCCTGGCCTCCGCCACCTGGGCTTCGATCTCCTGCTTGCGCGCCTCACTGGTTACCACCAGCGTTAACGGGAACTTCTTGCTGCCACTTTTTTGACTGGCATTGGTCTGGAAGCCGCCGTAAGCAGTGTGGTGTTGGCGCGCGTCCTGCCGGCCTTTGAAGAAAAATTTGTCTGACATGCTGTGATCCTGATAAATAAAAGAGTTCCCGGGCGCTTCAAGAAACACTCGCTACGGCTGGGCGAAGACGTTGTAGCACGCTTCCGGGATCGGTTATATAGGCACAAGTGGAAATTCAATGAGGAGGCTTGTGTATACTGGCCATACGATTGAAGACGAAGCGTAAAGTCCGATGAGAAAATCAATTCGATACACCCTGGCGAGTGTCTTGACCCTCTTTATTCTGGGGGTTGGCTACCTTTGGCTGACTTTTGCCAGCCCCTACGGCTATAACCCGACCGGAGAGTTGCCCACCATAGACGACGATGCCACCTATTCGGTATTCGTATACGGCACTCTCACGAAGCCATGGGTGCGCTGGTTGGTGACAGGCCGCGCCGGGGATAGTGAACCCGCAAAGCTACCCGGCTTCCGTAAGCAAGAGCTGGACATCAAACCCGTTGCGGGCGCGGTCACCGAAGGCGAAGTTGTCACAGTGAATGCCGATGAACTCAGAGCTCTGGATCGCTACGAACGGTTGGGTGTGCGCTATGAGCGGGTGGAAATGACGCTGAAGGATGGTGAATCAGCCTGGGTGTACCGGCTGATGGATCCCCTCGTGCTGGAGCTTACAGACGAGATTTCCGATTAACCCAGAACACCGCTGGCCATACGCTGCCAGTCACTCCTCAGGAGGACCTTGATGACATTACCCACCCCCCTGACCCCGGAACAGGTCTATCACCGCTGCCCACTCGACCAACTGGATTTCGATACCACCGAGTCATTGGAAGACCTGGAGCTGCCTTATGGCCAGGAGCGGGTGCTGCGTGCCCTTGAGTTCGGGGCCAGCATGAAAGCCGACGGATTCAACCTGTTTGTCCTGGGGCCCTCCGGTGCTGGCAAGCACGAGTTGGTCGAGCGCTTCCTTGGCAAACATGCCGAGCGCCAACCTGTGCCTGCGGATTGGTGCCACGTTCACAACTTCGAATTCCCGGACCGGCCCAGGGCCATACGTCTGGCAGCCGGCGAAGGGCGGCAATTCAAGAAGGATATGAATGACCTTTCCGGGGAACTGCGCACAGCAATTCCGGCGGCCTTCGAAAGCGAGGAGTACCAGGCGCGTCTGCAGGAGCTGCAGGAGGAAATGACAAAGCGCCAGCACCAGGGTTTGTTTGAAATCCAGGAAGAGGCCAACGCCAATAACATTGCCATGATAACCACGCCTGCGGGCTTCACCTTTGCACCGATGCGCAATGGCGAGGTGATTGATCCAGAGGACTATAAAAAGTTCTCTGATGAAGAAAAAGAGCTCATTGAGTCCAAAGTAGAAGAACTCCAGAAAAAACTGCAGCAGAACATTCAACAGGTCCCCCGTCTGCGGAAGGAGGTCCGGGAGCGGGTTCATGCGCTGAATGAAGAGATGGTTCAGCTCACGCTCGGTGGCCCGATTGGAGAGCTTCGCGAAAAATGGCGGCATCTTCCCGCCGTTGTCGATTACCTGGATGCCATACGCGAGGACGTGGTGGAGCATGCAGAAGCGTTCCAGGACACCGAAAACGGTCCACCCACTGGTCTTCTGGGGCGGTACAAAGTCAATTTGCTGGTGGATAATGCGCAAACAACAGGGGCGCCCGTCATTTATGAGGACCTGCCGAATCATCAGCATCTGGCGGGCCAGATTGAGCACCGGGCCCGTCAGGGCACCCTGTACACCGATTTCACCCTGATAAAGGGCGGTGCGGTTCACAGGGCCAACGGCGGCTACCTGATCATTGATGCCCGTCGCATACTGAGCCAGCCAATGGCATGGGAGAGCCTGAAGCGCATTCTGTTCTCCAGCGAGATTCGGATCGAATCCCTGGAGCGCCTGTATGGATTGGCGAGCACCATAAGCCTGCAGCCAGAGCCCATTCCGGTATCGGTCAAAGTCGTGTTGCTCGGCGACCGCCTGCTCTACTACCTGCTGTCCCACTACGACCCCGATTTCCTGGACCTGTTTAAAGTAGAGGCCGACTTTGAGGACGACCTCAAACGGGACGATGACAGCTATGGGCTCTATGCCCGCATGATTGCCACCATGGCGCGGAAGCTGAAATGCCGGCCGCTCGGCAGGGACGCGGTGGCAAGACTGATCGAACAGGCAAGCCGGCTGGCGTCGGATCAGCGCAAGCTAACGGCGCACGACCGGGTGCTGCAGGATCTCGTCAGCGAGGCTGACCATTGGGCCGATCAGGCAGGCACGGCCATTATTGAGGCGAATCATATCCAACAGGCGATCGATGAGCGGGAATTCCGCGCCAGCCGGATTCGCGATCGGAGCCGTGAGCAGATTGCCCGCGGTATCGTAATGATTGCGACTGAGGGTGAGACCGTGGGCCAGGTGAACGGGCTGTCGGTACTCAAACTCGGAGCTTCCATGTTTGGTCAGCCAAGCCGGATCACCGCCACCGCCCGACCGGGACGGGCACAGGTCGTGGATATTGAACGGGAAGCCAAACTGGGCGGCCCGATTCACAGCAAGGCCGTGATGATTCTCTCCCGCTTTCTGGCCAGCCGGTATGCGGGTGATGGCGAGCTGTCCCTGTCGGCAAGTCTGGCTTTCGAGCAGTCTTATGGAGGCGTGGAAGGCGATTCTGCTTCCGTCGCAGAAACCTGTGTTCTGCTGTCGGCCATCAGCCGCCTACCGTTACGCCAGAGCTTTGCCGTCACCGGTTCGATGAACCAGCATGGCGAGGTTCAGGCGGTGGGCGGTGTTAATGAAAAAATTGAGGGCTTCTTTGATGTCTGTCGTGAGTCCGGGAAGGTTCACGGACAGGGTGTCATTTTACCGGCCAGCAATGTCGAACACCTGATGCTCAACTCAGACGTTCGCAAGGCCATTGCCGATGGTGATTTCAGTATCTACCCGGTAACGCATATCAATCAGGCGATTGAACTGTTAACCGGCATGGAAGCCGGCGAACCAGACGGGAACGGTGAGTTCCCCGAGGCGTCCTTCAATCAGGCAGTCGCCAATCGCCTGTTCCGGTTTGCCGAAATCAGCAAGAAGCAGGATAACGGCGAAGAACGCGGTGACAGCAATGGAGGCGCCAGTCGTGATTAATACTTTACAGCTCAACGAGCAGGCGCCTGCGCGCGGGCGTGTTCTGGTGCTTATCGACGGGTCACGGATGAGTTATGCGGCTCTCGAGGCCGCGGCTGACATTGCCGGCAAACGGGGTGCCGACATCCTGGGTGTGTTTGTTGAGGAGTTAAACCTGGTACGCAGCGCCGGATACGGTTTTTCCCGGGAGGTTGGCTCGGTTTCAGGGATCAGCCGGCCATTCGACCCCGGCATTCTGGAACAGCGCATGCGACGGCTGGCGGATCATGCCCGTGCCGCACTTGCCGGCGCAGTAAAGCAACGCGGGGGCAAAGCGGCGCTCAGTATTGCTCGCGGCCGTGTGATTGATGAGGTACTGGCAATCGCCGGCCCGGATGATCTCCTTGTGCTCGGCCGTACCGGTTGGTCTTCCCCGGCTGGTGCCAGGCTGGGCTCCACCGCACGGGGGCTGATTCGGCAGTCACCGGGGCAAGTGTTGCTGTGGTGCGAACAGAAACTTCCCTACCAGAACCGGGTAGTTGTTTTCCTGAATGATCATGATGAGGCAAATCATCGGGCCACATTGGCGGCAGCCGAAATCTCCCGGAATTCCCACCTGCCGGTGACGATCATTCTGGGCGCTGACCACGAGCCTTCCGCCGACCGGCTCGACGCTATCCGGCATGATCTTGATGTGCTCGGGGCCGGCACCCGATTGCGGGTTATATCTGATACCAATCCGCTAACCGTAGCCCGGGTGCTTCGGGAGGAGCGCGCCTCGCAACTGGTCGTCAGCCGGGGATGTGCGCTCTTCAACGAACCCGGCGCAGAACAGCTGCTGGCAGCGTCGAGCCTCCCGGTTACCGTAACACCCTGACAGGTAAGGGCTGTATATGATGTTTGGAATCGCCTGGTTCGCAATGATGTGGTTTGGGCTGATCATGGTGGCGCTGATTGCTGCCGTAGTGATCGTACGGCGCCGACATCACGATGCCGGAGACGCCACCGAAGCACCCACCCGAGAGCAACAGAGTGAGGCTCGCCAACAGGTGCTTGAAAGCGTCAAGGGTATGCATGCCGCCGCAGAAGGTCTCCGTGGCCGCGCCCGAGTGAAGGCGTTGCGAGATTATATGGACAGCATGAGCTATGGTCTGCAACTGGTCTCTGAAATTCGCTCCCCTGCCAGCGGCTCCCCCAGGGGAGAATGGGTAATTGCGCCGGGGGCAAGACCCGAGCGTCGTATTCTCTACATTCACGGCGGCTCCTGGATCGCCGGCAGCCCCAAAAGCCATCGCGCCATCACTGACCGGCTGTCGCGGCTGGCCCACGCCTGTGTTTTTGCTGTCGACTACCGGTTAATGCCTGAAAACCGCTATCTGGACGGCATCATCGACTGTCGGCAGGCTTATCGCTGGATACTGGACAACGGCCCGGACGGAAAGGCTCCGGCGGATTTCGTGGTGGTTTCGGGAGACTCCGCTGGTGGCAGCAACACGTTGGGGCTTATCGCCTGGATACGGGATCAGGGCCTGCAACCACCGAACGCGGCGATTGCATTGTCACCCTCCACCGAACTTATGCTGACCTCTCTGGGCAGCCGTGCCAACCTGAAAACCGATGTCATGCTGGGGCCAACCGTTAAAAAATTGTCCCGGGTACCGCTGCCGCTGTTGTGGTGGGGAACCGTTCTGGGCATGCGGGTATTGCCCACCAGCCCGATAGCATCGCCCCTGCGCGGGAAGCTACACGGTCTGCCACCAACGCTGATTCACGTCAGCGAATCGGAAATGCTGCTGGAAAACGCCCAGCGGTACGTCGAAAAAGCGCGGGCCGCCGGTTCACCGGTGGAAGTGAAAACCTGGCCTGACATGGTTCATGTGTGGCATCTGTTTACGCCGCTGTTACCCGAGGCCGAAGAGGCTTTCGAGCATATCGGGGAGTTTCTGTCACGGGTTGAAGCGGGTTCACCGTAAAGGCAAAAGCGGAGCCTCAAAGCCATTACAGCCCTGCCAATGCCTCAGGCACCGGCGTGTCACCGGACACCACATCAAAAACGCGGTTTGTCGTATTTTCCGAATCCAGCACCGCCAGCAGCACGCGGGCAACATCCTGCCGTGGAATCTTACCGAAATCCTCCAGCCGCGCACTCACCGCAACCTTACCTGTACCGTCATCGTTAGTCAGCTGGCCGGGACGAACAATGGTGTAATTCAGGCCGCTGTTCTTCAGGTGCTCATCGGCGTTGTGTTTGGCCCAAAGGTAATGCCGGAGTTTTTCCGGCCCCTTTTCCGGCTCTTCAGCACGCATACTGCTCACCATGATAAAACGCTTGATACCCATGGCCCTGGCGGTATCCACCAGCCGGATAGCACCGTCCTGATCCACATCGATGGTTTTATCGGGCCCGGTATGAGGGCCAGAGCCCGCGGTAAAAATGACCGCATCGCAGCCTTTCATGGCTTCGCTACAGTCGTGTTCCAGATCGCCCATTACGGTTTCCGTAGCGCCCAGTTGCTGCAATTCCGGGCCCTGATCCTGGTGCCGGATCAGGGCCCTCGCCTCGTGATCGCTGTCTGCCATTTCCCGCAATAGGTGTTGCCCGATTTGCCCGTTGGCGCCTGCTATGAACACATGCATGGCGGATCTCCTGGTTAGCTGTTTGGCGTGAATATCTTCTATAGCTGAGTGCACTGCACGCACAATTCAAGGCACCGGACACACTTGGCGGGCATCAGATGGGCCGTTGCGGATCTGTCCAGGTTTGTCACGTCATTTGGCTGCCAGCTTCGGGTAAAGGGGCTCGACGATCGACTTCAGCCCTTTGGCATCGTCAATAAACAGCTGCAGATGGGGGAACGGAATCTCAATGCCTGCAGCGTCCAGGGCCTCTTTCATCTGCTCCAGAATGTCCGCCATTATTCGGGGCTGCACATCCAGGTTGTCCGGGGTAATCCAGACTTTCACTTCCAGATTCATCGAGGAGTCGCCCAGGCTCTTAAGCAACACCCGGGGCTCCATACCGGCTGCCTGCAATACCTCCGGATGCCCAAGCAAAACCGGCATAAGCACTTCTCTGGCCGCCTTCGCAGATTCTTTGTAGGCAATGCCCACTGGAATATTGAGCCGGGTTGCGCCCTCGGCACTGTAATTAATGATATCCGACGACGCCACGCTGTCATTTGGAATCATTGCGAAAATATTATCTCGGGTGCGCAGCCAGGTGGTGCGCAGGGCGATCTTGACCACCTTGCCATCCTGGCCGTTAATGGTCACCCAGTCACCGATACGGAAGGGGCGTTCAATCAGCAGGGTAATACCGGCAATGAAGTTGGACAGGGTAGATTGCGCCGCAAAGCCAACCGCAATACCGACGATGCCCAGGCCTGCAATTATCGAAAGCACATCAAATCCGAACTGGGCCAGTACCGTCACCAGAGCCAATGTTCCGGCCAATACTGAAAACAGGTTTTCGACCAGCTGCCGGATAGACGGATCCAGCCGGTAGCGAGTCACTCCCTCCTTCATCAGCCGCCCGACAATCATCCAGGCTACAAAAAATCCCAGGACCATCAAACCCGCCCGGGCCATGGCCTTGAGGAACTCAGGCGAAGCCCCAAACTGAGCCAGGATCACCAGCAATGCACCCAGCCCGGCAAGATAACGGGCACCGCTCCGCACCTGTGAGAAAAACGGTTGTTGGGCCCGCTGCTTACCAATCACCAGCCGGATGGTGCCTGTCAGTAACAGATAAGCCCCGATAAATAGTGCAAGGTAGAGAATGGAAATCACCAGCTGGCTTAACAACTGAGCCGCAAACTCTCCCCATTCCGCATCCTCGCCG
The DNA here is from genome assembly GCF_005298175.1 of Marinobacter panjinensis. NCBI lineage: Bacteria > Pseudomonadati > Pseudomonadota > Gammaproteobacteria > Pseudomonadales > Marinobacteraceae > Marinobacter > Marinobacter panjinensis. The sequence goes on from NZ_SZYH01000001.1 coordinate 1,646,111, forward strand.
GTCACGGCCAGAAGAGCTTCACCAAGGTTTTGCCTCAGCTGTTCAGCCACAGCCGCAGCGAATGATTCAGCCATAGGCTCATTACTCGGTTTGAATGTCACTCAAATCATGAATCGGGTAAAGATTCACAATCTCCCGGTTCTCGGCTCAATCATCCGCTGTCTTGAACCAACTATAAACCCTCATCGGGGGAATATTCCGTAGTTCCAGCCGGCAGCTGGCAGGCGCCCCCATAATCGGGTCAGTTATCCAGGCTACATCCCGGCAGAACTGGTAAGCAATGAAACGTCCGCCTTCGGCCAGGTTGTCCTTCACTGCCTGCGCCACCCTGGTAGCAACGCCTTCCGGCATTTTCGAGAAGGGAATACCGGAGATGACCACATCCGGTTGCCCCATATCATGCAACGCCAGAATATCTGCAATATCTTCGGCGCTACCCAGGTGGTTGGTGAAACGCGGGTCTGTGATCTCGCCAAGCAGTTCATGGAAGTACGGGCTTAACTCAATGGAAAGCAGCTTCGCATCCTGACCAAGGTGCCGCAGAAACGTTCGTGTGGTGCCACCAGTACCGGGCCCCAGCTCTATTACCCGCCTGGCGGCAGACAGATTCGACGCCTCGACGATGCGTTGCTCCAGGAATCGTGAACTGGGAATAACAGAGCCCACCTGACGCGGCTCCCGCAAGAACCCAAGCAGGAAAGCCGCTGGGCTTGTTCTTCGGTTTGAGTGGTACTTCGGGCTGCCACTTTCCTCACTCTCTGCCATAGCATTCTTTCAACCTGGCCACATGGATTGTTCATCGATTATAGCAGTGAGATCTGGAAACAGCGGTCAAACTGCCCGGGCTGATAACCATTACATCACCAACGGTATGTACGGCATGATCCTGGTGAATGAGAGTTCAGGGCACTAACCACCGATACTCAGGGGAATTGAGCCCCGATAATTGAAACAGTAAAAACAGACACCCCGGTTCAAGTCGGGGTGTCTTGCATTTGCGGGCCTATTTGGTAAACAAGCCTGAATACCTCTGATGATTGAGGGACCGTATTGTGTTCAAGAAACAATATTTTCACATCATAGGTCGCACGACGTTGCACCATTTCCTTGTGGTAGTTCTTCTGATAGCCGCCCTGGCCCTACCTCACAGCGTTCAGGCCGCAAGCGACGTTTACCTGCAGTACCGCCAGTGGCAGCCCTACGACTGGCCGGAAGAGATGGCGTCGGCCAAGGAGGTGACCCGATCTCAGCGTGGGCTGGGGTGGCATCACCAGAGCGCTGCCGGCGAGTTCGGCATTGATTACGACTATCAGCCCCTGCGTATACGCACCGGCGCCCCGGCGCACAACGGCCATCTGCACCGGTTGACCTTCGGTGGCCAATGGCAACACCACCTTTACCTTGTGGAAGCGCGGGCTGGCTTCGCCGGTACCTCCAATATGTTCAAACACCAGGCATTCCATGGTGACGTGGTGAATGGCCGTGTGGCGATGTTCCGGGCAGTGAGTGAGGGCTCGCCCCTGAGCCTGGGTATCGGCGGCGACCATCGCTTCGGTTCTTTCCGCTGGCTTCCCCGGGTGCGGTGGGAGTACGCCAGTGATAGCGGCCACTGGCTGATGGATCTGCCCGTTATGCTGCGATGGCAAAGCCCCGGTAGTCTCTGGGAGCTTCGGCTGGAACGTAAAGGAGATCGCTGGGCCACGCTTGATGAGGCCCGGGAGGTCGAAGGCGCGCTTTATCTGCGCGAGTGGAGAGCGGAGCTGACATACCGGGTCCGCCCGGCTGAAGGATTGTGGCCTTCTGTGGTTCTGGGAGTTGGCGCCAGCGTGGATACCCGTGTCCGGTATCGGGACCTGGCGACGGGGACACGGGATCAACGCTTGGGCGATGCACTGCTGGGGAGCTTAAGGCTCGGCTGGTAGATCACTTTTCTATTCTTTCGTATCGTAAGTGAACGGCTCGCCCTCCTCGTTCTGGAGCTGATAATCGTAGGCCGCCTGAAGGCCAGTGTCCTCCCCGGCCTCTTCATCGGACCCTTGCTCAATATTGCGTGGATACAGTGGCGACAGCAGTGCCACCAAAATGCCGATCACGGAGAAAATGGCAAAGGCGTCGCTATAGCCAAGGTTGTTCACCAACATGCCGACAATGGGCGAGCCAGCCGCCTGGCCGAGCGAGATCGCCATGAACGGCAGTACCGGACCCATCGACAGACGGCCCGGCAACAGCCGGACGCCAGTCATCAGATACAGCCCCGTCAGACTCATATAGGCCAGACCAAAGACCAGCCCGGAAAACGCCGCAAGCACCACCTGATCGGGGCTGGCAGCCAACAATGCCAGGCTCGCAGCCAGCATCATCAGCATCAGGGCCTGAGTGATAGGCGGGTTGTTTCGATCAGCCAGATCAGCCACCACAGCGCCGCCAAGCCCGGCGAGACCAACCGCCAGCCAAAGCCACCCGGTTGCTGCGGACGGCAGCTCGCCAAGGGTAACCACGAGATCGGGCGCAAAGATCCAGTAAGCAGCGGAGACAAACCCCATCACGAAGGCAAACAGCGAGAGCCTGAACAGACGCCACCACTGCAGGGCGCTGATGGGAGGCGGCGGCGCAGCATTCGATGGAGCAACCCGAGACACCGAGGGAATATAAAACCAGGTGGCAAGCACGCCGATAACCGCCAGCAAGGCAAAGAACAAGTAGGCGTAGCGCCAGAGGCCGGCCATAAACAGAACGGCAGGAACGGCAACCATTATACCGACACTCGTACCCGCGTTCATCACAGAGCTGACGCGCCCGTGCACGGAACGATCCACCAGCACCTGCATGGCAGCCGTAAGTGCGGGCATCATCAGGCCCGTGCAAATGCCGCACGCAAACACTCCAACGCCGAGCGACAGGGCGCCAGAGGACTGGCTGATCAGCGCCAGGCCGACAGCGCCGAACCCACCAGACAGAATCGCCGTATTGCGGGCACCGAGACGATCCGCTGCAAACGGTGCAACCAACATGGCCAGCAGGAAACTGATCAGCGGCACCGCACCGATGATACCGATCACCTCGGGCGTGAGGTCCAGCTCGGCGCGGATGGGCGGCACGAACAGGCCGAAGGCAAAACGCGCGAGACCGTAACTGATCGCAATCAGCGATGCGCCGAAAAGAGCAAATCCTGTACTCGATACGGTCTTCACGATACCTTCTCCCTCAGTAGCGCACCTGGAACCAGCCTTTACAGAGTAGAAGTTGTGCTTACTGGTATCAAACCATCTTGATTGCCTTTAGAAGTAAAGCCGGCTTCGCGGAAATCAGTATGTCTTTCGCCGAAACCTTCCATTGATTCCTTGTCGCTTTTCAAGGCGTCTGCTAGCTTCAAGATAGAGCTTTCAGAAGATCAGTAAGCTCCACGCCGAACAACAAGAATACTGCGAGGAGAGCGTCATGCAGGATCTAAAAGGTAAGGTCGCCATTGTCACCGGGGGCTCCCGCGGTATCGGCAGACACATCGCACTTCAGTTGGCCCAGCGCGGCGCAGATGTCGCTATCAACTACCGCTCACGTCAGTCCGACGCAGACGAGGTTGTCAAGGAAATTGAGGCGCTCGGCGTCCGGGCGCAGGCAATCCAGGCGGATTTGTCCAAGATGCCAGAAGCGCGGAGTCTGGTGCGTCAGGTTCATGAGCAATGGGGGCGCATCGATATCCTGGTGAACAACGCCGGTATCACCCGCGACAAGTCCATGAAAAAACTCACCGACGACGACTGGAACGACGTTCTCGATACCAACCTCGGGAGTGTCTACGCGACATGCTCCGAAGTGCTGAAGATAATGATGGACCAGCAGTTCGGTCGCATCATCAATATCACTTCATTCGTGGGCCAGGCCGGCAATTTCGGGCAGGCAAACTACGCGGCCAGCAAGGGCGGTATCATTGCATTTACCAAGACCCTGGCACTGGAGATGGCCAAGTACAACATTACGGTAAATGCCATTGCGCCGGGCTTCACCGAGACCGAAATGCTCGCCCAGGTGCCAGAGAATATCCGCGAGCAAATCATTGCACGGGTGCCGATGGGCCGCTTTGGTCAGCCCGCTGAAATCGCCCGAGCAGTGGTATTTCTCGCAGCGGAAGGAGACTACATCACCGGCCAGCAGATCAACGTTAACGGCGGCGTGTACATGTAATGCCACCCACCGGCTGCTATGGCTGAATCTAGCCAGCCAGCGCAGCCCGCACCTTTTTGCTCAGATGGCCCATATCGACTCGGCCAAGTACCTGGGGGCGCAGGTCGTTCATGACACGCCCCATGTCCTGCATTCCCTGGGCGTCAGTTGAGCTAATGGCCATACGGATCAGGCCATCAAGGTCATCCTCGGTAAGGGCGGCGGGCATGAACTCCTCAATGATCACCATTTCTGCCCTTTCCTTGTCGCCCAGTTCCTCTCGACCGGCATCATCGTATTGACTGGCGGCATCGCGGCGCTGCTTGAGCATTTTGTCCAGCACCTTCAGAACGTCATCGTCATCCAGATCGCGGCGCTCATCAATCTCGATCTGTTTGACCGCAGCCTGAGCCATCCGCAGGGTGACAAGCCGGGTTTTATCCTTGTTCCGCATCGCGTTTTTCACAGCGTTGTTCAGTTGTTCCTTGAGTGATAATTCTGCCATTGTCGACCTCTGTTAAAATCAATGTGAATTTTACCCTATATAACATCATCAGGCGCTCATGCATGAAACTCAATCCCTTTAATACCCGAATCGGTCTGGCCCTGGGAGGCGGTGCCGCAAAGGGCATTGCTCATATCGGCGTTTTGAAGGCCTTTGAGGAGGAGCAGATCCGGATTCATTGTATTTCGGGAACCAGTGTTGGGGCACTGGTCGCCAGTTACCACGCCTTCGGCCGCCCGGCCGAGTCCATACTTTCGATCTGTTCCGAGCTGAACCTGTCCAAGATTCTCGACTTTACCCTGAAGCGTGGCGGCCTGTTCAGCACGAATTCCATCCGGGAAATGATCCACAGGGATCTGGGGGATTGCCGCATTGAAGATGCCAACATTCCCCTGGCCATCTGTGCAACCGATATCGAAACCGGTGAGCAGCTGATTTTCAGAAATGGAAACCTGGCAGATGCGGTCTGTGCGTCCATGGCTGTGCCCGGCCTGTTTGTGCCGGTGGAAATAGATGGCAGGATTCTGGTGGATGGTGGGCTGGTGGAAAATGTTCCGATATCACCGCTGGCGGAAATGGGCGCGGGCATTATTGTGGCCGTTGACCTGAGCCATGTCGGCCGGTACCCGAAACCGGAAGATACGCTTGATGTGATCAGCAATGCCATCAACATTGGTATCGACTTTAATACCCGCAAGCAGCTGAAAAAGGCTGACATAGCAGTGCCACTGGACTTAAGCGGGTACAGCCTCACCAACAACGCTGACCGCGTGGAAGAGCTGTACCTCGAAGGCTACCGCCCCATGAAGAAAAAGATTCGCCAGGTACTCTGGTACAAGCGGTGGAATGTCGTTATCAGCCTTATAAAAGCGGCCGGGGCATTGTTGCCCTTCAAGGTACCCGAGATCCTCAAAGGCCTTAAACGCCTCACATGAAGTAGTGCCGAATCAGTTGCAGCACTATAGCCAGCGCCATCAGCGGTATAATCCATCGCGTGATATTGCTGTAGTCCCGGGTTTCATCTTTGGGCGCGTATTTTTCGACCAGTGGAACAATAATGATCAGGGCCAGAAAAAGGACAGCGAGAATCGTCAGCAGGGTACCCATGGCCAGTTTCTCCAAAAAGATTGATGACAGAACGAAGCGTTGGCACGCTAACTCGTCGCGGCGACTCCGCCCGACTTTCTGCGGGACAGCTTGTGCTGGTACATACGCCTGTCCGAGATCGTAAACAGATGGGAGGGCAAACTGCATTCACTGGCATAGGCTACCCCGTAACTCACACCAGCCTCTTTGAAACCCGCTGCGATCAGCATGCCCTCAATGTGCCTGATGGCCTCGTGGAGCACGGGTTCCTGTCGCCTGGTAGACAGTATCCCGAACTCATCCCCTCCCAGACGGTAGCTGTCGCTGTCTTCGCCACAGTGAGCCCTCAAGCCATCGGCAAACAGACGCAGAAGCTCATCACCAGCCGTATGTCCGTAGGTGTCGTTGATGGTTTTGAGGCCATCCAGGTCAATCAGGAAAATCATCTGCTGTGCTTCGTCATCGGCCTCGGCTGAGAACTGAAAAAAGTTGTCGAGATAGGTGTCAAAGGCGTAGCGATTGCCCAGCCCGGTCAGGCCGTCAGTATTGGCCAGCTTGAGGGCATCGTTGAGATTGTTCAAGTAGCGGTCTTTCTGCTCCGAGAGCAGCTTGATCTTGTCCGCCAGGGCAAATGCCAGCAGTAACGCATCCAGCGTGCCCCCCAGCAAGGTCAACAGCTCTGCGTTATCCACCAGTTCGGATGTCAGCCCGATGTTGGCGGGCAAAATCAGCAACCCCGGAATAATCAATGCCACAAAAGCAAACACGAAATAGCGGGCCGGCCGATAGCCCCTGCGCCAGGAAAGAATGCCGCTTACCAACGCCAGAGCCAGCCAGAAAGTAATGACCACCGTGGCCAGGCTATGGGCATAACTGACCGCAAAAAAACAGCTCGGTAGCAGGAGCAGCGCCAACACCTGGTTACACCGGCTCAGCTTCGCAAGCAGGGGGTTGTACTGGTCGAGCTTGAGGAACTCCAGGTAGAAAAGCGTGTTCAGCACCGGTAACAGAAAGAAGGGCACATAGTGCAGGGAAATGTTGCGGTAACCGAAAAACTCAACTGGCAGATGAAAAACAAACGCCCAGGCCACGAAGTACGCCAGCAGATAGAACGCGTAGTACAACTGGCTTCTATCCCGGGTCGAGAAGAAAACGAACAGATTGAAAATGGCCAGCGCGATCAGGCTTCCAAAGGCAAGCAGTACCAGTGCGTTCTCAATCGCCACCTTGTGGCGATAGTCCGTTTCCGGGATCACCTCGAATTCAGGGTGGGATGAGAAGTACGGGCTGGAAAAGCGCACCAGTAGCCGATAAGTCGTATCTGGCTGCAGTTGAATACGCTTCCCGTAGTGCAGCATATACTCGTGATCATGCTGATACCCCGTATGCAGCACCTGGACATCCCCATCCTCGCTGTATACACGGGCCTCTATCCGATCAATGAGGGAATTGTTAGGGTCCAGCACCCAGTCAGTCGTATTACCCTCATGGCGTAATTCCCTGAGTAGCCAGTAATCACCCCCGGTCAGGGCAACGGCTTCAGCGGGGTTCTGTTGCGCGCTCCACGCGGGTAGGCCCTGATAGGTTTCCGGGAAGGTCTGACTCCGGGCGATGTACAGGCGTCCGCCCTGCTGGAGATCCATCGCCTCTGCAGGCAGGGATGTAAAGGGTCGTAACTCTGCATAGAGGGGTGTATGCCACCAGCCCACCAAAAGAATCAACGCTGCGGCAAGAAGCCGGAACACAATGCGCTGCATAGGAATTTTCTTATTATGGATTTAGAGCCCGGCTGGGACGACTGGAAACGCTATCAGCCATCCCTTACCGCCGCAGAACTATTCTTACAACATATATTAGTAAGGGCATATTAAAGAATAGCTTAGTAACCTTTCTGGGGACAACAAAAAGCCATTTAGCGACTCGATTACGGTCCTTAGTTACGCAAATATATCGTTCAGAAACATAATATTACTGGAGCCTGCAATCCTGAGCCAAGTGCATAGGCAAATGCCGATATGGTTCCTTGTTATATGCTTTATTCGATTGCCAGCCCCCTCATCAGACCCTATGATTCCCGCCATCGGCAGCCTCTACCGAGTTTCGGTAAGGCTCAAGCGGCAATCCAGAAAACCTGAGGTCTTACCGAATGGAACACACAAGTAACATCAGTTCCGTTGAACCCGAGAACATTTCCTTTGATGCCGTTGAGGTCGCCGGACTCATCGCTCCTCTGCTTTTTGCGGTCATGACCATTGTTCTGGTGGCACTAAATCCAGACCCCTCCGGGACAGTTTCCAAAGATTCAAAAATCCCTCCCGACCGGATTGAGCAAATCCATCGACGGTAAGGTGATATCGCGTTACGGTTGAACAGCGTAGCCCTGCCCTCGACGACGGAGGGCAGCAGAGGGCTCATCACTTAACATCATCCTTGAGCTCCCCAGTACTAACCAAAGAGGTAAGGTAATTGCCGACAATAAAAAAGGTTCAATCATGAACGATTCAAAGTTGGACAGTGCGCGTCAAACTGACGACCCGAATGAAAAAACGCCTGAAGCTCGAGAGATCAGCAATTCGGAACAGCTTTTCGTTATTGGCGGCTTCAATCTGATCCAGAAGCTGTTGCTGATTGTGACGGGGCTGATGACGTTAGGTGCTGCCGGGTTAGAGATCCTGGGCATCTACGAAAATGGTGTCGTAGACCTCGCTGATATTCTGATGATGTTCCTCTACACCGAGGTGGTTGCAATGGTGGTGGTGTCTTACACCGGGCGAGGTTCACCGTTTATCTATCCGATTTTCATCGCTATTACTGCAATAGCTCGGCTGATAGTGCTACAGGGCAAGGACATGGCCCCGCAAAACATCCTGTTCGAAGCCGGCGCAATCGTGCTACTGGCTATTGCGGCTATCGCGATAATGCGTTTGCCGCGCCGTTGACTCCATTTCCTGCTCACAAGGAGCCAGAACACATGGCACAGCAACTCCCGGTCATACTCATAACCGGCGGCGCCCAGGGCATCGGCAAGGGCATAGCCGCCTATTTCCTGGACAAGGGCTGGCGCGTGGTGGTCCTCGACCAGGATGCAGAAGCCATCACCGCATGCAGACAGGATTTGAACAATCCGGACAACCTGCGCCTGATCACAACGGATGTCTCCCGCGAGTCCGAAGTGGTCGCCGCAGTAGACGAGGCAGTGCGATGGGGCGGGCGGCTGGACGCAACGGTCAGTAATGCAGGAATCGCAGATCCGGACACTGGCCCCATAGAGACCCTTGAGCTTGCCCAGTGGCAACGGCGAATCGACGTCAACCTGACCGGCGCCTTCCTGATGGCAAAGCATACAGTGCCGCACCTTCGCCAGACCCGGGGTAGCATCGTCAACATGGCCTCCACCCGCGCCCTGCAGTCCGAGCCCCATAGCGAGGCCTATGCCGCCAGCAAGGGCGGCCTGATCGCCCTGACCCATGCGCTGGCCATGAGTCTTGGCCCGGATGTGCGGGCCAACAGCATCAGCCCGGGCTGGATCGATGTCCGTGCCTGGCAGGCCGATGCGCCAGCCCGGCTGCAGCCCCTCTCCGCCTCCGATCATGAGCAACACCCCAGCGGCCGGGTCGGCACACCCGCCGATGTAGCAGCCATGGTGGCCTACCTGGTCTCGCCGGAAGCCCGTTTTGTAACCGGCCAGAACTTCGTGATCGACGGCGGGATGACCCGCAAGATGATTTACGAGGATTAGCGGACTGCCCGGCCGGCCGACCCTTCTGCGACAGGCTTACAGATACCGGCCACCGGCACCGATCGCCACTACAATCAGCCCAAGAATCAGGTTGGTGCCCACCAGCTTGCGGATCTGTCCCACCTGGCGCCCGCCTTCCTGGGGATCCTGATTGGCAACGGCCTGCTTCAGCCGCCGGAAGGGAGCAAAATAGACGTGGAAATACAGTAGGATCATCACAATCCCCAGCCCCTGCATGACGTGGATATGCCAGCCGGCACCAGCCATGCCACCAAATACGCTGAAAATCATCCAGTAACCGGTCACCAGCAACAGGATCACGGCCGCCCATACCCACCGAAAAAACCGGGACAGGGTGTGACACCAAAGTACGCCCCGCTTTGATGCATCAATCACCTCGACCACCGCCGGCCGCATGGCCATGTAGGCGAAAAACATGCCGCCGACCCAGATCACGGCAGAGAGAACATGTAGAGCGATAGCCAGACTCATAAAGCGACTCCCGAATGAGAAATGTGTGTGATGAGTATAAGCTTTACCCGGAGCCACCCGGCTCGGGCTTCTCCTCATCAAGCCAGGTACCGCAATATTTGCAGTAGTTGGCGTCGGTTTCATGTCGATGTTTACCGCATCCCGGGCAGGCTTCATCGGAGTAACGTTCCGCCCGCAGGGCGCGAATAACTTCCGCGGAAAAAACGCCAACGGGAAGCGCAATGATCGAGTAGCCCGTCAGCATGATCATCATGGAAATGAACTGCCCCCAGGGAGTAACCGGCGTTATATCGCCATAGCCCACCGTCGTCAGTGTCACGATTCCCCAGTAAATGGATGTGGGAATACTGGTAAAGCCCGCTTCGGCCGGCTCAATGAGATAGAGAAACGAAGAGAAGATGGTCACGACCATCAGCACTGTGAACAGAAAAAGCAGGATCTGGTCCCGGCTGCGAAGCAGAGCGTCCAACAGCAGGCGGCCCTCGCCCACTACCGTCATCATTTCCAGTACCCGGAACAGACGCAAGGTACGCAGCAAGCGCAATACGACGAGAGTCTGCGCACCCGGGAACAACAGTGCCAGCCAGGTAGGCAGAACGGCCAAAACGTCGATAACTCCATAAAAGCTTTTCAGATAGAGCTTCGGCTTCTCCAGGCAATGAATACGCAGGCCGAGTTCAAGAGTGAACAGCAGTGTTACACCCCATTCCAACACGTAAAAGAGCTCACCGAAGCGGGCATGATATTCCGGAACACTGTCCAGAAGAATAATCCCGACACTGAGGAATATAAGCAAAGCCAAACAAACATCAAAGCCTTTGGCCAGGCGGGTGTCCGATTCGAAAATGATTTGAAACAGGCGCGTTTTGATCCCCAGGCCGCCCGGTTTTTCTGTCACGATCCAAGCTCCCTCTTTAACTGCCATTGAAAATCCGGCGATCCGGCTAATCCCGGAGCTACTAATCTTGAATACCCCCGTACAGCCCCCTTATACCGACTGTATACTCTACTCGTCTGATCGCCAATAAAAGAGCCGCCATGACCATGATCGATTTCCGCAGCGATACCGTCACCCGCCCGACCGCAGAAATGCGCGATGCCATGGCCAGCGCCGAGGTGGGAGACGACGTTTATGGTGATGACCCAACCGTGAACAGCTTGCAGGCCTACGCAGCCGAACGGCTAGGCTTCGAAGCGGCCCTGTTTACCGCCACGGGCACCCAGGCCAACCTTCTGGCGATCATGAGCCACTGTGGCCGGGGCGATGAATACCTCTGTGGCCAGTCGGCCCACAACTATCGTTACGAAGGCGGTGGCGCAGCCGTGCTTGGCAGCGTACAACCGCAACCGATCGAGAACGAGCCGGACGGCAGCATCAACCTCGAAAAAGCCAAATCCGCCATCAAGGCCGATGACTTCCATTTCGCCCCTACCCGCCTGCTCTCGCTGGAAAACACCATCGGTGGCAAAGTGTTGTCACTGGACTACCAGCGCCAGGCCCGCTCCTTGTGCGATGACCACAATCTGCTGCTGCACCTCGATGGTGCCCGGGTGTTCAATGCCGCGGTGAAATCCGACTGCGATGTCACCGAGATAACCAGACACTACGATTCAGTCAGCGTCTGTCTCTCGAAAGGGCTGGGCGCACCGGTCGGGTCGCTGCTGCTGGGCACAAAAGCCTTTATTGGCCGCGCAACACGCCTGCGCAAAATGCTCGGTGGCGGCATGCGACAGGCCGGCATATTGGCCGCTGCCGGGCGAATCGCCCTGGAGCAGGGGCCGCTGCGGCTGTTTGAAGATCATGAAAACGCCGAATACCTGAGTGCCGGCCTGGCCGGAATTCCGCAATTGGACATCAACCCAGCCAGCACCCAGACCAACATCGTCTACGCCCGCTGCCGGTCTGGCAGGGCCGAGCAACTGCGCGACTATCTGGGTGACCAGGGCATCCTGATTACAGCGGGAGTCCCCATCCGCTTCGTGACGCATCTGGATGTGAACCGGCAGGATGTGGAGAGGTTGTTAGGCGCCATTCGGCGGTTTTACGAATAGTGCGAGCCAATCCGCATGGCCATGCAGGCGGACAACCCATTGCGATAATGGCGGCTATACTGCCTGTTACACACCATCGAGAAATTGGCGAATTATCGGGTATCAGCAAGGAGCACTTATGAAACCGTTTCGAATGAACAAACACGGAAAACTGGTATTCCCCTCAAGCATCTTTACCGAGCTCGACTTTTCGATCATCACCGATCTCGACCAGTTGAAGGCGATTATTCGGCGCGACTTCGAAGTGAAAGCGCCGACCGGTACCGAAATCGCCGAGCGGGCAGCTGCGGGAAGCTATGCGACGCGCTACGATCTGTTGCGCGACATTGGTTTGCACCTTTTCTGGGCGAATCGTTACGCACTGGTGATGTACCAAAAGCAGCCGATGCGCTGGCGCGATGTCCCGCGGAACCGCGACGATGTCTTCGTGCCTCTGCTGCAGCCCTGGGAGGGGCGGGCAGCCAAGACCGCAACAGTCCGCGAGGCCTACACGAAACTGCCGGAAAAGTGGAACGCAACAGCTGAAGACGAACTGTTCGCCCTGCTCTTCGACTGCTTCTCAAACAAGCTCTATCACGCAACGTCATTGCCGCCGATAAAAGCAACGATTGCCGAGGCGCTCGCCACTGCCGGTTCCATGACAACCACCCTCGGCAACTACGATCCCGACCACCAGCGCTATAGCGTTGACGACATACTTGATGTCTCAGACGAACAGGCCGAACTCGAGGCGCTACGGCGCTGGTCAATGGTGCTGCATAATCAACAGCCATGGGACCGCAGTCAGGCAAGACTGAAACCGTTGGCCGAGATGCAGGATGACGATATCGTCGTGCTGTTCTATCCGAAAAACCGCCACGTGCTGGAATTCATCAACCGCGAAAAGAAGGGCACCACCGTTGCCCGGCAGGCACCGACGCCGGATCCTGCCGTTGAGCCCGTGAGGCCCTACCCACCGACAGTGATCGGTGACAATTCGCCGATCCAGCCGAAGATCGAGGCGCTGGCCGTCCGCAAAGGTGAGGTCACCTGCTCAAACGAGGATGTGGTGCGCAATTCGCCGTCCTCGTGGTCGCCGATGAGCGCGAAGGAAATCGCTGACAAAACCGGCATCGAGCGGCGCCGTTATACCGCCGAGCCACTGGAGAATATCGCCCTTGAGGCCGCGCGGGCAGCCCTCAAGCATGCCGGTCGTGGGGCCGAGGAGATCGGTGCGGTGCTGTTCTGCTCCTGTACCTCAAGCCGACTGATCCCGTCGACCGCCACCTGGCTCTCCGGCCAGCTGGGCATCCTGCAGACCCATTGCTCCGCCGACATCGTCGCGGCCTGCGCCGGCTTTCCCTATGGCGTCGCCGAAGCGGTCCGCCTGCTGGGGGAGATCGAACGTCCGGTCCTTCTGGTCATGGCCGAGAAATTCTCGGACAAGATCGGCAATGCCCGGCCGTCGCGGATGATCTTCGGCGACGGGGCCGCCGCAGTGGTGATCGCGCCGTCCGACGGTGAACGAGACATTCATGTGGTCCAGACCTATGCAAGCGGGCCGGCAAGCCAGGTGAACTCGATCATCTGGCCGAATCACGATTTCGACAACGACATCACCGTCTATGGCCCCGAGGTCAAGGCGCTGGTCAAGCGCTACCTGAACCAGATGATGGGCGAGCTGACCGATCTTGGACTCGAGATCGACATCATCGTGCCCCATCAGGCCAATAAGACCATGATCATCGAGATCGCCGAGCAGCAGGGGATTGACGCCAAAGACATTTACTTCAATATCTCCGAAGTCGGCAACGCTTCTGCGGCGAGCATCCCGATCGCACTCGCAGACGCCGTCTTCGACGGGGCGATCAACAAACGGTCGCTGGTTTTCGCCCCGGGCTTCGGCGCCGGAGCTGTCGGTGGCTACGTTATCCTGTCGCTGGAACCGGAGATGGTTGCGCCGGAGGTGACCAAAGCCCTCGCCATGGGCCCATCGTTAACGAAAGCGCATTCCTCAATTGAAGACATCAAGGAGGCGTTCAATACGTAAATCGCGTCAGGAGAAGCGCATGGTTCACGCGGTTGGTGACGACTCAGGCGGGTCGCACCCGGTGATCACTTAGCCGCACCGGCTGTCTCCGCGCGCCCCAATGCCCTGGCGGGCCTTCAAATACACCGGCACAGGCGGTACCGCAAGACTTGCATTGGCCGTCATCGGTCAGGTTCCAGGCGCCTAACACATACCAGTCGCGGCCAATCAGCAGTTCGCCGCAGCTGTGGCAATAGGTGCTGCCGCCTGAGTTATCATGCACATTGCCGGTGTAGGCGTAGCGAACGCCATTATCCATGGCAATCTTACGGGCCCGGGTCAGAGTCTCTGGCGGGGTTGGCGGGGTATCCATCATTTTCCAGTCCGGATGGAATGCGGTGAAGTGCATGGGTACGTCCGGTCCCAGCCTCTCCACCACCCACTGGGTCATCTCATTCAGCTCCTGCTCCGAATCATTTTCGCCCGGGATGAGCAGGGTGGTCAGTTCCAGCCATACGCTGGTTTCGTGTTTTATGTATTCGAGGGTTTCCAGAACCGGTTGCAGATGTCCACCGGTAACCTTGTGGTAGAAGCGCTCGGTGAAGGCTTTGAGATCAACGTTGGCGGCATCCATGTACCGGTAGAATTCCCGGCGGGGTTCTTCGGTGACGTATCCTGCCGTTACCGCAACCGAGCGCACACCCACCGCATGGCACGCACTGGCCACATCAACGGCGTATTCGTGAAAAATGACCGGGTCGTTGTACGTAAACGCGACGCTTTTGCAGCCCAGGGTCAGGGCGGCACGGGCAATGTCTTCGGGGCTGGCCTGGTCTGCCAGTTCATCGGTTTCCCGGGACTTGGTCATGTCCCAGTTCTGGCAGAATTTGCAGGCCAGATTGCAGCCTGCAGTGCCAAACGAAAGGGTCGGGGTGCCGGGCAGAAAATGGTTCAGGGGCTTCTTTTCGATCGGGTCGATGCAGTAACCACTGGAGCGCCCATAGGTGGTGAGAACCATCGTATCGTTGAGGCGTCCACGAACGAAGCAAAGTCCTCGCTGGCCTTCGTGCAGTTTGCAAAATCTCGGGCAAAGGTCGCACTGGATGCGGCCGTCATCAAGCCAGTGCCAGAACCCGACCTCGCGGCCCTGAAGAACCGGTATATCGCCCACGGTGAGACCCCTCGCAATTTCGCTTCCGAATCGCCTCAAATAATCTATAGTTTCTTCACGAGGGTGTGTCAAAGCAGGTGATCAGCTATGTCGGGCAACATACGAAAAGCCGCTGTTGCGGGTATGTTCTATCCGGACGATCCTGCCCAGCTCAGAGCCGTGGTGGACGGTTTCCTTTCACAGGTACCTGTGGAAGGGCCGGCTCCCAAGGCCATTATTGTTCCCCATGCCGGATACCAGTTTTCCGGCCCGGTTGCAGCTAGCGCTTATGCACAGCTTGCGCCACTTCGTGACCGCATACACAGGGTGGTACTTCTGGGACCTTCCCATCGCGTACCCCTCAGAGGCATTGCTGCGCCGACCTGGGATTTCTTCGAGACGCCGCTGGGCAATGTCGAGGTAGATCAGGGCACGTTGGCCAGGCTGCAGTCCTTGCCCCAGGTTGGCTATCTGGATTCGCCTCACCAGCTTGAACACAGTCTGGAGGTGCATCTGCCGTTCCTGCAGTCGGTGTTTGAGCGCTTTACCCTGGTGCCGCTAGTTGTAGGAGAAACGTCCCCTGGGGAAGTGTCCGAGGTGCTGGAAACACTCTGGGGCGGCGATGAAACCCTGATTGTGGTCAGTTCCGATCTGAGTCACTACCACAGCTATCCGGTTGCCAAGGAGTTGGACAGCAATACCACCAGAAACATCGAGACTCTGGACTACCGCCATATCGGATACGACGATGCCTGCGGGCGAAACCCGGTTAACGGACTGTTGTATCTGGCAGAGAAAAGAGGCCTGAAAGTAACCACCCTGGACCTGCGCAATTCCGGTGACACGGCCGGGCCGAGGGACCGGGTAGTCGGCTACGGTGCCTATGCCATAACCCTTGGCACGGGTGAGAAACACGTAGCCATTGATCGGGATGCCGTTGACATGTCCTGAAGTTCACTGAAGGATAGGACAGTATGACCAGAGCCAACCACGAACCCGAAAACCTGAAGCCACTTGACGCGGCCATCGACCGCCTTGCTGAAACCAATGCCATCGAGGGCGTCTCGCCTGTATTCGAGGTGATTGAGGCGGCAAAACCCCTGATGCTCAGCCCGGAAGGTCTGGAAGCGCTTTACGAACGCGTCCCGGCCATTGAGTCGGCCGGATTCTTTGGTGGAAGCGATTGGGACTATCCACAGACACTGGTGCCCTCCCTGGCCGCACGCACGATTCGCCACGGGGAACCCGCTGCAACACTGGTTGAAAGCCTGAGCCAGATTCGCCTTCTGGCGGTAGCCAAAGGCGATTACTCCCACCCGTCTATCTCGGCAGAACACGCCCGTCACTTTCTCGCACAGGTACTGGCGATGAATCTCGATCTGGTGGTCAATGATCTCCAGGAGAGCGACCGGCTGCGGCCCGATCAGCTCGGCTACACCGTTCAGAACCTCTACCACTACTTGCTGCAGCACCTGGGCTACGAAAACCTCCTGGAAGATCTGGTAGCCGAAGTGTGGCGGATTCTGGAGCAGCGTCCCGTCCAGGTAGCGGGCGTTAAACACATGGTGACCCAGATAGCGGTCTGCCTGGAAAAGCCGGACACACTGGGTGGCGAAGTCAGTGACAACGCGGTGCAACTGATCAACGCCGTGTTCAGCCCCACCGAGGGTTGCCGGGAAGATCCCGGCTTTGATGTCTATACTGAGCGCCTCGCGGACATGGACGATGCCACCCTGCTAAAGGAGGCCATCGCCTTTGCCCAGGCCATGCACTCTACCGGCCTGGTATCCGCTTACATGCCGGTCTTCATACGCTATCTGCGAAGCCGCTGGAACGAGCTGATTCCAACAGCCCTGGGGCTGAGTTACACGGGTGCCGACGCGTTTCACTGCTATCCCGCGTTGATTCATCGCCTGATTGACGACGCCCTGTTTCCAGAGACCAGCCAGTGTGCCTATGGCCTGGCTATGATGCTCGAGCGGGGCATTCTCTACTCGCCTCCGGTGGCGCCGTCCCTGTGGCGCCAGATACGCCTGCCGCTCTGCGACGCTGCGGCCGAGAAGATTGTGGCCGTATTCGGCAGCAGCCGCTCCCCCGAATGCTTTCTGCTCGCCGACGTGCTCAATGTGCTGGGGCGCCCGCTGGGCATCGGACAGGGAAACTATCCCACCTGCCAGTCCACGCGCGCCCTGTCCATGTGGGCCTACAACATGCCGGCGGAACTGCTTCGGATCCTTGCCTGGGCGGCGCGCGACGATGAAATCGTGATGCGCTTTGAAGGCAACAGCATATCCTCGCGGGAACTCGGCGCAGGACTTGCCACCGAGCCACCGGTGGATGTGGATGCGGTCTCCCTGCTGACGGTGCCGCACCTGGATCGCATCTATTTTGAAATGGGTCGACGCAGTGTCGGGCGCGGAGAAGATCCACACAAATGGGTCAACTCAGAATTCCATGGCGACCAGGTCGGCCACGGATTTCGCATTGCCGTCGACGTTTTTACGGGTAGCCTTAAAGACTTCGACGGGTTTATTCGCGATTTTTATGCCGCCTACCACCCTTTCTACAACGGCAACATCCCTGTCATCAATCCGCAGCCGGCCGGTATTGCGGTGACCGACAGCGCCACACGCTTTCTTGGCTGGCACGCCATCACCATCCAGCGGCTGGCACTGGATTCGGACAAGATCATGCGCGTCTATTTTTTCAATCCTAACAACGACAGCGGGCAGGACTGGGGCCAAGGCATCGTCACCTCAACCCACGGCCACAACGAGCGGTATGGCGAAGCCTCGCTGCCGGTGGCCGAGTTCGTCTCGCGCCTGTATGTCTTTCACTATGACCCGCTCGAAAAGGGTGAGCCGGGCAATGTCCCAGCCGATGACGTCAACCGTGCCATGGACCTGGCGAAAACCAGTTGGGCGGCGGGGCGCCAGGCTTAAAGATCACGCGCCTCCCAAGTCCGGTTTTTCCTTAATTTCCATGAAAGAATCCCAGAACTGACTACTATCAAAGTAAGTTAACGCCAGAGTCGACGTTGCCGTGGGATTGTCAATCAAGACAACAGAATTTGCGCCGGAAGAGTTTGAACGTTTTGCAGCCAAGGTCCGGACGGACCTTAAAGCGCTCACTCGTCTTCTGAACCGGCCGGGGTTTGGTGAGGGAGAGAGTTCCATTGGCGCTGAGGTCGAGTTCTACATCGTAAACCCTGACCTGCAAGTGCAACCCATAAACACAGAAATCGCTGCCAGCGTTCAGGACCCCCAGCTTACGGTTGAGCTCAACCGCTTCAATCTCGAATACAACCTCAGCCCCCAGGCTTTCAAGGGATCTCCGTTTGCCAGAACAGAGCAAGAGCTGCTCGCTGCGATCCGACGAATCAACCAGCACGCCGCGTCACTGGATGGGGAACTGGTGCCGATCGGCATTCTGCCCACGCTTCGCCAGTCCGATATGGGCGCGAAGGTGATGACGGACGAACCCCGCTATCATGCGCTATCAAACGCGTTGCTCAAGCAACGGGGCGCGCCATTCAGCATCCATATTGGTGGCAATGATGTCATCGATCTGGAGGCCGACGACGTCTATATGGAAGGGGCCAATACGTCGTTCCAGCTGCACTGGCGTGTGCCCGCCCATCGTTTTGCCGATTATTTCAATGCGGTCCAACTGGTCACGCCGGTTGTCCTCGCTCTGGCCAGCAATTCACCCAGCCTGTTTGGCCACCACCTGTGGGACGAAACCCGCATTGCCCTGTTCAAGCAATCCATTGACAGCCGATCCCCCAACCATAAAACCTGGCGCCATCCACCACGGGTCTATTACGGAAACGGCTGGATCCGCAGCGCCTGGGAACTGTTTGCGGCCTCGGCATCGCTGTATCCCCCGATCATTCCACTGATGTCGGATGAAGATCCGATGGCCGTGATTGATCTTGGCGAAGTACCCAAGCTCGCCGAACTGCGCCTGCACCAGGGAACCACCTGGCCCTGGAACCGGGCCATCTATGATCACGCCGACGGCGGCCATCTGCGCATCGAGATCCGTTCCATGCCTGCAGGCCCGACCGCCGCTGATATGTGTGCGAACGGCCTGTTCGTGATCGGGGCTGCGCTGGCAGTGCTCGATGACATACCCCATCTGACGTCGATACTGCCTTTCCATTACACTGAACACAATTTCTACCGCGCCGCCAAATACGGCATCGATGCAGAAATCATCTGGCCGCACAAGGATCAGGTGCAGTTGCAGGATACGCCCCTGTTAACCGTGGCCCGAGAGCTGCTGCCCCGCGCCCGGGAAGCATTGAAACAAACCGCCGTGGATGAGACGGAAATTCACCGCCTGCTGGGAATCATCGAAGGCCGCATTGAAACCGCCATGTCGGGCGCCCGGTGGCAGCGCCACATCACCGAGTCTTTGTTCAAATCCCTGAGTCGAGATGAAGCGTTCCGGAGCATGCTGTCTCTTTACATGGCCAACCAGAAGAGAAACATTCCGCTGCATGAATGGAAACTGTCGCCGTGAGCAACTCGAACGTACTTGATTATCTGAATGATCCGTCACCCCGGACGCTGGGTCGATCTCCCCTTGAGTGGCTGGACCGACTGCAAAAGCCTACCGTTGTGCACGTCACCGGTCGCGACCGCTCCCGTACCCGAGCCATGGCAACGCTGCTGCACGGCAATGAGCCTTCGGGTCTGTTTGCGCTGCACCGGTGGCTGTTCGAGCAGCACACGCCCGAAGTCAACATGCTGTTTCTCCTCGGAGGGGTCTATCCGGCGAAAATTCCACCCAGGTTCTCATTTCGCCAGCTACCCAAAGGGCTCGACCTCAACCGGTGTTTCAAAGAGCCTTTCGAAGGGGAAGAAGGGGCCATTGCCGAAGCCATGCTGGCGGAGCTTCATCGGGCGCAACCCGAATGCCTGCTGGATGTGCACAACACCTCGGGCACAGGCCCGGCCTTCGCTGTTACCATCACCAATGATGCCGAACATCAGGCGCTGACCTCGCTCTTTACCGACCGCCTTATAATGACAGACCTTCGTCTGGGTGCGCTGATGGAATACTCTGAGCAGGAAGTGCCCACGGTCACCATCGAGTGTGGGGGAGCCCAGGATGATCAAGCTCATCAACTGGCTTACGAGGGACTCGTTCGGTACACCTCAAGACCAGACGTGTTGGCACTGGAAAAAGCGGAGTGGGACGTTGCCGTACTGCGCAACCCGATTCGGGTGGAGCTGGCTCCTGAAGCGACCATAGAGTACCGCCTTGAGCCCAGCGGGCAGGCTGACCTGACGTTTCCACCAGACATCGAACACCGCAATTTCGGGATTGTCTCTCCAGATGAGCCTCTCGGATGGGTCGGTAAAAAAGGCCTGGGCATACTCACAGCGATCGGCCACAACCGGACCGAGAACATGGCGCAGATTCTTCGAGTCGAAAATGGACGGATCTTTCCCGCCCAGGCCATCAAAGCCTTTATGATTACTACCAACCCGGTTATTGCAAAGAGTGACTGTCTGTTCTACGCGGTCAAAGCAACAGGCGAACCCATTTTTTAGCTCCCAGGGAGGATTCCAGCGCCAGCTCAGAAGTACCCCAATAGCCTGCCCAGGAGCAACACACTGACCCAGATTACCAAGGACAGCACAGCCGCTGCCCTCAGGGAGAAAGGCATGGAGGCCTTCATCGGGAAGCTCCGTATATTCTGGTGCTTCAACACCTGCCCCAGAATCAACGCGTTCGATACACCCAACAAGACAAGCACAATCTTGGCCTGGAACAACAGCGACCCGGCGTAGTCCACGGCCGCCGTAGCGAATAACAGCGCACCACAGACAACCGCCAACCCCAAACCCATCGCCGATGTGATTCGAAGCACATCGACAAACACCATCACGGGGAACTTGCGCCAGAGTCCCAGCAAACGTAAATCCAGCGGCACAATGCCGCCGACCAGCATCGAAACCCCGAGAATATGCCCGGCGTTGACCAGCGGGTACATAAACGTGGAATTGCGCAAAGTCGAGACAAAAGCCAAATCCTCGACGGAGACCAGCGCCTGCTCAATCATCCCCGAGCTCAGGAGGTACGGTCGGGATATAAATCGTAGTCCTTCCCGTCGATTACAACCCGCTCAGCTTTGACCAGCCGTTCACCTTCTTTGGCGGAGCGATGGCCGTGCACGGTAATTTCCCGGCCCTGGCTCAACATCTCTTTGCTCAGCCCGACACGGTCGTTACGCCAGGGCTGCCCGACTTCCACAACCCATTCCTCGCCATCGACGTCTATCGTGACCTCGCCATGGGGATTACCAAGGCGGACTGACTTGATGGTACCGGTGATCTCAAATTCCTCATCTGTTGCCCAGGCCCAACCATGATGAGCCTGAGTGGCAGAGGCAGCGAGAAAAGCAGCAAGGACAGCAAAACCGAGCAGGTAGGCAAAACGAAGCTGAGGCATATCCAGCCCTCCTGTGGCGGGTTTATCAGGGTAACCTAAACCGCAAATTCCATACCTCAGTATATTCGACAATCCGGATGTGGCGGAATTACCGGCCGGCTATCGTTATTATTGGCATTATGCATCACAAATCTCCTTCATCGAAAACGGGTGAGCCCGATCCATGACCGTCGACCGTGAACGCCTGGCAGCCCTTGCCGCAAAACCCCATTTTTACCAGGGCAGGTACCGCAACCTGGAGCGCGTGGAGCAGCATGGCCTGGGGGATTTCCTACGCTGGCAACTGGCCCCCGGGCGCCGTTTCCCGCCGGGTAAACGCTACCCGCTGTTGCGCCCGGATGCCCACTTGCTGACGAACCCGCCGGCAGCGCCACAACTGGTCTGGCTGGGACATGCGTCATTCCTGTTCCAGTATCGGGGCCTGAGTGTGCTTACCGACCCGGTGTTGTCGGACCGCGCCAGTCCCTTCCGGCTGGTCGGACCGAGGCGGTTCACGCCGCCAGCCCTGACAGTGGCGGAAATGCCGCCGATCGACCTGGTACTGATTTCCCACAATCACTACGACCATCTCGACGAAGCAACGGTGCGCCAGTTGCACCGACGTTTCGCGGATAACCTGTGCTTCTGCATTCCCATGGGGCTGCGACGCTGGTTCGAGAAGCGTGGCATCCGGAATCTGGTGGAACTGGACTGGTGGCAATCGACCCCCCTGGCTGCCGAAAACGAAGTATTCTGCCTGCCGGCCCAGCACTTCAGCGGGCGAACTGCCACCGACACCAACACCTCGCTCTGGTGTAGCTGGCTCCTGGAAATAGACGGATTCCAGTTCTATTTTGGCGGAGATACCGGTTATGGACAGGTGTTTTGCGATATTGGCGAGCTGTTTGCGCCCATTGATCTGGCGCTGCTCCCCATCGGCGCCTACGACCCGCGCTGGTTCATGGCCCCGGTGCACGTGGCGCCGGAAGAGGCGGTCAGGATTCACCAGGATATTGGTGCCCGCCAGTCGGTAGCCATGCACTGGGGCACGTTTGTGCTAACCGATGAACCCATGGACGAGCCACCCCGGCGACTGCGGCTGGCATTGGAGAGACAGGGCCTGAGTGAGTCGGAATTTCGGGTAATGCAACATGGGGAGGTGTGGTCTCCTCACCTAAGACTATAACCTGATGACCCCTCTACCCTGTTCGTGCAACCAACGCCTCCAGTCCAAGCTCAACATACTTACCCCGCCAATGTAATTATCATCCACCAGGTAATACGCCAGGGTGCGATCACCCCGGTTAAAATTGTGCATTAGCCGCACCACAAAGTTACGGCGGGTCGGTTTGGAGAGCAGGAAACTAAGGAACTGACCGGACTGAGCCCGCAAGCTCCCGTGACCCGACATTTCTGAATGGCGCCATTTATTGCTGGACAGTCTCAGAAACTGGTCGATGTCCGTCAAACGGCCCTGTTCACGGGCTTGAGCGACAACCCACCGATTTTCCTGGTGACGTTCAAAATACAAACCCGATTCATCACGCTCCAGCATCTCCATCTGCTCGGCAAGGCCCTCATTTAACCAGGCAGGCGCATAAGGAACGATGGTATCGACGACCGCGTGACTCACCTCGTGCTTGATCGTTTTAAAGGTGAGGCTCCTGTTTTCCCGCACATAGACCGCTATCTGATGCTCAGAGGGTATATACAGGCCGTACGACGCAACCGCCGTGCCTCTGTTATTGCGAATCAGGTATTTCTGGTATTCAGCCCTATCTTTGAAAATCAGGATGTTGACGGGCACGGTCCTGTACATGTCAAAGGACATCACACGATCAAAAAACTCATAGACGTTGTTCACGCCGTCAACGATCTGCTGGTTTTCCTCGTCACTCAGCTCTACATCTACTGCTTTAACCTTGATATCAAAACGCGACCATTTCGACGCGCCCGGATTCACGTTGACAACTTCCTGCTCAACGCTGTGGTCTTTTCGGTCGCTGAAATGAATCTTCCCGTCTTCATCAACCCATTTATAAATCTCTGCATAACCTGAGTTTGCAATGATTAAAAAGAGCGAAAACACAACGACTGGATGTACGGCTTTCCTTAACCTATTAAACACTGCGATTTACCCGACGGCGAGGTGAATTAGTTGCTGTGGCCTTAAGTCTGACTCTTTAGCGCCCTAGCGCACCGACCAGCCCAACTCCCTTAGCGTAGATTAGAAATCTCACTCGGTTCGCTGGAGAGTCCTTTGAAAAACCTACATTCGCTCGCATTTTACGCATAGATTACACCAGGCCCTAGCCCTGGGCTCAGGTGCCGTGCTCGTCGCACAAGGTAGCGAGGGGAAACTGATCTGGGAGAACAGGGCATGGGCCAGGATGGTAAAGCGGCTCAATGCATGAACCTGCCGGGCCCTATGAGTCCTTCTCGAGAACCTGGCGGACATTTTCCTCTGCGCTCTGCCAGGCCTCGGAGAGTTTGTCGAAGGCGTCGTTGAAGCCGTCCTTCATGGATTCCCAGGTAGAATCAGTGCTGTCCTGCATACGCTGGTACCATTCAGTCACCCGCGACCGCTCCCCGCGCAGTGATGCCAGCGCGGTCTGCGCCTGGGCCCGGGCCAACCTATCGGTCGCATCCCGATCCTCCTGCAGACGATTGTCCATTGCCACTATGCGGGCATCAATGGCGCCGAGAACGTCGTCGATGTCCGCCATCAATCGTTCCCGCCGCTCGGCGGTAAAATCCGCCAGCTCCTGATTAAGGCTCTGCACCTCCTGGCGCAATGATTCCATGGCCGCATCACCGTCATCCTCAGCGGCGTGCCCTTGGGCCAGCGGCAGCACCATGGCCAGCAGCAAGGCGCTGGCCTGTAATCGCAATGGGGATCGCACGGTCTGTTACCTCCTCTGAATCACATTTGAAAATCTCAGTCCTTCTGATAATCAGTCTATCACCCAGCCAGGCAATGGAACCTGCACGTGCCCCACGTTCTCAATGGACACCCTCCCCCTAACCAGGTCGAATATTCTGATTCACCCGGAACAGGTTATCCGGATCATACTTCTGCTTTACCTTCACCAGGCGCTTATAAGCCGCCCCGTAGGCAAACTCTACCCGGTCAGCCTCATCGTGCGAAAGAAAATTAATGTAAGCACCGCCGCTGGCATAAGGCTTGGCAGCCTCAAAGAATGCGCGCGCCCACTGGCGGCAATGCTCATCTTCCTCAGACGTTTCCCAGCGTGCATGCACGTTCATCACATAGTTGGCGTCGCGGCTGGAATAGGCCATGGCATCGTGCGCCACCCGGCCGGTTTCGCCACCAATGGAGGCAATGAAGATCTCACAGTGGGGCGATGGCAGCTTGTCCCCAAACTCCAGCGCAACCCGGATCACATCGTCGGTCAGCTTCACAAAGTTGTGGGACTTCCAGTAATTCCGGGCACCCTCCGCCAACAAGGGGTCGAAGGCCTGCTGCCAGTTGACGTAGGGCTGAATACCAACATGCTCTCCGTGAGCCTCGCCGAATGAACGCAGCGGCGCAATCAGCTTTTTGCCAGCTTCCGGGTCCCCGGCGTAGCAAATCGCCAGGGCGACGATCGGCTCGCCATGAACCGATTCAGGCAGGAAGGGCAGCGGCGGTGCATGGCGAATAACCAACCAAATATTGAGCTCATCGGGCATGGTTTCCGTGAAACGCGCAAACTGCGTCACCACCGACTGGGCCTGGTCGAAGGGGAACACCATCAGCCCACTCAACAACTCCGGCCCCACCGGGTGCAGCTGGAACTCGAACCGCGTGACAATCCCGAAGTTACCACCACCGCCC
This sequence comes from Marinobacter panjinensis, assembly GCF_005298175.1. NCBI lineage: Bacteria > Pseudomonadati > Pseudomonadota > Gammaproteobacteria > Pseudomonadales > Marinobacteraceae > Marinobacter > Marinobacter panjinensis. The sequence goes on from NZ_SZYH01000001.1 coordinate 1,671,586, forward strand.
CGCGTGCCCCAGAACAGGTCCGGATTCTCGGTGGCGCTGGCGCGAGTCTGGCGACCGTTGGCAGTCACCATGTCCACAGAGATCAGGTTATCAACGGTCATCCCATGCTTCCGGCTGAGCCAGCCAAACCCGCCGCCCAGGGTCAGTCCCGCGACACCCGTTGTGGAATTGATACCCAGCGGCGTTGCCAATCCATGCAACTGGGCTGCAGCGTCAAAGTCTGCCAACGTGCAGCCGGGCCCCACGTAGGCACGCTGTTTTTCAACATCGACCTCTACATCCTTCATTTTCGACAGATCAATCATCAGACCATCGTTGCACACCGCGTTGCCCGCGATGTTGTGCCCACCTCCCTTGACCGAAACCAGCATCGACTGATCGCGCCCGAAGTTTACCGCGGCCACCACATCCTTCACCGAGTGGCACTGGGCTATCAGCGCCGGTTTACGGTCGATCATGGCGTTCCAGATCTGGCGCGCCTCGTCATACCCGGCGTCTGCCGGCTCAAACACAGGGCCACCGAACTGCCCCCTGAAGGTGTCTATCGTTCCTTGCTGTAACCTGGTCATAGCCATCTCCTCGCCCCATAAGGCACCACCCTTTATCCTCCGCCGTTTCAGCAGGAACACCAGCGGGTTATTAGACTGTTTAAGGACTATGGCGGAACTGTTAGCCGGTTTTAGTCAGGAAAACCGGGAATATTGGCGCTGGGAATCAGGAGGGTGTAGCTTAATAATTGAACGCAATGCGTCGATCACCCCTACCCTCTTCGGGATGCCACCGCATTCGCAGGAGTACCCGATGATTCAGAGCACCAATCAAGGCCTTGATCTGGTTATCGTGGGCGGAGGCATTGGCGGCATCATCTGCTTGAAGTATGCCAAAGACGCCGGGCTGAACGCGCTGCTTCTTGAGCGCGGTGACCACATCGGTGGTCTATGGCGCGACCTCCCGTCCTGGCAGGACATTCAATTCCGCAAGGAAGACTGGACGCTTGGCAATTTACCGCTCGCCGGAGAGGACCAGCCCAGCATTCTGGGTAACATAGAAGCCTGGGTCGAACGCTTTGAATTATCGCCCTACATCCGCCTGAATGAGTCCGTAACAAGTGCCCGGCCGTGCGAGAAGGGCTGGAGGCTGACCACAGATACAGCAACACACGAAGCGAAGTGGCTGATTGCCGCCACCGGTGGACACAACCGCCCTGTCGTCCCAAACGTCGAGCGGATCGATTCTTCGATCACTGAATATCATTCCTCCGCCTTACGCGATCCCGAGGAATTGCGGGACAAGCGGGTTACCGTGGTGGGCGGCGGTGCGTCCGCCTATGATCTTCTGGATCTCTGCTTCGCCCACGGTGCTCGCAGTGTCGTGTGGCTCTATCGCTCCACCAAGTGGATGCGGCCGACGCGCCGAGGCAAACACTTTGGCATCGACATGCGGGTTCTGGCCAGGTATCAGATGCTCTGCTTGCCAGCGAGTCTGGTCCACCGACTGTCCAACAAAGACCTGCGGGCGAGGTACGCGAAAGCAGGCATCAACGAGATAATGCCAGAGGGCGATTTCGACATCCGCCGCGACCAGCTCATCCCGGGCCGGCCGGGGATGCTCACTAACTTTGCCAGCATTGAGCGCCATCAAGGCGAAGTAAGCTCACTCCGCGGCAAGACCATCGAGCTCTCAAACGGTGAAGCGCTGGAAACCGATCTGCTACTCTGGGGTACTGGGTATGGTGTTGACTTCGGCTATCTCGGCCTGGAGGCGCTTAACAAGGCAAAAAACCTCAACGAGATTGGCAGTCGCTGCTACTCCGGCTTCCTCTCCGCCGACGCTCCCAATCTCTTCCTGCTGGCACCAGGAGTGCTCGACACTAATACCTCGACGCCCTGGGCCTATGCCCATGTGGCCAAGTCCATCATGTCTCATATCGGGGGCAGACCGGTTTTTGTGAAGGCGCCTTGCGAAGCCTTCACGAATCATTTTGATCTGGTCAAGTTACTGGCGCCGCAGGACCGGGGAAACTATCCGCTCGGGATCTGGTACCTGAAGTATCTCTGGCTCGCAGTATGCCATCCCTGGAAACGATCAATGCCTATCCCCTGAACGTCCCCGTTTTCCCCCGAATGACCGGGCATGAAAATCGCGGCTACCGAATACCGTTGGACTGCAGCCACTGGCTGATCTGCGACTGGTTCATGGCACCGCTCTGGCGCGCCACTTCCCGGCCATTCTGGAACAGGATCAGCGTGGGTATGCTGCGAATACCAAACTGGCCGGCCGGCCCGGGCGATTGTTCGGTATTCAGCTTGGCAAAGCGCACTTTTCCCCGCCAGGCTTTCGCAGCCTGCTCGAACTGAGGCGCCATCGCTTTACAGGGGCCGCACCAGCTGGCCCAGAAATCCACCAGTACCGGCACATCACTGCGTGCGGTATGGGCACTGAAGCTCTGGTCCCCCAGCTCCAGAACCTGATCCGGCCAGAGCGGCTGTTTGCAGGCACCGCAATTGCCGCCGGATGACAGCTTATCGGCGGGCACGCGATTCACTTTGTGGCAATGCGGACACACGAGGTGTCGAATATCGGTCATTATCTATCTGCCTTTGATTGCATACTGACTTGAATAATCAGGGCAGATCGAGAGAAATCAAGCGGGGTTGGGCGCAACCGGGATTGAAGTAAAGTATGACACCGATATGCATGCGTCAGCCTTGCCAATAAGCCTTACTGTCCTCATCCATCGGAAAGAAATGCTCAATCCGCAAATTCTGGGCGGTAACGTCCAGGGGCGTGCCTATGGTTGCGATGGTGGAAAAGATTCTGAGTTGTTGGTTTCCCAGGTTCAGGGTAAACGGAATCGCCGGGTAGTCCAGGTGTTCCACCACGTGGCTTTTCCAGGTCTGTGGCACGCCGGGCACAGTCAGCGCCTGTTCCAGCAATCGATTGGGCTGATCCCGAAACGGGCCGGCAAGATGCTCATGGTAGACACGTTGCAGCATATGGCAGGCGATATTCTCCCAATCGCCCACGAAGGGTTTTATGCCGTGACCATCCAACAGCGACAACAGAAAGTTCGGCCGGGCCGGAAACTGAGCGCCCAGCGCCACCATTCTTGCCATCATCTCCTGCATGGCCTGGTTGGCCATAACCAGATAATACTCGTGATCGAACACCACAGCCGGGTACGGCAGGTGCCCCTGCAACAGATGCTCAAGCGCATCCCTGATCATGGCCATACCGGGCGCGTTCAAATCCTGGTCGGAGTAGACCTGGCTGTACCCCGCCGCCGACAACAGCCGGTTGGTTCCGGCCAGATCCGATTGCAGCATCTGGGCTAAATGCAGAACCATACCTTTGCTGGGCTGGCTGCGGCCGGTTTCCAGAAAGCTGATGTGCTTCGCCGACACCTCGCACGCAAGGGCGAAATCCATCTGGCTCAGGCGCTTACCCTGCCGCATTTCTCTGAACAGCGTACCGAAGGCGCTCATTGGGTTTCCTGTCAATTGCGAGTATTCCGCCATTATGCTGGCCGAGGGTAGGCTACACCATTACCTCACAGGTAATTGAGTCTATCTCCGCCCGGGTAGAAGCTTTGTAGCGTAGTCAAACACATTGCGAAACCCGATTGAGGTGATCCTATGAAAAACTTAGTCCGTCGATTCAGCGTGAAGCAAATCATCCTGAGCGATGTATTCCTCTCCACGCCCCTGGCGCTGGCTCTCATTCTGGCCGCCGAGCCGATTGCCCAGTGGGCAGGCGGCCCCGGCGCAACCTTCTACCTGGTGGTCGGCATTATAATGCTGCTGTGGTGCGTGGATATGGCCGCCATGGCCATCAATGAACAGTGGCAGGAGCGATACTTGAACCTGATGATTGCTGCCGATGTAACCTGGAGCCTGCTGTCCCTTGGCTTGATGGTGTGGTTTGCGCAGAGCCTGCAGCCCCTGGGCTGGGTGCTGTTCGCCCTGAACGTACTGGTTCCGCTGGACATGGCGTGGATGAAACGGGTTGCTGCGGGTAAACCGCACCAGCCGGCGTTCAGATGATGGCCCTTCCCTGCAATTGAAAATGTGTGGCTGAGCGGCACCCTGCCAGCCACACAAGCGGTCGAAGCTATTGATGGACCGGGGTAAAAATAGCGGGCTACACTTCCTGTACACGGCACTCCCTATCCTGCATGGCCCGATAAAAACTATGAACAGCGCAGCCCCAGAGCAACCCATCACACCGGATCCCGCTGACAACGGGCTATCCAACCAGGAGGCCAGTGCACGCCTGGAGAAATATGGTTACAACCAGCTGCCCACCCCTCCCATGCCGGGTGTGCTGGAGCTTTTTGCGCGGCAATTCCTCAGCCCTTTCATTTACATCCTGCTGATCGCTTCCGTGGTTTCGTTTGCCCTCGGCCAGCCCCCCAGCGGTGTTTTCATCCTGATCGTCCTGCTGATCAATGCGCTTATCGGCACGGTCCAGGAGTTTTCGGCCCAGAAGGCGGCTGCCGCGTTGAAGCAACTGATGAAAGGTACCGCGCATGTACTTCGGGATGGCCAGATCGTAACCGTTGAAGTCGAAGAGATCGTTCCAGGCGATGTTGTTCTGCTTTCCTCCGGCGACAAGGTGCCGGCTGATATTCAATTGCTCAGCGCCAGCAGCCTGGCGGTGGATGAGTCCATGCTGACGGGGGAATCCCTGGCGGTTGCCAAGAATGCCGGCGCGGCAAGCGACGACAGTACGCCGCTCACAGAGCGCGGTAACCAGTGCTTTGCGGGCAGCATCATCACCCATGGGCGGGGACGCGGCCGGGTGATAGCGACCGCCTCTGATACCCAGCTTGGCAAGATCGCCCAGGGAGTCACCGGCAAAACGTCTGCCGAACCGCCCTTGATGATCCGGATCCGAAAGTTCACCTACCAGGTTGCCTTTGGCATTCTGGTGGCCATTGCCGCCCTGGCCGGCCTGATGATCCTGGATGGCGGGTATTCAGTCGAAGACATGGTTCTGATGACCATCGGCCTGGCGGTATCGGTGATTCCCGAGGGTCTGCCTGCCGCACTGACCGTTGCCCTCGCCATCGGCATGACCCGGATGGCAAAGCGCAACGTGATCATCCGCAAGCTTGTGGCTGTGGAAGCCCTGGGGTCCTGCACCCTCATCTGCTCCGACAAGACCGGCACCCTGACCGTCAACGAACTCACTATTCGCAAGGTGATGCTGCCTGATGGTCGCCAGTTCGATGTCACAGGCGAAGGCGTGGCCCCGGGAGGAGAGATCACCGGCCATGCCGGAGCCCAGGTAGGCCCGGACCAGGACACCCTCAGGGAGCTCTGTATCGCAGGCGTCCTCGCCAATGAAAGCCACCTGGACTATAGCGGCGGCGAATGGGTTTCCCAGGGTGATATCGTGGACATCGCCTTCCTGGTCATGGCCAAGAAGCTGGGCATGTCCATCTCTGACCTGCGAACCCGGCAGGAGCAGGTAGCCCTGATCCCCTATGAGTCGGAAAAGGCCTACAGCGGTGTGGTCAACCGGGTCGGCGATCAAACCGTTATCTACGCCAAAGGCAGCCCTGAAAAGATGCTGGCCATGTGCAACCGCATGGCAACCACTGACGGCTCCACAGAAATCGACAAACCAGCCCTCGAAAGCCAGTTCACCGAGCTCGCTTCCCGGGGCTATCGGATTATCGCCCTGGCGAAGAAAACCTCGTCACCCGGCGACCATGAGATGGCCGATATGGTCTTTCTCGGTATGGTCGCCATGATCGACCCGCTCCGTCATGAAGCCTTTGACGCCATCGAAAAGTGCCGCACCGGCGGTATTGAAGTGGCCATGGTCACAGGCGACCATCCTGCTACCGCAAAATCGATCGCCCTGGAACTGGGCCTGTGTGACGCGGACGCAAAGGTTGTTACCGGCCCAATGCTGGACGAAGCCAGCACCAGGGGCCAGGAGGCCGTCGACCAGCTCATTCGCCAGGCCCGGGTATTCGCCCGCATAGAACCTGGCAGGAAAGCCCAGATTGTGGACAGCTTTATGCGAGACGGGCATTTTGTCGCGGTCACCGGGGATGGCGTCAACGATGCACCGGCCATGCGGCAGGCCCATGCGGGAATCGCCATGGGCAAGCGCGGCACGGATGTGGCCAAGGAAACGGCGGACCTGATCGTTACCGATGATAATTTTTCCTCCATTGTCGCCGGCATCGAGCAGGGGCGCGTGGTTTACAACAATATCCGCAAGGTTATCGGGCTGCTGGTTGCCACCGGTTTCTCGGCGATCCTGCTCTTCTTGTTTTGTGTACTGGCCGGTCTGCCAATGCCCATGATCGCGGTACAGTTGCTCTGGCTAAACCTGGTTGCAAACGGCTTCCAGGACGTGGCCCTGGCCTTTGAACCGAAGGAAGGCGGCGAATTGTCAGTAAAGCCGCGCTCACCTCAGGAGCCCGTGTTCGATAAACACATCATTCAGCATGTCCTGGTGGTGGGATCATGGATGGGCCTCGTCGCATTCCTGAATTTCCAGTGGACGCTCGAACAGGGCCAAAGTGTTGAGGAAGCCCGTAACCTGACGCTGATGCTGATGGTGCTTTTCGGCAACATCCACGCGCTGAACAGCCGCTCGGAGCTCCGCTCCCTGTTTAGCATGCCCCTGCTTAGAAACCCTTTCCTGATGCTGGCTGTTCCCCTCGCGCAACTCGCCCACATTGGTGCCATGTATACCCCGGGCCTCTCCGATGTCCTGCAGATTCAGCCGATTTCAATGGAGGAATGGTTGCAGTTGCTCGCGTTCGCCATGAGCCTTCTCGCCGTGGAGGAGTTGCACAAGATGCTGATCAGGAGGCAATCGCAGGCAGGCAATCTGATCGATCACCCGATTTCCGTAGGTTAACTTCCCCTTTCGTGAATCGTGTCAAGGCGGCAATGTGACAGCGACAAGGTAAGCAACGATCACAAAAAGCGGTTTCATCTGTCGAGCCAGTTTCTCGACCTCTGGCCATTCAATCCAGTCTTCCACAGAGCCTTTGGCATCGCGGTCACAATGATCGACCGGAGAGTGACGGGCTAAAATTCAGGCCGCGGGGACAGATCATTCCCACGAAACGGAATACCTGGAGGCGATATCACTTATCCAACCTGACTTCCCTTACCGCAGACTCCCCACAGCACCATCAAAGCAACCACCACCATCGCCACCGAGAGCGATGTCAGGGCGATGGCAATGAGGCCTTCCTGTAGCGCCGAGCCCTCGAAGCCTGCAGCAGCGATCGGCATTATGGATGACCCTGCACCGATAAAGCCGGCAGCCAGCGTGGCCAGCCAGTTGGTGTAGGTACCGAATACCGCAAGACCAAATGCAATTCTTTCGGCCGTGCGGCCCAGCCGAAGCTTGGGCCAGATCACACCCAGCACAATCAGCACCATTCCGTTCATGATGCCCTCAAGGTGGCTCGAAAGCCCCATTCTGGCATTCTCCATTAACGGCAGTAGAAATCCGGTCAACAGCCCCATGAGAAACAAGAGGATGCCAAGTTGGTAAAGTCGGCGCTCGCGGTTGATGCCAGTCGGCAGAGATGCGTTATTCATGAGTTATCCCCCTGATTGTAGTCAGGGAGACCCGCCCCCGACTCGCGTTCCACTCAATTTAGGAATACACTGTGTATATTCAATACGAGAGATTATCCCTCGTTCATGCGCCTGTCAATATTGAGTATACAGCCTGTATGTCGATTAATTCCCCGAAACGTAGCTACCGCAAAACCACTCGGGCAAAACAGGAAGAACAGACCCGGCGACGGATTACCGAAGCGGTCGTTGAGTTACACAGAACGGTCGGGCCAGCGCAGACAACCATTAGTGACATTGCAAACCTGGCGGGTGTCGGCCGCGTAACGGTGTACAAACACTTCCCTGATGACTCTGCGATGTTTCGTGCCTGTAGTGATCACTGGATTGCCGATAATCCTCCGCCAGATTTTGCGCAGGCACTCGCAGAACCGGATGAGCTAAAGCGGGCCGCCTGCGTACTCCGATTACTTTACGACTACTACCGCCGTACCTACGACATGATGGGAAAAGTGATGCGGGACGCGAAGACTATGCCCGCCCTGGCAGATGTGGTTGAAAACGGATGGATGCAGCTGCTGCAAAGCCTTGAGGACGCTTTGGTGCCAGAGGGGAAGCTAGGCGCCAACGCGAAACCTTATCGCGCAACGCTCCGGGTGGCTATGGATATCGATACATGGAGTACAATCTCCGAAATGGGTATTGATGACCGCTCGGCAGCAGAGCTGGTGTGCCAGTGGTTAAAGAAGGCTAGAGCCTGATGACTCCTTTACCCTGTTCGTGCAACCAACGCCTCCAGTCCAAACCCAACATACTTACCCCGCCAATGTAATTATCATCCACCAGGTAATACGCCAGGGTGCGATCACCCCGGTTAAAGTTGTGCATTAGCCGCACCACAAAGTTACGGCGGGTCGGTTTGGAGAGCAGGAAACTAAGGAAAAAAGCGAAAAACCAGCGCCGGCTACGTTTTAGCATCACGTTGAGTCTCCTGCGTCGGGGCCGTCTGCAACGGTCGCCGGGCTGGCCGTTGGCCTTTTCCCGAGAGCCATGTCGTGGTGGCTGGCGACCACCACCTCCCTCGGCCACCATTCGGGGTGGTTGTCGCGGATGAATGCCAGCAACTTCTCACGGACATTCATTTCGGCCTCCCAGCCGGCAAAGGGCTCGGAGGTCATGAGGTAGAAAGAAACCTTCTGGGCAGCCTCGGTCTGCGCAGTGACAAAGCACGAGAGCTTGTGGTGCTCGATGACGTTTTTTTCTGCCTCGGCGAACTCCTTGAATTTGTCCCTCAGGCACTCGATGTCGGCGTTCAGATGAAGCGACAGCTCTATCATCCTGTACATTTTGGCACTCTTGACCGACAAATTCTGGAAGGGCTTCGAGGTGAAGTACTGGACCGGTACAACCAAACGGCGTTCATCCCAGGTTCTCAAACGAATGAACGTATAGAAGATGCCTTCCACATAGCACCATTGATCCTCGAAGACGACCAGGTCACCCATTCGTATGGGCTTGGCGAGCGACACTTGAAATGAAGAGAGAATATTGCCCAGCACTGCCTGACCCGCAATACCCAGCAGAACCGTCAGGATACTGGCCGAGGCCAGGAGGGTCATGCCCAGCGTCTCGAAAAGCGCGATCTGCGAAAGTATGTAGATGGTGACTGCGACAACCGTCACCAGGATGATGCCTCGCCGCACCGCATAGAGCGATGTCAATAACTTGCGTTCATCCCGGGGTTTGGTGTCATCGATTTCTCCCACCAGACGTCGCTTTATGTTCAGCAGGATCACGTCCACGAAACGCAGCGCGATCATACCGATGCCCCAGGCCAGGATGGTGATCAGCAGTATGCGGAAAGACGTCGTCGCCACGGCCGAGAAGGATACCACGTAATTGAGAAGGGCCTGGGCCACGAGCGTCATGACGACTAATGCCATGGGCAGCCTGATCTCGCCAGCGAAGATGCTGGGCGAGCCGGAGGGTAGCCATCGTGCCACCAGTCCGACCAGGCGATGAACAAACCACCCCACGGAACCTACCCCCAGCAGGAAAACTGGAATAGCGATCCACTCCCAGATCTGGAGCGAGCCGAACGTTGACTTGAAACGCTGCGGCACATGCTCTTCCAGCCAGGAGGGGCCGTATTCTTCATAAAGCAGAGGGACGGAGGACAGACTGTCCGGCGTGATCAGCCAGACGGGGTTCTCTTCGCCCACGCGGTATCGGGCCAGACGAATATCATAGGATTGCCCTTCGGCACGGAGTGATGCGAGTTGGAGATTGCGTCGTGGTTGCCCTGCCAGGGGATTTTTCCCCGACGGATCTACAATGGCGGCATCCTGCCGGCCGGACAGGTTGGAGGTATCGATCCACTCGCCACGCCTGAGAACGGCGGCGAGTTGCCTCGCTAACTCGCTACCCTTCTCGCGCTGTTCTGCAGCACTCAGCTTGGAAAGATTGAGAAGGTGCGCCGCCGCCTCAAACTCCTCCTGTTTGGTGAGGTCAAAAAAGCTACGGACCGACTCGCGTGGCGTCTGCCGCTTGACCGCCTCGGGGGGTGCATCAAGCCCCACATTCAACGAATCGATGGAAAACCATCGCATCTCTTTGTCTTCCGTCTGCGCCACGCACAGGCTGGAAAACACGAGAGCAACGACCAGCCACCCTATCGCATATTTTTTCATTCGCGTCCTACCGGCATTGAGGTGCATCCATGGTCTATATCACTATAGAAGAAAGAAAACGCCGGGGAAAAACCGGGACGGTTCTATTTACACGCCTTGCGATAGCCCCCCTGATAGTCAAAGATCCGTTCCTGCACCTGCCAATAATGCTTTTGTTTGCGGGCAATCACAAAATCCGGTGCCGGTAATAAGCCCTGCATCTCAAGCACCTCATCCGCCCTCCTGAACATTTTCGGAGCCTGACCATCGGCGAAACGACGCCCGAACAGTTTGTTAAAGACGTTGCGCTGGCCCGGCTTGTCGAAATCAAACGACTCACTAAGTTCCTCCCCATCCTCACCGTGATAGGTAATCCTCAGTTTGCTGCCGGTCTTGGAGGCCTGGGCACCTAATGTGATCCCGGCGCAACGGATCACCATGGCATCTTTGAGTTTCAGCGCATCTCGTAGCTGATCATCCGGGTCGATGATGGCTTTGTAGCATCGCCCACAGTTACGGGCCGCAATGTCATTCTCGCCACCGCAGTGTGGGCACTCCTTGAAACGAAAACGGTAATCGCACTGTTGCGGACGCCCGTTCTGCAAGGCAGTCCCACCCTCTACCGCAAGCTCCAGCAGCCCCTGACAACGGCGGCCGTAGTGCTCGAGCACTCGGCCGTCACTATCGGTTTTGCCCCAGAAGATATTGGCAAACCCACAGCCCGGGCAGAACACCTGCACCGGCTCACTGTCGGGGTTCGGCTTCGGCTCCCCCACCTCCGGGTGATGCAGGTTCACGTGGTTGCCCGCGTAATCGATCACCAGGCAATCCTGCTTGCCTTTGTCCAAACGAAGTCCACGGCCCACGATCTGCTGATACAGGCTGACCGACTGGGTAGGCCGAAGAATGGCGATAAAGTCCACATGGGGCGCATCGAAGCCCGTGGTGAGCACGGACACGTTCACCAGATACTTCAACTGCCGCTGTTTGAAGCGCCGAATCAGCAGATCCCGATCATGCAGATCGGTCGCGCCGGTCACCAGGGCGGTCTGGTGTTCCGGCAGATAGCGGGTGATCTCCCGGGCATGCTCCACCGTTGCCGCAAAAACCATCACCCCCTTGCGCTCAGCCGCCAGCTCCATCACCTGCTCAATGATGGCACGGGTCACACGCTTATGTTTGCTCAGCAGCTGGTTGACGTCCTTCTCAGCGTATTCACCAAAGCGATCCTGAGGCAGCGCGGAGAAATCGTATTGCGTCACCGCCGCGTTCACCAACTCAGGCCGGGTGAGGTACCCCCGATTGATCATATAGCTCAACGGCAGTTCATAAATGCAGTGCTGAAAAGGCTTCTCCTGTTCACCTCGGACAAAGCCCCGGTAGTGATAGCGATAAATCCAGCCCATGGCCAAGCGATAAGGTGTGGCGGTCAGCCCGAGCACTTTGAGGGAGTCGTTCTGTTGCCGCAGCAGCTCGATGATCCGTTGATACTGGCTGGTTTCTTCACCGCTGACCCGATGGCACTCATCGATGATGACCAACGAGTATTCATCCCTGAACTGATCCGGATTCGCCGATACGGACTGGACGCTGGCGAAAGTCACCTGATGCCGGTTTTCCTTACGCTTCAGCCCGGCGGAGAAGATGCCGCCCGTTAACCCATAACTCTGGTATTTGGCGTGATTCTGCTCCACAAGCTCTTTTACGTGGGTCAGCACCAGAATCTTCCGGCGGGCAAGGCGGGCCAACTCGGCGATGACCAGACTCTTACCCGCACCGGTGGGCAGAACAATAACGGCAGACTCATCGGATTGGCGAAAATGCCTCAGCGTGGCATCCACCGCTTCCTGCTGGTAAGGCCGCAGCGTAAAAGGCGCATTCATTTTGCTGGGCTTAATCGTTCAATGATGCCCGCCCGGCCCATGCGCGTGGCCGTGCGCAATCTCTTCCGTGTCAGCAGCGCGTACTTCAATGACTTCGATATCAAAGGTCAGGGTTTTACCGGCCATCGGATGGTTGGTGTCGACATCGGCAAACTTGTGGCCGACCTTGGCGACGACTACATGGCGCGGCCCCTGCTCGGTTTCCACCTGGGCAATCATGCCCGGCTTCCAGCGTTTGGCACCCATCAAATGCTTAATAGGCACGCGCTGCACGGCATCGGCCTTGCGTGGTCCGTAGGCTTTTTCCGGACTGACGGTGACGGTGAACGTATCGCCGGCCTCGCGACCTTCCAGGGCTTCTTCCAGACCTGGGATAATGCCGCCGTGACCATGCAGGTAGGCGTTCGGCTCGCCGCCCCGGGAATTTTCGACAACGTTGCCTTGGTCATCACTGACACTGTAGTGAAACAAGACCACCTGATTCTTTTCGATTGGCATAGAGTTCTCTGCGACGGTTCAAAGTTCGTCATTATAACCAGCAGTGGCGCCAGAAACGATGGTTAGCACCGGCGCTCAACGGCCGGCTCAATAAGATAGAGCAGTATGCCGAGTTGATAAGCACAACTTCCTGAGCTTAGATTAAAGGATCATCCGGAATTCCGTATGAAACATCGTATTCGAAGGAGAAATCTATGAAAAAGCTACATTCACTCGCCTTTTATGCCTTGATCACACCGGCCATAGCCCTGGGTTCGGCTGCTTTGCTCGCCCAAGAAGGCGGCAATGGGGATAAGGATCTGGGAGAGCAGGATATGGACCAACATGCTGAACCCGAGGATCAGAACTCTGAGCTACACGATGAGTCCACCAAGTCCAAATACAATACAGATGACGCAACTGGCACAAATGACCCGGAAACGAAAGACCAGTCTGGCAAGCAGAAAAAGGATGATCGGGAGTCTACTTCGGATAATGATATGGACGAGTAACCCTATCGGACCTGAGCTCAATACCCCTCGTGATGTAAGCATGGGTGTGTCGAATTGACCAATCCGGCAGTTCGATGATGTCACCCGCCACACCGCCTTCATACACCTTCTGCTATACTGCCGGCCAGCCCGCCTACCCCGCCCAGTGAGCCGTCATGCAACCGTCCACCAAGCTCTACACCGACCTCTCCGGTTATTACGACCTGATGTGTGCCGACATCGACTACCCGGAACAAAGCAGCGGCGTGCGCAGGCTTAACCAGTTGTTCGGAAACGGCGGTCACAGTCACCTGGACCTGGCCTGTGGAACCGGCCCCCACATTCGGCATTTCCTCGACTTTGGCTACCAAAGCCAGGGCCTGGACATCAATCAGCCTATGCTGGATAAAGCGAAAGTGCGCTGCCCTGAAGCCGAGTTCACCCTGGGTGACATTGGCAGTTTTGCCTTTGACCAGCCTTTCGATCTGATCACCTGCTTTCTGTATTCGATTCACTACAGCAGTGACATCGACCGCCTGAAATCCTGCATCACCAGCGTACACGATGCCCTGCAGGCCAATGGCGTTTTCTGCTTCAATGCAGTGGACAAGAACAAGATCAACAACAACCTGTTTGTAACCCATACCGCAGAGCACCAGGGCGGTGCTTTCACATTCAGTTCGGGCTGGCACTACCGCGGCTATGGTGAGCAACAGTCACTCAAGCTGCGGATCAAAAAAACCACGCAAAATGTCAGCGAGACCTGGAAGGACGAGCATCCCATGGTGGCGTTGGGTTTCGAAGAGCTTGCAAAGTTGCTGGAACCCTTTTTCGAGGTTCATATATTCGAGCACGACTACGGCAAGATAGAGCCTTGGGACGGGCAGTCCGGGAACGCCCTGTTTGTCTGCGTAAAGAGCTAGAGTAATGTTGCCTTGTTTATAGGCTCATACCAACGCAAAGCGCCGGCGCGGCATCGTTGTAGGTTCACAGGAAGTGTAGTTGAGGTTATCGCTATATGCTGATCCGGGAAAGCCGGGAATTTTCCGGTTTCCACCGCAGTTTTCAATAAAACCATAACAACAGGCAAGCAACCCCGAAAAGAAGCGCGGCAAAATGGATAGCCAGGTTTTTCCGGATAGTTGGGGCGGGCTTTCTGGAGAAACTGAAGTAATCCTCACCAAACAGCCCCACACCGCAGCCCTCACAGTAGTTTCTCGAGTAAGAAACCCTCAGTGCAGACGGCTCGAACTTTTTCCGACAACTGTAACAACCAGGCTTAATCATTTCGGGCTCCGGGCAAAACGATGTTTGAACAAAAATACTGAGATTTTCTCACGGACCAGGTAACGCCCCATGAGCATGGCCGGCTTAATATTACCATTCAGACGATAGATTTGACTGGTCTCCGCTAGGTCTCAAATTCTAAAAATAAATATCTGATGCAATGTCAGCAGGCGTTGATCGACTGCTGGCGCATGTCTCACCCGCCGGAGCCGGAAACGGGCACAATCGCCCCGGGCCGTCAGGTTGACCGCACCCAACCAGACCGCGCAGACTTGGCCTGTCACCCTTACATAGTGAACGCACACCCAATGGCAACAAACGTAAAAACCCGGATCCTGTTTCATTCCAGACGGCTCAGCATATACCTGGTTCGATATCCCCAGGGCCATAAGGTAGTGCCCCATGTGGACATGGTTTCAGAAGGCTGGCTCTACAAACTGAACTGCGTTCTGGTCAAACCCGCAGCCGGTGGCGAGTTCACTTGTGAGAAGAATATTTTCAACCTGTTCGGGCGGGTCTACCTGTTTCGCCCGGATCTTTATCAGCACCGGGTATCAAAGATCGAGCGTGGTAACCGCTGGCTGCTCAGTTTTGCGATTACAGGCTGAGAGCAAACCATCAGGAAGCAACAGGACACCTGATTAGATAAAACCATGGAAGGTGAGTGAGCCTTTCTGATTCAATTCGCTTCCCCCTTGCGTAACGCCCTTCTCTTGATATGGTTATAAATAACGTCTTGCCACACGACTGGAGGTAAGTTTTGGATAAATCTGAGCGCTGGTCGCAGAAGGTGACAGAATCCAGTGATGCCCTGAACCTTGAGCACGGCGTATTCGCTCTGGAAGATCCCCGGGAAATCGCCCGCTCTCTGAAGAAGTCTGCCGAGGAGAGCAAGCGTCGCAAATCAGACCCTTATCGGTCAGCCATGTCGATGCTGACGTTTTACATCAATCGGGCGGGAAAACAACTCTCCACGGAGCAAAGAGAACGCCTTGAGGCTGCAAAGGATGAGCTGCGCGACCTTTTCGGCAAGCCCCGCAAGTAAGTCCTGTCCGAATCGAGCAAATATAGCCCGCACCTTCCAGGGCAGACTGACCGGAGGACCTCACCCCTTGGAAACCGCAGATATCTTCCTGGCGCTGCTCTTCGGCTGCGCCGGTTTCGGGTACGTCATGGACAGCGTGGTTTTGCTATTGATTATCCCTTACAACGCAGCGTCCAGTTCATCGATCGCTTTTCTTAGCGCAATCTCAGCCTCGGAATGTTTACCCTGATTGTGCAGCGATTCACCCCGATCCCGGAGCTCTTTAACCTTGGCCTCAGCCTTAATGTCCAGTTGCGCTGACTGCAGTTGATGATCGATCTGTTTAACCAGGCTCGGGCACTGGCCACTAAGGGCATTGCCCGCAAAGAAAACCGTGAATAACACAACCGCAAGATACCGCATGTCAGTTCCTCCTTTTTAACAGGACCCTATTGAGTATAGACAATCGGGGGGCAATGGGCCGCGCAGACGGCTCAAACTTATTCCGGGAACTGTAACAACCAGGCCTTGTCACTATGGGCTCCGTGCAAAACAACTGCGCATCATGTTTTCATGCATCACATACTTTAAGATTATACTCACGGACCAAGCCAGCCCCATCCTACTATTGAACTCCAAGCCCCGGGCCTATGACTGTGAGCAGCCTCCATCGAAGTGAAAAAAGCCAGGCCAAGCCTGTTCGCAAAGGCCTGCACCCGAGGAATCTACACAACCAGGGCTACGACTTCCCGGCTCTCGTAAAAAGCCACCCGGCACTAGCGCCCCATGTGAAACCGAACGCCCATGGCGACCTTTCCATCGATTTCGCAGACCCATTGGCAGTAAGAGTTCTCAACGCCGCATTATTAACCCGGTACTACAACATCGTCGATTGGGATATTCCAGAGGGCGCGCTTTGCCCTCCAATCCCGGGAAGAGCCGACTATATCCATTACATGGCAGACTTGCTGGGGCCTGAACAGCCCAGCATCAGGCTGCTCGATATTGGCACTGGCGCAAATGGAATCTACCCGCTACTGGCCTGCCAGATTTACGGCTGGCAGTGTGTCGGTAGTGACATTAACACCCAGTCGCTTGAGAACGTCGCCACCATTATCGCCAACAACCCCACCCTCAAAGAACGCTTCACGCTGCGCACGCAGCCAGACAAAAACCACATGTTTGAAGGGATCATTCAAGCCGGGGAGTTCTTTGACGTCAGCGTATGCAACCCACCCTTCCATGCCTCGCCCGAAGAAGCACTTAAAGGTAGCCAGCTTAAACGCAATAACCTTGCTCGTAGCCGCGGTGAACAGAAAGCAAAAACCGAATCCCCCACTCTCAACTTTGGCGGGCTGGGAGCAGAGCTTTGGTGTAAAGGGGGCGAACAGCTGTTTCTGAAAAAGCTGATAAGAGAAAGCCAGGTGTATTCAACTCAATGCCGCTGGTTCACCAGCCTGGTTTCAAAAGCCGACAATGTTAAACCTGCAAAGAAGTTGATTCGCAAGCTCGGTGCCGTTGATATTCGGGAAATAGAGATGAAGCAGGGAAACAAGATTACCAGGGTATTGGCCTGGACATTCCTCTGAGCCGCTACCGAGGTGGCGCATGATTATGAGAAGGGAGCTACACGATGCCGGAACTGAACGACGCCATGATAAGCAACCATTCCTTCTGGCAATACAAATATGGCGATTATTCCGCCAACACCGCCCTTCCTCACGGTTCCTATGAAACCGACGTATTGGTTATTGGAGCTGGATACACAGGCCTGACCTGCGCAAGAGAAATCCGTAAAGACGACAAAACAAAGCGCGTTATGGTGCTCGATGCCAACGAAATAGGCTTTGGCGCATCCGGCCGCAATGGCGGCTTTAACATGACTCTGTTTGGCGTTGAGCCAGAAGTGACTCAGCTGCGCTGGAGAAAAGAAAAACCCGCGAAGCCCAGGCCTATATGCAAAAGACTAATAGCCGACCTCGTTCTCGGGAAAGACACAAGCCTCACCAAATTCTGGGTCGTGAACCGTAAGGCGATTCCCATGCCTCCGGGAAACATCCTGCGTTTTGCAGGCGTTAAATTGATTGAAGGCATCTTGACCGCGGTTGACCGTTATGAAGAAAGCGGATCAAGAACAATCAAGCCCCGCAAGTAAGCCCTTGCTTGCCCTCGCTCTCCAACAGGATCACGGCCGAGAGAACATGTAATGCGATAGCCAGACTCATATAGTGATTCCCGGATGAGAAATGTGTGTGATGCAGTTGTTAATTACGCCAGGTCATCCAATATTTCCTGCACATGCTCGGCCGGTTTGACCTTGCCGTAATGGCGCAGAATCACACCCTGTTCATCAATCAGGAACGACTCCCGGTTCACGGACATCACCTGTTTACCGTACATGTTTTTCTGTTTGAGCACTTCGTACTGGTTGACCACCACTTCTTCGGGGTCCGCCAGAATCGGGAAGTTCAACGACTCTTTCCGGGCGAACTTCTCGTGTGAGCGAACCGTGTCCCGGCTCACACCCAGCACCTGCACGCCATGACTGCGGAGTTCGTCCAGCCGGTCCCGGAATTGCTGAGCCTCGATGGTACAGCCGGGCGTGTCGTCACGTGGGTAAAAGTAGAGCAGGACTTTCTGTCCCTGATAATCCGACAGAGAGTGTTTTTTACCTTCCTGGTCTTCCAGCGTGAAATCGGGTGCGCTTTTGCCTTCCCAGCTCATAGGGTGTTCCTCCTTACAAAATCCAAGGCTAACGATATACGAATCCGGTACAAGTTAAGAGTAAAATCTGCCTGGAGGTCCTACCCCGAAAATACCGGATGCTATCCTGCAGTTTCATCAGCTCTCAGAGGCACCCATGGCAAAGCCAAAACGAATCTACCTCGCCGGCCCGGAAGTCTTCTTTCCGGCTGAAGACCACCAGACCATCGTCGCCGAGAAAAAACGCCTGCTCCGGGAATACGGATTTGAGGGTGTGGACCCACTGGACACGGAGCTCGTAGTTTCAGACGACGAAGCAAAACCGGCGCGCGGTCAGCAAATCTACCAGGCCAACCGCGAACTGATGGACAGCTGCAATGCCATCATCGCCAACCTGACTCCCTTTCGAAGCATCAGCGCGGACCCGGGTACCGTCTTTGAGGTGGGCTACATGATCGGACAGGGCAAGCCCGCCTTCGGATTTACCATGGACAGCCGTTGCTACCGGGAACGGGCGGGCTCAAGCAGCCTGGACGAACTGGGCCACACCATTGAGGATTTTGAGATGAGTGACAACCTGATGATCGAAGGCGGAATCAGCGATTCCGGTGGTCAGCTGTTCGTGGCAGAGCAGCCAGGCGAACACCGGTTCTTCTCGGCGGAGCTGTTCCGCCGCTGTGTGCGAGCGTTGGCCCATGCCTGAACAAACCCCACTACAAACCCTGTTCGACACCCTCCCCCAAACCGGCCGGGTGGAATGGATCGGCATCCGCCCCGCCCGTGGTGAGGCCATGGAAGCACTCGATAGCGTAGCGATCACACCCGGAAAAGGCCTGGAAGGAGACCGATTCAAGGGCCGCGAAGCCAGCAAGCGGCAAGTGACCCTGATCCAGAAAGAGCACCTGCACGCCATCGCCTCCTGCCTGCAGCGGGAGGCCATCGCACCCGAGGTTTTCCGGCGAAACATTGTGGTGTCTGGCCTGAATTTGCTGGCTCTGAAAGGCAAGCGATTCCGAATCGGAAATGTGGAGCTGGAATACACAGGCCTTTGCCACCCCTGCAGCAAAATGGAAACGTCGCTTGGACCGGGCGGTTACAACGCCATGCGCGGGCATGGGGGTATTACAACGCGGGTGGTTGAAGGGGGTGCGGTGGCGCTTGGTGACGAGGTTCAGGCCTGCCTGGGCACCAGGCAGACTGGAAAATAAATCTGTCCCGGTTTTCTCGCAGTTATTTCAAATCAGACATTATCAACGTCGATACCAACGGGTATGTAGGCCCCACGAGAAGCAGGCTTGATGAATTCAACATAGCTTCCAGAAAACCTCTCTGCTTTTCTGTTGAGGGTGCGAGCAAA
This sequence comes from Marinobacter panjinensis, assembly GCF_005298175.1. Taxonomy (NCBI): domain Bacteria; kingdom Pseudomonadati; phylum Pseudomonadota; class Gammaproteobacteria; order Pseudomonadales; family Marinobacteraceae; genus Marinobacter; species Marinobacter panjinensis. Next base: position 1,691,036 of record NZ_SZYH01000001.1, read on the forward strand.
CTGAAAGAACGAATCGCTCTTGCTTTCTACCAAGCTCCGAACCCGCTCCAAGCGAAAATACGGCACTTCGTCTGCAACGATTTTCATCGTGTCGAAGGTGCTACTGGAGAGATCATGCTGCATGGCTTCAACAACAGAAATCAGCGAATCGATTTCTCTAAAAATAGAGTAAGTATTCATAACAGATCCTCTGTTTTTAATTTAAACATATATATAAACTAGACATGACATAGGATTTTTGTTTAATTTAAGCGTCAAATCACAATTGAGCGATATTAAAACATTTAAAAATAGGGCACTCATACTAATTTATATGAATTGTTTGTTAAATTAAATTAAATATTAAAAACAGGGTCTTGCAACCTTGAATTGCAAAATATTACTTGCAAGTAAAGTTGACACGCCTCGGTTTTTAGACACCGGAAAAACAATAAGTAAAAACATCTAGAATGGCTATTAACCTGCTTTGCAATACGCTTTCAGATGGAGCGGGTGAAGGGAATCGAACCCTCGTCGTAAGCTTGGGAAGCTTCTGCTCTGCCATTGAGCTACACCCGCATCCTGCGCCCCAATATACTAAAGCGATCCCGGTTTTCCTACTGACAGCGGATACACGTCCAGGCCATATTCCAGACGGCCATACTCTTGCACGTTGAAGCGCCAACGCAGCCGCTCGACCACGCTCAACACGTCGGACTCGTAACTGCGGTGACGGGTTTGCCGTGACAGCCACTGGGCACGTTCCGCATTGCCCCAGGGAGTGCCGGGCGTGCCGATTGGATGGGCCGCTGAAACGGTGCTCATATCGCTTTTCCCTTGGGTCAGCCACCAAATGGTTCAGACGCCACAAGGTGACGTCGCATGCTAGCAGAATGCCCCGATGGAGAGTAAACAGGCTACAGCCCCGCGTACACCGTACTCAAGAACAGCACAGGCGTGTCACACAACTGAACGCCCAGACTTTACCTTTATAAGCGTATGTCGTATTAATGTGCAGTTGTTCAGGGATAGATAGGAAGCAACATTGGATGTTGTAAACACGCCTCCTTTTTACCTCCAGTGCTCCCTTGAAATCCTCTGAATATAGACACGTTCGTCTGGAATAAACTCCGAACGCTGGACTCCAGACATAGAGCATTTGAGGAAATCTGAGAGGGAAGCATGAATAAACAGAAATTGAGCGGGCGTTTCATTGTAGTCTCCAGTTTGGCTCTACTGGCCGCCTGCGGTGGTGGGGGTGGTGGAGAGGGCGGCGGAAGTGCAGAGCCAACACTCTCGCTTGACTCAAGCAACTACGCGAACAAAAAAATTGAAATTTCCTCGTCAACGAACGTCGACAATATCAACCAGCTTTCGACTGATATGAACGATGCTTTTGGTTTACTTGGTGATCTTCATGAATCTCTTTGGGATCAATCCGGAGGGGAATCGGGAACCACCAATTGTGACGGGGGAGGCACGGCCAACGTCACCTACGCGGGCAAAGACTGGAATGTTGATGAAAGCTGGGAGTTCAATGACTGCATAGTTTCAACCTATAGTCACGGCGACGTACTGCTTAACGGAACTTTCCGGTATGTTGATACCCTCACCGGTGAAACGGCGACCAGCGAAAGCTGGAAGGGGTATGAAAGCTATAATATCATCGGTGAGCTTAAGGATAGTGGCGAGCCATTGAACGTGAAAGGTCGCAGCGACTGGGACCAACTTTTACGCTGGGATAATGACACGAAAAGCGGCCGTTCTGTTGACACCATCGAAGCCTTCGAGCTCAAAGTCGGTAATCGTTACGTCGCTCTCACCAATATCGAGACGCGCCTGGAAGGGACGGAGTTTGGCGCCGAATTCACGATGGATGGCACGCTGATCGGGTCTGCGATTGAAGGGTATGTTCAGATATCGACACCCACTCCGGTAAGCATCTCAGTCAATGAAACCTGTCCAACCGAGGGCATCTTCCGTATTTCCAGTGATGGTTCTGCAGAAGTGCGATATGGCAGCAGTGCGGCTGGTACAGCAGGCGCCGTAGCTGTGTGGATAGATGGCCAGATTGTTGAAAGCTATGAAGACTGCAACGACGTTGGCTTTGCACCGGTCTATTGAGGAGTGGCGGCGAGGAATGCTATTCCTCGCCATCTATCGTCAGCGAATTAAATACTGCTGCTTTTGGTGGTTCCCCCTGAGAGCTCTAAAGCGTCTTCAGGCTTTCAGGCCGGAACAGCGCCGTACCCAACACCAGAACAAACGCTGTTACCACAAACACCTTATTCACAAACCAGTTCGTGCGCCAGATGGACCACTCCGGCTCCGCCAGGAACCAGATGAACAGCGTGGAGATGATCAGAATCTCAACCACCGACATGCCGATGGCAAGCATGCGCGTATACCACGGCCTCGCCAATAACGCCCAGGCCAGCCAGAGGTGCGCAACCGGCCACAGGTCCCAGTAGATATAGGTTGTCCATGCCTCATTACTGGCCAGCGCAAAGCCGATCGGGAACAGGTATTTGATAAAGAGGGTCCAGGCCACGAGGATCACGAACAGATGCGCGAGGAACGTGATCCAGGGGCTCCGAACAGTTTCAATGGGCGATGTCATTATGGCGCTCCTGTCGGCGAGCTCATTCGAAACTGGGACAGATCTATTCTTCAGATGCCGGCTGGCGGTTATGACCGCGTTGAACAATATGATGGGGAAAACCGGGCACGATAACCCTGGCCTGTCTGGGCATCACCTACTCCCTGCTTTTTTCGGCACAGAATCCGTTCTGTGTAATGGGATTGATGTTAGCGGAAGTATTGCCACTGTTGGTAGCTGAATACCGTCAGGTTTGGGGCACCCGAGACACTCCGAAAATAAACCTGTCCCAGTTTTCCCCTCTACCTGAGTGTCGGGAAACTATACATATTTATTATTAACTGCCGGAGTAACGACATACCCAGCTGATTAAAAGAGCTTATTTTTTACAGGCGCAATATTTGCAGTCCAAACGATGCTGGCCAACTTGTGCTTGGTTGGTACAAACAATTTGGAGAATAAGTATGTTCAGGAAAACAAGAAAAGCAGATATTGTCCTCGCAACAACCTTCATGTTCGCACTGCCTGTGGCGGCATTAGCAACACCCGTATCAAACCTTGACAACCAACCATGGGAAAGAACCCTGGTGGCTGATGGTGGAACGGCTGAAATTGTAGACTTGACCGGACAAGGCGGTAACCTTGAGAACAATGCGCCCTTGCAGTCGGGAGCGGTGAAGCTTCAGACCGGGTCGACAAATGCTTCACGCGCAGAAATTCAGCTTCTTCCTGACGGCGGTTTTGGCACTGTCAATGATCTTTCTGCTGCGAACGCCTCCTTCAGTTATTCGATGTACAAGGGCAGCACCGGTGCTGCTGAACCCGCCCCTTCGTTAAAAATGCAGTTTTATAATGCTTCTCCAACCCAAAATCAGGGTGGTTATACTCAACTGATCTTCGAACCCTACTGGAACCAGCCTGGTGCCGAAGGCTCAAGCTCTGCAGTGCCGAACGGTGAGTGGATTGACTACTCCGTCAGTTTTGACAGCGGTTTGCTTTGGAGCACCGGTGGTTTTAGCGCAACCAACAGCGCAGGTGGTCCGCCTCTACTTACCCTGGGCGATTGGCTTACGACGCTGAACTCAGATTTTGGCGAGGCTAATCTGTTCGGTATCAGTCTAGGTCTGGGCTCGTACACTCCCGATCAGACTGGTTATATCGACAATGTCTCCGTCAGTGCCGGAGATTACCAGAAGACATTTGATTTCGAGGTCGCCGCCGAAGTGCCAGCGCCAGCATCACTGCCATTGCTTCTGATAGGCCTGCTTGGGGTCGCCGCAAGGAAGTTACTTCGTCGTTCCTGAATGAGTAACCAAATCCAAGAAAAGCGCCAGCGTTCAGCTGGCGCGCTGAAGGAAGCGGTGACGAGAAAAAAGGAGAACAAGTAAATCTGCCCTGGGTTTCCCTTGTAGTCTATGTTGTGGTCATGGACGAGCGTTTCCAGGGCAGATTAAAAGTTTCGCCGTCGGAACCCACCTACCATGCCGAGGATGCACCATGTTGCAGACTTCACTGAGATACCTCGCCGTGGTTGCCTTTGCCGCTAACTTTTCTGCAGCTTCCGCTCTGGCTGACGCCACAACACCAATCGACTGGACATCGGTTCCGGTTGAAGAGGTTACGCTGTTCTATCCCGGACAATCTAGCCTCCAGTGGTTACATAGCCCGGAACATCCCGGTGCGCGCATGCTGGAACGCGGCACCGCCTGCACGGACTGCCACCGTGACTCGGAACGACGCATGGCTGGATTGTGACCTGGATCAGACCGCTCGACACCGGCCATTACGACGACATCACCCTGAAGCGCGGTAAGACCTGTACCTTCGGGTCCAGGATGCAACCTCCCAGGAGCATTTGATGATCGATGTTCACACCCGAATGCCGGTGGCCGTTCTGAGCCTGAATCCAGCGGTGGATATCACTTATGAAATCCCTCAGCTGGTTGCAGACCAGAAGGTTCATGCCCTTGCATCGCGCTACGATCCCGGTGGCAACGGGATCAATGTTGGTCGGGCGCTAAAACGGCTGGACGCGCAAGCTTGTACCTTCTGTGTTGTTGCAGGCGAAATAGGCCGCTTCCTGCGTCACCAGCTCGATGCGCAGCTGGATCAAGTGAGCTATCTGGAGGTGAAGGGGGAAACCCGGATCAATGGGACTATTCTTGAAAACCTGACGGGGGCCCAGTTTGAAGTCAGTGGTGTTGGCCCTGAGGTATCGACCCGTCAATGGGAAGACCTGCTGGACCGATTCGTAACCCATTGCAGCAATGGGTTGGGAATAATCACCGGCTCACTACAGCCCGACTTACCAAGAGATTTGTACGCGCAGGCGGTGCGACGGTTGAGAGCCGCTGGCGGGCAGGCAGTGGTGGACTCCCACGATGAATTACTCCGCAACGCGATTGATGCCCAACCCTTTCTGATCAAACCCAACCGGTTCGAACTAGAAAACCTGACCGGGCAGCCCTTGAGAAACCTTCAGGACATTGTTCGGGAAGCCCGACACTTGCAGGAACGGGGCGCGACCTGGGTGTGAGTGTCACTGGGCTCCGAGGGTGCAATACTGGTAACGCAAGACAGTGTCTTGCAGGGCGCGTCGGCCGAGGATTCATTACGACAGGGGGCGCAGCGACTGTCATGCAACCGGGGACCGAGTTATTCGATACGAAAACGGTCGACCGGTTACGGGCTGAAGTTAGCATAACGCGGCTTTAAAACCGGGACAGGAAATCAAGCTGATCTTCGATTGACTGAACCAGCGCGTCGCCCCGATAGACATCAAAATGACCGACCGGATAGTGCTTCACTTCCGCGCTCGGCATTCTTTCGGCCGCTTTGACCGCAGCACTCGCCGGGGCGACCGTATCGTGGTCGCAAATCAACACCAGTGCCGGGCAGGCGACTTTGCTGGCCAACCGGATGGGCCGGAAAAAGGGAATGGCATAACTCACGCCCGCTGCAACGTAATTCGACGCGTTATCGGCCAGCAAGGGAACATACCCCTCCTGGCAGTCCTCAGCGGTCATCATGCCCAACTCGCCGGGGCGACCGGCCGACGCAATATACCGAGGAGACATCCCCAGCCCACGGCGAAGCCAGTCGACCGTTCCGTGCCAGGTCAGGCGTATCGCCTGCATGAAGCCGGCATAACCGATAACCCCCAGCAAAGACGCCAGACCATCCATCATCGGGCACTGGGAGATGATGCACTGCACGTTTCCATCCTTTGCCGCGGCCGCAATCACAAGGCCGCCAGAAAACGACGTTCCCCACAGGCAAATGCGGCTGCCATCGACACGATCCAGCTGCCGCGCGAAATTCAGTGCCGCCAGCCAATCCGCCACTTCCTTGCGCGGGCTCAGCGTCTGTCGTGGCTGACCATCACTGTCACCGAAATGGCGGTAGTCAAAGGCAAACACCGCATAACCCGCATTGCAGAAGGCTTCTTTAAACGGTGCCAGACCACTGGCATGAGTCAGACCAAAACCATGCGCCATCAAGACACACGGCAAATTTCTACTGTCGCCATTCGGAGTGTAAAGAACACCACGACAGGTTGTACCATGACTCGGAAATTCCAGGGGATTTTCGATCATCGTTTGGCTCTCATGCTTGAAGGTCGAAAGTCTCAGGATAGCTCATTGCTTCAAGATGAGGTCGAGGGGTAACAAAACCACCTCGTTTGTGTCTGAAGGCGGAAGGTACACCGCAACAGTTTCACATGCACCCATGCCGCAACCGCAGCGTAATATAGGTTGTGCTACCAAGGCTTCGCCGGCGGCTACTGCGCCTGGGCGGTCGCCCAGGGCTACCTCGCCAAAGGTGATCCACAACATTGGGCCATTCGGGATGGCCGTCTATATTTAAACTACAACCAGTCTGTTCAGGACCGGTGGCTGAAGGACGCCCCCAACTTCATTCGGCGGGCGCGTGAATCAGGCGCACCAGGTGTATGTGCAAGGCCTGGTAAGGCAAAGCCGCAGTAACGAGGTCAAGCAGGCCCTGATGATCCAGATGCTTGAAGAGATAGTCCGAATTGCAGGCATAACTGTTGAGGACGTCTGGATCTATTTGCAAGACATTCCAGCCACTCAGATGATCGAGTTTGGCAGATTTCTTCCAGCGCCGGGAGACGAAGCTGAGTGGGAGTGGGAAATGACTCCAGAAAAGCGGTCCAGGTTACCCAAATAACCGAAATAAAAGATCTGTCCCAGTTTTCCTATCCTGACAGCGCATAGTCGATCGCCGCACACACCGCGGCAACCTGCGCGGCATTGCATTGCTCGGGGGTCACTCGGTCGCTGTCCGGATATACCTCGGTGGTGGTCCTGTAGCGGGCGTTGGTCATGCTGGTGCAAAGGCCAAGCTGCGCCAGCGGATACTGAATAACGCCCCGAGCGGCCGCCGGTGAGCCGAGGATCTCGCCGTTGTCATCCGCCGGCGCGATATGGGTGATCTTTTCCACCGCCTTGATCAACGCCTGCTGGAATTCCGGGTGCGGGCTCTCGGTGTCATCCACCAGGTAGAAGCCGTCCGGAATGTCCCCCGGCTCAAACGGTTTGCCATCACGGGCTGCAAGCGCCGGGCGAAACTCGGTTTCGTCGGTATCGGTCGTCTCGTGCAGGTCGATGTGCAGCAGTATTGGCTCCTGTGTCGCAGCGACCAGCTGCATGAGCGCTACGGACTCCCCGGCCTGGCCGTCTTCACGAAACGAGCGGTTTGGATCAATCGCGTTCGCGTTCCAGCGATGGATGCGCTCGTAAGCCCAGGGGCTGACACAAGGCGCGACCAGCAGGTTTACACGACCGGCATAGTCCGATGCATGTTGTTCAACGAACTGCAGCGCACCACGGACACCGCTTGTTTCATAGCCATGCACGCCGCCCGTAATCAGCACCACCGGCCGATCGGCCCGCCAGTCGCGGCTGCGGCTTGCCATCAGCGGATAAACGTCCTGGCCATATTCCAGTCGGCCATACTCTTGCACATTGAAGCGCGAACGCAGCCGCTCGACCACGCTCAACACGTCGGACTCGTAACTGCGGTGACGGGTATGCCGTGACAGCCACTGGGCACGTTCCGCGTTGCCCCAGGGAGTGCCGGGCGTGCCGATTGGATAGGCCGCTGAAGCGGTGTTCATATCGCTTGTCTCCTTCAGTCAGTCACTCGCGCATGCATAACAAAAACCGATGCAAATACGGCCTTATCGATAACTTTCGATCAAAGTGTTCAGTTGTGATTGGAATTCGGAATAAAATCAACCTTGCGAACTTCCAGCTTCTTCGAATAGCCAAGTTGTCGAGCAATGAATCGGGCGTCTTCAGCGGGCTGCACCAAATCCGGAAACAGCCCGACAGCCCTCTCGTCACGCGAGAAACTGTAAGGCGGTGATTTTCCGCTGAACGCGAAAGTCAGATTGCTGCTTCCCATCGAGACACCAGGCAAAGCAAGGAATACAACCAGAAACGCGAGGCAAAACGCCGGAAATCCTTCCAAAAGATGCTTATTCACCAAAGTTACCTCTGAGGAGCTCTGTGCTTGCATGAACAAGTCATCATGGCGCTAACACGTCAGTTTTAATTATAGAGTGGAAATGCCGTCGATCGCGGTCACCGTTTTGGCATCCGCCCGCTCAATAATTTTCACGAGGGTGGATTGAATCGTTTCATCTTCGCGGGCATCACCGCCACTTACAAACGTTTGCTTCTGAGGATCGGCACCCTCTTCCTCAGTATATGAAACAACGACCTCGGTGGCTGAACCCGGCGCTTTACCAAAGTACTCTAGCGAAACCAGCGGATAGCCATGAAAGCCCTTCTTAATCTGCTTTGCAATGCGCTTTTTTGCTTTATCCAAATGCATAATAAGGCCTGTCGCTGCGCTTGTTATCTGGGTGCCACACAAACACCCAGTCGATACCATTCGCCAATTCTATGCCGTTAAACCCATCAAAAATAGACCTGCCGCTGTTTGGTTAGCACTGTCATTTCCGGGTGAGACAATCGCCAGGGACGAGGCCCTGGCGATTGTCTGTTACGATGCAGCACGCAGACGCGCACGAAGGATGAGTGCCACATTCATGGTTGATAGCTCAGTCTAAAGGAGTGTGAGAGAAGGGTCGGCTTACGCCGACAAGCTATCCCTCCCCGCCTCTAAGGATGGGGTTTCTCACGAACCATCTTATGAATTACGAACACGCAATTGTAAAATTTGAAGGAGACGTTGCTGTCTTGCTCTGCAACGGATGCGGCATCACTATCGCAGAGGGCACCAAACACGAGGACCGTGAGCACTACTGTACGATGTGCATGAGCGGCAATTGCAAAGCAAAATTCGAAAAAGGAAAATAAAAAACATAGAGTAACGCTCGTCTACCAACGCGGAAGAGCATTCAAAGTGTGGAGAGGTTTGATAGCGACTCAAATTAGCCCTGAGCCACCAGAGATACCGTCAGCAACGGCGACACGAAAAATAGGTCTGCCCCGGTTTTCAGTCCCGGTTTTCACCGATTTTTGCCGATTGCGAGGACCGTCGGAAGGCACTGGGACTTACCCCCATAGAACGTTTGAAGGCGCGACTGAAAGCCATCTCCGACTCGTAGCCAACGCTTGAAGCAATCGACAGGATTTTATCCGGCCGCTCCCTCAGCAATCGCGCCGCCACCTGCAATCGCCATTGGCTCAGATATTTCATCGGCGGCACCCCAATCACCCTACTGAATCGTTCCGCCAGAATGGACCGGGAACAATTCAGCTGGCCAGCCAATTTTTCAAGGGTCCAGGTCTCCGCCATGCGGCCGTGGAGCAACGAAAGGCATTTTGCGATAAGCGGGTCAGCAAGCCCCCGCATCCAGGGGTTGTTCGTCAGACCCTCGTTTTGGCAATACTGTCTGATGACTTCAATGAACAGCAATTCCCCCAGCCGCCTCATCACCGAACGACTGCCGGCCCAGGGATGGCCGCATTCCCGGAGCACAATATCAATCAGATCGTTGACCGGGCCCTCCAGCGCCGAGCGGGACAGCAGGATATAACGGGGCAATCCGTCAAGCAGCGGGTTCCATGGATAACGATCACACCCCAGAAACCCGCACACCAGCCGGTTCTGTCCGGGCCCACCACCGCCATTTTCAATGACCAGGGGCAGCTCACCGGCCGCCATCAACGTGAAAAACTGCCGGGCGGGCTCGATATCCTTGTCAGACGGGTCCCGGGGTTGGTTCGAAATGGCGTAAGCATCGCCATGCGGGAACAGAATAATGTCGCCACCGTCCAGCCTGACGGGAGGCTCGCCCTCCACGGTCGCCCAGCAAGGCCCCTCTATAACAACATGATAGGAGATCACCTGATCAGACGCCGGCAAAATCAGATCCCGAAAATAACGTTCATTAGGCACACCGGTGGCGTAAGGCCAGCTGGGCCGCCAGGCAAAAAACACCGCCCCCTGCAGCCGGATGTTCTCAAGGACATTGGAGATGAGGGCATCCACCATCCCGGACGTTTGGACAAGCGAATCGGACGACAGGCTATGGTTCCTTTGCATGGTAGTCCCTAGCATATGACGTAAGGGAACCGGATCACCATTGAGACCCGACGATGGAAAAGGAGGCTGCCATGTCCTCGCTCAGCAAAGTGGAAACTAAACCTCCAAGCCCTGCTTTAATCTACCACCAACAATTTGTGCCCGCATTATTCGGTCAGTGGGGTCCGCGACTCGCGGTGCAAGCCGGACTGCGCAATGGCATGGCTATACTTGATGTGGGCTGCGGCACCGGCGTGCTGGCCTCGGCTGCCGCCGATATTGTCGGTGATGAAGGCGTCACCGGTGTGGATATCAACCCGGACATGCTGGATGTGGCCCGGCAACTGCGCCCAAGCATCACATGGCTCCAGGCACCGGCCGAACACCTTCCATTCGCTGACGCCAGCTTTGACGCGGTTCTGAGCCAGTTTGCCCTGATGTTTTTTGACTCCCGCGCACAGGGGCTGGCAGAAATGTGGCGTGTGCTCAGACCGGGCGGAACCCTCCTGGTTGCCGTCTGCGATGGCATCCACCGGTCGGCGGGTTATTCGGTGTTTGCTGAAGTGCTGAACAGCCTGTTTGGCCCCGATGTCGCGGAGTCTTTCAGGGCGCCGTTCAGTGCCGGTAACGCGGACCACCTGCGCGAACTTGTGCAGAAAGCGGGCATCCCTGACGCGAGCATCGAGCAACAGCTGGGAACCGTAAAATTTGACACCATCGGCGACATGATCTCAACCGAACGAGCCTGTGTGTTCACCCTGGGTGGGATTCTGGATGATGTGCAGTTTACGAAGCTGATGCGCGAAGCCGACGTGGCGTTCCGGGACTTTCTGACCAGTAAGGGGACCGTTGAGTTCACCATGCCAGCCTTAACCATTCAGGCGCAGAAAAGTGCAGAGTGAAGGGTGCGTGTTCCCGGTTTTCACTTAAGTCTGAAATACTGTGCCGGAGTCAAATATTGGGTCTTGGATATGCCGCAAACACCATCGTCGTCATGAAATGGTGATCATTTCGTTATCGTGATATGAGGAACTCTCGTTAGGGATGGCAGAAGCTATACCTAGTCCGTTGGAAATCTTGCGGGCTGGAAGACATAGCGCGACAACTATACTGCCAAGGAGAATCCACCATGTCACGTATCGCTCTGTTTTTACTGGGAAGCTTGCTCATGACCAGTCTGGCTCACGCAGACCCCGGTCAGCCAAATTTCATGCCTGCACTTTGGGGTGATGGCGAAGTCTGGGGTACCAAGGGAACCACCACCTTGCCGGCTCCCACGGCCAACAACCTTCAGTCTTTCGACGCTCTCTACGTGGTGACCAATTCCAATAACCCGGAAGGTCAGCTGCCAATCTCCGAAGCGGCGCCTGGCAATCCGGCCTATAACGGGGGGCGTTGGTTCACACACACTGTAGAATGGACCGGACCCGGGTTTATGTATCATGGCATCGTGCCGGTTCTGACCTCCGATGAGGACATCGACTATCACGAAGCCATGGGCCACCTGACCATCACTCCGGGATCTTTTCCGGACGGCCCGCCGGTCTACTTCCAGTGTCCCTTGCTTCCCGTAAAGTAAGGTAAAGCTGAGAGCGGGATGAGTCGATCAACCCGCTCTCTGTTTACTGAGACCGCTGTATTTTAGCGCTGGATTGACTACACTTTAATCAGGTCCAGTGCACGGAGGATGTGTTCATGGAACATTCTCCTGGCTTTACGCCATGCCTTTACAAACGCCTTTCATTTTCAGGTCCGAGTCACCGGATTTTGTGGCTGGTGATGCTTCTTGCCATCACTTATCCCACTCACCCACTCGCTGATGAACAGTCTCCACTGCCCATGGCGCTGGACGGCAAATCCTTCCAGAGTCGGCTTGGCCCGGTAGGGCAACCTGCGGATGTTGATGACCTGCTGGTGTTTGAAGACGGCTATTTCGTATCCAGGGAGTGCGAGCGGCGTTGCGGTTACGCCAAGGTCGAGTACTGGCTGAGGACCCGGGAAGACGGCATTGAGATGCGAGCAGAAGTACCGTGCACCGATTCGGGTGCCATGATGTACTGGCGGGGTACCGTCCGGGGCGACGAGATTGAAGGCTCATTCACCTGGGTAAACAAGCGTTGGTACTGGACCTTTGAGAAAGAGTTCTGGTTTGAGGGTCGGCTGGTAAAGGCCGACAATCCATGACCCGGTCCGTCATGCCAGCCAGACGACGTGTGGCAGGGCTGCTAAAACTCACCATTCTGATCGTCATCATTGTGGCAGGAAACCTGCTGACCAAGGGTATTATTGATGGCCTGGACATGGACATCCGACCATCGAACGAGCCCATGCTGCACCAGATCATCATGATCTCCATGGTCGCCTACATCCTGCTGATGGCCATTCCTTTTGTGCCTGGTGTTGAAATCGGGCTCGCACTGATGATGATCCTCGGGCCCAAAATTGTGCCCCTGGTGTATGGGGCCACCCTGATTTCCCTGTGTCTCGCCTTCATGGCCGGAAGACTGTTACCGGAAAAAAGCATCACCCGTTTTTTGCGTGAAGTGCGCCTCGTAAGGGCCGCGGCGTTTTTGGAGAGCTTCCACGGGCTTGGCCCCGAGCAACGACTGGCCCGGCTAATGGACATATCGCCCCGGCGATGGGTGCCGTGGCTTTTGAAGCACCGCTACCTGACCCTGATGCTTGCCATCAACCTTCCGGGCAATATGGTTGTGGGCGGCGGTGGCGGTCTGGCGCTGATGGCTGGCATGAGCAGGATGTTTTCCATTCACCGATACATACCCATGGTCGCCGTTGCGATTTCCCCAGTCCCTCTTTTTCTGCTGGTATTCGGAAACAGAATTGCCAGTTGGCCGATCTGAGTTGAAGCTCGTTCAACACAGATCAATCCGTCTCCGGCTTTCGTACCTAAGGCCTTGATGATCCGGTGAACAACCCGGAGATGTTCACCTTTGCTGCAGTCGTTGCTCATAATTCCTGGCTTTATCCGTTTCACCCAAAGACCGATGAAAACTCATTAGTGCCGATAACATGTCGCGGTTGTCGGGAAACTTTTCAATTGCCCGCTCCAATACGGCGATGGCCTCGCGGGTCTGTCCGCTGGATTCCAGGGCAACCGCATAGACGTAGATGTAGCGATCGGTCGCGCTGCTGCCCTCGGCCGCCCTTTCAAGATAGTTCAGCGCTTCGGCAAGCCTGCCCTCGCGCACCAGAAGCAGACCGAGAGAGTGCTCAATCGGCGCCGGATCACGAACGGCAGTGAGGCCATTTTCCAGAACCTGCCTGCCCTCACCGTCTCTGCCATCAGCGCGCAGAAACGCCGCCAGATTAACGTAGGCCGGGGTGTAATAGGGCGCCCGCTCAATGGCTCTTCGGTAGTAAGATTCGGCCTTGTCGACCTTGCCCTGGCGCCACAGATACTCACCCAGATTCAGCAGCGACTCAGGCCTGTCTGAGTTATTCAGCTGGGACTGGACATAGTCCGACAAGGCACGTCGGTATCGCTCTCGCACTTCTGCCGGCCGCTCAGGCAGGGCCGGTTCCGAGAGCTGACTGGCAGTCAGGCTGCTGATTACCCGGTGCTGATCATACAAACCGGGCACGCCAAACATCGGTCGGTACTCTTCCGGCAATGCACCAAGCGCTCGTGCGGCGCCCAAGGCCACCAGCGGATCGTCAGACCGGCTGGCCTGCTGCAGCACAGCCGCTGACTGCCGGGACAGATACCCTGGCAACAGAGTCACTGCGGTAGCCCGCGCTATCGCGGGCTGCGTGGTATCCAGGATCAGTTGCGCCAGCAGAGCCTCAGCCTCGGGGCTGCCGTATCGCCCTGCCTGCAGAGCCAGGGCAAAGTGACCCTCATCCGGCGCGCCATGGCGCGCCTCCAAGACATTTGCGGCCCATTCCGCTGTTTTATCCGTGTGGCATTGATTACAGGCATTGGGCACTCCCAGCTGCAGGGACAGATCGGGCCGGGGCACCCGGAAACTGTGATCCCTGCGGGCATCCACCCCCATATACACTTTGTCTGGCATGTGGCAGTTGACACATTGCGCGCCGGCACTGCCTTCGGGATGACCGTGGTGTTTTTCGACAGCAAATGTTGTCGGCAGATGACACTGGCCACACACGGCATTACCCGGCGCTTTCAACGACAAACTGTGTGGATTGTGGCAATCGGAACAGGTCACGCCCGCATGGAACATGGCGCTCTGAACGAATGACCCATAAACGAAAACCTCACCGTCAATCTGACCGTCTGCGTGGTACAGGCCTTGGTCCAGAAGTGCCGGCATAAAATGCTGGAAAAGGCCGTCTGCCGGACGTGCACCATGGAACTGGGTTACCCGGCGTGAATGACACTGGGCGCAGGTTTCAAGTTCCGGCTGCGATGCCGCGCCGGAACGTCCGGGGGCTGGGCTACCAGTCTGAGGATCAGCGAACCAGTCTTTGGTCTTCGCCCGGGAAAGCGCCAGCTCAAAGCCCGAAAACGGCAGGCTCCTGTTGCCATCTTCCATGGCCGAGACGTGCTCCTGCCCGGGGCCATGACAGGCCTCGCAGGCGACATTCACCTCACTCCAGGTGGTGTCATAGCGATCGAGCTTCAGATCGTAGTTTTTCTGCAGGTGTGTGGAGTGGCAATCCGCACACATAAAGTTCCAGTTCTGGTTCAGTCCCGTCCAGTGAAGCTCATCGCCGGCACGGATGGGTTCGTCCGGATACAGGTGATACCAACGCTGCCCACCCATCACCGATGGCCGGGTATCCCAGACAATGCTCAAAGCCTGCAAACGGCCGCCGGGCATTTCAATCAGGTACTGCTGCAATGGGTAAACGCCAAAGGTGTAGGCGATGGGATAGTCCGTCAGCTCGCCATCAGGCCCGTCTGTCCTGACCATAAACCGATCGCCCCGGCGAAAAAACCGGGACTCTACCCCAAAATACTCAAACGAGACGTCATCAAATCGGCCGAGAACCGTCTTGGGGGTTGCTGGCTGCATCGCTTTCTCGTGGTGGGAGTCCTGCCAAAGCGCATACTCAGACTGATGGCACCCGGCGCAGACCGCCGCGCCCACATAACCGGCGGCACCGCTGGCATCGAAAACGTTTACGGCGTTTTGGGCCGGAAAACTGGCACATAGCAACAGCAGCGCAAGAACTGTTCTGATCATAAGCCTTCCCTGACGAGCTACCTCGATAATAATGGCAGATAAAAATTAGAATGCACTGAGAATGACAAGAGTTAATAGTGCCATTGTCATGATCCGTTTTGACTGAGTTTCAACTTATGCGGGCGCTTGCGGCCGCGCCAAAACTGTTCTAGATTTTGAATCACAAACCCGCCCTATTGCCGCAGGAGTACGCGTTGTTCGTCACGAGGGCTGCCTGATAGTGATCCGCCCCCGCATACAAGGAGGCTTCCGTGACCGTTCAGCGTCGACTAGCGCTTATCCTTTTCTTGTTATTAAGCCTGACCAGCCGTTCTCAGGCAGCAACCGAAGCAACTGTAGAGTCTGACGTCAACGCCGACACGATTTATCAGGGCGGGCCAGTTATCACCATCAATGACGCGCAGCCTGGCGCCGAGGCGGTCGCCGTTAAAGACGGCATCATCATTGCTGTAGGCGCTCAAGCCCAGATTGAGCGCCTGAAAGGGCCTCAGACCAAAGTCCATGACCTCCAGGGAAAAACCCTGCTCCCCGGGTTTGTGGATTCCCACGGCCACGCTTACCTGCAGGGCGTTCAGGCAACCACGGCAAACCTGCTGCCACCACCGGATGGGGCCGGAAAAGACATCCCCGCCCTTGTCAGCCTGCTGTCCGACTGGGCGGCAAACAATCAGGACGCCATCGAAAAGGTCGGATGGATTGTCGGATTCGGGTATGACGACTCCCAGCTGGCAGAGCAAAGACACCCCAACCGCGACGACCTGGATAAAGTCTCCACCGAACTGCCTGTATTGATCATTCACCAGTCCGGCCACCTCGGCGCGGGCAACAGTAAAGCACTCGAACTGGCGGGGGTGACCGCCAAAACCCCGGATCCCCAAGGGGGGGTATTCCGCCGCCGGGAGGGCTCCAATGAGCCAAGCGGCGTCAGCGAGGAATACGCGTTTTTCTATCTGCTCAGCAAACTGGCTGGCCGCTTCAACGATGAAATCAACGATGCGCTGGTAGAGGCAGGCACAAAACAGCTGGCCGCCTTTGGCTACACCACTGGCCAGGAGGGCAGAGCCACCGGTGCTGGGCTGGCCGCCATGAGCCGGGTTGCGGGCAAAGGAAACCTGCCGATCGATCTGGTCGCCTATCCCGATATTCTGGAAGTGGAAACCATTCAGCCAACGTTGGACTATCAAAACCGGTATCGTGTGGGGGGCGCAAAGTTGACCATCGATGGCTCGCCGCAGGGTAAAACAGCTTGGTTATCAGAACCTTACCATGTGCCTCCTGAAGGCAGGGAACAGGGTTATCGAGGCTATGCAGCGGTGGACCAGGCGACGGTGGACACGGCGGTAGACAAGGCCTTTGCCAACGGCTGGCAGATCCTTACCCACGCCAATGGGGATGCAGCAACCGACAGCCTGATCAGTGCCCTCAGCAAAGCCCGGGAGAAATACCCCTCGATGAAGAACCGCCCGGTACTGATTCATGGGCAAGTGCTTCGAAGAGACCAGGTCAAGAAGCTGAAGGCGCTCTCCGTTTTTCCATCCCTATTCCCCATGCACACCTTCTATTGGGGCGACTGGCACCGCGAATCCGTACTCGGTCCAGAGCGTGCCGAAAACATCTCGCCCACGGGTTGGGTGCTGGAAGAAGGTATGATGTTCGGGACCCATCACGACGCACCAGTGGCACTGCCCGATTCAATGCGAGTGCTGTCTGCCACCGTGACCCGTACAACCCGCAGTGGGCGAGTCCTGGGGCCGGAGCACAAGGTGCCCGTGCTGACAGCCCTCAAGGCCATGACCCTGTGGCCGGCCTGGCAGCATTTTGAAGAGCAGCAAAAAGGCAGCATCGAGGTCGGCAAGGTTGCAGACTTTGTCGTATTGTCAGAAAACCCGCTGGAAACGCCGGAACAGGATCTAGCCGACATCAAGGTCCTGAAAACCATCAAAGCTGACCAACTGGTTTACGAAAGGCCATCCGACGTGACCGCAATCTCCACACCTGCTCTGTTCGGACTGGTCCGGGGCTCTGAGTATCACGACCATTCGCCGGATGCGCCTACAGCAGCGCTGGGCGGAGACGGCTGCTTCAATGACGCGCTGAACCTTTTATACCGTGCAATCAATAGTCCTGCACCGGAACTCTGAATCCCGATGACCCGAATAGGGCCAGGAGATGAGCATGCCCAATGTCCGTTTCAGAACAATCAAGAGTCTGTCGTTGCTCTTTCTCAGCGCATCTGCTTCCAACACAATGGCACAGGAAGGCAGCGCGGATCTTGCCAAACAACTGGCCAACCCGATAGCGGCGCTGGTCAGTGTGCCCCTGCAGTTGAATTATGACGACCATATCGGGCCAAAGGATGACGGGGAACGCTGGACCCTGAATGTGCAGCCGGTAATACCTGTTGAACTGAACCCCGAGTGGAACCTTATTTCCCGGACTATTGTGCCGCTGATTTCGCAAGACGATATTGTACCGGGCGACAGCCAGTCAGGCCTGGGTGACGTTGTTCAAAGCGTCTTCTTCTCGCCAAAGGCGCCAACGCAATCAGGATGGATCTGGGGTGTGGGGCCGGTTGCATTGTTGCCAACGGGCACCGACGATGCTCTTACGGCTGACAAATGGGGCGTAGGGCCAACGGCCGTCGCACTGAAACAGGACCGTGGCTGGACCTACGGCGGCCTGGTCAACCATATTTCATCCTTCGCCGGAGATGACGACAGGGCCGATATCAGTGCCAGCTTCGTCCAGCCCTTTATTTCCTTCACCACTCCCGAAGCCATCACCTATTCCCTCAACACAGAAAGCACTTATGACTGGAAAGGCAACCAATGGAGCGTCCCTGTGAATGCAAGCGTGTCGAAAGTCACCAAAGTCGGCACTCAGCTGCTGAGTGTTGGTGGTGGCGTTCGATATTGGGCTGAATCCACTGCTGGTTCTCCTGAAGGTTGGGGATTCAGAGCAACTATCACACTGCTTTATCCCAAGTAGAAATCCAGGCGGTTAATGGTTTCCAGAGCCTGGCAACCCACTGAAATGTAGCGTAAAGCTGCACAAATGACCGAAAAATGGAAACTTTCGGGGGAATTAAGGGTTTTCCGCCTTATTAATTCGACAATGACCAAAGGATTGTCTAGTTTTTAACCGATGCTCTCTTGGCATAGGAGGCTAAGACCATGAAAACTATCATTCCCCTGATATTTGCAGTTCCCCTTCTGGCAGTATCCAGCAACACCCTCGCAGGCAGCGACAGCGGCCTGTACATCGGCGCCTCAGTCGGCCAGGCTCAACTCGACTTCGACGACGAACTTCCGGACCCCGGCAATGTTGACGTTGATATTGACTTTGATGACGACGACACCGCCTTCAAGATTTTTGCCGGCTACAACTTTGGCCTGATTCCGCTGGTGGATCTTGCCGTCGAGGGTGCCTACGTTGATTTCGGTAAATTCAACGGCCGTGTCGGCACCTTCAATAACTCAGAGCTTGAGGTTGACGGGTGGACCGCTGCCGGGCTCGCAGGCTTCAAGCTGGGCCCTGTTGGGGTGTTCGGCAAAGTCGGGTTTATCAACTGGGATGGCGACGCTGACAACTTCGGTGGCGACGACGGGACCGATCCGCTGTATGGCATCGGGGCGCGGTTTACCCTGATGTCCTTCCAGGTTCGGGCCGAATACGAGCGCTACGATCTGGATAACATCGACATCGACTACTTCTCCGTAGGCGGCGCTATCACCTTCTAACCTAACCTCACCGGGCGACGCCGCAGGCGCTGGTTGTCCCGGCCTCCTCCCGCTAAAAAACGTCCAGACTTCTGGCACGGCTCGCGCTCCGGGCATTTGACGTCATCGTCAGGCATGGCGGCGAACCAGAAAGCCATTTGCAACCTACTCTGATAACCTGCCCATTCTTTTTGCGAATGGAGCTTCCGCATGATTACAGTTCATCACCTTAACAATTCCCGCTCACAGCGAGTTCTCTGGATGCTGGAAGAGCTGGGCGTGCCCTACGAGATCCAGCGTTACGAGCGCGATCCAAAAACCATGCTGGCGCCAGCAAGTCTCAAGAAAATACACCCGCTGGGTAAATCGCCGGTAATCACCGACGGCGACCTGGTGGTGGCGGAGTCCGGTGCCATTATCGAATACCTGGCCCATACCTATGGCAAAGACACCATGCTGCCCGAAGGCGGCGGCCAGGCATGGCTTGATTACACCTACTGGCTGCATTACGCCGAGGGCTCGTTAATGCCTCCGCTGGTGATGCGCCTGGTATTTCAAAAGGTGAAAACCAGCCCGATGCCGTTTTTTGTCAAGCCAGTCGCCAAAGGCATTGTCGACAAAACCAATGAAACGTTCATCGGCCCGATGATCAAGACCCACCTGGATTTCGTGGAGTCCCATCTGGAGAAAAACACCTGGTTTCTCGGAGATAATCTCAGCGCAGCGGATATCCAGATGAGCTTTCCTCTGGAAGCCTCAGTAGCACGGGGCATTGTCGGCAAGAACCGGCCCCACATCACCGCTTGGGTGGAGCGGGTGCACGCCAGGCCGGCTTACCAGAGCGCTCTCGAAAAGGGCGGGAACTACGATTTCGCCTGAAGAAACAACATCGCTTTGCTAAGACGCGTTGCTGAATGTTGATGGTTTCCTCTGGAGGATATACCTGTGCCCGATAGAGCAGATGTTACTCGATGAACATCACCGTGCATTTCGCAAAGGCCATGCCCGCCGTACCCGGTTCTCGTTTCGGGATCAGTGCCTTGCTTTGGTCACCACTTACGGTGCTGCCGGCTCACCGGGTTCTGCACATCTTTGTTAAGGCGCGGGCGCGTCGGATAATAAACCTGGCCCGATTTTCCAGATTTATTCAAATCCCTTGTAACTTTTATCCGCTTTGACTTTCTAATTTTCAGGCACCACTCGTCAGGGTATGCATCACTGAGGTAATGGGATCGATCAAAAATAACATGCCCGTTTCCTTGGACTGTTCCGATGCAAGCCATCGGATAGAGATCTGGGAGGGCAAGCCATGAAACATTCATTCATTTATCCCGCATCCCTGTCATTATTCCTGGTCGTTTCACCTTCATACGGCAACCAGTGGGAACGGCATCTGGGCGCTGAGGCAATGGGCGAGAGCATATCAGTCACCGCAGGCACCCCCCGCTATGATTGGTCAGAAGTGCACGCCCAAAGAAGGGAACAACTGGAGCGAGGTTCATACGAGGAACCGGTCTTTGATATCGAAAACCTGCCGCCTACGGCTGCCGGGCCTCAAGGCAACCGCGGCAGGAGTAAGACGTGGGGTGAGGCAGAGGCCGAGCGTCGGAGGCAGCTGGAACGTGGTAGGTTCTAAAGCGCGACTTTTATTCACCTGGGAGCCAATCGCCAGAGTCCCGGCCCTGGCGATTGCCTGTTACCAGATAAGCGGCCGCAAAGACTTCGACCAATCAAAGCCCAATTATTGGCGCCAACTCATCCCCTCTGGCGCCGACCTCAGGTGCCCCTAGGGCGGCAGTCCATCCAACAAGCCTCCTTTTTGTAATAACGCCATTTCGGCGCGACTGGCAAAGCAGGCGATCTCTCTCTGGCCCAGATTAGGCCGGATTCGACGGGCATCATTCAAGGCATCGACTGCCCGTGGGATATTGCCCTCGTGAATATGGGCAATGGCGAGCACAACTCTGGGCAGGAAAATCCGGTCATCACAACGACAGGCATCACTGGCGGTGCGAATGGCATTGTCGATCTGGCCGAAATTGAGCATCCCCCTGGCAAGCAACGCGCCCCAGGCCGAGCGACGATTATCACGCGGGCTGATCTTCATGCCCCGGAGCATAAAATCGATGCCCTGGACATCGCCCTGGCGAATCATGGCAGCCCCCAGGGCGGCCATCGCCTGGGCATTACTGGGGTCCAGTTCCACGGCGCGACGCAACATGCCGACGCCCCGCTGCAGGTCCCCCATATCGGCAAACGCACAGCCGGCATAGCCCAGAACGTCGGTATCCTGACCGTCCAGAGCCACGGCTGTTTCAGCTGACTGGGCGGCCTCCATGAGCCATTCGTGCCCACGGATGAGCCCCACCAGATGACCAATGGCAATAATCAGGGCCAGATAGGCATGGGCAAATGCCAGTTCCGGATCCCGCTGGATTGCCTGTCGCAGGAGGTTGGCAGCTTCGGTGAAACTTTCCTCACTCCAGCCTTTTTGGCCAAGAATGGCGTGCCCCTGGCGATACAGGGCCCAGGCACCGAGGTCCACCGTGCGTCGTTTCCGGAGCTGGCTCAGCTCAGCCCGATTGAGTTCGGGCTCAATTCGGCTCACGATCTCGCGCACCACCTCCTCTTCCAGCGCGTTCAGGCTTTCGGCCGGGATCAGTTTCCGGTCCGACCAGAGCATGTTGCCGCTCGCCGCGTCCAGCAGCTGGACCCCGACTCGCAGATTGTCCCCCATGGCCCACACCGAGCCTTCGATGACGTAGTCCACACCCAGCTCTCTCGCGATGTGCTGAATGCTCACTTCCCGCTGACGATACTGAGATGCGGTATTGCGAGACAGCACCAGAAAACCGGGAATGCGGGCCAGGTGAATACTGATATCTTCACTGAGCACTTCCGCAATCCAGGCAGTCTGGTCAACGCCCACGCCGTGAGAGAACGGAAGCACCGCCAGCACGGGCTGCTCTTTCTCCCTTTCATTGCCGGACGAAAACAGGCAGGCGGCGGCCAGCTCCTGATGCGCCTCGGCAGCGCTCTGCTGCATGGCATCTGACTCGGAGTTCGGGGCAAGGGGATCGGGAGCATCAATGTCGGCCACAAAGCGATAGCCCCGACGATTGAACGTGGCGATGAAGCCCTGTGTCTGCCCGTTATCCCCCAAGGCCTGGCGTGCTGCTTTGACGGCACTGCTCAAGGCGGACTCGCTGACGACCTTGCCCGTCCATAGCTGATCCAGCAGCTCCGTCCGGCTGACGATACGGTCGCGGTGAGTCACCAGATAGGTCAGCAAATCGAAGACAAGCGGCTCCAGGGGCTGGGCTACGCCGGCGCGACGCAGCTGCAGCTGGTGGGTGTCCAACTGAAAATCAGAAAAACTGAAAATCATGGATTGAGTCCGCAATAACTAGCTGTGTATAAAATTAGCAGACAACACCCCGAGATTCTCCACATATTCCCCACACCCACCCCAAGTATGGTCCAGGGCAACCCCGTAGACTGATCTCAAGTTGTTTCACACGCCGCCCATTACGGGAGGCTTCCAACCAGAGCAAGGAGAACGACCATGCCATTAGTCACCATCAATCTGATCGAAAACGTATTCGACAAGACACAGAAGCAGGAGATGATTGCGAAAGTCACCGACGCCATGGTGGGCATTGAAGGTGAGGCCATGCGAGGTCTGACCTGGGTAGTCATTAATGAAGTCAGCGAGGGGGAATGGGGAATCGGAGGAAAGCCCCTCAGTAGTGAGGATGTGCACAAAATCCAAGCCTCTGCTGCTTGAGATCAAGATGGGCCGGTCACTCGATTGGCCGGCCCGCAGCTTTTCAAGAAGCGACGCCAGGAGTAAATTTAAAGCTGTAAGCTGCGCATGCAGAGCCAGTAACTGGCAGTTCGTATTCAGACTCTGACCGGAGTAGACATGCCGGCTCCACCACCAACACGGTCCACTGGAGTCATGTCATGAACACAATCTCTCACCTAGTACTTGCGGTAACTCTGAGCTTTATCCCGCCCGCATTAGCGCATCAGGACACCATGAATGATGGCCATACCCGTAGCACCGGGGATGACATCGGCACCGTCAATTTTAAGGCTGACTGTGATGACAGTGTGCGCGCTGATGTCGATCATGCACTGGGCATGATGCATCACATGATGTACACCCAGGCCCGCGCCGAGTTCGACGCCATTATCCAGGCCGATCCCGACTGCGCCATGGCCCATTGGGGTGTTGCCACGTCGCTGTTCCAGCCATTATGGGGCACCACCCCGAGCCCTGAGGATATCACCCGGGGTCGCCAGGCCATCGAGCAAGCCCGGAACGCGGCCGAAGATGAGCGTGAACGGCTACTGATAGACGCGACCGCTGCGTTCTTCGAGCC
Organism: Marinobacter panjinensis; assembly: GCF_005298175.1. Classification (NCBI taxonomy): domain Bacteria; kingdom Pseudomonadati; phylum Pseudomonadota; class Gammaproteobacteria; order Pseudomonadales; family Marinobacteraceae; genus Marinobacter; species Marinobacter panjinensis. Next base: position 1,714,413 of record NZ_SZYH01000001.1, read on the forward strand.
GGATACCGACCAGGTCCGGGAACGGCTGGCCGGCTGGATTGAGGGTATGGATCAGGCCTATCAAGCCTTCCCGGACGACGCTAATGTCGCTACCCTTTATGCCTTGTCCCGCTTGACGCTGTCGCTGTCCGCCGAAGACCGCAAGGCACTGCACAACGAAGCAGAAAAGGTACTGCGTGGGGTTTGGGAAACCGAGCCCACCCATCCCGGGGCAGTGCATTACTCCATACACGCCACGGATGCCGATGGCCGCGCTGGGAACGCCACTGAAATCGTGGACTCCTATACCGGAATAGCCCCCAGCGTTCCCCATGCCCTGCACATGCCGTCTCACATTTATGTGCGGCTCGGTGACTGGCCCCGGATGATTGAGTGGAATCAGCAGTCCGCAGACGTGGCGGTCGATCACAAGGTCGATGGCGCGACGTCGTTCCACTACATTCATGCCCTTGATTATCTGGTCTATGGCCACCTCCAGCGTGGTGAAGACAGCGCCGCACGCAGCGTCTGGGAGACCGCCCAGGCCAACGGACCACACCAGGCCAATTTCCCCGGCGCCTTTCACCTGGCATCCATCCCCGCAAGGTTGGCCGTTGAGGAACGGGATTGGGAGGCGGCCGCCGCCATCACCCCCCGTGCGGTCGACTATATCAGCTGGGACAAGTTCGCCTGGCCAGAGGCTCTGAGTTGGTTTGCACACGGGCTTGGGGCTGTCCACACCGGTGATCTGGAAGCCGCCCGCACGGCCGAAGAGCGCCTGGAGACTCTGGTGGAAACCGCCCGGTCCGCGGCCGATCCGCGTTTCTCGACCTACATTGAGGTGGATCGAAGGATCCTTGCCGGGTGGATTGCGCAGGCCGAGGGTGAACCAGACCGTGCCATCGAACTGATGCGTTCCGCCGGGCAGCTGGAAGCCAGCGTCGAGAAGCATCCGGTCAGCCCCGGAACCCTTCTCCCTCCCTACGAGGCGCTTGGCGATCTGCTAATCGCCCTGGATCGCCCGGCCGAGGCCCTCGCCGCTTATCAGCAGTCCGATCGCACCTGGCCAAATCGGTATAACACCCTGGAAGGAGCGGCCCGCGCGGCCGATCTGGCCGGCGATACCGGATCCGCCGGGCAGTGGGCCCGCCGACTGCTGGAGATAGCCCCGGAAGCAGAGCGCGGCTCGATCGAAGGAGTACAGGGGTTGGCGGGGAGAAGCTAGGCCCCTCGGGGCGGGGAGCGCGATGAGTCAGTGTCACGACCATCAGCAGACAGCCCTCGCCCCCTACCCGGCCAATAAGTTGCTCATTATTTGATCAACGCCTATAAGTATGTAGTTGGGACCTGCAATCTTCTACGAGTGCAAGTCACACCGTCGACTAACAACAAGGAAGGCAAGGAGAAGGACCATGCAAACGGAAGCAGCACTTCAGCGCGGCCGAAATGACCCTGGTCTTGAGAACCCAACGCGCCGAAGCCTTTTGATTGGCAGCGCCGGGGCCATGGCCGCCGTAAGCCTACTAGGCTTTATACCACTCGCAAAAGGCGAGGAGCCCAAAACATTGCCCGATTACGCCGCCTGGAAAGAGCGCAATGCCCTGATTCTGCATAGCGCCAACACCATGGAGACCAAACGGGGTGCAATCGGCAACGGCGTCATCACCGCCAGTGATCGCCTCTTTGTTCGCAATAACCTGCCTGCGATTCCGGAGTCGGAAACAGAAAATCCCGATGCCTGGGAAGTTCACATCGAAGGCGTCCAAAATCCGCGTACCCTCACCGTCGGGGAATTGAAAAAGATGGGCGTCACAACCACTGCCTCCGTGCTCCAGTGCTCCGGTAACGGTCGAGCCTTTTTTCCTCATGGTGCGAGTGGTACTCAATGGTCTGTTGGTGCCGCCGGTTGCGTTATGTGGACAGGCGTTCCCCTGAAAGATGTTGTGGAAGCCCTGGGCGGAGCCGTCGCTGGTGCGAAGTACATTACCAGCACGGGTGGCGAATCCCTGCCGGAGGGGATTGATCCCAAAACGATCGTGGTCGAGCGCTCGGTACCCACCAGGGCAATGGAAACGGCGTTACTGGCGTGGGAGATGAACGACGAGCCTCTCAGCAATACTCATGGTGGCCCCCTGCGCATGGTGGTGCCCGGCTACTATGGCGTTAATAACGTCAAGTACGTGAAGAACATAGCCTTCACGGAGAATGAGACCGATGCCAAGATTCAGGCCTCGGGTTACCGCATCCGGGATGTGGGTGATAAAGGCGCCCCGGACCAACCCTCTATGTGGGAGATGAACGTCAAATCCTGGGTGACTGCGCCTCTGGAAACCGGAAGCAGTGGCCGGAACATGATCTACGGCGTTGCCTTGGGCGGCACAGTGCAGCTTGAAAAAGTGGAGGTTTCGGTGGATGGCGGTAAAACCTGGAAGCAAGCACGGTTCCTGGGGCCGGACCTTGGCCCCTACGCCTGGCGCCCCTTTGTCCTGGCAGCGGACCTATCGCCCGGCGAACATCGAATTGTCAGCCGGGCAACAGACATCGAAGGTAATAGCCAGCCGGAGGGCCGCACCGATAACGAGCGTGGCTATGGCCACAATGGCTGGAAAGACCATGGGGTCACAGTAGCGATCAGTTGATAGGTGTGGGGCGGGGCCGCCCCCGCCCAGCCTGCCCCAGAGAGACGTGATATGAGAATGATTGCCGTACTATTTGTTGCGCCCCTGCTTGGCACCTCGCTTCTGGCCGAGGCCAGCGACACCGAAAAGGGAAAACAGGTATTCACCCAAGAAGCACAGCCTTCCTGCACTGTGTGTCATACCCTTGCAGACGCCGGGTCTTCCGGCGAAATCGGCCCGAACCTGGATGAACTTAAACCATCGCGGGAAATGGTAATTAATGCTGTTACCAGCGGCGTTGGAGTTATGCCGGGGTTCAAGGCATCCCTGTCTCCGGAGCAGATCCAGGCTGTGGCGGCTTACGTTGCCAAGGTGACAGGCGGGGATAAATAAAGCCTAGAAATCAGATCGGGCCAGGAAATCAAGCTGATCTTTGATTGACTGAACCAGAGCTTCGCCCCGATAAACATCAAAATGACCAACCGGATAGTGCTTCACTTCCGCGTTCGGCAGTCTCTCGGCCGCTTTGGCCGCAGCACTCGCCGGGGCGACCGTATCGTGGTCGCAAATCAACACCAGTGCGGGGCAGGCGACTTTGCTGGCCAACCGGATGGGCCGGAAGAAGGGAATCGCATAACTCACGCCCGCTGCAACATAATTCGACGCATTATCGGCCAGCAAGGGAACATACCCCTGCTGGCAGTCCTCAGCGGTCATCATGCCCAACTCGCCGGGGTAGCCTGCCGATGCAATATACCGGGGAGACATCCCCAGCCCGCGACGAAGCCAGTCCACCGTTCCGTGCCAGGTCAGGCGCATCGCCTGCATGAGGCCGGCATAACCGATAACACCCAGCAAAGACGCCAAACCATCAACCATCGGGCATTGGGCGATGGTGCATTGTACGCCTCCATCCTTTGCCGCGGCCGCAATCACAAGCCCGCCCGAAAACGATGTGCCCCACAGGCAAATGCGGCTCCCATCGATACGATCCAGCTGCCGCGCAAAATTCAGTGCCGCCAGCCAATCCGCCACTTCCTTCCGAGGGCTCAGCGTCTGTCGTGGCTGACCATCACTGTCACCGAAATGGCGGTAGTCAAAGGCAAAGACCGCATAACCCGCATTGCAGAAGGCTTCTTTAAACGGAGCCAGACCACTGGCATGAGTCAGCCCAAAACCATGCGCCATCACGACACACGGCAAACTTCCACTGTCGGCATTCGGCGTGTAAAGAACACCGCGACAGGTTGTACCATGGCTCGTAAATTCCAGGGGAGTTTCGATCATTGTTTGGCTCGCATGCTTGAAGGTCGAGAGACTCAGGATAGCTCATTGCTGCTAGTTGAGGGCGCAGAGGTTTTGACGTCGTGGAGCATGAACAAAGTCGAGTTTGGCCGGTTTCCCAAACAGGCATCGTAGTCTATGTTTTGAGTATGGACGAGCGTTTTCAGGGCAGATTGAAAGTCCCGCTGTCGAAGCCCACCTACCCTGCCGAGGATGCACCATGTTGAAGACTTCACTGAGATACCTCACCGTGGTTGCCTTTGCCGCTAACTTTACTGCTGTTTCCGCTCTGGCTGACGCCACAACACCAATCGACTGGACATCGGTTCCGATTGAAGAAGTTACCCTGTTCTATCCCGGACAATCGAGCTTGCAGTGGTTACATAGCCGGGAACATCCCGGTGCGCGTAAGTTGCAACGCGGCGCCGCCTGCACGGACTGCCACCGTGACTCGGAACGAGACATGGGTAACGATATTGTCTCAGGTGGCCACCTGGAACCCAATCCGATCGATGGCAAGAAAGGGTCACTACAATTGGCTGTCCAGGCTGCTCACGACGAGGAAAACCTGTATCTCCGGTTCCGCTGGAAGACCCAAGCGGAACGGCCCGGAGTGATGCACAACTACATGCGCTACGATAGGCAGGCATGGGCATTCTACGGCGGCCCCCGATCGGCAAAGCGCGTGCGTCAGGGAGAGGAGCCGCCCCTCTACGAAGACCGACTTGCGATCATGATCGACGATGGCGATGTACAACGTTTTGCCGAGCAGGGGTGCTGGCTCAGTTGCCACACCGGCATGCGGGACATGCCGGGCGAACCTACATCAGAAGCGGTCCGCTCTCACCCGTATTTGGGCGAAGGTGGCCTGGGCCGCAATGACGTGCGCAAGTACCTTCCCGTCTCCCGTACCGACACATCCTCGAGCTGGGACAAGGTTGAATCCCCCGACGTTCTTGCGGAGCTCAAGGAAAAGGGCGTTTTTCTGGATCTGATGCAGTGGCGTGCGGCCCGGAGCAACCCGGTCAACATGGCAGACGACGGCTTTGTACTCGGATACCGCCTTTTCGACGAAGGGAAAAACCCGTTCTCCTGGAACGTCGATCGCGACTCCATGACCCCCAAATTCATGTTCGATCCCAAGAAAGTTGGCAGGAAATCCCTCACCGTGTCGGATATAGAGACTGGCCCGGAACCTGCCGCCCTGATCCGCGAAGATAATTCGGTCCCCTATGACCCCGATGCCGGGTGGAAAGAAGGCGACGTGCTTCCAGGCCGACTGCTGAGTCGCATAGACGCCCGGGGGTCGGCGGCGGACAACACCAGGGTTACCGGCAAGTGGGAAGATGAGAGCTGGACTGTGACCTGGGTCAGACCGCTCGACACCGGCCATGACGACGACATCACCCTGAAGCGCGGTAACACCTATACCTTCGGCTTTGCCGTGCATGACGACAATGTCACGACGCGTTTCCACTTTGTGTCATTCCCAGTTGTCGTCGGGATCGGCCGAGGCGGAGATATTACAGCTGTCCCTCTGGATTAACCGTCGGGGCCAGGGTAACTCCGACCCCGGAACATGGTCGATCTGTGTGGTGCCACCTGCAGTGGTACAGGGCCGAAAAAAAAGCTTTCCCGCTGGAGAAAGGCTTTAGGTCAGTGCCCCAGAACTTCTGGTAACGGCTCACCCACGGCCCCGGAGGGCGCTTTTGAGCCGATCAGGGATGACAGGGTCGGGGCAATGTCATACGGCGCTATTGGTCGACTGACGGTTTGGGCCTTCAGGCCGTATCCGGAAAAAACCACCGGTACATGGGTGTCATAACGCCACGGGGAACCGTGAACCGACGCCACCTCCAGACCATCAAAATCGTTGATAAAAACATTGGGCTTGAAGACCACGTAGATGTCGCCCGACCGTTTCGGATGGAAGTTATTCAAGACGGCATCAATGACTGGCACTGTCGGGAACGAACCCGAGCGCAGGGCCGAGCTGGATATCGCCACAGAGACACCCTCAAACTGCATCAGCGTCTCTGCAAGAGTCTGTTCGATCTCCGCTTTATTCAGACCTTTTTCATCGATGATCTCATCGTTGAGATACAAGTAGGGTTGGAAGAACGCCTCTATGAGTTCCTCACCAATGCCAAACTCCTTCTTCAGGGCCTCAATGGCCGGCGTCTTGTCGAGCGCCTCGACATCGAAATAGTTGGCAGTGGACACGCCAAGCTGATTGAGATGGCCAGGAACTTCGGGCTGTCCGTGATCGGCCGAAAGCACCACCAAAGTGTTCTCAAGGCCCACGTGCTCATCAACAAAATTGAGCAGGTCAGCCAGGGTACGATCCAGGCGAGCCATATTGTCCTCGGTTTCCAGGCTGGAAGCGCCGAAAACGTGACCGACATAGTCGGTTGAGGAAAAGCTGACCGCAAGGAAATCCGGAATCTCGTCCTGCCCCAACCCCTCGGCTTTAAGCAGCGTGGTTGCAAAATCCAGGGTTAATTCGTCACCGGCCGGGCTGAGCGTCAGGCGGGTCGTCATGTAGTTGTCGTCAGCCGCCCCCCAGGCATGGGGGAAGGTACGCCCGAAACCCGGAAAATCGGTTTCGAAATCCTGATCATCAGACCCACCAAACTGGTAAGCATCCGGCTTCAGGAGCAGCTCCCAGGCCTGGCCCGCGTATTTGCCAGCGGGCTTGCCCGCGTTCCAGTCCGTCACCCATTGCGGGTACTCGTCATAATAATACGTGCTGGTAACAAACTCCCCGGTGGCCTTGGAGAACCAGAAGGCTTTCCCGGTCTGCCCAGCCAGGGTCACTGCGCCCCGGTCTTTCATGGAGACGCCGAAGATCTTCGACCGCCCATTGAAGTGAATCGCCAATTCATCACTGAACGTTGACGTGAGGATGGCGGTTGGTGACCGGCCATCCACCTTTGCTGCCTTCTGGGTCGGATCGATTTCAGTCTGTTTATCGACATCAGCACCGACGGTCAGCAACCGATAGCGTGCATCTTCAATGTTATAGATCAGACGCCCCAACTCACGGTCAAACCAGACATTTCCGATCATCCCGTGGCGTGCGGGTACTGTGCCAGTGGCCAGGGATGTGTGGCCAACGACAGTCTCTGTGTTGGCGTGTCGATAGTTGGCGTTGGAATAGGTGATTCCGTTGTTCCAGAGGCGCTTGAAGCCATCGTCCCCCAGGACTGACGCGTAACGCTCGGGAAGATCGGCGCGCAGTGCATCCACGGTGATTTGCAGAATCAGCTTTGGGTGGCCGCCACTTTCAGTTTCCGCAGCGCCTGCTGCGCCGGGGACCAGACCGACTACCAGGACAGAAAACGCAGAGGTGAGCGAGAGGCACGCCCAACTGTTCCGAAACTGCTTCAGGAAAGAGAAAGAAAGCCTGGTCATGGGCGCACCCTTATTTGGTTGAATGTCCTTATTAACCAAACAATCACCACCACGGCTCCGTGTTGCTACAGAGTCACTGCCCAGATTGTGTTATTTTGGTATAACACAGCCCCGGCTTTTTTCAAGCCGACAGGGGGAAAATCTGTCCCGCTTATCCTGCCAGGAACAGGATAGTCATAACAACTGGGTGCATCCTGATGAGGTTGGCAAATGATCAAACCGCCAGCTCGATAATCTCACCAACCACACCGTCTTCACTCACCTGCAGCCGCCCCACCGTGATCGGCAGAGAAAAACGCCGAGGCCCGGAGCCACCTGGATTGAAATAAAGCACATCGCCAATCCACTCATTACGGGGCTTATGGGAATGGCCGGCGATCACCACCCGGTAACGGCCATGCGGATCAATATCGAGGGTTTTGACGTCGTGGAGCATGTAAAAAGCGTGGCCGAGAAATTCCAGATCCTGAACATCGGGAAGGGTCGCTGCGCGGCCTGTTTTGTCGATATTGCCACGGATCGCAACCAAGGGGGCGATCGCCTCCAGCGCATCCAGAACCTCGTCCCGCCCCACGTCACCGGCATGAAGGATCAAATCCGAGCCTTTCAAAACCTCCAGGGCTTCGGGACGCATTTTGCTGTGGGTGTCTGCGATCACTCCGATTTGCATACTCCTGCCCTCCGAATCGCTCAATCACACCCACCCAGCCTATGCACAAGGCCATGCAGGTAAGTGTTGCTATAGTGAAAGAAGACCACCTGATTCTCAATGTCGGCCAGAACAGGTAAATACATGTCACTCCCGGTAGGACTTCCCCATGCCCACTTATACCGTTACGGTCGCAAATCTTTCTCTGTCGCAGCAGCAGAAATCACAGATAGCGGAGGCCATAACATCGGCCCATAACACGCAAACCGGCGCGCCCCGATTTTTTGCCCAGGTTTAGTTTTTTGCTGCCAGTGAGGGCGAGCACTTTGTAGGTGGCAGCGTGAACACCGCGCCTCAAGTGTATGTGCACGGCCTGGTACGGGAAGGCCGCAGCACCGAAGTCAAACAGGCCCTGATGAGCCAGATGCTTGAAGAGATAGCCCGAATTGCGGGCATAACAGCTGAGGACGTCTGGATCTATCTGCAGGACATTCCCGCCACTCAGATGATCGAATTTGGGCGGTTTCTGCCAACGCCGGGCAAAGAAGCGGAGTGGGAAAAGGGAATGACTCCGGAAAAGCGGTCCAGGTTACCCAAATACTAGATTTGTCCCGGTTTTCGGTGCTCAAGCTCAGATTTGGCGCCGCTATCTATTCATACACCGGTGAACTAAATTTGTTCTCATCACGGTTCCACCTATGGCGGGGTTGCGTATGCGCATCGAGCGAATGGCGGTATACACGGCGAATCTGGAATATACCGGAAAAGCTTATGCCTTTGCTGGCGGCCGCTCCCATCAGGGATTCGAGACGACGGTTGTTGCCCTCTCAACAGACACGGGACTGGAGGGCTATGGTGAGGTGTGCCCCTGCGGTCCCAACTACATGGCGGCTTTTGCCGAGGGCCTACCTTCCTGTCTATCACTACTGGCACCTGAGGTACTTGGCCAGGACCCTCGGCAAGTGTCGGTGATTCAGGAGCGCATGAATCAGGCGCTCACCGGCCAGGCTGTCGCCAAGGCGGCCATCGATATTGCCTGCTGGGATCTCCTGGGCAAGGCGTGTGGGCTTCCTGTCTACACACTGCTTGGTGGGCTTCAGTCGCCATCCATGCCCTTGCACCGGATTGTTCCACTGGCCGAACCAGGGGAAATGGAAGAGTCTCTTCGTCGTTATCGTGCCGAAGGTTTTCGGCACATTCAGATTAAACTAGGCCATGAGGTGGAAGAGGACATCGATCTGGTTCGCAGGCTTGGCAAGCTCAAGCAGCCTGATGAACTCTGGGTTGGCGATATTAACGCCGCCTGGCGGCGTGATCAGGCACTGCGATTCTCAAGGGCCATCGAGGATGTGGATATTTACCTTGAGCAACCCTGTCGCAGTTACGAAGAGTGCCTATCTGTCAGGCGGCACGCCAGGCATCCAGTCAAACTGGATGAAGCTTTTAACACTTTGAACGAGTTGCAGCGTGGACTAAGAGACAATGCCATGGATGCCATTGCGTTGAAAGTCAGCAAGTTCGGTGGGCTGACACCGTCCCGGATCATTCGGGATGTGTGTGCAGACGCCGGCATACCCATGACCATTGAAGACGCTTGGGGCAGTGGCATCGCGACGGCTGCCTATGCACACCTCGCCGCCAGCACATCCCCCAGAGCCTTGCTGAATACCACTGATTTGCACAACTACAACACAGTGCAGCTTGCCACGGGTGCCCCGGAAGTGGCGGACGGCCGAATGTGGCTCAGTGATCGACCCGGGCTCGGCGTTGTACCAGACTTTACCTTACTTTCCTTGCGGGATGTCTACGAGTAAGACCGGGAAATAAATCGGTCCCGGTGCTCCCTCGGCATTCCGTCACCCGTCACGCTTGGCGGTGCCTGTAGTTTTAGAATATTTCTAAATAATCTGAAAACAGTTATGAAAACTAGGTCTGTAAACATCTGTAAACGTCTGTAACCTTCCCCTGCAGAGGATGTCTCAATTTATGAGAACCAGCACAGCATGGTTCTTATTAAGTAGTAGTGGATCAAGATGGTTAACAACGCAGAGGAGTACACAATCATGAAACACTTATCATTGATAGCCGTCTTGGCACTAATGTTCGCAGGAACAGCCGTCGCCGAGGGCGTTGGAGAAGAAGATATCAAGTGCAAAGGACAATCCCCTTGCGCCAAAATAATCGACTTGCCGACTCTGCCAGACTCTCTCACCGCTGAGCGTTTTCATCAGGATGTATTGTGAAAGTAGAGCAAGCCAGTTGATGACATCAAACCTGTTTGGGGCACCCTCTGTTCGGTGGTAAGGGTGCCTTTTTGGGTTCATTACAGATTGGCGTGACCAGTTGAATGCGTCCTGTTAAAAATGGGGATTTACTTCGTCGTTCCGTAGCCCGGGCCCCATCCGATTCCTGATACTTGCCCGTTTTCACCAGTGCCGTCAGCACTTCATTTTCATTGACCTCGAAACCCAGGTCGCGGAGTTCGTCCAGCACGGCCCGTAACGGTCAGAATGGCATATAGAGATCCCCGGCCTCTTCCCGGTACCCACCCGCTTCCTTGAGCTTTTTGAGCTCTGCGGACAGATCCCGGATAAAGTCGCGATTGCGTTCCGTGTTATGGCAGTTTAGCCGATCGAAATTCTGCAGCAGCGGGTGCTCGGGGGAGTAGCTCAGCCGGTCGAGGAAGGGGCGGATGTCCGGCATTGCTGCAATGAAGGCATCAATACGACCCAGCTCCAGCATCCGGATGGCCTGCTTCTCGCTTCTTACCTGCTCCAGCCCATGGTTCTCTCCCAGTACCGGTCTGAGATAGACCTCGTGCCCAATGATACCGCCAACAACGCGGTCATTCAGCTCATCCACGGATTCTATGGGAGCCTCTCCGGAGGGCATGAACACGTAGAACACAAACTTTCCGAGGGGGTAGCTCTGAACAATGCGTTCAGCCCCGAGGCGCTTTTTGAGAATAGCGCCGAGCGAGAAGATGCAGTCTACCCGCCCCTGCTCGAACGCCTTGAAGGATCGTCTGTACGGATAGAATACCTGCTCAACGCTGTAATCCAGTGGTTCAAGCGCACGCCCCACCAGGCGCTGATACACCCCGGAGTTGTCCCGCTCCAGCAGGTTCGCCAGAGGCGGAACCGCTACCCGGATCGCCTCCCCCCAGGCCGGAGCAAACGCCATCAGGCATACACAGGCGAAGAGCACTCGACTGGCCTCCCTATGTATCGTCATCGTCGCCATAACACCGCATGCAGGAAACCCACTCTATCGATTAGACCCGTCGTAGTTCTCAGGCGAGTCTATCCTCTTGGCTGATGAACGTACATTACTTGAAGCGTGCCTCCACCCCGAAGGCATCCCCCAGTTCCGGCCACTGCTCCCTGGGCGATGTAATCTCAACCCGCACCGGTACCCGCTGCTTGAAAATAAACCTGTCCCGGTTTCCGCGCTAGCGTTCTTCTGAGCCATGCAAGAACCAATTGCCGTCATCATCGAGACATATTTGCAGCTCAGTCTGCTTGAACAGTTTGTTCGCCTTACGGCTTCTGAGCGCCACAAGTCGACAATCCATCGAGTCAATCTGCATATGGGAAAGTAGCTCGAACTGTAGCGAAATTGTGGGCTCTTCAGTCACGAAGGTCTGAACATCGCCTATTTGGGCGATGGACAAAAAATCTTGCATACGTTTTTTGAGTTCTGCTATGTCGCTCTCAGACAGCTGGGTGTTCGAGGGCAAGAGAAAATCGGTCACATTTCCCAGCAGTTTTACCGGAGCTTTAAAGATGCCTGAAATCATCCCCGTGAAAACGTTCTCTCCAGCCTCCGAGGCGATTTCATCGGCCTCCAGCACAATTCGCTCGACCCGATTAAGCGTAGGGGGAATAGTCTCGCGAATCCGTTGACTCTCATCCAGTACTTGAGGAACCAGTGCACGGTACGCTTCCAGTTCAGCGAGCATTCCCGGAACCTGTGCGCGAAAGAGCGCAACCTCGGCTCGAATCTGCTCCGACTCTTTCCTCATCAACTCCGTTTGTTCAAGAATGGCTGGCATGCTTTGCCTGATGGCGGCAGACTCGTCCAGTATTCGCGGGACCAAGGAGCGAACTGCTTCCACCTCTGCAACAACCTCCGTTGCCGTGCCTCGGAGTTGCTCGGACTCATCAAGAAACTCCGGGCTCAAGTCAACGACTGGGCCGAGTTTTTCAGCAATCCCCTCCGACGTCGTCACCATCACCTCAACCCGAGCAGCGGTTTTGAGCAAGGCATAGCCAAGGTAGAAAATGGACGCGGCTAACAACGCGACGCAAACCGAATGGAAGCCTTTCAGGATCGTCTTCACGGGCCGCTCCCCTATGGTTCCCCGCTTCGCAGAGGGATCAAAAAAGACTAGCTCAATGCCTCGGGCTCTTGCATGGATCAGGTGGGCTTATCAATAGCGCGCTAGGTGGACACCCACCCCTAAATGCCTATTATGCGTGGCGTCTCCAATGGGTGTCCACGGAATTCGTAAAGCGGAAACCCATGTCCAAGACCAGCTGTCACTATTGATTTAAATAGCTTTTATGCGCGGGTGTTCTGTTTAGTTCTCCCGCCGACCAGCTTAACTACCCGCTCCAGCATCGGGTCTTTGCCTTCCTCGCGCCCTTTTCGTCCAAGGTACTTGAGACGGATGTGTGGCGGGATGCCGACATCTTCGTATATCTCACCGTCGTAGGCCCGGTAGATTTCATTGGACAAGGTCAGGTGCCAGCCATTTGGCAGATGGCGCTCGAGCGTGTCGGAAAGGATGCCATGGGTAGGCTCGCCAATAAGGGTGAGACGGGGATGCTGCAGCAATGAGAGCACGAAGATTTCTGCGGCACTTGCCGTTAGCTCGCTGGTCAGCACAAACAGGTTGCCCTGGTAAGTCTCATTGACAGGCGTGATATGGACAGACTGCTTTCCGGTGAATCCATTGCCACGACGGGCTGACTTGGTGAAAGCCAGCCGTTTGCGATCCATCAGGTACGCTGAAAAGCGCAGTGCGACACCATCGTACCCCCCACCATTATTGCGAAGATCGACCACCAGATTGGGGAGCTCGCCAACATCTGCCAGCACCCTCTTCATCACACTATCGACCGCACTGAGATCCGCAGCCGGTTTGCCTGACTTGCCGCTTTGCCCGGCCATGGCCCGAATGTTCAGGTAACCGATGAGGTCATTAAGGCATCCCCACTCCACCAGCCGGTTGCCGCCATGGCTAACGGCGCTTGCGAGATAATCCTCATGGATCACGTCACGCGCCGACTCTTTGAGATCGCCCAGGTAGCTGGTGAGTTCCCGGTCATCATTGGCGTCTTCAAGTTCCCGTGTCAGCCGACTGAAGAGCGCCGGCTGGGCACCTGCCCTGTAATGACCCCAGGGTGAATGCAGACGAATATGGCCATCCTTCAGGGGCCGTAGCATCGCAGCCATGATGGCAAAGAGCGTTTCCTGTGATGTGTTCGCGTTAATCTGGGGAAGATAGTCATGATGCGCCCGGTCCCAGGCCACACCCTTGAGTTCAAACAGGGCGTATTGCTCGTGAAAGGTTCGCCAGAAAACGTCAAAGTTGTATTGCGGATCCTTTGCCTCGTGCCTGTGACTTTCAGTGACACTGGCGGGCAATCCTTTCAGGCGACGGAAGCTGATGCGTGCTACTCCAGTTACCCGATGGGCACTGAACGCCTGGCCACTAGGGGATACCGCCAAATCTTCGTAATAGTGGCCAAGTTCTTCAATACTGCCCTCATCAATCTTCAGGCAGCTGATGCTGGTTTCTTCAAAAAGGGTGTACCAATCTTCCTCGATCAGCAACACATTGCCGTAACCCTGGGAACGCCAGACACCCTGCAGGCGCGCAAAATCAGGGCTGGAAAGAGAACTGCCTCGGCGTTGGGCGGTTTTCATAGAGGACTCCAGGTCCATTTCTGTTGTTTTCAGACGTCAGGCTACAGTCACACAACCATTGCACCTTTCTTCGCCGCAAAAAAGTGTTTTAATTTGGAAAAGACATCAAAACGCCACCGATTTTTGGAAGTATTCCAAAAAACTGCCAAGCTTGAAGTATAGAAGCCTGAGATTAGGGGCCTGAAATCGGATGCATGAATTGGTATCGGATGCATGAATTGGTAAAAGGAGCACCATTATGTACCGCAAGATTCTAGTACCCGTAGACATGACACACATGGACAAACTTTCCAAAGCACTGGATACCGCCATCGATATTGGCAAGCACTATGGTGCCAGTATCTGCTACGTCGCAGTGACCAACAGCACGCCCTCTGCGGCGGCGCACAACCCGAAAGAACTGGCGTCCAAGCTTGCTGACTTTGCAAACGAGCAGGGCCAGACCCATGGCATCAAGACGGAAAGCAAAGTGATGCCCACGGCTGACACCGCCGTTGAGCTGGATGACCGTTTGCTGGAAGCCATCAAAGACACAGGCGCAGACCTTGTCGTAATGGCCTCCCATGCGCCCGGCATCGGGGACAAGCTGCACATTATCCACTCCAATGGCTCCATCATCGTCAAGCACAGCGATGTGTCGGTCTTTGTGGTTCGCTAGCGCAGCGCCCGTCAGAAAACAGGACGAACAGCCATCGGAATGATGGTTCAAAGGGTTTTCCTGTCAGCTATGCGCTATGGGCAGAAGGAGCAGGAAGACGCCTGGCTGATTCACGGTGACCTGTCCGAGGTTGGTATTGGGACCATAATTTGGCCGGAGATTGACGCCATAAATTGGCCGCTTGGGTCGCAAAGCGAACGTTCAACTGGTGCAATAACGACGGTGGTGATGGGCGGCAACGTAGCCCAGCGCAAATGGCGTTCCATTGATCACAAGGTTAGTGGTTTATATCTCCAGGCTCGCAATCAACTTATTGAGATCAGACTCAACTACGGCTTGTGCCCGCATAAACTCAGAAAATGCCTGTTCTTGAGTGATCGCCTCTAATGTCCCGGAGCTCTTGATGGATTCAACAACAAATGAAACGTTTGCCGTACCATCCGGCTGAGGCATCAGCCTGACTGAGTCCAAATGATCTTGATGGGCAAAGGCGTTGCGCCGACTCAGTAAAACATGGAACGCGTTTTTATCGACTTTCAGCGAGAGCTCCTTAGCGATCGCCAGGATGAGCTTAACCTTTGCACCGAAAGACATTGTTGAGTTATTCAACAGGTATGAGTTGACGAATTCAAGTCGGTGATCTGGCGCTTCGATGAACGCCGAGATGACACGTTTCATGATAGTTTCGACAACATTTGTAGCGCGAATAACAAAGACCAGGCGCTCTTCTTCTGAACTCAACTCTGTATCCATAATCCCGCTCACGCCCTGAATAAGCCGCCAATTTGGAGCACCAGCAGAGAATTGGTTGGCTTCATTCACTGGTTGGGCTCTTTAGTTTCAAGATTCTCCGATGCCTCGTTGACAAGCTCTGAGCAATCCTTGAAAACAGACTCAAGCTCAGTCCAAAACTCGTCAGTAAGATTCAGCTCTTTACTTCCGCCGGAGTAATATTTAACAAAACAGCCTTTTCTATTGTCGTGCTGGACTTTTCCGTGCGCGAAGGCGTTTCGCCACCCCATGATGCTTTTGAGCGCACTCTGCAATCTGTTTTTCTTCTTACCTTTCAACAAGTCCTCATGGTTGACGACTTTTGAAATAAGTTCTTTTTTTGAACTGAATGAGAGAGCAGATGACTGCAGTATTTCTCTTTCAAAAACATCTCTACGATGATCGTGTTTGACGAAAGGCCCCATGAAGTATCTTAGTAAAAGCCCTTCTAGCTGTTGTTCAATAGAGGTGGTTGCATAAAGCACTTTTCCGCCATTGGCTCTAGCTTTTTCCATGCTCTCGGAAATTTCGCTGTTCATCGCAGTGCCAAGCGGAACCACGAGAAGGCCGTCTTCGTTCTCGACCGCATTGCTATAGTCAAGATTTTGAGTATCGATTGTTATAGAGACGGTCTGGGTCAAAGGGAGTTTGATATCTTTCATAAAGTTTTATTTGAGCCTGACGCTTTGCTCACCGGAAAATTAGGAGCGCAGCGAGTAATTTTTCCGCGTGCAGCAACTTGTTGGGAGTCATTCCAATGCCCGTCCCAGCAAGCCAGCAGCGTCCGATTTGGCAATCAGGTAATTGACGAATGCTGAGCAAGAAACCAGCATGTATTTAGCTTCGTCAAAGCCGACGTTAGGCTCCTCAAGGATTGCATGCCGAATCCCATCCGAATCGCTCGTATATCCATACAATCTGATGAATCCTTGCTTCATGGCGCCGTGTATCGGCACCGACTTTTCTAGTTCTGCCAACGCGCCAGCTAGTCCCTGAGCATCCGAACCGGAAATCTGTTTAACGACTGACTCGACGGCGCTGATAGATTCCTTAATAGAATTTCGATACTCGGGGTTTGGCTTTCGCCCAAGCAATGTGAGCGCCGTATGGATGTGCGACCTAGCGCCCGACAGCCCTTTGCTTGAGCTTGCTTCCAATGCATCTGAAATGGCTCCAGTTTCAGCCGGATTAGAAATTGGTGCCAAAACGCCAGCTACGAAGCGATAACCAGACAACTCCGACACAAAGATTTCATTATAACCCTTCTCGATACGCTCCTGATCGCGCCCCTGATAGTCGATAATCATCTGATTGTTGGCGACCAAAAATTCAATGAGATCGTAGACCTCATACCATTCGAGACCATAGAAATAGGCTTTGATCCATTTCCGACATTCATAATCTCGGAACGGAAGCTCATCTACAGGAACCTTCCGAAAGAACTGCGCAACAAATTTTGAGACGCGGATCCAATGATCATGACGCAGCGAATGGAATTGAGAATGGACGAAGTTCCACAAAGAGTTCCGAAGCTCATCAGACATGCCCTCTGTCTGGATGTTGTGAACTGGTTCGACAATGCCTATTCGCTCGGAAAACTTCTTTGTCACAGGCCTATACCTTTGCTTTCAATGACGCCCAACGCCAGCCAGCATGCGCGCCTTCGGAATGGAGGCGAAGCCGCAATGCAGTGGGCGTCGCGTGACTGGCCTTGTTAGGAGCGATCGGGTGCATTGGGCGAAATCGAGCTATAGATTGTAGAAGTAGCACTCGCCGGAAACAGATTCCCCGCTCTCTGTTTCCGCACTTTCTAACTCGGCGTAACGCTCGGAATAACGGTAGCACTCACCGGAAACTGATTCCCCGTCTCCTGTCTCAGCTCCATCGAGCTCACCGTATTGATCGCTATACATATAGCATTCGCCATCGACGTCTTGCCCACTTTCGGTGGAAGCGCCATCTAGTTCGCAATACTTGCCTTGGTAACCCTGCGCACTCAAGTTAAGCGAGTAGAAAATCACGAACGCGAATACCGATATGATCTGTAATCTCTGCATTTTATTACTCCTTGGCGAAGACGCCTAACGCCTTGGCTCTGCGGCGCACCGAAGCGCCAGCGGAGGTGAGTCCGACAACAGCCATTGGTTAGGCATAAATCCCAACCAGCCGCTCATTCGCCCGCTGCATCCGGGTGATCAGTCCAGTCACAAACACCACAACTTGAAAAGTATTCACCGTCGTCACCTATGGACAGATCAAAGTGCGTTCTGATGTTCCGTGACTTACAAACCGGGCACTCTTCATTCTTGTCAAATCGGCTCCTTTCCAGAATCTGGATAAAATGGCCAATCACCGTTTGGCAAGAATGAATTGCTATAGAAGACGCTGTCTGATTGGCGCTCCTTGAGTGAGTAAGCCAGTTCACCAACTGCCAAGACTCTTTTGCGACACTCTTCAAGTGTTGCCTCAGAGTCTTATTGCTACTCCCAGGGCACAACTGGTTCATCAGAACAATTGACCAATCGATAAAATTGGCATCTTGCGGTTGTTCTATACCCTCTGGTATTTCAGTTCTCCGTCTTAGGGCACCAATCAGCGAAATTAGAGCTTCCCTTAGCAGCATTCCGACGGTTTGGTAATCCTCGGCCTCAACAGCGCTATCATGCCTGTCGGATGCCTGCTCCTCGCGGCGAATCACTTCATCGAATGGGCTTGGCTCTCCTGCATCGACATTATCCGACCGGCTTCTGAGGCGCATCATAAGCCCAATATGGAAAGACAAAGTGTAGTCGAGGCTTGGAAAATGCTTTTGGGAATAGAGGTTGGTGAGATTCGTTATGACCCACCAACGGTTACTATCGGTAGTTACATCCCACATTTCGTAGGTATCGCCTAACACAACCTCGGTCTTGATACGCTCAACGTGTTGAACCTCTTCGTCACGAGCCTGACCCTCAACATAGCTCGCAATGTCAGCCTCAGAATAAGGATCTCGATCGATGCTGTATCTGGCGAGCTCTTCCGGAGGAACAGGATGATCATGTACGACACATTCGTCAGTCACTTCCTTTTCATCATGTGGTTTGACCACGTTACCTCCTGCCTAACAGCAATTAGGCAGCGCGCTTCATCATTGCAGAAATTTGACTGCGTCATTTTACTGACTTTGAACCATCGATCGCGCTGCACATAAATTTATAAAACAATAGCTTAGCCGAGCATGGCCAACTCTGCCATGTAATCATTCAGCGTCTAAAAGTTGCTCTCGCAATCATACTGGATGAAATGGCTGGGATTAGCTCGTAGGATCTGAAGGAAAGGCCTGACTCGAATGTTCACTCTTGTTTAAGATCGAGGGAAGGCTGCGAGGGTCGCAAAGCGAACATTTATATGGTTCGATAACGTTGAGCTTTGCAGAGCTTTTGGCACGGCGAAGCTGTGAAAAATTGTCCGACAACGGCGACTTGTTCGATAGCAAAAGATGGCGATCCCGCAAGATACCGCGTCACAGTGACAACAACTCAGTTATGCTGAGAGTAGTTTCGACGACCGTCATATCAATTGCTATCTCAATCTCTTTGGGCTTCGGTAAGTTGTCGGCGAAAATAGTGCCTTTTAATTTAATTACTTGGCTACTTCTAGAGCCGAAGTAGACAATTTCCGACCAGACCTTACGTCCGGGCTGCAGGTCACCACAATCAACCTCGACACAAGAGTTTTCAATCGTAACGGAGCCCGGGATCTTAGAGTTGATGGTCGGGAGTGCCTGTGGACCATGCATCAAAAAAGGGTTTTGTTTCTTATGCGGGCGCGACGGTAAATCAGAATCGTCGACTATGGCTACTTCAAAGTCGCCTATTACCTTAAAATCGACCTGAACATTACGAGCAGCAACTTCACCTTTGTTCTTTATCATGAATCGAATGGGTCGGAACAAACGATGCATAAACTCGAAGTTAGCTAATTCCCGATAATAGCTAGTGTTAACGTCGAAGCTATTAATACTAGAAACGAAGGAGGCCCCCAGTCCAAAAGTATCGCCGGGCTCTGGTGGCCGAAAGTTCGGAATTTCACTTTGTTCGGGAACCGAGCAGTTTTCTGCCTCCCAATCAATCCTTGCTCCAAGCGACTCTTCCTTTTCCGGATCAGCAAGTTCAACAACCAAATCGCAAGATGGCTCATGCGATACCCCACCCATTTTGGCTATCTCATCTATCGATGCGGGTTTAGTCGGATCTGTCGAGCTTCCTCGCCGGACATAAACCGTTTCTTTCGATAGCTTGCCATAATCTCGCTTCAGATAAATGGGGCGGTCTTGCTGCTCTATTTTTATTATTCCTACTTGCTTGCCCTCAAACTCAAAGGCTTCATAGTGAAAGCGGATTGGTCGGTTTGTCCGATTGTTCACAAATTGTTGTAGTACATGGTCATCCAGATGCTCTGAGTGTTCTAGGCCAACGACTTCACCCCGACCTCCACGAACTTCCTTTACGCCGATTAGGATAAAGGCATCAGATCGACGCCAAGCGTTTGCGAATCCCAAGATGTCCTTTAAGAGCTCCGACTTCACATCTTCGCTTTCTTTCGAAAAACGGTATTGCTGTTTCTTAAAGTCCAGCGTCGTGCTCTCTTCCTCATAGATAAGGTTTTCGAAAAGCCCGATATTCATTCGATACTCCGCACTGAATCAAAAAAGCGCATCGCGCTTTTATTGGTGGTATTGGAACGCCAGCTCTAAGCGGCTCCCTGACAACGGCCACTGGTTAAAACTATTTTCGGATAGCGTTTTGGCGACGGGCCTCATCCAAGTCGGTCATTTCCTTTGCTTTCGCAAGCTGTTCTTCCGTTGGCTCAGGCAGCTCCTGAATGATTTTTGACCACTTAGAATTAAGCGCGTTTATCGAAATCTCATCGGTTATTCCGCGCCTCAATTGAGGATTAACAATTGGATATAATTCTGGCGGCAACCGTTTCTCATCCATAATTTGTTTGAACAACCATAGATATACATCGACCAGCTCTAAGCCAACACTATCGGTGCCGGCCACAAAACTGAGAGGAGCTCTCGGAATATTTGAAAGATCCATCTCCGGTAAGCCAGGACCGACTAGCCAAGGTACATCTCTTGCTCCATCATAAAACTCAGCCAACGCTTTCTGCGCTTTATTGAACTGAGACTGCCGATCTACCACAATTCTCTTGGCATGGTCTGGATTCTTGGTTCTACCAGCAATTCCATGCATTACAAACTGAAATCCAATGATGTTCGGTGTAATCGTTAAAACTTCTTTCTTTGTTTTGCAGTTGTAATGAATCTTTTCTGGATGATCCTTTGCCCACCGTAACGCATCGCCTATGACCTGGCGTGACCTTTCGTCAGGCAAAACATGCACACGTCCTAATAGCTCCCCGCATATCGATTTTAGCTCAGACTCAGCTTTTGCATCGTTGAGCTGTATCCTTGCTTCCCAGGCTCGACGTGCAAGATCATCATCAAATAGAAAGGCTAGTTTGCCAAGGTACACATACCTCATTGGTGTCCAGTAGCCAATCCAGCCAACAGCAGGATTCATTCCCTGATCAAAGACCTGATCGAAGAAGCAAATAATGGCGTGGTCAGGTTTCGCTACCCTATATAAATCGAATCTGGGGCTATATTTCTTTTGAATTTCGGCTAACTCATCAACAATTTGAACCAAGCCACCAAAACCGATCTCATTCGCATGCAAGCGCTTAACACCAAGTTTCTTGCGGGCCGCTCTTACCTTGGGAGCAGCCAAAACGTCCAAGTTCGTTTTAGCACTCAGCACACCATAATTGAGAATCGGTTGATTCTCATCAAACAGGTTCGTTCCTGTATGTCCGCTTTCATCCACAAAAAAATACATATGAAGCGTATCCGTACTTGATTTAAAACCCACCGCACTCGCGGCTTAGGAATGAGGGTGAAGCCGCAATGAAGCGGCCCTCGCCCTGACTGTGATGGTTAGGAATCTCACGCTCCTCGTGACGCTGCCTCACGGCGCGCCAACATGGCAGCATCAGCTTCAGCCCTGAATGTTTTATGCATGATAAAGTCGAGAAAAACTTTTGTTTTTAAAAGATCATCTTGTGAGATTTCGACTTGGTTATTCTGTGAGTGTGCTACCTGGCTCGACCGGATTTTATAGACCGTTCTCAATTCCTCTATAAGCTCTTTATCGTTGGTCAAAGTTCGCAACGCCCGTTGTAAATCACGGAGTTCGTTGGAGAGTTTGCGAACCTTGAGAATACGATTAGCCGCAAAGTGTTCTAAGGCCCGGTAAAAGCAAAGAAATGACTCTCTACGGAAATTCAACTCAAGCACGTTCATACGCATGAGTAGAAGGCCTCTGATATATTCCCCGGTAAGAACCGAAGTGCGCTCGCGAGCAACAATGCCGAATATCAAAACAGAATTCTCGACATCGCGGTCAGTAAGTTGCTGACGATCTGGATAGGCAGTCTTTGGTTCTACGACTAGCGCTGCTTTTCGAGAGTTCCTACCTTCCAAGTCGTCGGCTACAGTTAGGATTGGATGGGCCCATGGGTCTTCATCGAGCGTGAAAGTACCGAGACACCCTGCGTTGAGAGCGATAAGCATTGCATTGATTACACGATTGCAGTCATGAACTCGCTCAGTTTCCGACGCATGCTCGTCCATCGGCCGAACCGATAAGACAAGATCATGCTCGCGAACCTCATGAATCCGAATATTTGAATCCTCACGTTGGAACAAGTGAAAAGATTCCGATGTCATCACATGAGAATCACAACGAATTCTACTGGAGACCCACATATATATTCCTAAAAGTAATTAGACAATGCGCTTTATCATGGCAGAAATTGAACTGCGTATACTGACTTTGAGCTATTGATCACGCTGCACATAAATCGATAAAACAATAGCTTAGCCGAGCACGGACATCTCTACCATGTAATCATTCAGCGTCTGCAATTTGCTCCGCCAATCATACTGGATGAAATGGCTGTGATTGGCCTGGAGGATCTGGAGAAAAGCCCTGACTCGAACGTTCGCTTTTGTTTACCTGAGGTCTGTGAGTAGCCTTGGTCGCAAAGCGGACACTCAAGGGCATGGGCTCCGCCGATTATCCGCCTGTTATCGACTCTTTGGACATTCCGGGTGGACTGACTAATCTTCGATTAACGGCAGTAACCTCACAACGACGAATCTGGTCACCTCAGGGAGGGGTCAACCATGCCATCCGACATCAACCGAACCCATGGAATGTTATCGGTTCTACTCGCTTCAACTTCCTTCGGCGCAGCACTACTTGCAGCTACACCCGTATTCGCTCAGGAACTGCACATCCCGCATTCATTGGGCTCAGGCGACGTTGAGTATTCACCGTACCTGAAAGAGGACTTTCCCAATCAGGTTTTCTTCGGCGACACCCATCTTCACACGGCGTTTTCAGCCGATGCGGGTCTCGCAATGGCAACAACCACGCCCGATGACGCCTACCGTTTTGCCAAAGGGGAGGAGGTCATTTCATCGCAGGGACTTCCTGCCCGACTTCAGCGGCCACTCGATTTCCTGGTTGTCGCCGATCATTCAGAAAATCTCGGGATCGCCATTGCCCTTGAAGAAGAGAACCCGGTCCTCGACTCAAATGAATGGGGGCGAACCCTGGCTGAAACCTACGCGCCCAGGACCATCGACGCGCGCGATAAGACCTATGTTCAGTGGTTCGGTGCAGTCAACAAGAAGGGAGGCTCCGACCCGATGAAGGGCAGTGGTCTCGACGAGACGATGTGGCAACGCCTCACCGAAGCCGCTGAACGCCACAACCTGCCCGGTAGCTTCACCGCGTTCATCGGCTACGAATGGACGTCCGGCCCAAACGGCAACAACCTGCACCGGAATGTGATCTTCCGGGATGGGAAGGAGCTTGCCGACCAGATCGTGCCTTTCTCAACCTATGATAGTGACGACCCCGAAGACCTCTGGCAGTGGATGGCAGACTACGAAGCGAAAACAGGAGGCCGCTTACTGGCCATCCCCCACAACGGGAATCTGTCGAACGGACTCATGTTTGATGATGTCACGCTGTCCGGGAAGCCCCTGACTGCTGATTACGCCGAACGCCGCCAGAAGTGGGAGCCTATCTACGAAGTTACGCAGATCAAGGGCGATGGTGAGGCGCACCCGATGCTTTCGCCCAATGACGAATTCGCGGACTACTACACCTGGGACACGGGAAGTTTCGGGGAAGAGCCCAAGACACCAGACATGCTGCCTCGAGAGTATGCGCGGTCTGCCTGGAAGCGTGGCCTGACCTACGAGGCCGAACTGGGCGTAAATCCCTTCAAGATGGGCGTTGTTGGATCAACCGACGCACACACGGGCCTCTCTACCGCTCAGGAAAACAACTTCTTTGGCAAGGTAACATTTGTCGAGCCAACGTCGGACCCCGTCCGTTTTGAAGAGCAAATTACCGGACGTTTTACGCCTGATGACCCCTCTGATGATCAGATCGCTAGCGACACCCTTGCTGCCGGACTCGCTGCCGTTTGGGCCCGTGAAAACACACGTGAAGCAATTTGGGACGCCATGAAACGCAAAGAGACCTTTGCGACAACAGGCACGCGGATGCGGGTAAGAGTCTTTGCAGGCTGGGGCTTTGAGGAGAGCGACCTTCAGCGCTCGAATTTTGCAGCCTATGGGTATGATAACGGTGTGCCTATGGGGGGCGACCTTACCGCAGCGCCTGATGGTGGCGCACCAACATTGCTGGTTCGAGCCCTACGCGACCCTGACGGGGCAAACCTCGATCGCGTTCAAATCATCAAGGGATGGACAACGGAAGAGGGAGAGCCACAGGAGAAAGTCTACGATGTCGCTTGGTCCGACGACCGACAGCCGGGAGCCGATGGCAAGCTTCCTCCTGTCGGCAACACGGTCGACGTTGAAACGGCGGAATACAGCAACTCCATCGGAGATCCGTTCCTGCAAGCCTTCTGGAAAGACCCGGACTTCGATGCCTCTCAGCGAGCGTTCTATTACATCCGCGTTCTTGAGATTCCGACACCAAGCTGGCTGACATACGACAGTGCCTTTTTCGGTGTGGAAATCCCTGAAGGTAAGCGTAAAACACAGCAGGAGCGGGTTTACACGTCGCCGATCTGGTACACGCCCCAGGGCTAGGGGCATCTATCCGCGGGGCAGCCTTAGGCTGTCCCATTCATTCCCGGGAACAGCGGAAGAGAGTGTGAATGTTCGCTTTTGTTTAGGTATTGCCTGGGATGCGGGAGGTCGCAAAGCGGACATTCAGGTTTAGAGACTTGGGTTTTCCTATGGAGTTTCGGTAGTCTTGCGTGCACAGCTTAACCCCACGGTCCAAACCTAAACCCGAGCGCCGATAACGATGCGGAGGGATGATCCTGCCCCCGTTTCACTCCCGCTTATGCTGTCGTCGGCGGTTCGACTTGACTGCGTGCAGCACCGATTTACCGAGCCACCAGCCGTCGAGCCGCCTCGACAATTCGCTCGACATTGGGCAGAGCCGCCCGTTCCCGTGCCGGAGCAAAGGGAATCGTTTCGTTTACCGCAACCCGCGCATATTGCGGAGCCAACCCGGCTTCCAGGAGCGCGGCGGCAAGCTCGCCGGTCAAGCCAAAGTGGCAATAGTCCTCATCCACCACAAGCAGGCGTCCCGTGCGCCGGACGTCATTGACCAGCGCTTCACGGTTGAGGGGGGCCACGGTGCGCAGGTCAAGCACACTGGCGGAGATACCGTTAGTCGCGAGCGACTCAGCAGCCGCAGCGGCCCGATGAATCCCCACACCGACGCCCGCAATTGTCAGGTCGGTGCCGGTGCGACGGAAGGCCACTTGGCCGATCTCTATCGCGTCCCAGTGGTCGGGCACCTCCCCCTCACGCCCCTCGGCGGGGATATCATAGGAAACCGTGGTGCGCCCACCGGAGCCCAGGTATTCAAGCCAGTCCTCAGCCAGCAACTGATGCTCAAGAAAAATGACGGGGCCTTCGTCGGCGAGTGCAGCCATAAGCAACCCACCCGCATCCGCCGGTGTTGACGGCACAACCACCTTGAGTCCAGGAATGTGGGCCAACCACCCCCACAGCGCTTGGGAATGCTGACCTCCATCGCCGTAACCACCGCCACAACCGGCTCGGACGACCAACGGTACCTGCCACTGACCGCCCGAGAAGGCGTCGATCTTGGCCGCGTGATTGATGATGGCATCCGTCGCTACCGCGAGGAAATCGATCATGATCAACTCGACCACCGGTCGCAGACCCGCCATCGCCGCTGCCACCCCCGCCCCCAAAAACGCCGACTCGCTGATTGGGGTGGGGCGCACACGGCGTTCGCCAAACCGAGCGTAGAGGTTCATTCGAAGCGCGTGCACGTCCTCACCAAACACCACCACCCGTTCATCGGCGGCCATCGCCTGGGCCAGCGCGTCTTCGATGGCTTGCGCATAGGTCATCCGCCTCATACCCCGCCCTCCTCGTTCGCTGCCCCCAAGGCGTTCAGTGCTTCCTCGACCGCTCCAGAAACCAAGCGGTTCACCTCCTGCTCCAGGGATTCCAACGTAGCAGACGGGATAGCGAGACGTTTACGGAGCTGAAGTACCGGATCCCGGGCGGTTCCCAGTTGAGAGCGTGCAACGCGGCGGAACATGGACGCCAGCCTGCCAAAACTGGCCGCGCGCTGCGCTATCGATGAGCCCTGGCCGCTGGTCGCCGCCGAAGCCAGCGGACCAATCCGTGGCCGAAGTTCGGCAACGGGGCGACGTGCAATACGAATCAGCGGATCGCCCAGGAAGTGCCCCTCCGGCCGAACGCAGGTTGCCCGCAAGAATCCTGGGCCACGCCCACCACGGGCCCGATCAATGAGATCCGCCGCAGCCAACCAGACCGACTGCACATCCGCACCATCCACCGTCGCCCACGGGAGTCCAAATCCCCGTGCCCTCTCCTCAAGGCTGCCTCCCGTGACGGAGGCGGATGGCGTAGTGATAGCCATACCGTTGTCACGGCAGACGAACAGCACGGGGAGTTCCCAGGCGGCAGCGAGATTCAACGACTCCAGCAACATGCCCTGGTTCATTGCCGCTTCGCCAAAAAACGCCACCGCCAACTTTCCGGGCCGAAGCTGCTGGGCCGCCAGGGCAAAACCGCAACTGGCGGGGCCGGAGGCTCCCACGATACCGGATGAGGCGGCCAGGTGGGCCTTGGAATAAAGATGCATATGCCCCCCCATCCCACGGCAAAGACCATCGGCAGCGCCCAGGCATTCCTTGAGGATGGCGGTCAAATCAACGCCCCGCAACACCATTCCCGCTGTGCCGCGATGGTCGAGAGCAACGGCGTCGCCGTCTTCAAGGTGGTCGAGCACACCGGCGTTGATACCTTCCTCGCCGATGCCAAGATGCATTTCACCAGAGATACGGCCATCATGCCAAAGGTCGGCGATGGCCTCTTCCACCCGCCGGCAGGTCAACATCTTACGGTAGAGTGCGATGAAGTCCGGTTCCATGCTCGTTTCCCTTAACACTGACGGCCAAGCGGAGGCTGAACCAGGACTATCTTCTGAAGCGGACAAGGCATGCGGTGGCGCAGGCCATACCCTTACGATCTGCTGAAGGAGGACCTGATTCTCTCTAGAAAGTGTAGTTCATCATCGCTGAAGCCCCGATCTTCGACGCCATTTCCATCGGACGTTCCCCACTCTCGTGGACACGCCTAGCCTATGATTACAGCATAGGAGGACGGCGGCGCGGGTCGCAAAGCGGACATTCGAGTAGGACGATTGACGCCTCGCATCAGCGGCAGACAGACGGCGTAGCCGGCTGGCTGTCCTTCTGCATGCGCTTGTTATGAGCAACTACCAAAGTAATCTAATACCTCCAATTAAAGACAAAAACACAATTACCCACATAACTATTGGCCCTGATGCCCCTTCGAATTTAAAGCCTAAACCTTCGAATTTAATTGGGCCTGAAACATTCTCTAAAATACTAACGATTACAAACGCTACAATTATTGAACCGGGAACGCCAACAGCCGCGGCGAGATGTTCATACATTATGTCGATAAACCGGGCGTCATAACTGAACCCCCAAATAAGCCAAAACAAGTAAACTGCCGCAAGTAGCACGGCTCCAACTATTGCAAGCCATTTCACCGTTTCTTTGGCAAGGTCTTTATCTCGCATCGCTGCAATGTCTTCCTCTTCAATTATCAACAGTAATCATAACGCCGCTCAGCACGCGCAGCTATGGACTGGAGGCGGGATAGATCCCTTAATGGTCAGCGGCTTGAATCAACGACGCTGTTTAATCGTTCTCCACGCTGAATATACAGCGGCCACTCGGACTCCCGGAGTAATGAAACCAAACCCCTTGGCGTCGTTCCAGGCACTTTGTAACCCTTTCTGATTCAATGCACTTCCCCCTGCAGAGGGTTATACCGGGCCGGCGTCAGTAGTCGCCTGGTTACAACTGGCCAAACAGGGTTTCCACGCTACCGTATGACGTCCCGCAGGGACCGCTCAATCTGACCACCACAATAGGCCTTACCCAACTCCTTTCGCTGATCCTCGAGAAAAGGCCTTATCGACGGACGGTCTTCCACTCGCTGGCAGAGACCCGCCACGCGGGGGGCGTTGTGTTCCAGATCTGCGGCGAGTTCCGGAAAGCTGTGGACGAGGGTGCCAAACAATGCAGCAGTTGCGATATCGGCCACCGAGAGCCTGGAGCCCAGCAGATAGCCCGCGTTCGGCTTGAGGAGGTGCGCCTGGCCGGTCTTTTCGAAAATGGCCATCCAGTCGGCCAGGCGATGGGTCCGGAATTCGGCCCATGAATCCTGATCCCACATCACTGTGCCATTGTTGTTGGTGATTTCCATGAGAATATCATTGCAGTCCAGAATCACCTTAAGAGCGAGGGTGTGTTGCTCCGGCTCGTCGGGAAGAAAATGGTAGGCCTTCGCCAGATGCATGAGAATCGCCGGCATCTGGGCGAACCAGACCTGGGCCCTGCAGTCGTAAAGATAGGGTGGTGCCATCCCGGGGTACTGAATGTTCAGGTTTTTATCAGGGTAGACCTCGCTGGCATCCAGCTTGCGGTAATCCGCCCCAACCTCCTCCAGAAAAAGTTGAATAAAATTACCGCGAAAGGGCAGGCCCCAGTAATAGAGTTCGTAGTCCTGCATTGTGACTCTCCCCCACTGACAGTTGAGAAGATAACTGTTGTCTGGAAGTGTAGCGCACAGGAAAAGACCCGATCCGAAAGCCAGGTCTATTCAACTCAATGCCGCTGGTTTAGCAACCTGGTTTCAAAAGCCGACAATGTTAGGGAAAACCGGAACTGAAAATAGATCTGTCCCGGTTTTCGCAGAAACGGGCCAGCCCCCCGTTTGGGCTAACGAGATATCAGCTTTTTCTTCTCTTCGAATTCTTGTTGATCGATTTCCCCGCGTGCAAATCGTTCATTCAGAATGTCCAGTGACGTTTTATCAGACGGATGCCGGTGACCGCTCCCGCTGTGGGTCGCACGGATAGCGTAAACAATTGCGAAAATAATCCCACCCCAGAAGAGGATCATCATCAGCAAGCCAAAAAACATGTGACCCCAGCCCCAACCATAATGCCAATGGCCAAACTGGTCAGAAGTCGCTGCTGCCTGCGACTGGAACGATACCAATGTCAGGCCTGCCGAAATTAGCGCTGTTTTGATCGTATCTAACATTTTCTACCTCCTTTAAAAAACGCTATAGGCTCACTTGCGGAAGAATTGCCTCTACCGGAGCAACACTTTAAAACCACTATACAGGACGTCCTCAGCCAACGTCCGTCAAAGTCTGGACTTACCTGCGCGACCAAAGGAACTGCTAAAAGTTATGGATATGGAACATCAGCGGCTGCCCCAGAACGGGTCGAGGGTCTTGTGTCAATTGGCGGCGCCGCGAGGGGCAAGGAAGAGGGCGGCATTTACGCACTCTTTCAAGGTCCGCAGTTTTGTTGACTTCATTGATGGATTTTTTGGCGATCCCCCGTACTGGGACAGGTTGGAGTAACGACCGATTGCCACAGCGGTCACGCACTTTATTCAACTAAAGTCATACTTAAAATGACCCGAAAAAGCACACACTGCCCCTTTAAATGACGCTCTTCGACCCAGAATGAGTGCACGTCGGAGGGCTGATTACCGTTGACTCCGTCCTGCCACAGCTATACGCGTCACTATTTGCGACGTATAGGGCATGAATCTTTTTAAAACGGCTCATATCCGGACCCAGTAAAGCCTCAGCTTCCAGCTCAATGTTATCTTTTGAAATCTTCATCTGCCTGATCGTTTTTTGGCCAAGTTCCTGCATAGGCTATTTAACAATCAAAAAACAACTCGCGGACACAAGATTTTTTTGGCGGATCAGAATGAACGCTTCCGTAATGCCAATCTGGGAAGCGATTGGCAGAACACGACAACACACTCACTTCTCCAGGCTGACCGGTGATGCTCAGGCCAATGCCGCCGCATTCAGTGCTTTCGGCGAGGTCGTTCTTTACCAGGGCGATCTGGTCATCGGGAAAAAACCCGGGCAAGAACTGTATTTCGTTTACGTAGATGGAGTGGAATACCTCTCAGACCTGGAGTCGTGCGAGAACGCCCTTTTCGGACATGCCGAGTCCTATGGCACGCTGCCAGAGATGTACAGGCCGACCGGCCTTCAAAGGCATGAACCTGGACCCCGAACATTCGCATTTTCGCAGGAATGGTGAACCACACGCGCGGCAATTTCAGAGCGGGGAGGCTGCTGATTGGCAGCCTTTTCTGCAGCTGGATTGCTGACGAGGTGAGCGATCCGAACCGCTATTGCCAATCTTCTTCATCCTTTCTCATTGTCTTTCGCAGCACTGATAAGATCTTTGACCAGCAGCAAAACTTGCCATGCACGAATTTGCGGTGTTCTATGAGCTGTTCCTGGTGGTTAACTGGTGGTTCTACCAAATAAATAATGCTTACATAAAGAACCCGTAATGCGGGCATAACGAGGAATAAAGTCAGCCTCCGGAGCCATTCATGTCCTTCGATGACATCTTCGACGCCAGCTTTGACCGGATCCGGTCTTCCCACGCTCAGGGTCTTGAATTTTTCGAGGCTTTCTACCAGCGCTTTCTGATCTCTTCTGCGGAAGTTCGTTGGCTTTTCCGGAACACGGATATGGTCGCGCAGAGAAGCATGCTGAAAAAATCCTTCTATAGCCTGATTTCGTTTTACGCCAGCGGCTCTGTAGATGATGTCCTGCACAGAACCGCGTATCTGCACAGCGCCAGTCAACTCGATATCAAACCTCATCTCTACGACTTGTGGCTGGAGTGCCTGATCGAAACCGTCTCGGACTTCGACCCTTATTTTGATGATGATGTCGAACTGGCCTGGCGGCTCATCCTTAGCCCCGGCATTACCTACATGAAGTTCGGCTATAACCACTTCTGACAGGGATTCCCCATGGTATTGAACCCCCTGGTATCGGCATAGGCTCTGCTACGTAGGTTTCGACTTACAGAAACCTACTCTGACTTCCCTACATATCTTTTCGTTTTCTTGATGAACAAAATCGGGACAGATCTATTTTTCAGATGCCGGCCTCCCTGGCTTACGATTTTCAACCCTGATACCGATACGGTTTTCGATTTCATCCACGAACTTGCTGCCACCAGTCAGCTTGTTGCTAATAATCACCGCCTGAATCAAGTCATCTGACGGATCAGCCTCTTCCTGCTCAACAAACTGACGATAGGCGTCAGTATCAATCGGGCTAATCTTGTAGCGTCCTTCCCAGAGCGAACCACTCCGTTTTTCGAGGGCATTCACAAAACGGGTCTGCAGACCAGCCAGACGCTTCATCAGTTGAGGAATTGCGGTCAGGTTTAGGGCACCCGAGACACTCCGAAAATAAATCTGTCCCTGTTTTCCAAAGGCAAGACCTGACCCCGTTATCCCTTCGATTCGCCCGACCCTTCTGATAGGGTAGCCAACTTCTAAAGATCGCCGACCGGGAATCCTGCATGCCCTCACCCAAGCAACACCGCTGGTTTCCGCTGCTTATTTTCCTGGGCGCAGCCTTCACCTTCAGTGTCACGATGATCGGCACCACCATGCCGACGCCTCTTTACCCGATCTACCAGGACAGTTTCGGGTTTTCCGACCTGATGATCACCATCATCTTTGCCGCCTATGCCTTTGGTGTGATCGCCGCACTGATACTGACTGGGCGCTGGTCTGATCAGATAGGCCGCCGGCCTTTACTGTTTGCGGGCCTGGTTTGCTCCATCATCAGTGACCTGGTGTTCGTGCAGGCCGATGGCCTGGCGATGATCCTGACCGGCCGGGTGCTGTCGGGGCTGTCCGCAGGGATCTTTACCGGCACGGCCACGGTGGCAGTCATTGAACTGGCCCCGCCCCACTGGCGGGAGAAGGCCACTTTCTTTGCCACGGCGGCAAACATGGGCGGGCTGGGCCTGGGGCCGATGTTAGCTGGCGCTCTTTCCCAGTACCTACCCTGGCCACTGCACCTGACCTTTCTGGTGCACATTGTCATGGCGGTGCTGGCCGTGTGCTGCATCTGGGCAGCGCCTGAGACCGTCTCGAAACCCGCTCGCCCAAAACTGTCTATCCAGCGACTGAACGTGCCGGCGGAAGTCCGCGGTGTATTTATTCCCGCCGCTATTGCAGGTTTCGCCGGCTTCGCCATGTGCGGCTTCTTCACATCCATCGCCCCGGCGATGATGGGCAAGGTGCTGGGCTACGACAATCGGTTGTTGATCGGCGTTGTGGCCGGCAGCATCTTCATCGCCTCAACCCTGGGCCAGTTCCTGCAGGGCACACTGCCGCTCAGGCTGCGCCTGCCTCTGGGCTGCGCATCCCTGATGCTCGGGGTGATTCCGATAGCGCTAGGCATATACACCCAGTCCCTCGCGCTGTTCATCGGCGGTGCTGTGATTGCCGGTATCGGCCAGGGCATCTCATTCCGCGCCGGCATGGGCGCCATCGCTGCGGCCAGCCCTGCAGGGGAGAAGGCAGCGGTGACGTCCACGTTCTTTGTCGTGGCCTATATCGCTATCTCGGTGCCGGTGATCGGCCTGGGATTGATGGCGAGCATCACCAGCCTGAAGACGACCGGGATCACTTTCGCCGCTGTGATGGGGTCACTGGCGGCGCTGGCTTTGGTACTGCTGATTCGGCGGGAACGGGCAGGGGGAAAATAGATCTGTCCCGGTTTTCGTGTCATCGCCTTCCTGCCAGGACGGGAATTTGATCATGGTCTGCAGGAACACTGGATGTTCCAGCCAATCCCTCAGCCATTTCTGTAAATTCGGATAGGGCAGACTGTAAAACACCTCCCGATCGACATGGGCGAACTGGCGTACAAAGGGCATGATGCCAATATCAGCGATGCCTATGTTGCTCCCCAGGAGATATCGGTTCCTGGCTAACAGGTTTTCCAACGCCTGCAAAAACACCTCACCCTTTTGCTGGTAATCCAACTGGGAGAGTTCTGGATGGCGATCCGCGTATTTATAACGATCCAGCCAGTGTTTGAATTCGTTATCGTTGCGGTCGATCAGGGCATTAGCGCTTACTAAATCCGTGTTCAACAAACCCTTCGGATCACTCTGCCGCAACGCCCATTCGACGATTTCCCTGCTTTCCTCAATAACGAGCCTCTCGGAACGATCGCCTCCTGCCAGCTCCAGAACAGGAACCGTGCCTTTGGGACTGACCGCCAGCATCTGTGCCGGCTTGTTTTTTAGCACGACCTCCCGCAGCTCCACCGTCAGTCCGGCAAACAAGATCCCGAGCCGAGCGCGCATAGCGTACGGACAACGACGGAAAGAATATAAACGCGGCAGCGGAAAGGTAATGGCGTGGCTCCTGGCTGAATAAACGAAGCTGATCATGGGGAAAACCGAGCACAATCTCCCTGGCCTGTCTTGGCATCAGCTTCTCCTTGCTTTTCAAACACAGAATCCTTTCTGCGCTGGACGCCGATCTTAACCGAAGCACGGTGATCGTGGAAACATTCGACGCCGCCCCCTGCGATGCGCTCCAATAGCCCATTCACCAACAACCCGAGCCGAGCCCTATGGCAAAAATCAAAAAGCAGCAACCGTCACCGCAAACCCAGGACGAAGCCTTGGCCATGGCAAAGGCGACTCAGCGGCCCCGGCAAAGCAAGGAGCAGACAAAAATGATCGCGCAGGGTATCGAGAAGGGCATTGATCAGTATAAAAAACAGCAAAAAGCGAAAGCCCGGGAAAAAGACAAACAGCGCAAAAAAGAAGAACACCAAACAGCGACCGAAAGCGCGGAACAAAATCCTGCAAAATCCGAGATCCACTATCGAACCCCATGGCTACCTTGGGCGCTGCTACTGATCACCTGGACTGGAATCGGTCTCTATATACTGGGCTTGGGCCTGGGGGGCTAAACGAATCAATGGCGGCCAGGTTCATGCTGGCGTCTTCGCGGATGGCGGTGTGCAGGCGACCGCCGGTTTCAAAAAATAGATCTGTCCCGGTTTTATGTCCGAGCTACTTCTTCTGATCCATTTTTTCCTTTAAATCTGCGAAGGGATTATGGGTTGCCGGGGCTTGATTGCTTTCTTTTCTACTGCCATAACGCACGAGATTTTCAAATTTTGAGTGCTCCTCATCGTGGCAATAAAGACACAAGAGTTCCCAATTACTGCCGTCCGGCGGATTGTTATCGTGGTTATGGTCGACATGATGCACAGTTAACTCCGATAGATTCTTGCCAGCAAACTCCCGCGCACAGCGGCCACAAATATGGGGAAAGAGTTTCAGCGCCTGCTCTCGATAGCCCGAAGCTCGCTTCGCGTTGTATTTCAGCTGTTCAGCCCGAACTTGGTCGAAAGTGGTTTTTTTATTCATAGCGAAACCTGAGTCCTTATCGTTTCCTTCCAGCCAAGTTAAAGCTGTGGCGCGCCGTGATCGCCAACGAGTGGCGTCACCACCAGCGACTGGTTAGGTCTAATTATCTTCTTTATTAAATTTTTTGTCTTTAAGGGGAAAATAGATCTATCCCGGTTTTCACAGCGACCCACTACGTTTCTCGAGGGCATTCACAAGGCGAGTCTGCCGACCAGCCAGACGCTTCATCAACTGAGGAATTGCGGTCAAGGTATCGTTAGTACTCAAAGTCACGGCGTTCGACGAACACCGCTTGCCGGTTATGGCCGCGCTGAACAATATGGTGGGAAAAACCGGGCACAATCACCCTAGCCTGTCTTGGCATCAGCTTCTCCTTGCATTTGAAACACAGAATCCTTTCTGCTCTGGACGCCGATCTTAACCGAAGCACGGTGAGGGTTGGTAGTGACTCACGTTAGCTCTAAGCCATCAGTGAAGCCGATAAAATAAATCTGTCCCGGTTTTCTATCAGTGACCTGGTGTTCTGGCAGGCCGATGGCCTGGCGATGATCCTGACCGGCCGGGTGCTGTCGGGGCTGTCCGCAGGGATCTTTACCGGCACGGCCACGGTGGCCGTCATTGAACTGGCCCCGCCCCACTGGCGGGAGAAGGCAGCGGTGACGTCCACGTTCTTTGTCGTGGCCTATATCGCTATCTCGGTGCCGGTGATCGGCCTGGGATTGATGGCGAGCATCACCAGCCTGAAGACGACCGGGATCACTTTCGCCGCTGTGATGGGGTCACTGGCGGCGCTGGCTTTGGTACTGCTGATTCGGCGGGAACGGGCAGGGGAAAATAGATCTGTCCCGGATTACAGGTGAGTCCGGGACGGGTGCCCCCGCCCCGGACTGGCCCTCAGACCCGCTCAAGGGTTACCGGAACCGGCCGGCATACAGTGTTGCAGACCGGAGAGTGGTCCCTGGCAAACGATAAGAGATCATCCAGCTCCTCGTCGCTGCAGTCAGCCTCAATGTCCATGAGGATACGAATGTTCTCGTAGCCGGCTACAGCCTCGTCATTTAGCGCCAGCAGTCCTTCCAGGTTGATATTGCCCGACAGTCTGGTTGACAGTTTTCGGATGGTGATGCCCCGTGCAGTGGCATGCAGGACCGTGGTGGTGGTAACACAGCCGGCCAGAGCATGCAGGAGAAATTCCACCGGGTTGGCACCTTCGTTATTGCCCAGCAGGACCGGGGGCTCACCATTGGTGAAGACGAAGTCTTCGTGACGGGATTCGTCTTCAGCGCCGGCTCCGTAGAATCCGCGGATGGCAGAGCGATTTTCACCTCCGTCCACCCATTCGTTTCTTGCCCGGAATTCGAACTGCGCGAGGCCCGGGTCGTTTTTCAGCGCTTCAACGGTCTGGCCCATCTGGATCAGATCAAGGCCATTACGGGTCTTAATATTTACTTGTGTGTTCATCTTTCTCACCTTGCTTCGTCGTCTAAAGGGACCCGGCGGACCGGGAGGCGCACTTTGTGGCGTCTGGGTATAAAGTAAGGAATAACTGCTCACTGGGTCAGATGGAGTTCTGACAAAAAGGAGGCATTTGTGCCACCAATTGCAGGGAGGATGGAACATGGGCCAACAGCAAAAAAACGTTCTGATTCTGGCTCTGCCCGAAACGGCAGGTTCGGCGCTGTATGGGATGGTGGATGTGCTTATGGCGACGGGCAATATCTGGCAGTCCCTGGTGGGGGATCCGATTCCATATCAACCGTTTGATGTGCAGATTGTTTCCGTCGACTCGGCGCCATTTCATTGTGGCCATGGCATTCCCGTTGAGCCGGCGTACGCCATTGCGGATGACCCTGCCGCTGATATCCTGATCCTCCCCGAGATCTGGCTGGGTCCCCAAGAAGAGATCGGAGGCCGCTATGAAGCGCTTATGGACTGGATTAAGCTCAGATTCCGTTCGGGTACAACGATCTATTCCGCCTGTTCCGGATCGGTGTTACTGGCAGAGAGTGGTTTGCTGGACAACTGCAACGCAACGTCTCACTGGGGTTATCAGGAGCTTTTTCGAACGCACTATCCCAGGGTGCATTTCCGGCCGGAGACCAACCTTGTTTATGCCCACCCCGATGGCCGGTTGGTGACGGCGGGCGGAACGACATCGTGGCATGACCTGGCACTGCATATCATTGCCCGATACGTGGGTATCGGTGAAGCGCTTCGCATTGCAAAAGTGTACCTGCTGAAATGGCACGGAGAAGGCCAGCTGCCGTTCACAGGACTGGTCCGGCAAACACACCATGCCGACTCGGCTGTGCGCAAATGTGAGGAATGGCTCAAGATGCATTGGCGGGATCCCCGGGCCATTGCCCTGCTGGTAGAGTCCTCCCCTCTGCCAGAGAGAACACTCAAGCGGCGGTTCAAGGCTGCCACTGGTTCCTCAATGATTGAGTACCTTCAGAACCTTCGCATTGAAGCGGCCAAGCGCGCACTGGAACATGGCAGATTGTCAGTGGAGGAGGTAAGCCTGGAGGCCGGCTACGAGGATGTATCCTTTTTTCGCCGGTTATTCAGGCGCCTGACGGGCCTTACACCTGGCGAGTACCGGCGTCTGTTTCGACCTCTTGTTGAAGAATTGGAGGATCTTTCCGAGGCGTAGGCATAGATCGGAGAAAATAAATCTGTCCCGGTTTTCGAACGAAAGTATGTAATTATAATCAGCGGAGAAGCTGGCTACAGGAGAGGAAAACCGACTGCCCCTCGGACCCAACGGAGGGAATTCAAACTGCAATCAGGTGACATTGGCGATGAGTGAGACAACCGAGAATAAAACAGCATCAGCGCCGCCACCCGCAAAGAAGGGCTTCAGTGGCTTGCATGTCTTTGGCATTGTCCTGCTCACTATCATTGCCACCGTCGGCGTCGGTTACTGGTGGTTAAGCCACTATGTGTTTCCTGAGAACTTCGAACCCGTAACCCTGAATGCCAGTGAACAGGATTCACTCAACAACAAACTGAATACTCTGGGCATTGATACCCAAGGCGGCGAATCCGGCCGCCCGTTGCAGCCGGTACCCTACAGTGAGGAAGGCGCCAGCCGGGAAGTACGCTTTAGCGAGCGGGAGCTCAACGGAATGCTGGCCAATAACACTGATCTGGCTCAGAGACTCGCAGTCGACCTTTCGGACGACCTGCTGAGCGCCCTCCTTCTGGTGCCTCTTGACGAGGACTTCCCTGTACTCGGCGGCAGAACCCTAAGAGTCAATGCCGGTGTGGAACTCTCCTTTGCCAACGGTCGCCCCCTGGTTAAGTTAAGGGGCGTCAGCCTCATGGGCGTACCCATTCCGAATGCCTGGCTGGGTAACCTCAAGAATGTGGACCTGGTTAACGAGTTCGGCGCCAACCAGGGATTCTGGCAATCCTTTGCAGCGGGCGTGGATTATATCCAGGTTGAGGATGGCCGGTTGATCGTCCGGCTCAAGGAATAGCGCTGGGCCATCAGAGAAGCCGAGAAAATAGATCTGTCCCGGTTTCCCGCTAGGAAGACCGCATCTTCAGAGTTTCCGGACGGAACAGTGCCGTACCCAACACCAGAACAAACGCTGACAGCACAAACACCTTATTCACAAACCAGTTCGTGCGCCAGATGGACCATTCCGGCTCCGCCAGGAACCAGATGAACAAAGTGGTGATGATCAGAATCTCAACCACAGACATGCCAATAGCCAGCATCCGCGCATACCACGGCCTCGCCAACAGCGCCCAGGCCAGCCAGAGGTGTGCAACCGGCCACAGGTCCCAGTAAATATAAGTGGCCCACGCCTCATTGGTGGCCAGCGCAAAGACGATCGGAAACAGGTATTTGATAAAGACAGTCCAGGCCACGAGGATCACGAACAGATGTGCGAGAAACCTGGTCCAGGGGCTCCGAACATTTTCACTAGGTGATGTCATTACGGCACTCCTGTCGGCGAGTAGGCAAAACCGGGACACATCTATTTTTCAGACCTGGCGCTAAGTCAAAAGCCCATAAGGCCGCTCCAGCGCCGAACGAACATCGCCGATGGAGAACACCCTGGCGAATTCCGCGAATCGCTGCCCATCAAACCACAGCTGAACAACCGGCAGAGAAAAAATACCGCGAGCCGCACATAATGGGCCGGCGGCTTCCTGGCAATCAATGTAAGCAGTGATCAATTTCGGGAATTCCTCGTTGGCAAGCTTCTCCAGCCGGGGCTTGATGGCCTGACAGACGCCGCAACTTGCGCCCCCATACAGGAGCAGCACCGCAGGGCTGGACTGGAGCAATTCCGATAAGGCCTCTTCAGAGAATATGTTTTGCACAGTTAACTCCCGAGAAGCATGACCGGCTCAATATCCAGAGCCTGCCGGGCAAACTCGGCATCCGGCCACATCAGCAGCCAGCCAAGAACCGCAAGATTGAGAATCACATTGAACCAGAAAGCCACCTGAAACGACGTTTTGCGGGTTTTGTGGCGAAAGAATTGCTGGCCCACCAGAGCCCCCGGCCAGCCACACAGAAGTTCAAACAGATGCAACCGTCCCTCAGGTACCCGTCGGTTGCCGCTCTCGGCGGCTCCTTTGTCGACCGCGTACATCAAGAAAGTAACCAGGCTCATCACCCCATAAGCGACCGGCAAAAGCAGCGGCACGTAACCCTGAAGATACAACACAGAGACCGCCCCTCCGACCGCGGCTGCAATCAACAGAGAGACCCAGGCACCAGTCGCTGCCGCTGCCGCTGCCGCTGCGCGGTGCCGTGCAACGCCGGCGTACTGGAAACTGGCAGCCCTTAACCGGCCTTTCTCGTCTTTTGTCTGCGCGTAAACCACCTTGCAACTGGCTGAAGGCCTGCCCCGCCCCTGATAGGCGCTGATATGGGCAAACAGACGCTCACCTCCGTTTTCCGGGGTGATGAAACCGAAGCCCTTGGCATCGTTCCATGAGGTGAGTGAGCCTTTTTGATTCACCTGATGATTCCTTGAATAGTCATTTTTGTGGCTGGCAGAAAGAGCCCAGAGACCTGAAACGAAATCCAGCCCGGCTTCCCCATGCGATTTCACGAGATTTTACTCCGGTTACCCCTTCAGTTCATAGCAAGCTCATCAACGCCCAGCTACCATGTCGCGCCGCCATGAGCTCCGGCTTATCGGCAGGAAATACCCAAAATAATCAGATAAATAAGAAGGAATCTACTGTGCGAAACGCAAAGATCCTGGCAGTACTGGCAGCGCTGATCTACCTCACCGGCTGCGCGTCCGGCGCCAAGATGGGCAACATGGTGTATGAGGGGCCAGTGAAGGCCTACGACACAACCCTGGAAAACAATGTGGATGTCACCAACGTCTCGGGCGGCGAGGAAACCAACCCTGCTTGGACCTCCGAGATCGACAACGACGCCTTCGCAGGCGCCCTGAAACAAACCCTGCAGAAACAGGGCCTGCTTTCCGGCTCCGGCCGCTATCAGCTCGAAGCTCTCCTGCTTGAGGTGGACCAACCCATGTTTGGGCTGAACTTCGAAGTGACCACCCAAGTGAAATACATCCTGACTGACCGCGATAACAACGGAGCGGTAGTCATGAACGAAACGATTGTCGCCCCCTATACCGCCACAGTTGGCGATGCCTTTGCCGCCATCAAGCGTCTGAGACTGGCCAACGAAGGATCCGGAAAAGCGAATATCCAGGGCCTGGTTGAGAAACTCTCCGAACTACGAATCCAGCCCGGCGACATCTCCCTGGCGCAATAACTTTCCTGGAATTCAACCCTATTACAAGGAAGCATCATGAAGTATCCGCTCCTACTCACATTGGCCGCCATCGCGTTTCTGTCTACCGGTTGCGCATCGGTGGTATCCGGAACCGACCAGAAACTCACCTTCAACAGCGAGCCTGAAGAAGCCACCGTTACTGTTTCCGGCCGTGTGCTCGGTAAAACGCCGCTGACTGTGCCGGTAGACCGGGGCTCCAACCAATCCATTACCTTTGAAAAGGAGGGCTACAAGACCTACACCGCTCAGCTTTCCACCACAACCAACCCGTGGTTCTTCGGTAACATCGTGCTTGGCGGGCTGGTGGGCTCCACTACCGATGGCGTCTCCGGTGCCATTCACGAGTTTTCCCCGGACCAGTACTTCGTCACCCTGAAGCCTGACACACCAACGGGACTCTCAACCTCCAGGCCGCGACAGATTAAGGAAATCATCATCGCGTTCAGCGGAGAATTTCGCCACGAGCTGGCAAGCGGCGGTGGTGAAAAGGTGGACACCATCGTGCAACTGCTGGATATCGACGCCTTGGAGAAAGACACCACCATCCGGGCACTGAACCAGCTTGCGCTGGCGAACGAGAACGACCTTGAGCTGGCTAAAACGATTATTGAGGTTTACGACGTTCAGTAACGATCCACTCTCGAAACCGGGGCAGATCTATTTTTCAGCTGCCGGTCTCCCCGGCTTGCGAGTTTCAATTCTGATACCGATACGGCTCTCAATTTCATCCACGAACTTGTTACCGCAGGTCAGCTTGTTGCTATTGATCG
Source organism: Marinobacter panjinensis (assembly GCF_005298175.1). NCBI lineage: Bacteria > Pseudomonadati > Pseudomonadota > Gammaproteobacteria > Pseudomonadales > Marinobacteraceae > Marinobacter > Marinobacter panjinensis. Next base: position 1,755,240 of record NZ_SZYH01000001.1, read on the forward strand.
CCGCACGAATCAATTCATCTGAAGGCGAATCATTTTCCCGCTCAACAAACTGCCGATAGGACTCAACCCTCGTCTGATGACTGCCTGGACGAGCCCGAAAGGTGTCGGGCTCGTCCAGGCATTGGCAATGTGACACCCCCTACCCGCGCAGAATAGCTCGACCACTCATACAACCCAGGTTTATCCACCATCCCTGCTTTAACAGGATTGAGTTCCACATAACGACAGCAAGCCAACAGGTAGGCATCAGTATCAATCGGGCTAATCTTGTAGCGCCCTTCCCAGAGAGAACCACTGCGTTTTTCGAGGGCATTTACAAAGCGTGTTTGACGACCAGCCAGACGCTTCATCAATTGAGGAATTGCGGTCAGATTGTCGTTTGCCTGAACGACCAGGTGAACATGGTTCGTCATCAGGCAATAGCTGAACACATCCAGCTCATAGATCCGCTTCCATTCCTGAAGGTTTGCGAGGTAGTACTCAAATTCACGGCGCTCGACAAACACCGGTTGGCGGTTACGGCCGCGTTGGAAAACATGGTGGGAAAAACCGGGCACAATCACCCTGGCCTGTCGTGGCGTCAGATTCTCCTTGCTTTTGAAGCACAGAATCCGTTCTGTGCATTGAAGGTCGATGTTAACCGAACTACAAAGCCGGTTAGATAGGGGCTAAAATTGGCCTCGAGGCACTGGAGAAGCCGGAAAAATAAATCTGTCCCGGTTTTCCCAAGTGCGCCATTATCTTTTGAAGAACCGCATGATAACGAGCGAAAATAACTGTCTGAATTAAAATTTCCAGACAATAAACATTTTCGAATGAAGCAATTAAACTTTATTAAAAAAATCTCTCATAGAATATCAGACAAATCGAAAAATTGAATACTAAACCCTCAAACCGTTACCCGGTTCATTTTTTTCGGATAAAACACGATCTTAAACCAAACCCTTTAAATCTTATAAATCTTCTTTCAACCTGTCCAATTCGCCCTGAAGGCGCCCATTTTTATACTCTAGCTCCTTAATTCTAGCTCGGAGCTCTGACTTCACATTTGGTACGTTAAGCATTTCTGATATTTTTAACTCTTCCTTATATGGCATAATTGGATCAAATAATTGTTGATAAGCACGACCCACAGCACCGGTAAAGAGGCATAGGTCAGGCTGTCGCCCCCCAATTCTGAGAATTTGGTCCTTAGCAATCCCAGGATAAGGATCGATATAAAATATTTTCGTTATTCCAATCTGGTATGCTTTTTTTGAGCACAACTCACAAGGACTAGCGGTCGTAAATAGAACACCACCTTCCAGAGGTTGTCCTCCATATTTACTAATCTGAATAAAAGCATTTTCCTCGGCATGAAGTGCCCTTGTATGCACCTGATTTTTTTCTCCATCCAGCGAATTCTGTATGTCTTTGAAGCAAAAACTACACGGAATTCCGCTAGAAGTGGAAGAACCAACTCCACGACCATAAATTCGATCAACTAAACCACGAAATTCGGAGTTTTCTTTTTCGTACTTAGAGTATGCATCTCGATCTTCGCCTTTTTGCAAATCCTCTACATTTCTGAGATTACAAGGCGTTTGCCCCTGAGCCACATCATTCCAACCAATGGCTTTAACCGAGTAGTTAGCGTCCGCCACTGCGGCGCCAACTTGCCGAGAAATACATCCAGAGTTAACCTTTGCATCAAAAGCAAGTTGCATACACCTCTCACTTCTGGATGGAGTAACTAGACCTGGATGCATCATTAGCGCCAAATATTTTACTAACTGTTTTTTTAACTCCCTGTATCCGCTTCCGGCATCTTCTTGGTTAAAAATATGAACATCCGCCAACTGTATACATCTAGGAATATCTTGTGAAAAGAAAAATTCGTCACCTTTTAGCTTTTCCGGATTTTCTCTGAGGTCTACGGCCTTTATTTTCACATCAGTTAAGTTCAGATCTCTCCGTAATCTTGCCTTTCTATCAGAATCATGTGCTGAGATAGCCATTAAGTAAAAAGAAGAATAGCGCTCCCTAAAAAAAGATGCCTCGAATGGATTTCGAATTGCATCCAAACAGACCAATACTCTTTCTGAATTTTTGAGGCTTCGTCTTCTTAGCAGCTTAATTAATTTGTTTGCACGCTGCGCTAGTTTATATATATTATCTGGTTTAAAAACATCACTATAGGCCAGACCGGATCGCCTTATATTGTTGGCGAACGATTGATAAAGCTTAGTGAACGTTCCGGTCGAAAAAATATCGACGCTTTTGCGTATAATCTGAGTGAATTCGGGCACCTTTTTAAAGTAAAAATCATAAATAAAATCTTCATCCAGTCCACCTTCTGATTTTTCAACCATTAGCTTTGCCTGCACTCTCTCTTCATGCAGTTTATTAAAATCTTCTTCGAAACCGGCGCCTAATTTTTGCCGGATATCTACAACATCTAAACCAGCTAGCGACGACAAGAAGGCTGAAAATGAGCCAAAGTCGTTTTCGAGAACAAAAGTTGTAATCAGATCTCTAAGCTGAATATGATGGAATCGACCCCAGTTTTTATCCAAGTATTCGTAAAGAACTTTATATTTCCTATCTTCATCACTCTCAAAGTTTACTGACACCGGGCGAGGCGGGCAAAATGATTCAAACGATGAGGCAAGCAATCGGGCTGCAGTGGTGCATCCTGATCCGGTCCGCCCAGTCAAACCAACAACAATGAATTTTCTTCTCTCTTCAAAAACCTTATTTAGGGCAGACTTTGACTTACTTGCGTTACTCATAAATCTCACCAATTAATTTTTAATCCAGTCGCATTGCTTTTTGCTACCGAAGATCCTGCCCGTCGTGTTCTTAGGTTCCACCACAAACATCACTTACCGGGAAACAATGATGTAGTCGATCTGGGTGGTACCATCCTCTGTGGGCAGGATGACATTTTTGATTGATCGGGTGGTAACGGTCTTTGTCGAGGAACAGGCGAGCGGAGACGTTAACAATGAATTCGCCCAGATGGCCTGTGAACCACCGGGAACGCAGAACGGCTACCAGCAGCACGAGTGGTATGAAATACCAGAAGTGTAAAAAAGGCTGTATCAGTACTGAGGGGTCCATTGGCCGTTTTCCCTAACAATCGGTACTTCCGTAGCGTTTAGCTACCTAAGGTAGACCATCCCAGCGCTACTTGTCTGCCCCAATTACAAAAATATGTAAACTTTATGCCACAAAAAAAGCTGCAAGGCATTGCCTCGCAGCTTTCTGTTTTCCCAATGCTTTTTTGTCAGGCCTGCCCAATACTAAGTTGCTTGAGGCCCGCAATATTAGCGTTAGTCCTGCCCATCCCGCTTGTGCCGAATCAGGGCAAAGAGGCCAACGGCAGCAGCCGAACCAGCCGCCAGCAGGTACTCAATATGCACCCCATCACCGAGGGCTTCATGTCCGGCATGGCCCCAGGCTAAGCCAGAAACGAGAAGCAGGCTGGCCGTCAGAGTGAGTCGATTGCGTAGTTTCATGGATGTATCTCCGTAGTGCGTTAAACGTTCAAGATTCGTTGTCTTTAGGCAGTTTCAGCCACTTTCCCCGGCCGGCGCTCGGGCAACATGCCCCGCTCCAGAATGAAGCTGATGATCGTCTCCAGCCCTACCCCGTCATACAGGTTGGTAAACACGAACGGCCGCTCACCGCGCATTTTCTTGCTGTCCCGATCCATCACATCCAGAGAGGCGTGCACCTGTTCAGCAATGTCGATCTTGTTGATGATCAGCAGGTCGGACTTGGTGATGCCGGGTCCGCCCTTGCGGGGGATCTTGTCGCCGCCGGATTCCACCAGTGCCAGCGCCAGTTCAAAGTTGGGTGGCTGCTCTGCAGGTCGCCGATAGCGGCGGGCGAGCAACCGCCGGTTTCAAGAAATAGATATGTACCAGTTTTACTATTGATATTGCCGACTATGCTGCGGGGTTGATTGGCTATATCCCATAATGGGACTGTGCTCTGTATGGTTTCCGTACTCGTGCCTCCTGTTCGAGTAGGTGCCCTGTTAGTGCTTAGTGGTCACCAGTGACCGGGGTTCGGATCACAGTTAAAAAGTCAGACGGTCTACCGTTTAATATTTTACCCCAAGCGCTAATTCTGCAGCCGCAAAGTATTCCGTTAGCTGGGTGAAATTGTTTTCGAGCAAGAGAACGTCAGGGTGGTCCCTGATGTCGTTTAAACCCATAGATACATGGAGACGATCATCTTCGTCCATGCGGTTAGCATCGTGGTCACTGCTGCCGGGACGTCCGCGAGCAACACAGCGTGCCACTCGTACTTCGATAAAAGCATCGACGTATAGGACCAATGGACTGTGTCCGAAAAGTCGCCGAACGCAATCGATCTCTTTCATAGATCGCAGGCCGGTCAACACAACCCGCCGATGGGATGGTGCGGTACGAAACAGTTCATTGGGCACCGCACAGGGATTACCGATCAGCGTCCGCGCGGCGAACTCATCAAGGGTTTCCGCACCTTTCCCATCTCGTTCAAAAAGCATTCGCATTACGTCACTTGCTTCTACATGACACAACTTGTGCCGCGCTTCCAAATGAGCCCCGAGAACACTCTTCCCGGCACAGCGTGGTCCCACAACAATCAGCTTCACCATTCTAAGCACCGCCCTGTGTTCTGGAACGCTACTTCAGTGGCGAGGAAAGCCCCGTTGCTACGACGATTTGCAACCACAGAAGACGTGTCGTCCGAAATAAAAAAAAGGGCAGGCCCGAGGCTGCTCATTGCTACCCCCTCAGCACCTAAACTCTCAAGCGACTTACGTTCCGATTTTACTCCCGGGCCATACTCTGCCACCTCTTGCCGCTTCCACGCACATTCTTGCAGCGCGTTAATGGCAGATGTGAACGTTGAGCGGTTTGTCTCCAGAACCCCCGCTGCAACGCCGGACACAACATGGTAAAGAATTTCAGCCACATCTCCTTGCGTTAGTGGCTTAAAGTTGGCGAAGAAACTCTTCTCGGCAGACTCAGTGAGTAGAGGCAGCGCGGGGACGACAACTCCAGCGGGCCATGCAGGCATCTCAGCACGGAGCAGCGGTGTCGCGCAGCCTGGAGTCATCTCTGCCAAGCTCGATGGGCGCGCTGGCCCATTGTGGTGAGGATGCCCTAGATCTACCACGAGACCACCAACGAAATAGGTATTGATTCCGATGCCGGATGTTCCCCCACGTTTGGACAGTCTGGACAAAAGGGTTTGGTCTGGCTCCATGTCATTGGCCAGTAATAGCAGTTCTAAGCACGCCAAGCGCACTGCAGTCGTTGAGCCAAAACCCGAATGAGTCGGCATTTCACCAGAAATAACGAAGCTTAGCCGACTGTCGAGAGCCAACTCGGTCGAGGCTTCGGTTAGTACACGCTCCAGTCGGAGAAGCTCGTAATCCCTAAACCCCACTCGACGATCATCTCTTATCTTGAGTGTCGAGGAGGGAGATGCTTCTACGCGAACTGTCGGCCTATCAATAGCGAAACCGGCACCGCCGTTTCTGCGATATCCGTTAAAACCCATATCAACAAGGGTTAGGTGGATACGCGGGTACGCCAATATGCTAGGCAGGGTCTGTCGCATTCTTTTGCGCTCCTTCCTTCCATTGTCGTTCAAAAAAGCGAAAATACGATTCGAGAAATGGGCTATCGCTATCTGCATGAATTGCCGGACTGAGCCGACTCGACTCCATTGGTAATACAGGCCCAAAAATACAATTTCGGTCAGCAAGTACGTAAGTCTGCCCAGGCATGGACGACAGGTACCTGTACTCGAAATTATCGCCATACTCTTCCCTTAGCTCGCGCATTCGGGCGATGACTTTCGTCTGCTGCTCCTGCTTATCCTGCGGAAGACTCTCTAGCCCAGCAACCAGGATTCTGACCTTGACCCCCCGTTGCATTGCATCCAGAAGAAGTCGGTCGACCGGAGCAGCACCCTCTTCCGCGAAAGCGAAGTCAGACAAAAAGCTGTTAGCTGTCTTACCAAGAAAGTCAATTCTTTTCCTGGCTGAACGAATGAGTTCAGCATAGTACCGCTGCCTGTCATCCCGGTGCGGGAGTATATCTTGGAATCCCATACGCTTGAGGCGCTCAATCTCCCGATGATGAGCCATCGCGAGAAGGAACTGGATAAGTACCGCCACGAAAGTTGCAGTCAACCCTCCCATCAACGAGCCTAATTTGGTATTTGCGTCGCCCGTAAAGAACATGTATCCGACGACCATAAGCGATACTATTAGAAGGATAAGGACTATTAGCGACAGCCGTACAGACACGTATCGGTTATAGACAGATTTAAAGCTATTTGGCATTTCTGGACTCCGTTGAAAGTCGTACCGACAGCGCCTGACACTAACTGGACCGAATTCGTCCATGCTATGTATAACAGAGACTTCAGCATTGGTATGCAAAACAGCCGAACCGAAGCTCAGCCATTCCATATTTAAAACAATACCTTAATCCATGAATTGGATGAACGCACGAACTCGCCTGACTTCCGGATTAATAAGTTTTTCCGGTGGCCAGGCGATTCAAGCATGGTTTTGCGGGATGACTGGCGTTTACAGCCAGCAGATCTTATGGGATCAGTCTGGTGCTACGTGCTAGCGCTCTGAACCCTTAGCGACGCTCATTAACTTTTTTCCAGGCCATCAGCGCAATCGCACCAACAATCCCAGCCGCAAACAAATACTCAACGTGCAGCACATCACCAATAGCTTCATGCCCCGAATGCGCAATCACGCTTGTTGAGGCCACTAGCAATCCCACACTGGCACTGATCTTTTGGAATCTTTTCATATCTGTTTCTCCGTTAACGGTTAAAACCAAAACTGTTTAATCAGGCAGTCGCCGCCACTTTTTCGGGCCTGCGCTCCGGCAGCATGCCCCGCTCCAGAATGAAGCTGATGATGGTTTCCAGCCCTACCCCGTCGTACAGGTTAGTGAACACGAAGGGCCGCTCACCGCGCATCTTCTTCGAATCCCGGTCCATCACATCAAGGGACGCATGCACCTGCTCGGCGATGTCGATCTTGTTGATGATCAGCAGGTCGGATTTGGTGATGCCGGGGCCGCCCTTGCGGGGGATCTTGTCGCCGGCGGAGACGTCGATCACGTACAGAGTGAGGTCGCTCAGTTCCGGGCTGAAGGTTGCCGAAAGGTTGTCGCCGCCGGATTCCACCAGCACCAGTTCCAGGTTCGGGTGGCGGCTCTGCAGGTCGTCGATGGCGGCCAGGTTCATGGAGGCGTCCTCACGGATGGCGGTGTGCGGGCAGCCGCCGGTTTCCACGCCGAGGATGCGGTCCGCTGGCAGGGCGTCGTGTTTGAGCAGGAAGTCGGCGTCCTCTCTTGTGTAGATGTCGTTGGTGACCACGGCGATGTCGTAGTGATCTTTCAGGGCCTTGCACAGCTGGCGCAGCAGGGCGGTTTTGCCGGAGCCGACCGGGCCGCCGACGCCTACTCTCAGGCAATGTTTCATGGTGCGTTCTCCTGTTCCTGTTCTTTGTTGGTTCAGCTTCTGAAAAGCCGTGAATACTGGGTTTCGTGCAGGGCGCTGCCGAGCGCCAGGCCCGGCAGGACCGGGCCGAGTTCGTGGTCTTCTTTCTCCAAAGCGTTATCCACGGCCATCACCAGTTGCGGGCGCAGCCGTTCGGTCAGGCGCTGGGCGGCTGTGTGGCCCAGGGGCATGGCCTTGCAGGCAACCGCGAGCTGGTTTTCCAGCCAGGCCCAGGCGAAGCCGAGCAGGGTCTGCCGTGCGGGTACGCGGCGCATGTGGGCGGCCCAGGCGAACAGGGTGACGTAGCCGGGGTCTTGCGGCAGCAGGCCTTCCTCCGGCAACAGCTCCAGGCTGCCGAGCAGGCGCACCAGGGCTGCGCCGAGACGGAGGTCCTCATCCGTCAGTTCGGCGGTTTCCCGGGTGGCATGCAGCCAGTCGTTCCACTGGGCCAAGGTTTGGCCATCGCCGTTCGCCCAGGCCTCCTGAACCCGGATCAGCAACGGCAGTTCGCAGTTGGTCAGGCCGTCTTCCAGCACGCCTTCCAGCCAATCCCCCAGCTCGTTCTCGTTATTCACCCAGCCCAGTTCAAAGGCGCTTTCCAGGCCCTGGGACCAGGCAAAGGCGCCGATGGGCAGCGCGGGGCTGACCAGTTGCAGCAGGCCAAGCAGGGCGAGATCGCCCACCGGGGTCTGGCTGCTGTCAGTGGGAGTGGTCATGGCTGTGCCCGTGGCTGTGTGAGTGTCCGTGGGAATGCCCATTGCCCGCCTGGGCGTAGGCACCCGGTTCCGGATCGAAGGGTGCGCGGTGGTGTTCCAGGGTTGCGCCCAGGCGTTCGGCCAGCTCTTCCAGCACGTGGTCCGGCGGAAAGCGGACCCAGCCCGTTTTACCATCCACAGGGCCGTCTTCCCTGCCCTCGTCACTGCCAATCGCGCCGCTGGAGCCAATCTGCAGAGCCACATGCCGGTTGCCCAGGTGGTAGCACAGCCGCGCCATGGCCAGGCCCGGCTCGATGTGAGCGGTTACTACCGGCTCATCGGCGGCGCGGATGCGGATGATCTCGCCACTTTCCGCCTGTAGAAACGCGCCGTCGCGCAGCACCGGGCCACGATCGAGGAACAGGCCGACGTCGTAACCGGTGTCGGTTTTGGCGCGCAGGCGGCCGCGCATGCGCAGCTCGAACGGCAGTGTGAGGTGGTCGTGGATTTCTGCGGTCTCGACCGGTCCGACCCGTTGGGTAAGTTCAAGCATGTCGGTCTCCTGGAACAGCTATGAGCTGTCTTTTTAAAAAAGGTGATAACGCTGGGCCAGCGGCAGTTCGGTGGCCGGCTCGCAGGTAAGCAGTTCGCCGTCGGCGTGCACTTCGTAGGTTTGCGGGTCTACGGTGATGTGCGGGCAGGCGTCGTTCAGTTTCATGTCGCTCTTACGCACGGTGCGCACGCCCTTGCAGGCGGACAGCGGGCTGTCCAGCCCCAGCTCCTTGCCAATGCCGGCGTCAATGGCAGCCTGGCTGACAAAGCTCAGGCGGGTGGCACTGGCGGCCTTGCCGAAGGCGCCGAACATGGGGCGGTAGTGCACCGGCTGGGGCGTGGGGATGGAAGCGTTGGGATCGCCCATGGGGGCGGCGGCAATCATGCCGCCCTTGAGGATGGTGGCCGGCTTCACGCCGAAGAAGGCCGGGCTCCACAGCACCAGGTCCGCCAGCTTGCCCACTTCCACCGAACCCACTTCGTGCGCGATGCCGTGGGTGATGGCGGGGTTGATGGTGTACTTGGCGATGTAGCGTTTGGCGCGCAGGTTGTCGGCGCCCAGGGCTTCGTCTTCCGGCAGCAGGCCGCGCTGCTGTTTCATCTTGTGGGCGGTCTGCCAGGTGCGGCATACCACTTCCCCTACCCGGCCCATGGCCTGGGAATCGGAGGCGATCATGGAGATCACGCCCAGGTCGTGGAGGATGTCCTCGGCGGCGATGGTCTCCCGGCGGATGCGCGAATCCGCGAAGGCGACGTCTTCCGGGATGTTCGGGTCCAGGTGGTGGCACACCATCAGCATGTCCAGGTGTTCGTCGATGGTGTTCACGGTGTAGGGCCGCGTCGGGTTGGTGGAGGACGGCAGCACGTAGGGTTTGGAGCAGGCGGTAATGATGTCCGGTGCGTGGCCGCCGCCGGCGCCTTCGGTGTGGTAGGTGTGGATGCAGCGTTCTTTGAACGCAGCCAGGGTGTCTTCCACGAACCCGGATTCGTTCAGGGTGTCGGTGTGGATGGCCACCTGCACATCGTATTTGTCGGCCACGGTGAGGCAGTTGTCGATGGAGGCCGGGGTGGTGCCCCAGTCTTCATGGAGTTTCAGGCCCATGGCGCCGGCCTGGATCTGCAGTTCCAGGGATTCCGGCAGGCTGGCGTTGCCTTTGCCGAGGAAGCCGATGTTCATGGGCATGGCGTCCACGGCCTGGAGCATTTTGCCGATGTGCCAGGGGCCCGGGGTGCAGGTGGTGGCGTTGGTGCCGGTGGCCGGGCCGGTGCCGCCGCCGAGCATGGTGGTGATGCCGCTCATCAGGGCTTCTTCGATCTGCTGGGGGCAGACGAAGTGGATATGGGCGTCGATGCCGCCGGCGGTGAGGATTTTGCCTTCACCGGCGATGATTTCGGTGCCGGGGCCGATGACGATGGTGACGTCGGGCTGGGTATCGGGGTTGCCGGCTTTGCCGATGGCGGCGATGCGGCCTTTCTGGATGCCGACGTCGGCTTTGACGATGCCCCACCAGTCGAGGATCAGGGCGTTGGTGATGACGGTGTCCATCACGGAATCATCGGCGCGCTGGCTCTGGCCCATGCCGTCGCGGATGACTTTGCCGCCGCCGAATTTTACTTCGTCGCCGTAGTGGGCGGTGTCGCTTTCCACTTCAATCCACAGGTCGGTGTCGCCGAGTCTGACTCGGTCGCCGGTGGTTGGGCCGTACATGTCGGCGTAGGCTTGCCTTGTTATCTTCATCGTATCCCTCGTTTTAACTTGGGTGCCAGGAGCGGGTGGGATGAGCTTTCCAAAACACGCTCCTTGCGGCACATCCCTGTGGCGCTTGAGCTCCGCCATCCATGGCTCCGCACAGTTTTGGAAAGCTCATCCCACCCACTCCTCAGACTTAATTCGTGGAGTCCAATTTGCCCATGACTTCAGCTCGGAAGCCGTAGATTTCCCTCCCGCCGGTAAACGGAATCAATGTGACTTCGCGGCTTTGGCCGGGTTCGAAGCGGATGGCGGTGCCGGCGGCGACGTCCAGGCGATAGCCCCTGGCTTTGGCGCGGTCGAAATCCAGCGCCGGGTTGGCTTCGGCGAAGTGGTAGTGGGAGCCGATCTGGACCGGGCGGTCGCCGGTGTTGGCCACGTCTATCTGGATGCGTTCGCGGCCTTCGCAGAGTTCGATGTCGCCGTCTTTCAGGTCGTATTCACCAGGGATCATGGCGCGCTCCTTACACGATCGGGTTGTGGACGGTGACGAGTTTGGTGCCGTCCGGGAAGGTGGCTTCCACCTGCACTTCGTCGACCATTTCGGCGATGCCGTCCATCACGTCGTCGCGGGTGAGGATTTCGGTGCCGGCAGTCATGAGCTCGGCCACCGTGCGGCCTTCCCTGGCGCCTTCCATGATTTCAGCGCTGATGAGGGCGACGGCTTCGGGGTAGTTAAGTTTCAAACCCTTGGCTTTGCGGCGTTCCGCCAGCAGGGCTGCGGTAAACAGCAGCAGTTTGTCTTTGTCTCTGGGCGTTAATTCCATTTCCTTGCTCTCCTGGTAATCGTCGGGAGTTTTTGTTGTCGGATTACGCTGGGCTAATCCGACCTGCCATTGTGTTCAGGTCAGCCAGATTCTTGGCACGCTGGCTGGCTGGCCGGTGAGTCTTGGTCTGAGCAGTTCCCAGGCTTGCTGGCACAGCGCCCAGGCTTCGTTTCTTTCCTGCCCCAGGTAGCGCAGCAACACCACGCCCCGGCGGCGGGTGACCGCCCAGCGGTGGCTGGCGGGCAGGGTTTCTCTGAGTGCTTCGATGGCGGCGGCTTCGTCGTCCAGGCCGACCACCCACAGGGTGGCCTGCACGGTAGCGCCGCCCTGGCCCCAGTGGCCTTTGAACCTGGGGTGGTTCGGGTCCATGGGCTGGCGTTCCAGCCACAGGGGGCGGCCGTCCATCAGCAGGCGGAATTTCTGTTCCAGGTGGCCGGAGACGAACGGCAGCTGGCTGGCCGGGCGGCCGAGGGCGAGGATTTCCCAGCCGATGCATCTGGCGCCGGTGGCCAGTTCGATGGTGGTGCTTTGTTCACCCCGGGAGCCGTCGAAGGCGAGGGTTTCCTGGGGCAGGTATTCGAGGATGCCGCCCTTCTCCACGCTCAAATGAGTGTGCTGGGCCCAGGCGACGCCGTGGCTGTCGGCCTTGTAGAGTTTGGCGGCGGCCGGGGTGGTTAGCAGGGTGTGGGCACCCTCACCGACCCGGGCCTGGATGCTCAGGGCATCGCCGCTGACCAGCCCGCCCGGTGGGTGCAGCAGGTACACGTGGCAGCAGCCGGTTTTGCCTTCCGGGTAGAACGGGCGCTGGACCCGCAACGGGCCGATGTGCCGGCGGCGTACCAGCCGGGTAACCGGACTGGCCTGGTTCTCCACCCGGCTTTCAAACCCCAGGTCCAGGGCCGCTGCCCAGCGCCGTTCCCGGTCGAAACGGTGGCCAGAGGCGTGGTCGGCGATGGGCTGGTAGGCAGTCATACAGTCAGGTGCTTCTTGATGAGTTCATCGGTCAGGCCGGCGATCTCGTCTTCTGCCACCCGGCGACCCCGGTCGATGATGGCGAAGCGGTCGGCGTACTTGCGGGCGAAGGGGAGCTTTTGCTCCACCAGCAACACGGTCAGGCCGTCTTCCTCGATCAGCTTGCGAATAACCTCGCCAATCTGGGCCACGATATTGGGCTGAATGCCCTCGCCGGGCTCGTCCAGGATCAGCAGGCGCGGTTCGATGACCAGCGCCCGGCCAATGGCCAGCTGCTGTTGCTGGCCGCCGGAGAGGTCGCCGCCGCGGCGGTGTTTCATTTCTTTCAGCACCGGAAACAACTCATACACTCGCTCGGGGATTTTCTTGCTGCCGTCCTTGCGCACGGCGAGGCCGGTGCGCAGGTTTTCTTCCACGGTCAGCAGCGGGAAGATCTGCCGGCCCTGGGGCACATAGCCGATGCCGAGGCGGGAGCGGTCTTCGATTTTCTTCCGGGTGAGCTCCACGTCCTGGGCGAACAGGATGGAGCCGCTTTTCACGGTTTCCTCGCCCATGATGCATTTCATCAGGGTGGTCTTGCCCACGCCGTTACGGCCCATCACGCAGGTGCACTGGCCCTGGGGCACGTCGAGGTCGAGATCCCAGAGGGTGTGGCTTTCGCCGTAGAACTGGTTGAGTTTTTCGATCTTCAGCATTACGCCTCCTCCCCGAGATACACCTTGATCACTTCCGGGTCGTTGGAGACCTGGTCCATGGTGCCTTCGGCCAGCACGCTGCCCTGGTGCAGCACGGTGACTTTGCGGGCGATGGAGCGCACGAAGCCCATGTCGTGCTCCACCACCACCACAGACTGTTTGCCGGCCAGGCTGGTGAGCAGTTCGGCGGTGCGTTCCATTTCCTGTTCGGTCATGCCGGCCACGGGTTCGTCCACCAGCAGCAGGCGCGGCTTCTGCATCAGCAGCATGCCGATTTCCAGCCACTGCTTCTGGCCGTGGGAGAGGATGCCGGCCAGGGCGTCACGCAGGTCCTTGAGGCCGATCATTTCCAGCACTTCGCCGATACGCTCCCGGAATTGCGGTTTCATGATCGCGGTGAGCGTGGGGAGCACGCGCTTGTCCGCCGCCATGGCCAGTTCCAGGTTTTCGAACACGGTGAGGGCTTCGAACACCGTGGGCTTCTGGAACTTGCGGCCGATGCCGAGGGAGGCGATGTCCGGCTCGTTCATGGTGAGCAGGTTGTGGCGGCTGCCGAACCACACCGAGCCGCTGTCCGGGCGGGTCTTGCCGGTGATGATGTCCATCATGGTGGTCTTGCCCGCGCCGTTGGGGCCGATGATGCAGCGCAGCTCGCCGTCGTCGATGGTGAGGTTGAGGTTGTTGATGGCCCTGAAACCGTCGAAGCTCACGTTCACGTCGTCCAGGTACAGGATCGGGCCGTGGCGCACGTCCACCGGCGACTGCACCTGGGTGAGAAACTCGAACACGTGTTCCCGGTCACTCAGCTCCTGAAAAATGCTCATGCGGTGGCCTCCTGCGCGGCGGGTGTATTGCTGGTGTCATCGGCTTTCTTTTTACGGAACAGCAAGCCGGCGATGCCCTTGGGCAGGAACACGGTCACCAGCACAAACAGGCCGCCAAGGGCGAACAGCCAGGCATCCGGCATTACGCCGGTGAATACGGTTTTGGCGTAGTTCACCAGGATGGCGCCGATCACTGCGCCGTAGAGGGTTGCGCGGCCGCCCAGGGCGACCCACACCACGATTTCAATAGAGAACAGCGGCGAGAATTCGCTGGGGTTGATGATGCCTACCTGCGGCACGTACAGCGCCCCGGCCACACCCGCCAGCATGGCGGACACCACGAACACGAACAGCTGCACCCGTTCCACCCGGTAACCCAGGAAGCGGGTGCGGGCCTCGGCGTCGCGGCAGGCGATGCTCACCCGGCCCAGTTTGCTGGTCACAATGGCGCGGCAGATCACGTAGCCGACGGCCAGCGCGATGCCGGTGGCGATGAACAGCCCCAGCCGGGTGGCGTCGGTACGCAGGTTGAAGCCGAGGATGTCGCGGAAGTCGGTCAGGCCGTTGTTGCCGCCAAAGCCCATTTCATTGCGGAAGAAGGCCAGCATCAGCGCAAAGGTCAGCGCCTGGGTGATGATGGAGAGGTACACCCCGGTCACCCGCGAGCGGAAGGCCAGGAAGCCAAACACCAGCGCCAGTATGCCCGGTGCCAGCAGCACCATGATGAACGCAAACCAGGCCATGTCGAAGCCCAGCCAGTACCAGGGCAGTTCGTCCCAGTTCAGGAACACCATGAAGTCCGGCAGTATCGGGTCGCCGTAGGTACCGCGGTCGCCGATCTGTCGCATCAGGTACATGCCCATGGCATAGCCGCCGAGCGCAAAGAAGGCGCCGTGGCCCAGGCTGAGGATACCGAGGTAACCCCACACCAGGTCCACCGCGACCGCCAGCAGCGCGTAGCACAGGTATTTGCCCAGCAGGGTGACGGTGTAGGCACTTACGTGCAGGGCGCTGTCCTGCGGCATGAACAGGTGAAGGAGGGTCACCACCACCAGGGCCGAGAAAAGAACACCCAGGAATATCTGCGTGGAACGCTCCTGAAAAGGCCGGAGCAGCCAGTTCTGTGATACCGCCATAACTCAGCCCTCCGCCGCACGGCCTTTCTGGGGGAAGAGCCCCTTTGGCCGTTTCTGTATGAAAAGAATGATGAACACCAGCACGATGATTTTCGCGAGTACGGCACCGGCCCAGGGTTCAAGCAGCTGGTTGATGGTGCCCAGGGAGAGCCCGGCAATGAGGGTGCCCCACAGATTGCCCACGCCACCGAACACCACCACCATGAAGGAGTCGATGATGTAGTTCTGGCCCAGGTTGGGGCCCACGTTGGTGAGCTGGGAAAGCGCCACACCGGCCAGGCCGGCAACGCCGGAGCCCAGGGCAAAGGTCATGATGTCTACCCGGGTGGCGCGGATGCCCATGGAGCGGGCCATGTTGCGGTTCTGGGTGACGGCACGCACCTCCAGGCCCAGGCGGGTCTTGCGCATGATCAGCATCAGTGTGGCGAAAACCACAAGCGCAAACGCCAGTACGTACAGGCGGTTGAGCGTGAGGGAGAGTGCGTCGTTGATCACCAGCGAGCCGCTCATCCACTCCGGTGTGACCACGGTGCGGTTCTGGGGGGAGATCACGGTACGCACCAGCTGCTGCAGGATCAGGCTGATGCCGAAGGTGGCCAGCAGGGTTTCCAGCGGGCGGCCCTTGAGGTACTGGATCACGCTGCGTTCAATGATGATGCCGGCGGTGGCGGCCACCATGAAACCGGCGGGAATGGAAAGAATCAATGCCAAGCCGGGCTGGCCGGGGAAGAGTTGCTGCATGCCCCAGGTGGTGTAGGCACCCAGCATGATCAGTTCGCCGTGGGCCATGTTGATCACGCCCATCACGCCGAAGGTGATGGCCAGGCCGATGGCGGCGAGGACCAGAACCGAGCCGAGGGAGAGCCCGAAATACAGGGTCTCGGCGGCGCGGTTCAGTTTGAGTTTCTGTTCGATGGTGCCCAGCGCCTGTTTGGCCTTGGTGGCGAGCGCAGGGTTATCGCCCCGGACGGCTTCGTTCAGGGCGGCACGGGCGCGGGGGTGCAGGCTGCCGGCCAGTACGTCGATGGCCTCCAGGTCGCCCTCACCCACCCGGTAAATGGCCAGGGCTTCTTCAATGCGGTTGCGCACCCTGGCGCTGTCTTCCTGTTCCAGCCGCGCTTCCAGCGGCGCAACCAGCGAGGCGTCCACTTTACCCATCATGTCCTGTGCGGAGGCTTCACGCACGTCCGGGTCTGCGGCGTTCAGGTCCAGCATGGCGAGTATGCCTTCAAGCTGGCCACGAATTCGGTTGTTGATGGCCACTCTGTCCAGCTCGCGGCGGGACATGTCGCCCATGTTCTCTCCGGTCAGCGGGTTGGCGATTTCCCAGTCCCGGCCCCGGTTGTTCAGAACCAGCACAACCTGGCCGGTGTCTTTTATCCGGCTCAGGCGGTTGTTGCCGTAGGCTTCAATCCAGTCCCTGGCTCTTTCATCACCGCTGCTGACGATGGCGTTAATCGCTTCTTCCACTTTGCTGGCCGGTGCTTCTGCGAGGTTGAACAGCAGTTGCTCTCCCGGGTCCTCTTCCTGTGCCGTTGCAGGAAGTGATAACACCGAAGCCAGGGCAATAAGCAGCAATGTGAGCGATCGAAGGATGCCCATGAGTGTGTCCTGTCTGTTGAAAGCGGGTTGCGGGGTGGCAACCGGGGGCGGTGTCGCTACCCCCGGTTGCCTTTGGTGCTTTGCTGGTGGCTATGCCTTATTCGTCAGCAGCCGCCATTTCGCCGGCGGAGGCACCGCAACTGCCGGTTTTGGTGTTGAAGGTTCCGCAGAACATCGGCTTGCGCCAGTCGGCAATCAGGTCCCGCGAACCGGGCAGGTAATCAGACCAGGCATCGCCAGCGACGGTGGACGGGGTTTCCCACACTACGGAGAACTGGCCGTTGTCCTGGATCTCGCCAATCAGCACCGGCTTGGTGATGTGGTGGTTGGGCATCATGGCCGCGTAGCCACCCGTGAGGTTGGGTACGCTTACGCCGATGATGGCGTCTTTCACCGCGTCCACGTCGGTGGTGCCGGCTTTCTTGACGGCCTCGATGTACATGTTGAAGCCGATGTAGTGCGCTTCCATCGGGTCGTTGGTGACGGCTTCGTCGTTGCCGGTGTGTTCGATCCACTGGTCGATGAAGTCGTAGTTGGCGTCGCTGTCCACGCTCATGAAGTAGTTCCAGGCAGCCAGGTGGCCGACCAGCGGGCCGGTGTCGATACCGGAGAGTTCCTGCTCACCCACGGAGAAAGCCACCACCGGGATGTCGGAAGCAGCAATGCCCTGGTTGCCCAGCTCACGGTAGAAAGGCACGTTGGCGTCACCGTTGATGGTGGACACCACAGCCGTCTTCTTGCCAGCGGAACCGAAGCGCTTGATGTCAGACACAATGTTCTGCCAGTCGGAATGCCCGAAAGGCGTGTAGTTGATCATGATGTCTTCCTTGGCCACGCCCATGTCCATCAGGTAGGTCTCAAGGATCTTGTTGGTGGTGCGCGGGTAGACGTAATCGGTGCCCGCCAGTACCCAGCGTTCCACGCCGATTTCGTTCATCAGGTAGTTCACCGCAGGAATCGCCTGCTGGTTGGGGGCGGCGCCGGTGTAGAAGACGTTCTCGGAAGACTCTTCACCTTCGTACTGAACCGGGTAGAACAGCAGGCCGTTGAGTTCTTCCACTACCGGGAGTACGGATTTGCGGGACACCGAGGTCCAGTTGCCGAAGATAACGTCAACCTTTTCCTGGGCCAGCAGTTCGCGGGCTTTTTCCGCAAACAGCGGCCAGTCAGAGGCCGGGTCTACCACTACGGCTTCCAGTTGGCGGCCGAGCACACCGCCTTCGGCGTTCTGCTTTTCAATGAGCATTTCAACGGTGTCTTTCAGGACCGTTTCACTGATGGCCATGGTGCCGGAGAGGGAGTGCAGGATACCGACCTTGATCGGGTCTTCGGCGGCCATTGCGTTAAGGGAGACAGAGAGGGCCAGCGCTGAGAGGCCAAGTTTCACGTGTTTTTTAATCGTCATGTTATGCGTCCTTGTTTTACGGGTTGGTTCGTACCATTCGCTTTGAGTAAACGCACCCCTCCCACTGCATCCGGCGTTCCAGCTTTTATTAAACCATATACAAAACAGTCGCTTATCTAGTATACAAGCTAACGATTACCACGCCTCAGACACTCCACAACCCGTAAATCTCTCGTTTCCAGGCCTTTTTCTGGTGCACCCGCCCATCAACAGTGCACCCTCAAAATGCCCCTATTACCGTCACAGCCGAACATGCCGCTGTTTTTATTGATTATTTTTAAATCTCTTCCGAATGGCACAGGCATTGCCATTGCTCATGTATACAAGATGACAACGCACATGAGGACGAACCATGCCTGCACCACTCGGATGGACCATTGAAGACTGGCGGAAGGCCTATCAGTCGGGCGCCAAGCCCGCGGAGCTTATTGGCGAGCTGGTCGCCAGCCTGGATACAACCGACAACGCCTGGATTGCACTGTCAGGGAGCACGCAGTTGCAGGCGGCCCTGTTCGATCTGGCGGGCACCCTTAATAAGGTGGGCGGTGATATCAGCCGCCTGCCGCTGTACGGCGTTCCGTTCGCCGCGAAGGACAACATCGACGCCACCGGGTTCGACACCACGGCCGGCTGCCCGGCCTACGCCTATCAACCAAAGCAGGATGCCAACACCATTGCCCGGCTGAAGGCCGCCGGTGCGGTGCTGATCGGTAAAACCAACCTGGACCAGTTCGCCACCGGGCTGGTGGGCACGCGTTCGCCTTACGGTGCGGTACCAAACAGCTTCAGGCCGGAGGTGGTGAGCGGCGGTTCCAGCTCTGGTTCCGCGTCGGTGGTGGCCCGCGGCCTGGTGCCCTTTGCACTGGGTACCGATACCGCAGGCTCCGGCCGGGTACCTGCCGGGCTGAACAACCTGGTGGGGCTGAAGCCGACGAAAGGACTGTTCAGCATCTACGGAGTGGTGCCCGCCTGCCGCTCCCTGGATTGTGTGTCGGTTTTTGCCCTGACGGTGAACGACGCCGGGGTGGTGGCCGATGCCATGGCCGGGTTTGATGCCGACGATGCGTTCTCCCGCAAAGCGCCCTATGCCCTGCCCCTGGACGGCCCGGCCATTCGTCGCCCTGGCCCGCTCAAACGCCTGGGCATTCCGGAGCACCCGCAATGGTTTGGCGATCAGCAAGCAGAAGCTGCCTGGAATACCGCCATCAGCCAGTGGCGCCAGCAGAATGTAGAGCTGGTGCCTCTGGACTTCAGGCCCATGCAGGAACTGGCTGCCCTGCTCTATGAAGGCCCCTGGGTGGCAGAGCGCCATGCCGCGGTGGAAGACTTCATGGCCAGCCATGGCGACGACATGAACCCGGTGGTGAGAAGCATCATCGCCAACGCCGGCAAGTTTACCGCCACCGATACCTTCGGGGCCCAGTACCGCAAGGAAGAACTGCTGCGCCAGATTGATGAGCTGCTGGCCGATGTAGATGCCCTGCTGGTGCCTACCGCACCCACGGCACCGACGATTGAAGCGGTCAACAACGACCCGGTTACGCTGAATAGCCAACTGGGCACCTACACCAATTTTGTGAACCTGGCGGATATGAGCGCCCTGGCCATTCCCGCCGGCTTCCGGGACGACGGCCTGCCCTTCGGCGTTACGTTGATCAGCGGCGCCTGGAAAGATAACGAGCTGCAACATCTGGCCTGCCAGTGGCTGAATGCCAACCCCACCCCACTGGGCGCCACCGACAAGCCCCGGCCGGAAGAAACACCCGGGGCGGCGACTTCCACTCCCACTGTGCAGGTGGCTGTAGTAGGCGCCCATCTCAGCGGCATGCCCCTGAACACCCAGCTGACCGAACGTTATTCCGCCCTGCTGGAGCAGACCACCACGTCTGCCAACTACCGGCTCTACGCCCTGCCCAACACCACCCCGCCCAAGCCCGGTTTGAAGCGGGTGGCAGCGGGCGAAGGTGAACAAATCGTCGTGGAAGTCTGGGAAATGCCGGCCTCGGCCTTCGGTTCCTTCGTGGACCTGATCCCGGCGCCATTGGGCATCGGCAATGTGGAACTGGCGGATGGCCGTTGGGTAAACGGCTTTATCTGCGAAGGCTACGGCTTCGACGGCGCCCGGGATGTCACCGAATTCGGCGGCTGGCGCGCATACATTACTTCTCTCAGATCTGGCAAATCCGGCACGGCATAAGGAGAACGGCCATCATGTTCAGTAAAGTACTGATTGCCAACCGAGGCGAAATCGCGGTCCGCACCATTCGCACTCTCAAGGCCATGGGCGTTGGCAGTGTCGCCGTTTATTCCCATCAGGACCGCCACAGCCTGCACGTCACCCTGGCCGATGAATCCGTGGCCCTGACCGGCAACAGTGCCAGCGAAACCTATCTCGACAAGGCCCAGATACTCGCTGCGGCGAAACACACCGGCGCCGAGGCCATTATTCCAGGGTATGGTTTCCTCTCCGAAAATGCTGACTTTGCGGACGCCTGCGAGGCCGATGGCATTGCCTTCATCGGCCCCACGCCGGAGCAGATGCGCGAATTCGGCCTGAAGCACCGGGCCCGGGAGCTGGCGGAAGCCGCTGGCGTGCCCCTGGCCCCGGGCAGCGGCCTGCTGGATACCCTGGACGAAGCGGTAACCGTGGCTGAGCGGCTGGGCTACCCGGTGATGCTAAAAAGTACCGCCGGCGGTGGTGGTATCGGCCTGACCCGCTGCAACAGCGAAGCCGAACTGCGAGACGCCTTTGAAACCGTTCGCCGCCAGGGCCAGAGTTTCTTCAACGACAGCGGCGTGTTCCTGGAGCGCTTCATCGCCCGCGCCCGCCATGTGGAAGTGCAGATGTTCGGCGACGGCGACGGCAATGTCGTCGCCCTGGGCGAACGGGACTGTTCCCTGCAGCGTCGCAACCAGAAAGTGGTGGAGGAAACCCCGGCCCCGAACCTGCCGGCCGCCACCCGCCAGAAGATGCTGGATGCGGCTGTGTCCCTCGGCCAGTCGGTGAATTACCGCTCCGCCGGCACCGTGGAATACATCTACGACGCCGACCGGGACGAGTTCTACTTCCTGGAAGTGAATACCCGCTTACAGGTTGAGCACCCGGTAACCGAGTCTGTCACCGGCCTGGACCTGATCGAGTGGATGCTGAAGATCGCCGCCGGCGAAAGCCCGAACCTGGCCAGTTTTGAGTCGGAGCTGAACGGCGCCTCCATGGAAGTGCGCATCTATGCCGAAGATCCGTTGAAGGACTTCCAGCCCTCTCCCGGTGAACTGACCGATGTGCATTGGCCGGAAGACGGCGTGCGCATCGATACCTGGGTTGAAAACGGAAGCCAGGTGTCCGCCCACTACGACCCGATGATCGCCAAGCTGATCGTGCACGGCAAAGACCGCGCCGATGCCCTGGCCAAGCTCAAAGCCGCCCTGGCAGAAACTCGGCTGATGGGCATTGCCACCAACCTGGATTACCTGCGCCAGGTGGTGGCCCAGCAGAGCTTTGCCGATGGCATTGTCTCCACCCGCGCGCTGGAGAGCTTCGAGTTCAAACCCTCCGTGGCGGAAGTGGTCAAGCCCGGCACCTACACCACCGTGCAGGATTACCCCGGCCGCGTGGGCTACTGGAACATTGGCGTGCCCCCCAGTGGACCGATGGACGACTACGCCTTCCGGATTGCCAACCGTATCGTGGGTAACCACTTTGAGGCGGCGGGTCTGGAAGCAACCCTGATCGGCCCCAGCCTGAAATTCCACAAGGACTCGGTGGTGGCCCTGACCGGTGCGCTGACCGAAGCCACCCTGGACGACAAGGCGGTGGAGTTCTGGAAACCCATCACCGTAAAAGCCGGCCAGGTTCTGGCGGTGGGCAAGGCCATCAAGGGTTGTCGCACCTACCTGGCGATTCGTGGCGGGTTCGATGTGCCGGTGTACCTGGGCAGCCGCTCCACCTTTGCCCTCGGCCAGTTCGGCGGCCACGGCGGCCGGCCCCTGCGACCGGGCGACATGCTGGGCATCAGCCAGACGACCCTGCCCGCCTGCACCACCACGGCACCCACCCATGACCCGGTCCCCGCTGACCCGGATCTGATTCCTGACTACCCCGACCATTGGGAAATCGGTGTGCTTTATGGCCCCCACGGTGCCCCGGATTTCTTCACCGAGAAGTCCATCGAGAAGTTCTTCGAGCAGGACTGGGAAGTGCACTACAACTCCAACCGCCTGGGCATACGCCTGAACGGACCCAAGCCGGAGTTCACCCGCGCCGATGGTGGCGAGGCGGGCCTGCACCCCTCCAACATCCACGACTGCGAATACGCCATTGGCTCCATCAACTTCACCGGCGACATGCCGGTGATTCTGACCAAAGACGGCCCCAGCCTGGGCGGCTTTGTGTGCCCGGTGACCATCGCCAAGGCGGAGCTGTGGAAAGTAGGCCAGGTAAAGCCCGGCGATACGATCCGTTTTGTCGCCATCGACAACGATACCGCCGTGAAACTCTCCAAACGTCAGGAACTGGCCATCAAGAGCCTTATGGCACCGCCGCTGCCGAAGCTGGAGGCACCGGACCTGAAACCACTGAACGGGCTCTCCGCCACGATCCTCGCCCACCTGGAAGAAACCGACGGCCGCCCGGAAGTCACCTATCGCCAGGCCGGTGACCAGTACATCCTTCTGGAATACGGCCCCAACGTGATGGACCTGGGCGTCCGCTTGCGCATACACGCCCTGATGGAAGCCATCGCTGACGTACAGCCCGCGGGATTGCTGGAACTGTCCCCGGGTGTGCGGTCCCTGCAGCTAAGATACGACGCCCGCATCCTGCCGCAGCAGGCACTGATGGAATACCTGCTGGACCTGGAAGCCACCCTGCCGCCCACGGACGAACTGAAAGTCCGCAGCCGGGTGATTCACCTGCCCATGGCTTTCGAGGACAGCGCCACACTTGAGGCGGTCGACAAATACCGCCAGTCTGTTCGCGACACCGCGCCCTGGCTGCCCAACAACGTCGACTTCATGCAACGCATCAACGGCCTGCCCAGCCGCGAGGCCGTCCGCGACATCCTGTTCTCGGCCCGCTATCTCGTGCTTGGTCTCGGCGATGTTTACCTGGGCGCCCCCTGCGCCGTGCCCCTGGACCCACGGCACCGCATGCTCACCTCCAAGTACAACCCGGCCCGGACCTACACCGCCGAAGGCACCGTCGGCATCGGCGGTGTGTACATGTGCATCTACGGCATGGACTCCCCGGGTGGTTACCAGCTCGTCGGCCGCACCCTGCCGATCTGGAACAAATACCTCAAAAACCCCCAGTTCGCCGAAGGCGCCCCCTGGCTGCTGCGGTTCTTTGACCAGGTGTGCTACTACCCGGTTTCCGAAGCCGAACTGGACGACATGCGAGACCAGTTCCGCGCCGGCCAGCTGACCGTGAAAATCGAGGAAGAAACCTTCGACCTCAAATCCCACCAGGCCTTCCTGGACGCCAACGGCGACTCCATTGCCGAATTCCGAGAACTGCAGCAGGCGGCCTATGCGAAGGAGGTGGCCCGTTGGAAAGACAGCGAAGCCGAAGAACTCGACAAACTCGCCAAGGCACTGCCGAAAGCGGATGTCTCTGACCTGGAGAGATTCGGGGAGCTGGTGAGTGCGGAGATTGCCGGGAATATCTGGAAGTGCCTGGTGAAACCCGGCGATACCGTGGCAGAAGGTGATCCGCTGGTGATCGTAGAGGCCATGAAAATGGAATTCGAGATAAATGCCACGCTCGCCGGTCAGATCAGCGCCATGCACGTTGAGCCCGGTAAAGCCGTTACTCCCGGGGAGCCTCTACTGAGTATCAAGATCTGACTTGGGAGTTTGGCGCTTTACTGCACTGCCCGCTTGTTGGGTGGTGGGTCGATGGTGGAAGGGGTGTACCAGACCCGCCGTGAACCCATCCATGGGGGCTTGAGCGCAGCGTCCCTGCTGCGCACAGTCTGGTACACCCCTTCCACCACCGACTGGCCAACGATTGGTGCATGCAACGTTGAAAATAGAGATGGCGGCGGTTCGTTGAAGGCCCGCTAAAAGCGAGATGCCTGAACACTCGCATGCAAAGGGAGTCGGGGACGGATGGCGGGGTGAGGGTTTCAAAAGTGTGCGCAGCAAGGATGCTGCGCTCAAGTCCCCATGGATGGGTTCACGACGTCTTTTGAAACCCTCACCCCGCCAGCCGGCCCCAGAAACCAAGCACCATGACAAGAGGCCCCGGAACCAGAGGGAATCAAAAAAAATGGCAACAAACACCAAAAGAAAAGAGTCCATGGCAGACAGGGTTTATGAAGCCCTGAAGGACGACATCTTTGAGTTTCGGCTGATCCCCGGCGACAAATTCAGCGAGGGGGATGTGGGAACGCGCCTGAATGCGAGCCGGACGCCGGTGCGGGAGGCGCTGTACCGGCTGCAGCGGGAAGGCTTTGTCGAGGTGCTGTTTCGCAGCGGCTGGCAGGTGAAACCGTTCGACTTCCAGCAGGTCGAGGAACTCTACGACCTGCGCATCACCCTCGAACGGGCCGCGATGCACAAGATCTGCCAGTTGCCGGAAATGCCACAGTCCGTCAGAACCCTCACCGCCATCTGGAACCCCGACCACCCCTCCGAGCGTGCCGTTGGCAGCACCGTAAGAGCACTGGACGAAAGCTTCCACTGTGACCTGGTCAGTGCCGCCGGCAATCGGGAGATGACACGGATTCACCGGGAAATCACCGACCGCCTGCGAATTATTCGGCGGCTGGACTTTACCCGTGACGACCGGATTGATGCCACTTACCTGGAACACGCCGAAATACTCGAGGCCATTCGTGCCGGCCATGCGGTAGAGGCGGCGGATCGGTTAACAAACCACATTCGCATCAGCCAGAAGGCCGTGCGGGAAATTACCATGGAGAAGATCCGCGAGGCCGCTGAAGCCCACCAGTCATCATTGAGGACGAGCCTCGAAAATCTCGCAAAAACATGAACCTATATTCACTTATACTGCGCCAGGGAAGATTACAAATCTGTAAGAGATATCGCACAGGCCACGGAGCGAATGTCCGATTTCTCGAGAACCGTTCCCACGTAGAATGGTCAGCGTCAAGGATGAGAAGCCGGCAAGGACAGCTGGCTCAGGGAAGATAACTCCACGGAACAGGAGTTGCCCAGGGAATCAGGGCTTACAGGGACGATGCACAGGGAAGACGCGCACAGGAAGGTGCGCAAGCCTGAAGGATCAGGCATGGGGTCAGCCACGGATTCAGGATCACATGGAAGGTGTTCTGGTCCGTGCACTTCTCCCCATCTCACTCCCCAATTTCCTTCTTCTTGCTCCATCAGCTCCGCCGCTTTTGCGTCCTGACGAACAACCAGTCACGTAAATACACTCTCAGGAGCCTACTAGAATGAAACGCACCCCGATTATGGCCATGATGGTCCTTCTGTTCAGCCTGTTCGCCGGTTTTGCCCACGCTGAGCCCGCCACAATCAACATCAACACCGCAGACATCGAAACCCTGGCCAGCCTCAACGGCATCGGGCAGAGCAAGGCTGAAGCCATCGTGGCCTATCGCGATGCCAACGGTCCTTTCCAGTCCAGCGAGGACCTCACCAACGTCAAGGGCATTGGTGAGCGCACGGTTGAAAAGAACGCCGAGCGCCTGACTGTCGAATAAGCCTGCCGGGCAGTGGCCTGGCGCCGCTGCCCCCTCCGCTCCCTCTACGGAAACTTCCCATAAAGTCGCCTAGCAACACCCGGCATGCCGCCCTATCATTATGAGTTACTAACAATGATAAGGATGAGCGGCAGCGAAATGGTTGATCCCATCAAGGTATACCCGGCCAAACCTTCCAAAGTGTATTTCTACGGCACCTGTCTGGTGGACATGTTCTACCCGGACGCAGGCATGGCAGGCATTCAGCTACTGGAGCGGGAAGGGATCGAGGTGATCTACCCCGAAGACCAGACCTGTTGCGGCCAGCCTGCCTACACCTCCGGTTACCACGACGAAGCCCGCGCGGTTGCAAAGGCCCAGCTCGGGCTGTTCCCGGAAGACTGGCCGATTGTGGTGCCCTCCGGTTCCTGTGGCGGCATGATGCGCAAACACTACCCTGCACTGTTCAAGGATACCGCCGACGACGTGAAGGCGGCGGAAATTGCCGGGCGGATATGGGAGCTGACGGATTTCCTGGTGAACGTGTGCCACATCAAACTGGACGACCTGGGCGAGCCCACGACCGTGGCCATGCATACCTCCTGCTCTGCCCGCCGGGAAATGGGCGTGGCGGAAGTGGGCCCGAAACTGCTGGGGCAACTGAAGAACGTCAACCTGGTGGAACAGGTACGGGCCGAGGAATGCTGTGGTTTTGGCGGCACCTTTGCCATACGTCATCCGGAGATTTCCGGCGCCATGGTGAGTGAAAAAGTGGACACCCTGGTGGACACCGGCGCCAAGGAATTCGTCACCACGGATTGCGGCTGCCTGATGAACATTGACGGCTACGCCGAGAAAAACCACAAGCCTGTCACCGGCCAGCACATTCTGAGCTTTCTCTGGGAACGCACCAACGGCGATGGGGGCAAACGCTCATGAGCGAAACAGCACAGCACTCGGCCCACCACATCGATGTAAAGGAATTCCACCCGCGCGCCCGGGCGGCCATCCACAACCCGCAGATTCGCCAGAACTTCCGCAAGGCGATGGACGGGCTGATGACCAAGCGCAAGTCCGCGTTCGAGGGCTGGGACCTGGAGACCCTGCGGGATCTGGGGGCCAATATCCGCCTGCGGGCGCTGGCCAACCTGCCGGATTTGCTGGAGCAACTGGAACAGAAACTGACCGAGAACGGCATTACCGTGCACTGGGCCACCGATGGCGATGAGGCCTGTGAGATTGTGCGGGACATTTGTCTGGCCCGGAACGCCAAGAGCGTGATCAAGGGCAAGTCCATGGTCTCCGAGGAAATGGAACTGAACCATTACCTGGAAGAACAGGGCATTGAAGCCCTGGAATCGGATCTGGGCGAGTACATCGTGCAGCTTGCTGACGAAACGCCGTCTCACATCATCATGCCGGCGATTCACAAGAACACCGAAGAGATTTCCCAGCTACTGCATGACAAGACCGGCACCGATCTGTCCCACGATGTGGAATACCTGACCGCCAACGCCCGTTTGCAGTTGCGCGAGAAATTCATGAATGCGGATGTGGGCGTCTCCGGCGTGAACTTCGCCGTTGCCGAAACCGGCACCCTGTGCCTGGTGGAGAACGAGGGCAACGGCCGCATGACCACCACTGTGCCGCCCTGCCACATTGCCGTGACCGGCATCGAGAAGGTGGTACCCAACCTGGAGGACGTGACCGCCCTGCTGGCTCTGCTGACCCGCTCGGCCACCGGCCAGCACATCACCACCTATTTCAACATGATTTCCGGCCCCCGCAAGGCTGATGAGCTGGACGGACCGGAAGAGGTCCATGTGGTGCTGGTGGACAATGGCCGCTCCACCATCTACCAGGACGACGAACTGCTGGACACCCTGCGCTGCATCCGTTGCGGTGCCTGCATGAACCATTGCCCGGTCTATACCCGTGTGGGTGGCCATGCCTACGGTACCACCTACCCCGGCCCCATCGGCGCGATCCTGATGCCCCACATGGTAGGCCTGGACGAAGGGCGGCACCTGCCCACGGCTTCCAGCCTTTGCGGCGCCTGTGGCGAAGTCTGCCCGGTGAAGATTCCCATCCCGGACCTGCTGGTGCGCCTGCGCCAGGAATCCGTGGACGGTGATACGGTGCACCCCGCAAAGGTTGCCGGCCATGGCGCCAAGCGCAGCACCGTGGAAGCCATGATCTGGAAAGGCTGGAGCTGGATGCATGCCCGGCCAGGGATCTACCGGCTCGGCACCGCCCTGGGCGCACGCTTTCGCAAACTGCAGCCGGGTAAGATCGGCGGCTGGACACAATACCGCACGGCTCCGAAGCTGGCCGCAAAAACCCTCCACGAACGGATGAAGGAGCGCAGCCAGTGAGTTCCCGCGACGCTATCCTGCAACGCCTGCGCCACCGCTCCGGCGGCGAGCTGACCGCTCCGGAATGCGATTTTTCGGTGCTTGACCGGCCCGAGTGGACCACCGCTGAAAAACTGGACATGTTCGAGCAGACCATCGAATCCGTCCATGGCGAAGTACACCGCACGACCGAGTCCGGCTGGATTGACCGGCTGGCAGAAATCCTGCAATCCCGGGGCGCCCAGTCCCTGCTGATTGCGAAGGATCACGAGATCGGCCAAGCCTTGCAGAGCGCCACGAAAGGCCGTGAAGACCTGCCGCACCTGCTTATCTACGACGAGCCGGTGGAAAGCTGGCAGGAAACCCTGTTCAGCGAAGTGGACGCGGGCATTACCTCCACCCGTGGCGGCATTGCCGAAACCGGCTCGCTGATCCTGTGGCCTTCGGTGGATGAACCACGGCTGATGAGCCTGGTACCACCCATTCATATTGCGGTGCTGAAAGCCAGTGAGCTTTACACCACCTTCCATCAGGCCATGCAATCCCAGGGTTGGGCCACTGGCATGCCGACCAATGCGCTGTTAATCTCCGGGCCATCCAAAACCGCCGATATCGAGCAGACCCTTGCCTACGGTGTCCATGGTCCCAAGGAATTGATCGTACTGGTTATTGAATGATCCGAGGCGCATTACTGATCGCCCTGGCCGCCCTCCTCTGGGCGACCACGGGTATTGTTGCAAAATTTCTGTTTACCGGCTCTGAGCTGCAGGCGGTGACCCTTGGCTTTTTACGCCTGGTAGTGGCTCTGCCGTTTTTCTTTGCGCTGATGCGCCGGGAACAGCGAGCGCTGGCCCACCGTTCCACGCCCTTACCGACGTTTACCCGCAAATCACTGATGCCGCTGGTTGCCCTGGGTTTCTTCCAGGCCGTTTACCAGGGCAGCTACCTGCTCGCCGTGGATATGACCGGTGCTGGCATTGCCACGTTGATTGCCCTGTGCCTGTCGCCTGTACTGGTGGCTATCCTGGCGGCGCCGCTGCTGGGCGAAAAACCCGGGCTGGTCACCATCCTGGCTCTGGCCGCAGCCATTGCCGGTACCGCCATGCTGGTCATCAGTGATATGGACAGCGCCGGCAGGCTTCGGCTCGGGGGCATCCTGGTGGCGGTTCTGGCGGCTTTTGTGTACGCCGGCTTCACCCTCACCAGCCGCCACACCTCCACCGGCACTCCGGTGTTCACCACGGCGTTTATCTGCTTCTTTACAGCGGCGCTAATCCTGTTACCGGTAGTGGCTTTCAGTGGTGGCTTTGCAGGGTTGGACAGCCTGGGGCCGGGACAATGGCTGATGGTGGCTTACATCGGCGTAGTGCCGACCTGCCTGGGGTATGTGAGTTTCTTCACTGGCATGAAGACGACGCCAGCGACGCTATCCAGCATCATAGTGACTCTGGAGCCGTTGTTCGTGGCCTTGCTTGCGTGGGTGTTACTGGGCGAGCGACTGGGCGTGATTGGAATAACCGGTGCACTGGTGCTGACCGCGGCTGTCATCATCGCGTCTAAAAGCAGTGCCGGGAACCGGCCCGACACTGCCTGACAGACTTACGCCCCTTATGCTTGCCGGCGCTGTTTTTCTATCATGTTCGGCTGCAGGATTTCGATCCAGTAGCCATCCGGGTCCTTGATGAACGCAAGGCCTTTCATCTTGCCATCGTCCGGCTTTTTGACGAACTCCACACCCAGCTTTTCAAAACGGTCGCAGGCACTGTAGACATCCGGCACGGCTATGCCGATGTGGCCAAAGCCCTGAGGCTCGTTGTTACCGTTGTGGTAGCTGAAATCGTTGTCGTTCTCGGTGCCCCAGTTATGGGTCAGTTCCAGTATGGCTTCACGGCCGAAGGTGTAGGTAGTGCGGTGGCCGTCGTCGTGAGGGACCCTGTTGGCGTGGCGGTCGTCGAGGTAGGCCATGAAGTAAAGCGTGAACTTCATTTCCGGGAATTCGAGCTTTCTGACAAGGCGCATGCCCATTACCCGAGTGTAGAAGTCCATGGAACGCTCGGGGTCTTTGATGCGCATCATGGTCTGGTTGAAGACATAACCTTCGGTTTCGGGCACTGATGCTTCGTGCAGGCCGGGGGCTTGTTCGAAGTGCTTGGGCATGGGGGGCTCCCTTTTTTATGCGTTCAGGATTCAATCTTATACCTGTGTGCGATTCGGGAAGATTTCAAGGGCGGGAGTTAACGGATAAAAAAGACCCCACAGTCAGAGACACAAACCTGTGGGGTCTTGAAAACCTATACCAGTTGGTGTTCTTCGCCTTCGTAGTAGGCCTCTACTCTTGGGTTCATCACCTTCCTCCACAGTGGCGGAATCATTGCCAGGACAACCATGGCGGCGTAGCCGGCCGGGAGCTGTGGGGCTACTTCGTGGTGACGGAGCACCTGGTAGCGGCGCTTGGCCCAGGCGTGGTGGTCGCTGTGGCGCTGGAGGTGGAACAGGAACACGTTGGTGAGGAAGTAGTTGGAGTTCCAGCTGTGTTCCGGGCCAGTGCGTTCGTAGCGGCCGTTTTCGAGCTTGCGGCGGTGGAGGCCGTAGTGCTCCAGGTAGTTAACGATTTCCAGCAGGTTGAGGGCGATGAAGCTCTGGCCCAGGAAGAAGGCGGCACCCAGCCAGCCGAAGGCGACGGTGAAGGCGACCAGTGCCAGCGCGGAGATGCTGTACCACCAGATCAGTTCGTTGCGCCAGCTAAAGGCTTTGTGACCTTTCTTCTCCAGGCGCTTGGCTTCCAGTTTCCAGGCGTTCATGAAGTTGCGGGCGTAGGCCTGGGGCAGGAAGTTGTAGAGTGACTGGTTGTAGCGCGATGACGAAGCGTCTTCGGGGGTGGAGACGTGTACGTGGTGGCCGCGCAGGTGTTCGACCTTGAAACCGGCATAGCACACCAGGGACAGCAGGAAGCCGCCGGCCCAGGTTTCAAGTTTGCCGTCTTTGTGGATAAGTTCGTGGGCGACATTGATGCCCAGGCCACCCACGATGCCGACAGAAAAGATCCAGCCAATGCCGCCGGCCACACTGAAGGTGCCGGAGGCCAGCACGAACATGCTCCATACCAGCAGCACTGCAAAGGCGGCAACCCAGCCCAGGGTGATGAACTTGTAGAATACTTCGGTGTTCATGCGGGGCGTGTCCACTTCCTCGTCCGGGTTGAGGGCGTCTTTGCCCAGCAGCAAGTCAAGGATGGGGATAATGCCGAACACCACCACAGGAACGCCCCAGGCGAACAGGTTCACCCACCCGGAGGCCTGCCCGGCCGCCAGCAGTAACGGTGGTAGCGCCAGAGGCACCATCGCAATCAGATAGCTGTACTTCTTGAGTGTCAACAGCACCTTCCGGCGTGCGGATTCGGTGCCCAGGGTCAATGGTTTGGTACTCACGGGTCTTCCCTCATTGGCTGTTGCATTGGATCTTGGTGATCGCTTGTTGTTATCTGCATTATTGTCCTACAATATTACAGTCGTCAACCTGTGAATGGTATTTTTTGATCAATATCAGCTTTGGCCGGCGGTAACTTCCTGACAATCCAAGACTAAATGGCTGTGATAAACTCATTCCGCATTTCCCCTGTTCAGAGAGCCCTTATGGATTTTCAGGTTCCCAACACCCTTGCCGAGCAGATTGCCAACTACCTCGCCGAGCGCATCATGACCGGCCAGATCCGGCCCGGAGAGCGCTTGCAGGAGGCCACCACCGCCAACGAGCTGAAGGTGAGCCGGGCTTCGGTGAAGGAGGCGCTGTACACGCTGGAGCGCTGGCACCTGATTGAAATCACCCCGCGCAAGGGCGCCTCCGCCACCAAGCTGGACGCGGTGCACGCCTCCGAACTTTATGACGTGTACATGCACTTGCTGATCATGCTGGCGCGGCGCCTGTGTGAGCGTTGGCAGGAGGAAGACAAGGCGGAGTTATTGTTGGCCGTTGAAAAGGTGACCGGCCAGATGCAGAGCAAAGACGCCAATATTGCCGCTGTGGTGGAAGCCAGCTTCAATGTGATGGAGGTGTGCTGCGGGGTGGTGGGCAATCCCTACCTCACCGAGGCGCTGACCAACTTCAAGCCGGCCGTCAGCCGAGCGTATTACCTGAGTGCGGACCGTTACCGGCAGGATCTGGACCGGACCGGCCGGTTTTTCACCCGCCTGACGAAGGCCATCCTGGCGCGGGATACTGACGACTCCGAGGCCCTGGTGGCGGAGTTTGGCGCCCATCAGAAAGAGCTGATCCAGCAGGCGCTGGCCTCTTCGGCCTGACCGGGTCTGTGATCCAACTCACAGACAGCTGTTGCTATCAGGCATACTGTAACAGTCTGTAACAATAATCGGGGCCACCATGACACGTCGAAACACCCGAAAGCGCCTGGAACAAGTCACACCTGCCCTGGGCAGGTTCTTTACCCTGAGCCTTGCCGCCAGCCTGTCACTGCCTGTGATGGCGGACTTCCGGCCGCTGGATGACACCACCATGGGTGAAGTCACCGGCCAGACCGGTGTCACCATCGAGATGGAAACCAGGGTCGAGATGGACCGCCTGAGCTGGACCGATGAAGGCTCACTGAACGTTGATGGCATCCGCCTCTCCGGCCACAACGACACCGTGCTGGACAACCTCAAGTTCACCCTGGATATCGCCGGCCAGGATGAAGTGCTTACCCACGGCTTTTCTGAGATTGCCCGCCGTGCGGACGCTGGCCTGCTGGACACGTCCAATCCGGACGTCGCTGACGCCCTTGCCCGCTATGCAGTGGGCGGTGGTTATGGCAAACAGTTCGACAGCGGCGACCTGGTGATTCACCTGGGCGCTACAGACTACGGCGACCCCACCAGCCTGGACGATTACCTGCAGGCGGTAGACTTTGAACTGGCCGTAGACAGCGTTGAGGCCACCGGTTCTGCCGGTACCGCCAGCCTGTTTTCCAATGTGATGCTGCAGGGCTACATCGGCCCTACCGACCTGGTGATCCGCAACCAGGGCAACAACACCCGCACACTGGCCAATGGCAACGAAGTCTCCGGTTCGGAACTGCAGCTCGACACCCACTTCGAGATCACCGACGGCAGCCTGGACTGGGATGCCGCCGACGTCATCCTGCTGTTCAACTTTGCCGCGGTCGGTATTGAGGGACTGCAGATCCATAACCGCCGGGGCGACGACACGCTGGGGCACTTCGGGATGGCCAGCGCCACCGCGAAGCTCTCACGGGGCACCAGCGCAGTGTCCGGCAAAGAAGGGTTGTCCATCCATGACGTGGATTTCCGGGCCGATATCGATATGCCGGTGTTCAAGGTAGGTGGCACCAGCATTGGTTCGGTGCAATTCACGGACTTTGCCATTAAAAACACCACCATGATGGTGTATGGCCACTAGACAAGCCCCCCGCTAACAACAGTAAACTGCCCGTCTCCTAATGGCGGGCAGGTCATGACCAACATCCCGGATCGAGATTACCAACAACGCGCGTCCTGGCGCAGGCTGACTGCTTTCAGCCTGATTTTTATTGCCATGACGGCGGCCGGGCTATACGCGGTGTACGACCAGTTTGCCGGACGTAGCGTCACCTTTGACATGCGCCTGGTTTCCACGCAAGCCCTTGTATCCATTGTTGCCCTGCTGATCGTTTATTTCACGGCCGACGGGCTGCGGCTGCACTTTACCCTGCGGGCCCTGGGGCACCGATTGCCCTTCCCGGTGATTTTCCGGCTGGTGTTCATTAACCTGTTCTTCTCCAACGTCACCCCCATGGCTACCGGCGGCGGCTTTGCGCAGATCTGGTACCTGCAGCATCATGGGGTTCCGGTTGGGCGGGCCACGGCAGCAACCACCATCCGCACTGTCATCGCGGTGATCTTCATTTTTTCCCTCACGCCGGTCTTTCTGCTTACCCTCAGCGCACTGGACAACCAGCCCCTGGTGGGCGAACTGGGGCCGATACTGGCTTTGCTGATCCTCCTCTATCTCGGATTTTTCATGGTGCTTCTGTTCCGCACGCAGTGGTTGATTGGCCCACTGGGGCGACTGCTAGGCTTATTGCACCGGTTCCACCTGATCAGTGAGCGCAGGCATCGTCGCTGGCAGTTCAAGGCCAAACGGGAGATGCTGCGCTTCGCCCTCAGCTTTGGCCACTACCTCAAGGGGCCAAAACAGTTTGTTGCGCTGTCAGTGATATTCACCTTCATATTCCTGCTCAGCCTGTTCAGTTTTCCGGCGCTGCTGATCTCGGCACTGGATTACGATGTAGACTATATGGTGAGTACGGGCCTGCTGGTGGTAACCACCTTCGTGATGTATTTTTCACCAACACCCGGTGCATCCGGCATATCGGAAGGCGTATTCGGCAGTTTCTTCCGCGACATACTCACGGCCAATCACCTGGTACTGGTGACCATCAGCTGGCGATTCATCACCATTTATATCGGAATGCTGACAGGGCTTGTGGTTCTGCAGCGGGAACTGGTGAGGAACCGAAGGGAAGCCCCATGACACGGCGTCATCCACTAAAAATCCTTTTCTACGTCACCCTGGCGATCGTCATCCTGCTGATCGGGTACAAGGGCTACCTGAATTTTTTCGAGCCGGATTTCGAGGCTCTGCACACGGAGCAGGTAGCCCGTATCAGTGACGAACTGTCCGATGCCGGAGGTTTCAGCTTTGCGGTTGTGGGCAATATCAACAACTCCATTGGCGTCTTCGAAGAACGCATGATTCCGGTACTCAACCAGGCGAACCTGGACTTTGTCGTTTCGGCCGGCAACGCCGTCAGCGGAGGTGGCGAAGACAAGTACCGGGCCATCCAGGGCACCCTGTCCCACCTGGAGATCCCCTACCTGCTCACCTTTGGTGAGAATGAGTACGAAAACTTCGGCAGTTACCGGTTTTACGACCATTTCGGCCCCCACTTCTTCAGCATAAAGGCGGGCGGTGCCCGGTTTATATTTCTGGACAGCACCGGCAAAACGCCCTGGCAGTGGCAGATCCGCTGGCTGAACGACCTGTTGGATCAGGAGCCCAACCAGTTGCGTTTTCTGTTCATCGGGCACCCGTTGCTGGAACCGGATCAGCAGGCCCCGTTCGAGCGGGACGATGATTTCCTTGAGCCGCCGGAGTTCCGGCAAGCCCTGCTTGAGGCCATTGCCAGGCACGATGTGGATATGGTGTTCTCCGCCAACCTGTCCCTGTATGCCGACCAGGTTCAGGGCGATACCCGTTTCATCACCACCGGAGGGGCCGGGGGGCTGGTGCTCAACGATGACACCAGCTTCTACCATTACGTGCGCGTGGATGTGAGCGAAGACGGGGAGATCAGCCACTCACTGGAGCGACTGGAGGCCGCGCAACATCCGGTGCTGAGCACGCTGGAATCCCTCTGGTTCTTCATCTACTCCCTGTTCTATGTTGGTTATGTGAACTTCATTTTGCTGGTCGCTGTATTCGTGCTGATCAGCATCAAGCTCTACACCGCCATTTTCGTGGAGAAAGACTACTACCCGGACTATGACCTGGACCCACAACCCTGGCTGTCCCGGCCATTGCGGGTCGCCATGTTTACCAACAACTACCTGCCATTTATCGGCGGCGTCCCCATCTCTATCGAGCGCTTGCGCAAAGGCCTGGAAACCCTGGGCGATGCCGTGCTGATTGTGTGCCCGAGGTATCGTGACCAGCCCAGGCAGGAAACCAACGTGGTTCGGGTTCCGTCACTGTTGTCCATGGGCGAGGATCGCGAATTCCGGCTGGCCAATATTTTCCTTCCTCAGATCCGTAAGCGACTGAGGGCCTTCAAGCCGGACATCATCCACCTGCACCACCCGATCTGGCTCGGGGGATCCCTGGGGCTGTTCATCGCCCGGCGTCTGAAAGTGCCGGCGGTGTACACCTACCACACGCGTCTGGAGCATTACGCACACTTTGTTCCCCTGCCGGGCAATCTGTTCCGCAATCTGATTTCTCACGAGCTGATCAAACACTTCGCCAACAAATGCGATGGCGTTATCGTGCCCACCTACTCCACCGAGGAGTACCTGCGGATGATTGGCGTCAAGAGCCCCGTGTTCGTTCAGCCGACCGGCATTGAGTACCAGCGTTTCCAGGAAGTGGATGATGAAGATGTCCGCAAGTTGCGGGATTCCCTGGGAATCAGTGATGAAACCGTGTTCATCAGCGTCTCGCGGCTGTCCAACGAAAAGAACATCGATTTCATGATCAATGCCATCGACGAGCTGCGCCGGCGTTCCGACCGCCCATTCCGTTTTCTGATGATTGGTGAGGGCCACCAGCATCAGCGGCTTCAGCAGCGTATCGATGAACTGGGATTACAAAAGCACTTTACACTGGTTGGCTCCATCCCCCCGGATGATATGGCCACCTGGTATCACCTGGGCGATGCCTTCCTGTTTGCCTCCAAATCCGAAACCCAGGGCATGGTTATCCTGGAAGCCATGGCCGCGGGGCTGCCAGTGGTTGCAGTGCGTTCGAGCGGCATTGATGATGTCGTGCGCCATGGCCATAATGGATTCAAGACACCGGAGAAACAGGATCAGTGGTGTGATCGCGTTCAGCAACTGCTGGAGGATGAAGCGCTACGCGAAAAACTGGCCGCCCACGCCCTGGAATTTGCGGCAGATTATTCGGTGGAACAGTTCGCCCGGGATGTGCGGGAAATCTATGCCCTTACCCTGGCACGATCGGCTTCCCGGTGACCGTATCAAGGTTACACTTCCAACACAGAATATGATCGGTTTAGACTGGGAAAACGTACCTGTCAGGTACCTTTTAATTCCGGAGACAGACTGTGACAGGCATTCCCGTTGGTATCAGCACCTGCCTGCTGGGCAAGGAAGTCCGCCATGATGGCGGCCACAAGCATTCCCGCTTTTGCACCCAGGTGCTTTCCCGCCATTTTGATTTCCGCTCCATCTGCCCGGAGCTGGAAGCAGGGCTGGGTGTGCCCCGCCCCGCCATCCATCTGCGGGAATACAAGGATGGCCTGAGGCTGATCGAATCCAAAGGCACGGCAGACCATACCGACGCCATGCAGGGATTTATCGACCAGGTAATGCCCACTCTGGCGGATCTTCGCGGATATATCCTGATGGCCAAATCACCCAGTTGCGGCATGGAGCGCATCAAGGTGCACAACGCTGATGGCAATGTGACCCGCCGCGATGGCCGGGGTCTGTTTGCGGAGGCGCTTATGCATCACTACCCGTTGCTGCCGGTGGAGGAAGAAGGTCGCCTGAACGACGATGCACTGCGGGAAAACTTCGTTGAACGTGTGTTCGCCTACGATGACTGGATGCAGAACGTGGCCGGTGACAACCTCACTGCCCGTGCCCTGATTGAGTTCCACACCCGCCACAAATTCCAGCTGCTGGCCCACTCCGAGAAAATCTACCGCCAGTTGGGGCCGATGCTCGGAGATCTGAAATCAGAGCCGCTGAAAGACATTGCTGCCCGATACATTGCCTCCTTCATGGAAGCAATGACCCTGCGGGTGAGCCGCGGCTCCCATGTGAATGCCATGCAGCACCTGATGGGCTACCTGCGTGATTCCATGGCGGATGAAGACCGGAAGGTGCTGATGGAGCAGATCGAGGCTTACCACCGGGGTGAAGTGCCCCTGGTGGTGCCGATGACGCTGCTGCGGATGGCCCAGCGGCGGGAACCGGTGGATTACCTCCATACCCAGAAGTATCTGACCCCCTACCCGGACGAGCTGGGGCTCCGGAACCGTGTTTAACGGCTCGAATCAGAAGCCGTAAAGCAGCGACAGGGAGATTTCGGTATCGGTATCGTCTGCACCCTCAGGCTCATCCGAAATATGCTGCACCAGGTAGGCCAGCTTCATTGAAAGGTTGCCAACAACCGTGGCCTGCAAGGAGGTTTCGGACTCTGTCACGGTGTTGTTTTCGTCCAGCCCAATTTCTGTGCTCAGCTTCTGGCGAAACAGGGCATTCTCAGACAACGCGCAGTCGAACTGGCCCGCCAGCCGGGCGATGGCCTCTTCTTCGTCCCGGTTGCCGTCTGAATCAGGCTCCTCCAGTTTGTTGAACCGGTAACCGAGACCAGCCGACAGGTCGAGGAAGGAGTCCTCACCGCGCTGCCAGATCTGGTTACCGTAACCGGTGGTCAGGGAGGACTGAAAATCGTACCCGGAGAAACGATCGTCCTCGTAGGCGCCACGGACAAATACGTACTGACTGCCCTCGAACTTGTAGTCGGACTGCAGATTCGCCCGGTATTTCTCGGCAGTGGTGACATCGTCTGACCGGGAGTAGGCAGAGCGAAACTCACCCGTGTTGCGCCATTCAGCCTCTTCGTATTTCAACGCAATGCGGCTGTTAATGTTGGTCTCCTCTGTGTTGCCCGAGGTTATCAGGACACCAACCTCACCCTCACCGTCCCAACTTTCAATGTCGTCACCGAATGCCAGGGGTGACATGGCCAGTAAAACAAGTGCAACGGTTGTTCTGAACTGCATGAAATCTCCTCGTTTAAGGGTCAGGATCTGGCGCGACGCCCGCCAAGGGCGCTTTTTCGGGCTTGCTGTTCACGCTCTGCCTTTTTCCGGGCCTTTCGCTCTGCAATGATGCGCGCAGCATCGCCACCGACATGGGCTTCGCCACGCTCCTCAGCCAGACGCATCTGCCGCTCACGCTCGGCAAAGCGGGCTTTCTGCGCCTCTGTCAGCGAGTCGATACAGCGGTGACAACTCACCCCCTGCTCATACTCCGGGCGCTGCTTGTCTTCCTCGGTGATCGGCCGGCGGCAGGCATGGCATTGGTCGTATTCGCCTCGCTCCAGCTTGTGGTTCACCGTTACCCGGTCATCAAATACAAAGCACTCACCGCGCCACAGACTCTGCGATTCCGGAACTTCTTCCAGGTACCTGAGAATGCCACCCTTGAGGTGATACACCTCCTCAAAGCCCTGCTCTTTCAGGAACGCCGTGGATTTTTCACAACGGATGCCCCCGGTGCAGAACATGGCAACTTTCTTGTGCTTTGACGGATCCAGGTTCTCCTTCACATACTCGGGGAACTCGCGGAAGGTATCCGTAGCCGGGTTCCTGGCATTCTCGAAGGTTCCGATCTCCACTTCGTACTGGTTACGGGTGTCCACAACCATTACATCCGGGTCTGAGATCAGATCATTCCACTCCTTCGCGTCCACATAGGTGCCCACGATGCGTTTCGGGTCGATACCTTCCACACCCATGGTGACGATCTCTTTCTTCAGCTTCACCTTGGTGCGCTTGAAGGGCTGGATATCCACAAAGGATTCCTTGTAATCGATGCCCTCAAATCGCTCATCGGCGTCCAGCCAATTGCGGATGGCATCCACACCCGCACGGCTGCCGGCGATGGTGCCATTGATGCCTTCACGGGCGAGCAGCAAGGTGCCGTGCACATCTCTTTCAAGCATCAGGTCCAGCAGCGGCTGGCGAAGGGCTTTGTAATCATTCAGAACTGCGAACTTGTATAGCGCGCAGACAACAACATCCTGGCTCATGAGTCTGGTTACTCCTGCGGGCCGGACCGTAAATCCGGAGCATGGTTAATAATCGCCCAAGGGCGCGAGGCGGCCATTCTAACGAATCCGGGCGCAGGAAAGTATTACGGGGAGTTACAGGGGCAATTCTGAGCAGAACCCGGCACCCGGGAGGGCGCCGGGAAATCACGTGCTGATGCAGATCAGAACAGTACTGCGAAACCGATGGAGACGCCTGAGATTTCCGCGCCGTCCTTGTCGATATACTGCATGTACTCGCCGTTGACCTGGAAATCTTCATTGATGTTCAGGTTGGCACCCAGGCCATAGGAAATGTCGGACTCCGACTCTGAAAGACTGGCTGAGCCACCAGGTCCGGTCGCCGATACTGTCAGCTCACCCTTGGTCGCACCAACAATAACGTAGGGATAGACGGGGCTTTCGTTAGGAAGACCCAGCGCCATATAGCCACCGACCATGTAATCGAGTTCCAGGTCAAGGGAGACGTCATTGAAGCTGGTTGAGTCATCCCCGGCGCCAAAACCGGCACGGAACTCGGCGGAGAGGTAGGGGTTGATCCGCACGCCGGCTTTTCCGACCAGTGCGCCCAGATCGAATTCTTCGGAAATACCGTCTTCCTCATAAGTCAGGAAGGCATAATTCAGGCCGACATAGCCGCCTTCAACAGCGTCCTGAGCGGAAGCACCGGATGCAAATGACGCCAATACGGCAAGCGCAGACCCCAAAACAATCTTGTTCTTCATTGCTTACTCCTTTATAGGGCCAGCCCAGCGACCCCAACCACATGTGTTTATCCATCACTTTTCGGGCGGGTGGATAATAATTCATTTTTCACTCCGTTTCTTTGAGGCCAAACAAAAAACTCCCGCAGAGCGGGAGTTTTCAGGAACTTGAACAAGGAGTGAGAGCCCTCAGTCAGCCAGTTCACGCTCGACAACGGCGGATAGCTGCCCCCAGCCCGGGCGGGTCAGGCGGACGTTATCGACGAGCACGGTTGGCGTGCTGGTGACACGGAGTTGCATGGCTACGCGCCGGCTCTGCTCGATTTCTTCAATGTGCAGGTCGGTATTCATACAACGGCGGAACCTGCGATCTTCAAGTCCCAGGTCATTCGCGTACCGGCTGAAGGTGTCTATGGGGCTACCGGAACCACTCCACTCGGTCTGCATATCAAACAGCTGGTCATGCATTTCCCAGTAGGCGCCCTGGTCACCGGCACAGCGTGCCGCCTGGGCGGCAGGCATGGCGTTGTCGTGTTGCTGAAGCGGCAGGTCAAAGTACACAAAGCGTACCTTGCCAGAGTCGACATAGTCCTGCTTCAACTGCTGGGTGGCGTCTGAAAAGCGCGCACACGCCGGGCACTGGTAATCCGCAAACTCCCGCACTACCACAGGCGCGTCATCGTCACCCATTGATACCCCGTAACGGTCCAGCTCTGCAGGAAACGGATCGGCGTTGGGGGCTGCAACCGGCAGTTCATCGGATGTGGGGGACGGGCTTGCGGTGAGGAAAAACACACCAACCGCAACAAACACCAGAACAATAACGCCAAGGCCGGCATAGAGTGGCTTGCGATCTTTCTGCTTGCGGGGCGGTGGCGCACCGGTTTCCTGTCTTCTTTTTGCTTCGCCCATGATGGAGCTCCTTGTTGTTTATTCGTTTCTGATCGTTTTCAGGCGGTAACGAGCACGCTAAGATCCTTTATACCGTACATAAGTTCCAACAGAAATTAAGGAATTCTCATGGCGTTACCTGAATCACTGACAAACTCGCTGAACCTTCCCCTGGTTGCGGCACCGATGTTTCTGATCTCCGGCCCGGAGATGGCGCTTGCCTGCTGCAAACAGGGCATCGTTGGTAGCTTCCCCGCGTTGAACCAGCGCAGCAGCGAGGATTTCGAGAAATGGGTGATTCAGATGAACGAGGGCCTGGAAGATTTCCGCCAGACCCATCCGGACCAGAGAATCGCGCCCTATGCGGTCAACCTGATTGTCCACCGCACCAACCCACGCTGGGAGGCTGACCTGGAACTGTGCGTGAAACACCAGGTGCCCATTGTGATCACTTCCCTTGGCGCCGCCACCCGCGTGACCGAAGCTGTGCACAGCTACGGCGGCCTGGTTTTCCACGATGTGACCAACCAGAAACACGCCCACAAGGCAGCGGAAGCGGGAGTGGATGGCATTATAGCGGTCTCCGCCGGCGCGGGCGGCCATGCCGGCACCATCAACCCGTTCGTGCTGGTGCATGAAATTCGCGAGGTGTTTGACGGTATTATCCTGCTCGCTGGCGGGTTGTCCAAAGGCGAAGATATTCTGGCAGCCCAGGCCATGGGCGCTGACCTGTGCTACATGGGCACCCGGTTTATCAACACGACCGAATCACAGGCGGAAGCGGCCTACCAGAACATGATTATTGAGGCGGTATCCGGGGACATCATTCATACCCCGGCGGTTTCAGGTATTCCTGCCAACTTCATGCGCCAGAGCCTGGAAGCGGCAGGCTACCCCATGGACAAACTGAACCAGGTGGCAGAGCTCGACTACGGTGAAAAGCTGAAGCCGGTGGATGACGAGGCCAAAGCCTGGAAAACCGTCTGGTCCGCCGGCCAGGGGGTGAGCCAGATTACGGATGTGGTTTCGGTCAGTAATCTGGTTGAACGTATTGGCAACGAATATCGGGAAGCCCGTTCGCGGCTTTGCGATTAGTCGTCG
The DNA here is from genome assembly GCF_005298175.1 of Marinobacter panjinensis. Lineage (NCBI taxonomy): Bacteria > Pseudomonadati > Pseudomonadota > Gammaproteobacteria > Pseudomonadales > Marinobacteraceae > Marinobacter > Marinobacter panjinensis. Next base: position 1,797,438 of record NZ_SZYH01000001.1, read on the forward strand.
TCATCTTTTTCGAGTTCGATTTCGGTGGCCACCAGGTTTCCATTGTTGAGCTGATCGTATTCGACCTCGATGAGAGGGCGCTCTCCGTCATCGACCAGGCTGAGTAAAGCATCAAAGGTGGTGTCGTCAAACTCTGTACCAGTGTTGGTCTCGATGCTTACGCCCAGAACATTAAATGCAGTACCCTGGATGCTTCGCAAGCGACCGACCAGCTCGAACTCTCCGTCAGCCTGGTCATCATCAATCTCAACCTTGAATGCTTCGAGGTAAACACCCCCATCGGTGTTGACTCGCTCGACACCGCTGACTTCAACCTGTTCAGGGCCACCAAGATCCTCGAGTCTGATGTTGTTTTCATCCTCGCGGACCATGGCGGTAAGAGGTGTGACCTGAACCAGAACACCTCCGATTCGGAAGCTCTGATCATTCACATTGACACTGTTGACGCCAATGCGCCCCTCAACTTCTGACTCGCCTTCGCGCAGCGTGATTTCTTCTGCTTCAACCGTCCCATCGTCGAGGAATTCGCCTTCCACCTGAATCAGAAGATCAGGCGTTAGGTCCTCGTCGGTCAGCCCGTCGTCAAACTCGGTATCGTCGGTCACTCGGACAAACAGGCCGTTGATCTCGAAAAGGCGGGTTTGCGGATTAATTGCCAAGCTCACCGGACCGGCAAATTCGATGTCATCGTCATCCCCCCCGCGATATCGACGAAGATCGTCCTCTGCAATCTCACTGGCGAAGAGCACATCACCTTCAAAGCTTCCTTCAACCTCAACAAAGGGGCTGCCGGCAAGCTCGGAAATGCCGATTCCGTCAAACCCGGTATCATCACGGTCACACGCGACCGTAATATCTCCTATTTCGAATCTGCACAGGTCCGCATCAAAATTGCTGACCTGGCCCTCAAGTTCAATTTCATTTTCCTGGTCAAAGGTCCCCGATGCAGAGTCTGAAAGAGCGCCCACGAAGCTGGCCCTGAACTCCCCATTTGGCAGTCGCCAGGCGCTGACCCTGACGAAATCGCCGCTGATCAGCTCGATAACCTGTTTGCCTTTTACCACCGTCTGGTTATCGATGTGAACAACCAGGCCATACATGCTGAGCCTGGCGGTCTTGGTTGCCGGGTCCCACGGCTGCGTAATGACGACCTCTCCCCGGAGCGTATCGTCATACTCAACGCGGTTAGCCGTACCCTGACCATCATCCCGCCATTCACCATCAACCCGCAGAATCATTCCCTCGTCCAGTTCCGACTCTGTGGTTATGCCGTCATCGCTCTGAACCTGTCCGTTCAGACTGCCGGTATCAAACCGGACCCCGTTAACAAACACACTGCCGAACCCCGAAACCGGCCCCACACTGGACCCCGTGCCACGGATGCCGCCGTCCGCGACATCGAGGTTGTCACTGCCACCGCCTCCGCATGCGGTCAGGATACCGATGGCCAGTGCGCTTAACGAAAAACGGGTAATCAGGTGGATGGACTTCGGTTTCATGGGGGTGTCTCCCTGGCACTGGCGAATAACAGCGTGGTTACCAGATCCGTGGGCTGCCAGCAGTGCCCGGTTTGTGGAAAGGTTTCACGGTTCGTCATTCCTGTTCTCCACTGACATCTGGCTGAACAGGGTCTTCAAAGTAGAAAATGCCCACTCCGGTTCTGACAGCTTCCCCGGTCGCCTTGTTTTCACCATGGCCTGCAATATCTCGGTCATGGGGGCCGAGCCACTTGTCCAGTTGTTCCAGCATGGCCTGCGACTGTTGCGCCGCATACCGGCGCCAGCGCCCCATGACTTCCGGCGGGATATTGTCGTATACCAGCGTTCTCTGGAACAGGGGCTGACCGTCAGCCCCACTGCCCACCAGATTATGATCAATGGTCGCTATCAGATCTGATACGTCCTCACCGAAGATCTGGAGCATTTCTTCGCTGTCACCCGTCGGAACATAAGCCCTTTGGCGCAATGCCAGCTTCCCGGAGGCCTCAGTTGCCACCACGCCTACCCGCATCAGTTCTTCCAGGACGGCTCGCGGGGTCATGTCGCCGCTGTAGCGCTTCACGAGCTCACTGAAGCTGAGCGGGCCATCGAATGGAAGTTCTGCCGGCGCGCCCTCACCGGTCTGGAATGCACAATCATGAACCCAGCCGGAGACCACGCGGGAGGCGCGATTTTCATGCCGGGCGCCCGGGGTACCCTCATGTTCCCCTGCCAGGATTTCCCGCTGCTTTCTGACTTCCTTTCGCGTCAGGCCCGTCATCACCGCAGCGCGGGAATCCGTTGGTTTTTTACGGTTGTCGGCGAAATCTTCCAGGGCGGCATCCACGTAGGCACGCCTGACCAGCTCCGCAAACTCCGCAAACGGAATACCGTTGCGGAGCAGCAGGCGTGCCATGGGGCGCAGAATGCGATACAGCGCCCTATGCAGGGGGGTGGTATCGGAGCTTTTCATATTTGGGATTGTATTCCCATTAAGACATCAGCACCAATCAGTCATCTTCCTCGATCTCGTCGATCACATAGTCACCGCCAGTATTGCGGAGGTAATCGATCTCTACCTGATTCCCCACGCTGATATCAGAGAAATCCGCCTCACCGCGGAGCAATGTGAGGCCAAGGACCGTAATTGAGCTGTCGGTAACGGCTGTTACCCGTCCTTCCATCTCATAGCCATCGTCATCATCGTCGTCTTCACGCTCGATCTTGATGGCTTCCAGGTAATCGCCTCCGGACGAGCGCTGGCGACCTTCCACCTCAATGAAATCGCCAGCACGAAGGCTTTCAATATCGCGGGTTCTCATCGTGATGCTGTCATCATTGTCGTCATCGTCATCTTCGATGAGCGTGTTGCCGGTCAGCACCACACGAACGCCGCTGACGACCAGTTCGTCGTCACTCTTCGATTCAATGACACCTTCCAGTTCTGCATCACCGTCACGAGACTCGATCTCTTCGGCTATCAACACACCGTTACGGAAACTGCCCTCGACTTTCACCAGCAAGCCATCGCCAAGCTCACTTTCCCGCAGGCCATCGTCAAACCCGGTACCGCTATTAACCCGGACAGTAATTCCGTTGAGGCTGAACTGCCGGCTGACATCGTCGTAGTCACCGGAAATGGCCCCGGCAATTTCGACATCATCGTCGTCATCGAAAAGGTCGTCTTCATCCTCGATTTCCTCTGCGATCAACACTCCGTTCTGGATATAACCTTCAATCTCCACAACGATGCCGTTTGCGAGATCGTCCCGCTCCAGGTCGTCATCGAACTCGGCGCTCTGGTAATCCACATCAATGCCGTTGATCTGGAAGGTCTGGGCGACTGTGTCCAGGTTGCGGACCACACCTTCCACTTCCACTTCGTTCGCATCGCCGAAATCATCGCTCACCGGCTTCACGCCCACGTAGCTGGCGCGGAAAGTGCCATCATCAAGGCGCCAGGCACTGATCCGAACCCGGTAGGTGCCGGGGCTGACACCGTTCAGTTCTGCCGGCGTGGCACCCTTGAAGACCGTCTGCCCGTCCACCAGAATTTCCTGCCCGGCGACTATCAGCGTGCCGTCACCATCAAGCAGGTCGGGACCGTTCCAGGTAGCGGACTGAAGTTCGCCACGGAGAGTGTCGTCATAATCCAGGCGATCGGCCTCGCCCTGTCCATCATCGTCCCAGCGGCCACGAACCTTGAGAATCATACCTTTCTCGAGCTGGGTCTCCCGCTCGATACCGTCGTCGCTGTTAACACTGCCATTGGTATTAAACCGGGTGCCATTTACGTACACACTGCCAAACCCGGACAGCGGCCCGACACTGGCGCCGGAAGATGCGGTGTCACTACTGGACGAACCGGAACCACCACCGCCACAGGCGGCCAGGGAGCCTGCGATAACACCGGTCATGGCCATTTTGATTGCTGTTGCCAAAGGATTGCGTTTCATCGGCCTTCTCCTATTCATTGGGATTATTTTCCCAAATCTATAATTGGGAAAATATTCCCATTTCTGGAAGTTGTCCAGTTTCTGAACATGAAGATTTTGTGAACTTTCCGGCCCCATGGGCGTAAGCTACTGAACACACGAATGAAAACAGGGGAAGAATAATGCTGGGATTTCTGAAGGGCGATCCGAAGAAAAAGCTGCAGAAAGCGTATGAAGCGAAGCTGCAAAAGGCGCTGCACGCCCAACGCAACGGCGACTTGCGCACCCATGGCACGCTGATGGAGGAAGCTGAGAAGATTTACGCGGAACTGCAGAAATTAGAGAAGGAGTAGGTTTTTTTGCCTGGTGGGTGGGCCGGCTGGCACACCCCTGTTCAAAACACGCCCGTAAATACGTCCCTGTAGGGCTCGGTCGCGCCATCCCTGGCGCTCCACGGTTTTGAACAGGGGTGTGCCAGCCGGCCTTCTGACTACGAGTCGCCTAAAAACTGCCTGAGTTGCCGGTTAAGGCGATCGACTTCACGTCGCATTTCCTGGACCTCATCAAGGAGCTCAAGCGACATCGCCAGGCCAGGCAGGTTCATCTTCAGATCCCGCTGCAAACGCTGGGCCTTGCGGAGACGAGCCAGGGCGTCGAGATCGAACTGCCATTGGCGTGCTTCCGGTGATTCCTCCACAGGAGCGATCACACCGTAGTTCACCAGTTTGATAACGAACTCCGCATGGCAATCACCACGCTCGCAGACCTCCCGCAAGGTGAATGTAGCGGTTGGTTCCACCAGTTCGGCGCTCAGAATCCGGTCTTTATCAGTCATCCTTCACCCCGCTCACACATGCAGTTTGCTGCGTGGATTGAACCCTTTTTCAGCCTCGGCCAGCTGCTTGTACAGCGCCTCGGCTTCTTCGCTGTGCCGCTCCGGCATCACAATCTGCAGCACCACAAGTTGATCCCCCGGATGCTTGCCTGGCAGGCCTTTGCCCTTGAGGCGCAATTTACGGCCGCTGGAAGAACCCTTGGGCACCTTCACGTTCACCTTTGAGCCAACGGTGGGCACCGTGACCGAGGCACCGAGAGCGGCTTCCCAGGGTGCAATGGGCACGGTCACAAGTATATCCCGCCCTTCTACCGTGAACATGGGGTGCGGTGCGTATTCCACTTCAATAAACAGGTCGCCATTCTCCGCACCACCAATCCCGGGCGCGCCCTGACCTTTCAGGCGGATATGCTGCCCTTCTCTCATGCCGGCGGGGATCTTCACGTTCAGGGTTTTCTGACGTGGCACTACGCGGCCGTGGGCATCCGGCTCATGAACACTGAACGACACCTGCTTATCGCAGCCGTGGAAAGCCTCCTCCAGGAACAGCGCCAGCCGGGCGTGAACGTCTTCACCCCGCATGCGCATGGAGTGGCGCTGCCCGCCGAAGCCAGCCCCCGGACCGGCTCCCCTGCGACGGCCACCGCCGAAGATTTCCTCAAAGAAGTCACTGAACTGCGCTGCATCTGCTTCAGTATAACCACCGCCACCAAAGCCGGACGCACTCTCCCATCCAGGAGGCGGCTGGAATGACCCGTCTTGCCGGGCACCATATTTCTTCAGCTCGTCATATTCGGCGCGTTTTTCGGGGTCTTTCAGCACTTCATAGGCCTCGCCGACGTCTTTGAATTTGTCGGACGCATCAGCTTCCTTACTGACATCCGGATGGTATTTCCGGGCCAGTTTGCGGTAGGCCTTTTTGATTTCCTCGGGGGAGGCAGACTCACTCACACCAAGTACGGCGTAATAGTCTTTGAAGTCCATTCTTTTCCTCACACCTGTTTAGAATGCTGGGCATTGTTTACCCGGTTACTACCACTATATTTGATGAGGAAGTGGAAATTACAAGGTGGGGGCGTATCAGAATTGATGCGTATCAGTTGTCTGGCCATGGTTGTCCGCTTGTTTTCACCCCCTGGCCTATCTAGGCTTGATGAGAGATGAGAAACATTTCAGGCAAGATGTGCCCCTTATTTTCGTTTCCGTTACAGGAGGTGATCTCCCATTACCCAAAAAGCAGATCTGGAGCGAAGGGCCGGCTGGAAACGTTCTCCCATACTCGGGATGCTGGCCAGCATCGCTTTTGTGGGTGTTATTCTTGCGATCCTCTATTCCCTGGGGATCCATGAACGGGTCGTGGTCATGCTTCAGTGGTTTGAAGACCAGGGCGCCTGGGCTGCCCTGTTATTCATTCTGCTGATGACGGTCACTGTGGTTGCCCTGCTGCCCGGCGTTTTGTTTACCACTGGCGCGGGCTTCGTATTCGGGGTGATGGAAGGCACCGTGTATGTGGTCACCGGGACGGTGTTGGGGGCTTCCCTGGCTTTCCTGATAGCCCGGCATCTTTTTGGCGAACGGGCAAAAGAATTTGTGATGGCCAGAGCACGCCTGCGGCTGATGAGCAATGAGCTGACGCCCCATGGCTGGAAAATCGTGCTTCTGACCCGGCTGATTCCGTTTTTTCCCAGCAAGCTTTCAAACTATTTCTTCGGCCTGACCCGATTTTCGTTTCGTGGCTTTGTCGGAGGTTCCGCCATAGGTTTCATACCTTTCTCGCTTCACAACGTTTACCTGGGGTCTATCGCAGCCGACCTGACCGTTCTGGGAGTGCGGGAGACCGGCCGCTCCCCTCTGGAGTGGGCCATATACGGCGCCGGGTTCGCCGGCACCCTGGCCGCTGTCATTTATCTCAACATCCTCGCCCGCCGCGCCCTGTCCAAATACGCTGACGAAGAGCACAGCCTGGAGATCAAACAGTGACCTGGATGAAATGGCTACCCTGGCGTTTCGTGGTTAAAACCGTCGCCCGCAAACACGGCTTTCTGGACCCCATCGCCCTGCTCTCCAGACTCCATGGATTTGCCCAGCCTTCGGAAGTCGGCGAACCCATCGAGCTGCTACGGGCCGGTGTGGTTTTCCACGCCCGGGGCCTGATCAACAGCCGGGTTATCCAGCACAATCTGGACTGGGTCTGGCCCTACTGGATTGAGCGGCAGTTTGACCCAAAGGATCCTTCGTTCATTCCCCGGGCGTTTTCCATTACCCATATCAACCTCAGCAACCGGAACTGGACGGCAGTGGGGCACCCCGACTGCGACGAACTGCCAATCGTGGACCCGAGGGGCCTGCTGACACCGTTTTTCGACAGCTGGTCACTGGACGGCTGGCTGCTGGCTGAAGACGGCCGCTGCCTGCTGCCCTCACGGGTAAAGGATTCACGCCAGTGGCAGGATGTGGGCGAGGTGATCAGCGTCAATACCGAGTCATCCATGGACGGCCTGGAACTCGGCAGCAAAGCCTGGGTGGAGCTGGAATCCGGCGTTCCGGTGTGCAAATTCCGGCTGCGGGCCAAGTCGCAGGTAGCCGGTTCACTGGTGCTGGCACTGCGGCCGTCCAATCCCGAGGGAGTGAGTTTCATAAACCGCGTCAGTCTCTCGAAAGACCGGGATGCCTGGACGGTGGAGGGCGATCGCTCAGTCACCTTCAGCGCTCCTGCCGAGCGGCACCATGTCTCGGATTACCGGAACGGTGACGTGCACATTCATTTGACCGACCGCGAGGACCAGACCGAGGGCGTCTGTGATGTGGGCATGGCCACCGCGGCAGCGCTGTTTTCCGTGAAGGCCGGGGAAACCCGCGAAATCACCGCCAGCATTCCCCTGAGCGACACCCGGGCACGGCTACCCCTGGCCGATGCCTGGCAGACAGAACGGGAAGGCCACGCCCGCCTTGTGTGTCCCGAACCTCACTACCAGTTTCTCTATGATGCTGCGGTTGCGTCCCTGATCCTCCACTCTCCGGACGATGTCTATCCCGGCCCATTCACCTACAAGCGGTTCTGGTTCCGCGATGCGGCCTTCATCATCAACGCGTTACTGTGCATCGGACTGACCGGACGGGCTAAGCGGGCCCTGTCCCGCTTCCCCCAACGCCAGACCAGTCGCGGTTATTTCCGCTCCCAGGAGGGCGAGTGGGACGCCAACGGAGAAGTACTCTGGATACTCAAACGCTTTTTTGACCTGACGGGTCGTCGCCCGGAAAAACACTGGCATGACCCCATAAGTCGTGGCGCCCGGTGGATTACCAACAAGCGCCTGCGCAAGGAAACCGAAGCGCCCCACGCGGGGCTACTGCCAGCAGGTTTCAGCGCAGAGCACTTGGGCCCGAATGATTACTATTACTGGGATGACTTCTGGGGCATCGCGGGGCTTAATGCCGCTGCGGACATGCTGGCGGTCGACAGCCCGGAAGACAGCCGGGCTTTCCGGGAAGATGCGGTCGATTTTACGAAGGCAGTCGACCGCAGCCTTGAGCGCTGCCAGACGCGTTTGAAGCGGCCAGGCATGCCAGCCTCCCCTTACCGGCGCCTGGATGCGGGCGCCATAGGCTCCCTGGCGGCGGGTTACCCGACCCAGCTCTGTGCTCCCGATGATCCACGCCTGCTGGACTGCGCTGAATTTCTGCTGGAGCGGTGTTTCGTCGATGGGGCCTTTTACCAGGACATGATTCACTCCGGCCTGAACGCCTACCTGACCCTGCACGTGGCTCAGGTGCTTCTGCGGGCGGGAGATTCCCGCTATCTCCAGCTGATGGATTCAGTGGCCGAACTGGCTTCGCCTACTGGCCAGTGGCCCGAAGCCATCCATCCCGGCACCCTGGGAGGCTGCATGGGAGACGGCCACCACGTCTGGGCGTCAGCCGAATGGGTGCTGATGGTGCGCAACTGTTTTGTGCGGGAAGAAGGGGAACGCCTGGTACTCTGCGGTGGTATACCCGAGCGCTGGCTGGAACAGAACGAGACCATCAGCTTCGGCCCAGCGCCCACAGGCTTTGGCACTGTCTCCGTCAGCGTAAGGCCGGACGCAGCTGGTTCACACAAAGTGGAATGGACGGCCGAGTGGCACTCGGAAGAGCCGCCCATCGATGTGAAGCTGCCAGGGTACGAACCGGTAGTCGCGAGCCCGGGTACGGGCTCGGCGACACTGGAAAGACCCTGACTACAACGTTTACTTGACCTTGGGGTCCAACTCGCCAGAAGCGTAACGCTCAAACATGCGCTCGAGGTTAACCGGTTTGATCTTGCTGGCGTTGCCGGCAGTTCCGAAGGCTTCGTAGCGGGCAACGCAGACTTCCGTCATTGCCTTCATGGTTTCCTTCAGGAACTTGCGCGGGTCGAACTCGGCGGGATTCTGGGCCAGAAAGCGGCGGGTTGCACCGGTGCTGGCAAGACGCAGGTCGGTGTCGATGTTGACCTTGCGAACACCGTGCTTGATGCCTTCCACGATTTCCTCAACCGGCACACCGTAGGTCTCGGGAATTGCACCACCGTATTCGTTGATGATCTTCAGCCACTCCTGGGGTACGGAGCTGGAGCCGTGCATCACCAGGTGAGTATCCGGAATGCGGGCGTGGATGGCCTTGATCTGGTCGATGGCCAGGATGTCACCGGTCGGTGGACGGGTGAACTTGTAGGCGCCGTGGCTGGTGCCAATGGCGATGGCCAGGGCATCCACGTGGGTTTTCTTGACGAAATCCGCGGCTTCTTCCGGGTCGGTCAGCATCTGGCTGTGATCCAGGGTGCCTTCGGCGCCAATGCCGTCTTCTTCACCGGCCTGGCCGGTTTCCAGGGAGCCCAGGCAACCCAGTTCGCCTTCTACGGAGACGCCACAGGCATGCGCCATTTCCACAGTGCGGCGGGTGACATCGACGTTGTACTCGTAGTCCGTCGGAGTCTTACCGTCTTCACCCAACGAGCCGTCCATCATCACCGAACTGAATCCCAGCTGGATGGAACGCTGGCACACAGACGGGCTGGTGCCATGGTCCTGGTGCATGACCACCGGAATATGGGGAAACTCCTCAATGGCCGCCAGAATGAGGTGACGCAGGAACGGCGCACCAGCGTATTTGCGGGCGCCGGCAGAGGCCTGAACAATCACCGGAGAGTCGGTTTTATCGGCCGCCTCCATGATCGCGCGCATCTGCTCAAGGTTGTTCACGTTGTAAGCCGGCACACCGTAACCATGCTCGGCGGCGTGGTCCAGCAGTTGCCGCATCGAAATCAGGGCCATGGGGTTGTCTCCTCAATTAATTAAATGTCTCTGGCAGACTTTCAGATCTGGAGTCTGCTGCGGAGGGCCGAGAAGCCCTACCGGAACACGCTGTGAATACGTCCCTGTACGCTCGACAAAAACATCCATGTTTTTGACGGTCCCGGTAGGGCTTCTCGGCCCTCCTTGCGATTCAACTATCTGCTATTCGCCGCGTTCTTCTAGAACGGCGACGGCCGGTAGCGTTTTTCCTTCCACGAATTCCAGGAAGGCACCGCCGCCGGTGGAAATGTACGAGATTTTGTCACTTACACCGTACTTGTCAACGGCGGCGACAGTATCACCACCGCCAGCCAATGAGAAAGCATCGCTTTCAGCGATGGCTTTCGCCAGGGACTGGGTGCCGTTGCTGAACTGGTCGAATTCGAAGACGCCAACCGGGCCATTCCAGAGGATGGTTTTGGCATTTTTCAGCAAATCAGCGAACTGGCCAGCGGTTTCCGGACCAACATCGAGGATCATGTCGTCATCACTGACGTCGGAGATGTTCTTGGTGGTGGCGGTCGCGGTTTCCGAGAATTCGCTGGCGACCACGACATCCACTGGCAGCGGGATTTTAACGCGGGAGGCGATTTCCCGGGCGGTGTCGATCAGGTCGTGTTCGCACAGGGATTTGCCTACCGGGTGACCGGCAGCTGCCAGGAAGGTGTTGGCGATACCGCCACCGACGATGATCGAGTCGCAGACTTTTTCCAGGGCGTTCAGCACGTCCAGCTTGGTGGATACTTTGGAGCCGCCGACAATGGCGACCACGGGCTTGACCGGGTTGTCCAGGGCCTTGCCGAGTGCTTCCAGTTCGGCCGCCAGCAGCGGGCCGGCGCAGGCTTCGGGCGCGAAACGGGCAACACCATGGGTTGAGGCCTGGGCGCGATGGGCGGTGCCGAAGGCGTCCATTACATACACATCGCACAGGGCGGCGTACTTTTTGGCGAGCTCTTCGTCGTCTTTCTTCTCGCCCTTGTTGAAGCGCACGTTTTCAAACAGAACCACTTCGCCGTCGGCTACTTCAACGCCGTCCAGGTAATCGGTGATCAGGCGCACGTCCTGGCCCAGCAACTTGCCGAGGTGATCGGCCACCGGCTTCATGGAGGAAGCTTCGTCGTAAACGCCTTCTTCCGGGCGACCCAGGTGGGACATCAGCATAACCCTGGCGCCGGCGTCTTTTGCGGCCTTGATGGTGGGCAGCGAGGCGCGGATGCGGGCGTCGCTGGACACTTCACCATTTTTTACCGGTACGTTCAGATCTTCACGGATCAGTACCCGCTTACCGGCGAGGTCCAGATCGGTCATTCTCTTGATGGCCATAACATTCTTCCTTTGATCAGATCTTTTGCGTTTGGGTCGTGGTTGGGTGTCGGATTACGGCTTCGCCTAATCCGACCTACGGGTGGTCGGTCGTAGGTCGGTTGTAGGTCGGATTAGGCAAAGCCGTAATCCGACAATCAGCCGCTGGTTTTCTTCAACCAGCAATGGCTGACGTCCAGCATCCGATTTGCGAACCCCCACTCGTTATCAAACCAGCACAGCACCTTTACCATGGTGCCGCCGGTTACCCGCGTCTGGCCCCCGTCCACGATTCCGGAATGGGCGTCGTGGTTAAAATCGGAGCTGGCCAGCAGCTCATCGGTGTAGCCCAGAATGTGCTTCAACGGGCCACGGGCGGCGTTTTTTAACAGGTTATTCACCGCCTCCACAGAAGTGCTTTGCCGAACGTTCACTACCATATCGATGGCCGACACGTTCATGGTGGGCACGCGCATGGCCACGGAGCTGAACCTGCCTTCCATATGGGGAAGCAGGCGTTCGATGCCTTTGGCCAGGCCGGTGTCCACGGGAACAATGTTGTGCAGGGCGCTGCGGGTGCGGCGCAGGTCCTGGTGATGGTAGGCATCAATAACCGGCTGGTCATTCATCGCGGCGTGAATGGTGGTGGTGCTCCCCTGCTCCACACCCAGGGCCTCATCCAGTATCTGGATGACCGGCACCAGGCAGTTGGTGGTGCAGGAGGCTGCAGCCACGATGCGGTCCGTTTCGGTTAACTGGTCCTGGTTTACGCCATAAACCACCGTGCGATCCACGTCGGATTCGGCCGGCTGTGAAAACAGCAGGCGGGCAGCACCGGCGTTCAGGTGTTGCTCCGCCGTGGCCCGGTCGGTGAAGGCACCGGAGCACTCCAGCACCAGATCCACGCCCAGTTCATCCCATGGCAATTCCGAAGCCTCGGGATGGCGAACCACGCAGATCTGGTCACCGTTCACCACCAGGGAATCGCCCTCGACCCTTATCTCACCCTGAAATCGACCATGGGTGGAGTCGTAGCGGGTGAGGTGGGCAATGGTGTCGATATCCGCCAGCTCGTTAATCGCGACCACCTGCAGGTGGTCGCGAAAACCGTTCTCATAGAGCGCCCGCAGGACACACTGGCCGATACGGCCGTACCCATTGATGGCGATGCGATGCGGTGCAGCGGTACTCATCAGGCTTCCAGCAGCTCCCCGGCGACGGCGATCACGTTGTCGACAGTAAATCCGAACTCCTTGAACAGCTCGCCCGCAGGTGCGGACTCACCGAAGGTGCTCATGCCCACAATGCGGCCGTCCAGGCCAACGTACTTGTACCAGTAGTCTTCGATGCCGGCTTCGATGGCAACGCGGTTGGTCACTTCCAGTGGCAGGACTTCCTGCTTGTAGGCCGCGCTCTGGGCATCAAAGGTGTCCGTGCTCGGCATGGAAACCACGCGCACCTTGCTTCCTTTCTCCCGCAGTGCAGCTGCCGCGTCCTGAGCCAGCCCGAGCTCGCCACCGGTGGCAATCAGGATCAGATCCGGAGTGCCTTCGCTGTCGGACAGAATGTAGCCACCTTTGGCCACGTTCTGCAGCTGGGTCGCGTCACGATCCTGATGGGGTAGTCCCTGCCGGGAGAACACCAGGGCCGTCGGGCCGTCGGTGCGCTCAAGTGCAGCTTTCCAGGCAACAGCGGATTCCACCGTGTCGGCCGGGCGCCAGGTGCTCATGTTCGGCGTGGTGCGCAGGCTGGCCAGCTGTTCGATGGGCTGGTGCGTGGGACCGTCTTCGCCGAGGCCGATGGAGTCGTGGGTGAAGACATAGATGGAGCGTTGCTTCATCAGGGCTGCCATGCGCACGGCGTTGCGGCAGTACTCCATGAAGATCAGGAAGGTGGCGCCATAAGGCACAAAGCCACCGTGCAGGGCAATGCCGTTCATGATGGCGGCCATGCCGAATTCGCGAACGCCGTAGTAAATGTAGTTACCGCTGGCATCCTCTTTGGTCACCGGCTTGCTGCCATTCCAGATGGTGAGGTTGGAGCCGGCAAGGTCAGCGGAGCCGCCCAGCAGTTCCGGCAGCAGTGGGCCATAGGCGTTCAGGGTGTTCTGGGAAGCCTTGCGGCTGGCGACGGTCTCGCCCTTGTCCTGACACTCCTGGATGTAGGCCTGGGCCTTCTCCGAGAAGTCCGCTGGCAGCTCACCGGCCATACGGCGCTTGAACTCGGCAGCGAGTTCCGGCTCGGCCTTCTCGTAAGCAGCGAAGGCCTGCTCCCACTCGGACTGAGCAGCCGCACCCTTCTCGCGGGCATCCCAGGCGCCATAGATTTCTGACGGAATTTCAAAGGCACCGTGGTTCCAGCCCAGCTTTTCGCGGGTCAGGGCGACTTCATCTTCACCCAGCGCGGCGCCGTGACAGGCTTCGGTGCCCTGCTTGTTGGGGGAGCCGAAACCGATAATGGTCTTGCAGCAGATCAGGGTGGGCTGGGACGTGTTGGCCCGGGCCGCTTCAATGGCACTGCGGACCGCTTCCGGGTTATGGCCATCAACCTCGGGAATCACCTGCCAACCGTAGGATTCAAAACGCTTGGGGGTGTCGTCGGTAAACCAGCCGTCGACCTCGCCATCAATGGAAATGCCATTGTCGTCATAGAACATAACCAGCTTGCCCAGGCCCAGGGTGCCGGCAAGGGAGGACACTTCGTGGGAGATACCCTCCATCAGGCAGCCATCGCCCAGGAACGCATAGGTGTAGTGATCAACAATGTTGTGGCCGGGGCGGTTGAACTGCTCGCCCAGGGCCTTCTCCGCCAGTGCAAAGCCAACCGCGTTGGCAATACCCTGCCCCAACGGACCGGTGGTGGTTTCTACACCCGGCGTGTAGCCGTACTCCGGGTGACCCGGGGTTTTGGAGTGCAGTTGACGGAAGTTCTTGATGTCATCAATGGAGACGTCATAGCCAGTCAGGTGCAACAGGGAGTACTGCAGCATGGAGCCGTGGCCATTGGACAGCACAAAACGGTCACGATTGGCCCACTTGGGGTTGGCCGGATTGTGGCTGAGGAAATCATTCCAGAGTACCTCGGCGATGTCCGCCATACCCATGGGCGCGCCCGGGTGGCCGGATTTGGCTTTCTGAACCGCATCCATGCTCAGCGCGCGAATGGCGTTGGCGAGATCTGTGCGAGATGGCATTGACGTTTCTCCAGTATTGGTCGGCAAAAAGGTGAACAGTTAAAAAGAAGGCGCGTATTTTCGCCGATTAGTGACCACCGGGGCAAATCGGCGTCACTCTTTTTACGCCTGTTCTCTGTGGCGCTTATTGATGACAGAAATTTTGGCTGACTTTTCAATTAGATCTAACTCTATATCAATTTATTTTGATATAGATATTGATTGGCCGGACAGACACCCCTAAACTTCTCTCCATGACATCCATAACCACGCACGCAAATGACCTGTCCTCAATGGACGCCCTGGCACCGATTTTCAAAGCGAGCGGTGACCCGTTGCGCCTTGAAATCCTGCGTGTGTTGCGCCGGGACACCTTTGGCGTTCTGGAACTGAGCCAGTTGTTCGATATGCGCCAGTCCGGTATGAGCCACCACCTCAAAGTGATGCACAAGGCCGGTCTGCTGGAACCCCAGCGCGAGGGCAACGCCATCTTCTACCGGCGCCCCCTGAACCTGGAGAGCGACAAGCTCACCGACCAGACCATTCGCCAGGTATTTGAAACGGTCGATCGTATCCCCCTGCCACAACACCTGCAGGGAAAAATCGAGGCCATCCGTAACCAGCGTGCTGACCAATCCCAGGCTTTCTTCGCCCGCTATGCGGAAAAATTCCGCGAGCAACAGGAGCTGATTGCCGCGTTCGAGTTGTACGCCGAACCGGTGGCCAACCTGATCCGCAACCGCTCCACCCGGCATGACTGGAAAACCGCCCTGGAAATCGGCCCCGGCGAAGGTGCATTCCTGCCGGTGCTGTCGGCCATCTGCGAGCACGTGGTGGCCCTGGACAACTCCCGAGACATGCTTGCCAAAGCCTCCCGCACCTGCATCGACGAGCGTCTGAACAACGTCGACCTGATCGAAGGCGTGACCGACAACCTGCTTGCCCGGGGGGACGATTTCGACCTGGTGGTGGCCAATATGGTGCTACACCACGTGCCCAGCCCGGCTGATATCTTTCTGGACGCCGCAGCACTGATGAAAACCGGCGGCTGCCTGATGATCAGCGACCTGTGCAGCCACGACCAGGACTGGGCCAAGGAAGCCTGCGGCGATCTTTGGCTGGGCTTCGAACCGGAAGAACTCACCAGCTGGGCCGCAGAAGCCGGCCTGATTGCTGGTGAGTCTTTGTTTATCGGCCTCCGCAACGGATTCCAGGTGCAGGTAAGAGAATTCTGGAAAAACCCGGAGTCTGCCTGAAGGCAAGAAATAAAAACTGTATCAATTTTTTTTGATATAGAATTATGCAGACTCTGAAAACTGATTTACGATAGCGACATTGAAACAGCCGGCAGAAAGCAAACACCCGACGCCGGCGCGAATTTGCAACGCTCACAGAGGAGCAACCCTATGTCTGATTACAGCGTCTTTACCTCCGAATCGGTCTCTGAAGGCCATCCTGACAAACTGGCAGACCAGATTTCTGATGCCGTACTCGACGCCATCCTCGTGGACGACCCCCACGCCCGGGTTGCCTGTGAAACCATGGTGAAAACCGGCGTTGCCATTATCGGCGGGGAAATCACCACCAGCTCCTGGGTTGATCTGGAAGACCTGGTCCGGGAAGTCATCAAGGACATCGGTTACACCTCGTCCGACGTGGGCTACGACGGCGACACCTGCGGCATTATCAACATCATCGGCAAGCAGTCCGTGGACATCGCCCAGGGCGTTGACCGCAAGAAGCCGGAAGACCAGGGCGCCGGCGACCAGGGCCTGATGTTCGGCTACGCCAGCAACGAAACCGACGTGCTGATGCCGGCCCCGATCACCTTCTCGCACCGCCTGGTCCAGCGCCAGGCCGAAGCCCGCAAGAGTGGCCTGCTGCCATGGCTGCGCCCGGATGCGAAAAGCCAGGTCACCTGCCGCTACGAAAACGGCAAGGTTTCCGGTATCGACGCCGTGGTGCTGTCCACCCAGCACGACCCGGACGTCACCCAGGCGGACCTGAAAGAAGCGGTGATGGAACTGATCGTCAAGAACGCGCTTCCGGCAGAACTTCTGCACAAGGACACCCAGTTCCACATCAACCCCACCGGCAAGTTCGTCATCGGCGGCCCGGTAGGTGACTGTGGCCTGACCGGTCGCAAGATCATCGTCGACACTTACGGCGGCATGGCCCGCCACGGTGGCGGCGCCTTCTCTGGCAAGGACCCGTCCAAGGTGGACCGCTCCGCGGCTTACGCCGGCCGTTACGTTGCCAAGAACATTGTTGCCGCTGGCCTGGCGGAGAAGTGTGAGATCCAGGTGTCCTACGCCATCGGCGTGGCGCAGCCAACATCGATCTCCCTGAACACCTTCGGCACCGGCAAGATCAGCGACGACAAGATCATCGAACTGATCCGCCAGAACTTCGACCTGCGGCCGTACGCCATCACCAACATGCTGGACCTGCTCCACCCGATGTACCGTGCAACAGCGGCCTATGGCCACTTTGGTCGCGAGCCGGTTGAGATGACCGTTGGTGGCAAGACCTTTACCTCCTTCCCATGGGAGAAGACGGATCGGGCGGACCTTCTTAAGGATGCCGCTGGTATTTAATTTGGATTTGGATTTGGGTTAGCCCGCTACTGATGGGGTGGCGGCGCTGAGGTAACCCTTTCATGGACACGCTACAAGCACGTCCGTGTGCGCTTGGGGTCGGCCATCCCTGGCCTCCCACAGTCCATGAAAGGGGTCCCTCACCACCGCTTCGCATTTGGTGAGGGCTTCTCTAGACAAGCTAAATGAACGTTTTATGTCTCCCGCTGAGATTTCGACGGAGACGGTTTTAAAGGCCAATTTGATGGCCTTGGTCGTACAAAGACGGCGATCACCAAAATTTGAACGAGGCGGTGGGGGGATTCTCTCCCCGGAATGTGGGAGGCCATGGATGGCCGACCTCAAGCGCACATGGATGTGCTCGTAGCGTTTCCGGGGAGAGAATTCCCCCACCGCCGACACACCGAATTGAGAGGCCACGGAAACAACCACCGAGGCCAAAGAAACGACAGGAGCAACACCATGAGCACTCCAGCAGAAAAACTGAACCAGTCCGATGACTTCAAGGTCCGTGATATTTCACTGGCGGCCTGGGGGCGTAAAGAGATCAACATCGCTGAAGGCGAAATGCCAGCGCTGATCAAGCTCCGTGAAAAGTACAGGGGTGAGCAGCCGCTGAAAGGCGCCAATGTCATGGGTTGTATCCACATGACCATCCAGACCGCTGTATTGATTGAAACCCTGATCGAACTGGGCGCCAACGTGCGCTGGTCATCGTGCAACATCTTCTCCACCCAGGACCAGGCTGCAGCGGCCATCGCTGAGCGTGGCATTCCCGTGTTTGCCTGGAAAGGCGAAACCGACGAAGAGTACGACTGGTGTCTCGAGCGTACCGTCGGTGCCGACGTGGAAGGCTGGGAACCCAACATGATCCTGGATGACGGCGGCGACCTGACGGCGCTGCTGCACGAGAAGTACCCGGAAGTCCTGGCCAAATGCCACGGTGTGACCGAGGAAACCACTACCGGCGTACATCGTCTGCAGGAAATGATGCGGGACGGCAAGCTGAAGGTGCCGGCCATCAACGTTAACGATGCCGTGACCAAGTCCAAGAACGACAACAAGTACGGCTGTCGCCACAGCCTGAACGACGCCATCAAGCGCGCTACCGACCACCTGATGGCCGGCAAGAAAGCGCTGGTGATCGGTTACGGTGACGTGGGCAAGGGCTCTGCCGCTTCCCTGCGCCAGGAAGGCATGATCGTCAAGATCACCGAAGCCGACCCGATCTGTGCCATGCAGGCGTGCATGGACGGTTTCGAAGTGGTGTCTCCGTACCTCGACGGCGTGAACACCGGCACCGAAGCCGGCGTGGACAAGGCGTTGCTGCAGAATACCGATTTGCTGGTAACCACCACCGGCAACATGAACGTGTGTGATGCCAACATGCTCAAGGCTTTGAAGACCGGTGCCGTGGTGTGCAACATCGGACACTTCGACAACGAGATTGATACCGCCTACATGCGCAAGAACTGGGAGTGGGACGAGGTCAAACCGCAGGTACACGTGGTGTATCGCGACAAGGCCACCAACGACCACCTGATCCTGCTGTCCGAAGGCCGCCTGGTGAACCTGGGTAACGCTACCGGCCACCCGTCACGGATCATGGATGGCTCGTTCGCCAACCAGGTGCTGGCGCAGATGTACCTGTTCGAGCGCAAGTTTGCCGATCTGCCGGAAGACGCCCGTGAGAAGGGCATCTACGTTCAGGTTCTGCCCAAGCACCTCGACGAAGAAGTGGCCCGCGCCATGGTGGAAGGTTTTGGTGGCGTGATCACCAAGATGACGCCGGAGCAGGCGAGTTACATTGGTGTACCGGTCGAAGGCCCGTACAAGCCGGAAAGTTACAAGTACTGATCAGGTAGTAGCAGCATGGAAACCCAGAAACAGTTCAAGCGCCGCTTCAGCTTTGAGTTTTTCCCACCCAAGACCGACAAGGGCTGGGAAAAGCTGCAGGGCGTTCGCAACACGCTGGCAGAGGTTGACCCAGATTTCTTCTCTGTCACCTTTGGCGCTGGCGGCTCCACCCGGGACCGCACCGTGCAAACGGTGCTGGACCTGCACAAGCGGGGCGTGTCCACGGCACCGCACCTGTCCTGTGTGGGCGCCACCCGCGACAGCATTGCAGAACTGCTGGACGTGTACCGTGAAAACGGCATCAACCGCATCGTCGCCCTGCGGGGCGATATGCCCTCCGGCATGGGTGCGGCCGGTGAGCTGCGCTACGCCAATGAGCTGGTGACATTCATTCGCGAGCACAGCGGCGATACCTTTAATATTGAAGTAGCGGCCTACCCGGAATTCCATCCCCAGGCCCGGACCGCGGAAGATGACCTGAAGAACTTCGCCCGCAAGGTCGAAGCCGGCGCCAACAGCGCCATCACACAGTACTTCTTCAACGCGGACAGCTACTTCTACTTTATTGACCGGCTGGAAAAAATGGGCGTTACCATTCCGGTGGTGCCGGGCATCATGCCCATCGTCAACTTCTCCAACCTGACCCGCTTCTCCGACATGTGCGGCGCGGAAATCCCCCGATGGATCCGCAAGCAGTTGGAAGCCTACGGCGACGACAGCGACAGCATCCGCAAGTTCGGCGAGGAAGTGGTCACCCGCATGTGCGAAAAGTTGCTCGCCGCCGGGGCGCCGGGGTTGCACTTCTATACCCTGAACCAGGCGGAGCCCAGTGTCAGTATCTGGAAGAACCTGGGGCTTGGTGAGCGGGAGAAGATTGCGTTTTGATGGCGGTTTTTTGTGTCGGATTACGGCCCTGCGGGCCTAATCCGACCTACATTCCAATACCGACAATTTTGCAGTAAACCGTAGGTCGGATTAGGCCCGAAAGGGCCGTAATCCGACAAATTCCTCCTACCTCCCCCCTGAATTACCCCCACCCAACCATTTGATTTCCTGCATTTCTCCGGTTAATGGTCTAAAGTATAAAAGTTGCAGTTCCATTAACTGCCCCCGGGGAGAACTGGCTTGATCAGCCTGCATTTCCGGAGCACTCCACCAGGTGCACGGGCAACAAAAGCAAAAACGGGAGATTGTATGAGCACCAAATGGATTAAAACGGTTGGCGCAACGCTGGCATTCACCGTGGCCGCAGGAACCGTCAGTGCAGAGACCCTGCGTGTCGTCACCGACCCCAGCTTCGTACCTTTTGAGATGATGGATCAGGAAACCGGTGAGATGATCGGCTTCGACATGGAGATCATCCGCGAAGTAGCAGAGCGTGCCGGCTTTGAGATCGACCTGAACACCATGGACTTCAACGGCATCATTCCTGCCCTGCAGACCGGTAACGTGGATATCGCCATCGCAGGCATCACTATCACCGAAGAGCGTGGGGAAATCGTCGATTTCTCCGACCCGTATTACGATTCCGGCCTGCGGATTATGGTGCGCCAGGACAACGATGAGGTCGAAGAGATTTCTGACCTCGAAGGCAAGAAAATCGGCACCAAAATTGGCAGCACCAGTTACGACTACCTGGTGAAAACCCTGGACGAAGACGACGGCGTAACGCCGTATCCGGGCAGCTCCGACATGTACATGTCTCTGATGTCAGGCGCTGTTGACGCGGTTTTCTATGACGCGCCCAACGTTGGCTACTTCGCCAAGACCCGAGGCGAAGGCAAGGTGAAAACCGTTGGCAAGCTTTATGAAGGCCAGCAATACGGCATCGCGCTCAAGAAAGGCAGCGAATGGGTGGACGACGTCAATGACGCCCTGGCTGAGATCAAGGAAGACGGCACCTACAAGGAAATCTACGAGAAGTGGTTCGGCCCCCTGCCGGAAGACAAGTAAAACTGAGAACCACAGCCGGGGCGCACAATGCCCCGGCTGGCAACTCCCCATCCAACGGAGACATCCACTGTGGAATTCCAGTTTCAGTTTGACTGGCAGGCTGCCATCAACTCGATTCCTTACCTGCTTAAAGGTATTCCCTACACGCTTCTTATTTCCTTTGGCGGCCTTGCCATCGGCTTTGTTCTCGGCATCATTTTCGGCTTGCTGAGTATCAATAAAAAGTGGTTCTTGCGCTGGCCTGCCACTGCCTACATCGAAATTTTTCGCGGCACCCCGATCCTGGTTCAGGTGCTGTTCATCTTCTATGGTTTGCCCGATCTGGTGGGCGGCCCGATTGACCCGCTGACCGCCGGTATCGCAGCCATTGCCCTGAACTCTGGCGCCTACATCTCGGAAGTTGTCCGGGGCGGCGTGCAGTCTATCGACAAGGGCCAGACCGAAGCGGGCCTGTCGCTCGGGTTGTCGCGATCCCAGACCTTCTGGTCGATCATCTGGCCCCAGGCTTTCCGCCGCATGATCCCGCCACTGGGCAACCAGGCGATCGTGAGCATCAAGGACACCTCCCTGTTCTCGGTCATCGGTGTGGGTGAGCTGGTTCGTCAGGGCCAGGTGTATATCGCCAATACCTTTACCGCCTTCGAGGTCTACTTCGTGGTGGCGCTCATGTACCTCGCGATTACCCTCTCCCTCTCTCTCGTGCTCCGCTACATCGAGCGGCGCGGACTGGCTTCTGTCTGAAGGATAGGTACCCATGACTCAGATCGTGCAAATGCGGGGCTTAAACAAGTACTTCGGTACCCTGCATGTCCTCAAGGAAATCGACCTTACCGTTGAAGCCGGCGAAGTGGTGGTGATTATCGGCGCCAGTGGCTCCGGCAAATCCACGCTCATCCGCTGCGTCAACGGCCTGGAAGAGTTTGAATCCGGCAAGCTGATCGTGGACGGCAATGAGCTTGCGCCGAAAAGCGGCAATCCGAAAGCCCTGGCGGAAATCCGCAAGGAAGTGGGCATGGTATTCCAGCAGTTCAATCTCTTCCCGCACCTCACCGTGAAGAAAAACATCATGCTGGCACCCATGAAGGTCAAGGACACTCCCCAGACCATCGCCAATGCGACCGCAGAGCGGTTGCTGAACCGCGTGGACATTGCCAGCCAGGCAGACAAGTACCCCACCCATCTGTCCGGCGGCCAGCAACAGCGGGTAGCCATTGCCCGTGCGCTGGCCATGGAACCCAGACTGATGCTGTTCGACGAACCCACCTCGGCGCTGGACCCGGAAATGATCGGCGAAGTGCTGGATGTTATACGGGAACTGGCCAGGGAAGGCATGACCATGATGGTGGTCACTCACGAGATGGGCTTCGCCCGGGAAGTCGCCGACCGCGTGATCTACATCCACGAAGGCCAGATTGTCGAGGAAGGCAAGCCGGCGGATGTGTTCGACAACCCGCAGAATGAGCGTACCCAGTCGTTCCTGAGCCGGGTGCTGTCGCACTGATCATCTCACCCGTCACGCGCTCTAGAGCAACTGGCGGGTGATTCTGTACTCCTTCTCGATCTTGGTATGGGAATCATCCGCCAGAAACCGGGCAATCTTCTTGCCCAGCAGTGGCACTTCGCACAGGACATTCAGCGTGACGTAGTTGATACAGGCCCGGTCTGTGCCCTGAAGCCGCATGTTGCCCTTGATTTTTGCCGGAACGCCCTCGATCCGCACCCGGAATTCGCAATGCCATTCGCCGTCGTCCTTGCGGAGCCAGTGCTCTTCCTGCCGCACCCGGTTCCACTCCCGGTGAAAGCCGGAGAGAATACCGGGCACCTCGGTTGAGGCCATCATTTCCCGTTCCACCACAACCTTCGCCGATAGCTCATCGCGGCTCAGTTCCGGTACCCGCACGTTACGGGAACCCAGTCGCTGGTTTTTCTCGTGGATGTGGGCTTCGTCGAAGAAGGCGCCCAGCACCCGCTCCAGGCCAGCATCGTATGAATGTCTCAGTTCCAGTTCCATAACGGCCTCCGTGAATGAATGACCCGATTGTGGGCAAGGCGTGCTGCAGGCACATTGGCCCACCGGTCATTGGTGGTTGGCACAGTGGTCAGCGGCCGCTGTTAACTGTAATATCCGCACAGGTTAACCGCCGAGAATTCATAACCTGAGCGTCTGACGGAGATTTATCATGCGTAATGCTGACCTCGTCGCCCGCGGCCTTAAATCCGTATGGCATCCCTGCACCCAGATGAAAGACCATGAAGGAACTTTGCCACTGGTTCCGATCAAGCGTGGTGAAGGCGTCTGGCTCGAGGATTTCGAGAACAACCGTTACATTGACGCGGTGAGCTCCTGGTGGGTCAACCTGTTCGGTCACGCCAATCCGCGAATCAACGCCGCGATTCAGGAACAGATCGGCCAGCTGGAGCATGTGATCCTGGCCGGATTTACCCACGAGCCTGTGGTAAACCTGTCAGAACGGCTTATTGAAGTGACCCCGGAAGGCCTCAACAAGTGCTTTTACGCCGACAACGGCTCTTCCGCGATCGAAGCGGCGCTCAAGATGAGCTTCCATTACTGGAAAAACCACGGCAAGCCGGGCAAGAAAAACTTCGTGAACCTGAGCAACAGTTATCACGGAGAAACCCTGGGCGCCCTGGCCCTGGGCGATGTTTCACTCTACAAGGACACCTATCAGCCGTTATTGATGGAAGTGCTGACGGCGCCCTCTCCGGACGCCTTCAACAAGGAGCCGGGTGAAACTGACGAGGAATACGCCCTGCGGCAGTTCGAGGCCATGGAGGCGCTGCTCGCAGAAAAACACGATGAAATCTGCGCCGTGGTGGTGGAGCCCCTGATCCAGTGCGCCGGTGGCATGCGCATGCACCACCCCATTTACCACACCAAACTGCGTGAAGCCTGTGACCGGTATGGCGTGCACCTGATCGCCGACGAGATTGCCGTGGGATTCGGCCGCACCGGTACCCTGTTTGCGTGCGAGCAGTCCGGCATTACGCCGGACTTCATGTGCCTGTCCAAAGGCCTGACCGCCGGCTACCTGCCGCTGTCCGTGGTGCTCACCACCGATAAGGTCTATAACGCTTTCTACGACGACTATGAAACCCTGAAGGCGTTCCTGCACAGCCACAGCTACACCGGCAACCCCATCGGCTGCGCCGTTGCCCTGGCGACCCTGGACATCTTCCGCGACGACAATGTGATCGAGAACAACAAGCGCCTGAGCACCTGCATGGCCGACTCCGTGGCCCACCTGGCGGACCATCCCAACGTTGGCGACATCCGCCAGCACGGCATGACCCTGGCGGTGGAAATGGTCAAGAACAAGGCCACCAAGGAGCCTTTCCCCTGGCAGGAGCGCCGCGGCATCCGGGTATACCAGCACGCCCTCACCCGACAATCGCTGTTGCGGCCGCTGGGCAATGTGGTCTACTTTATGCCCCCTTATGTGATCACCGAAGAACAGATCCGCCACTTGGCCCAGGTGGCCACTGAAGGCATCGAAATCGCAGTACGGGACTGACCAACACACCATGCGCATCCCTCGTATCTACACCGACTCTCCTCTGAAAGAGGGAGCCACGGCTGACCTGGACGACAACGCGGCACAGCATGTTGGCCGCGTGCTGCGCATGCAGCCGGGCCAGGAACTGCTGCTGTTCAACGGCGACGGCAACGACTACCCCGCCACCATCACCGAGTCGGGCAAAAAACGGGTGGAAGTCCGGGTTGGCAGTCCGATGGAAAACGCCACCGACTCTCCCCTGGAGATCGTCCTCGGACAGACACTCTCCAAGGGTGACCGCATGGACTACGCCGTTCAGAAAGCCGTGGAAATGGGCGTCACCCGCATCGTGCCCCTGACCACCGAACGCTGCGACGTAAAACTCAAGGGCGACCGCGAAGACAAACGCCTGCGCCACTGGCAATCCGTCGCCACCAGCGCCGCCGAACAATGCGGACGCGCCCGGGTGCCCGAGATATTACCCGTGATGACCCTGGAGGACTGGTTCGAACACACCGGTAACTGTGACCTGCGCCTGGTCCTCCACCACCGCACCGAACAGTCCCTGAACACCATGACCAAACCCGCCCGGGTCGCCCTGATGATCGGCCCTGAAGGCGGCCTCAGCGCGGACGAAATCAACGCCGCCGAAACCGCCGGCTTCCTCCCCGTCGCCCTCGGCCCGCGCGTCCTCAGAACCGAAACCGCGCCGGTCGCCGCCATGGCCCTGTGCCAGTGGCTATGGGGCGACATCGGCAGTTAAACAATATCCGACCGTGCCGCCGTCGCATGCAGGCAGCCAAGTCATTGACAGAAGCGACGCCTGACAACATGATCCCTGTCGAGTAAAAAGCTGAATCTGTGGAAGACAACTCCGTGATTCGGGCTGCATGACGGGGAGGGTTCTCCAAAACTGTGCGGAGCCATGGATGGCGGAGCTCAAGCGCCACATGGATGTGCTTGAGCGTGTTTTGGAGAACCCTCCCCGTCATGCAGCAGGCACCAAATCACCAATAACCAGCAAAAAAGCGAACACCGGATGACAAGCCTGCTAAGCAACCCAGAATTCTGGCAATACCTCAGTATCCCGGTCATTGCCGCCCTGATTGGCTGGACCACCAACTGGCTCGCCATCAAGATGACCTTCTACCCGCTGGAATTCGTCGGCATACCACCATTATTGGGCTGGCAGGGCATCATCCCCTCCAAGGCGCGAAAAATGGCCGCCATCAGCGTCGACGCCACCATCTCCAAAATTGGCACAGTGCGGGAAATCTTCCAGCAGATCGACCCCAAGGTACTCGCCGCCCACATCATCTATACCGTCGAACCCCGCACCGAAGAATACGTCGATGAACTGATGCTCAAAGAGCACCCCACATTCTGGGAAAACCTGCCGGCCTCCGCCAGAAACATGGTCTACGACCGGGTACGGAAATCCACGCCGCAACTGGTGGACAACCTGGTGGGCGACGTATCCGACAACATCGAAGACCTGCTGGACATCAAGAGCATGGTCATCGAACGTCTGGCGAAAGACAAACGCTTGCTGAACCGGATATTTATAGAGTGTGGCGAAGTGGAATTCCGCTTCATCATCAACTCCGGCTTCTACTTCGGTTTCCTGTTCGGCCTGATACAAATGACCGTCTGGTACTTCTACCAGAGCTGGTGGGTGCTGCCCTTCTTTGGTTTGCTGGTGGGCTGGGCCACCAACTGGATCGCACTGAACGTGATCTTCCGGCCGCTGCATGAGAAGAAAGTCGGGCCTGTCCGGCTGCAGGGGCTGTTCCTCAAGCGCCAGCAGGAAGTGGCCGAGTCGTTTTGCCACATCGTGACCCATGAAATCCTCACCGTCGGTAATATCATCAACGCCATACTCGAAGGCCCGAAAGGCGACCGTGCACGCAACATGGTCAAAAAGCACATCAAGCCACTGGTGGATGAAACTGCGGGCATGGGCAAGGCCCTGACCCAGGTGGCCTTTGGGCCAACAGGATTCGCGACCCTGAAGAACCAGGTAGGACAGAAAGCCATCGATATTTCCCGAAGCTCGTTCAACAACCCGGTGTTCGAAACGGACCGGGCCAGAGCCGTGGAAACCATCATGGTTGAACGCATGATTGCCCTGTCCTCGGAAGAGTTCCAGGACCTGCTGCGCCCCTGCTTCCAGGAAGACGAGATCAAGCTGATACTGGTGGGTGCCTTCCTGGGCTTCGCAGCCGGCATCTGCCAGCTGGTCTTTGTATTCGGCGGCTCGATTCTCTGATTTTTAGCGCCGGAAAACGGACAGTTATGTCGGTTTATGCTAGGCATAACGGCTGCCGGGATCTATACTCCGAGAGTACGGGTATGTATTTCCCGGCGACTATTCTTTTCCCGGAGGCATCGGATGCCAGGCTTTTTTTCCTGGATTTCAGGACTATTCACTTCCGACGAGCCAGTCATCGCCTCAACCCCTGAATCCCGCCTGCTTAATCCATCTGCGCCGGTGGATGACAATTCAGCCACAGATCCCGCACTGATCGACCAGCTGGAAGAAAACCTGTTCTGTTGGCTGCTGGACTCGCCCCCGGCGACGCTGCGCTCAGAGCCCGGACAATGGGAGCACGTTCTGGGCAACCTGCGCGGGCGAATTGCCAACCAGGAACTGGACGAGTTACCACGCCAACCCATGACCCTGCCCATGCTGATGCGGGCTCTCTCCGATGAGAAGTCGGACCGCCACCATCTGACAAAGATCATCCTCAACGATCCGGCACTGACCGACCAATTGCTACAGGTTGCCAACAGCCCCTATTTCCGGCCCGGCGACCAGCCCATAGACTCTGTGGATCAGGCCGTATTTTTGCTGGGACTGGACGGCATTCGCAACGTGATTTCAGCCGCTATCATGCGGCCGATGATGGCGGCCCGAAACAGCCGCGAAGCCCTTTTCGCCCAGAGGGTCTGGCGCTGGGGGCTTACCTGCGCCCGAAGTGCGGAGCTGATTGCCAGGATTCAGGGCCAGGATACCAGCGTCTTTTTTGTGGCGGGGTTGCTGCCGGCGCTTTCCTACATCACCTTGCGAAGAGAGCTGCAGCGAATCTGCCGTGCTGAACCTGGAATGACAGAGGCGCCGCCCTCACTGATACACAGCGCCCTCTCCCGCTACCAGTGGGCCACGTCACAGTTGCTGGCCAACGAATGGAATCTTCCACCCAAGTACCACGCGCAACTGCTGGCGGCAGAACGCCCCGCTCCGAATCAGAAGCAATCCCCACTTAATGACGGCATCATTGTCGGCACCCGGGAGGTGTTGCGGCATGCACACCAGCGCAACATGCCTGAGGGAGACGTGCTGCGTATCATTCATATCTCCGGTGAGCAGTTTACCCGGGTGCGAAAATCCATCCTCGATGTTCTTGAGGCCGGTGCCAAAACCCGCGCCTAGGCTTCTTTCGGGCCTTCCGCTTCCTGTCTCAGCAATTCGGCGAAAGTGACTGATTCGTCCTCTGGCGCTCTGGCTCTGAGTCTTTCGGGGATCCGGTAAGGCAGACGGTCAACCACACGATCCTCATCGTGACGAATAGCCTCAAGAACGCCTCCGATGGTAATCCGGTCCAGCGACTGGCCCGGAACCAGGCAGTCACCGTTACGACCCGCCAACGCCAGCAGTCGTGCACGAATGAGCTTGTCGCTGATTCCGCGGGTTACTTCGCCGGGCACTCGCAGGGTATGTTCAAGATCTTCCTGTTGGGGGGCCGGCCGGCCTTCACTGAATGGTTTTGCCACCAGCCACATCAGTGCCAGGCCGGTATTCTCCTGCAGTTCCGGGGATAACCTTACCTGGCTGCGCTTGGCGACTGCGCCGGGATTCTGCAGATAGAATGCGATGCTGGAGCCCAGCAAAAGGATGATCCAGTTCAGGTAGAGCCAGATAAGCAGGATGATACCGATGGCGAAACTGGAATAGATGGCGGCGTATTTCGCCGAGCCTGCCACAAATGAAGCAAACAGCATTCCCGCAGCCTGCCAGGAAATCCCCGCCACCAGGCCACCAATCAAGGCGTATCGAAACTTGACTCTGGTGTTTGGAATAAACACGTACACGAAGGTGAATGCCCCGACCACCAGCAGGAACGGGGTGAATCGGGTGGCGAAGATGACCACCTCCCCCAACGGCTCCACTGCCATCAACGACTGGACAAACGCCGACGAGAAAATGGTAGCGCTGATGCCTATGGCAGACACCATCAGCAGCGGGCCAATCATGATCACGCTGAGGTAGTTGCTGAAGCGCTGGGCCATGGACCGCATATCCGGCACCCGCCAGATCATATTGAAGGAACGCTCGATTTTCTGCACCAGCGAAATCACGGTATAGACCAGCAGAGCCAGGCCCACGGAGCCCAGCACACCTACCTTCATATTATCCACGAACCCCAGAATCTGTTCGGCAATCTCGATGCCCTGTGGGCCCATGGGCTCAAAGAACTGGTACAGGAAGGGCTCCATACGCTGGTGCACGCCCAGCGCCTTGAGCACCGAAAAGCTCAGCGCCAGCAGCGGCACGATGCTCAACAGGGTGGTATAGACCAGACTCATGGCGTGCAGGGTCAGGTTGCCGGCGATGATGTCCCGCCCCAGCGCATAGGCAGTACGTCCGGTTTTATACAGCCAGGTCCATGGCCAGCTTTGCGGTGGGTTGGGATTGGCCAGAATCCAGGTTTCAGCTTCCTGAAGCCGGTCTTTGAGTTGGAAAGAAGCCACACGACGTCCTGTTTGCCAGAGTTTTGTACAGATTATCAGTCAGATACCAAATCACAACAAAGTATGGCGTATTGTGTGGCTTTTACTAGCAAATTCGCCTCAGTAGCTGCAAGTCACTCAGTTGCTAACGTAGTGCCGTCGCGTCCAGCCACGCATCTCATCCAGGCGCTCGAGCCGGCCGGCGGCCAACACCCCCACGAAAGGTTTGCCGGGCTCACCGTTTACCCTAGGGACAGATTATGCGCCGTAATTTCAACAATCCTCTGCCTCGCCTCCCGGCTCGCCCAGGCCGAATGGGGTGTCACTATCAGGTTGGGAATATCGTCCGCCAGCAGTGGGTTGCCATTGCGGGGTGGCTCTTCCGTCAAAACGTCAAAGCCTGCACCGCCAATGGTTCCGGCCCGCAGGGCATCGGCCAGTGCCTGCTCGTCCACCAGGCCACCACGGCTGGTGTTGATCAGCAGCGCCTCCCTTTTCATCATCTTCAGCTCGCGGGCACCGATCATATTCCGGGTTTCGTCCGTCAGCAGGCAATGCAGGGATAGCACGTCCACCCTGGGCAGCAGCTCATCCATGGGAATGCGAGAGTAGGCATCCACCTCGCCAGCGGCCTGACCCGGCCTGGCACCCAGCAGGATGTTCATTCCGAACGCCTTCGCCCGCTCAACAACTCCCTGTCCCAGATCGCCATAACCGACAATCCCCAGCGTACGCCCTTCCAGCTCCATGATGGGGTGATCCATTAAACAGAACATCGGGCTCTGCCCCCAACGACCGGCGCGGACATCCCGGTCGTAATCCAGCAACCGCGTGGCCAGCGCCAGCATCAGCGCCATGGTGTGCTGGGCCACAGTGGAGCGGCCGTAGTTGGTCACGTTCATCACCCTGATGCCGTGCGCCCTCGCCGCCTCCTGGTCTATGTTGTTCAACCCCGTGGCCACTACCGCAATCGTCTTCAGCTCCGGGCACGACTCAAAATGCCTCCGCTTCAGCACCACCTTGTTCACCAGCACCGTATCGAAGCCCCGGATACGCTCCAGCACCTCCTCCGGTGACGTGCGCGGGTGCTTCACCATCTCTCCGGTTACGGCTTCGATCGGCGACAGGTCCACATCATGACCCAGTGTGTCTGCATCCAGAAATACGGCTTTCATCCATCGATCCTTATTCGTGATGTTTTCGATCAACCAACAGTCTCCAAGATTAAGTTAGACTGATTAAAACCTCCAACCCGTGAACAAGGGGAACACACATGGAACACGAATTCTGGCACGAACGCTGGGCCAAGAAAGAAATCGGCTTCCACGAAGGCACCGTGAACCAGTACCTCCACGACCACTGGCCCGAGCTTGCCGGCAGCGGCACGGGTGCTGTCCTCGTGCCCCTGTGCGGCAAAGCCCATGACATGTGGTGGCTTCACGACCGCGGCCATCCCATCATCGGGGTGGAGCTGAGTGACGTTGCCTGCAAAGACTTTTTCGAAGAGGGTGGCGAGAAAGCCAGGGTCCACCCGGGTGAACCGTTCACTACGTTCAAACATGGCGATCTTGAGCTCTGGTGCGGCGACTTCTTCCAGCTGGCGCCGGAAGACCTGAAACATGTAAGGCTTGTCTATGACCGCGCTGCCCTGATCGCCCTGCCACCGCATATGCGCAAGGACTACGTTGACCACCTGACAGCGGTCATCCCGGATGGCACGCGAATCCTGCTGATTACCCTGGATTACGACACTGACATCAAGGGTCCTCCCTTTAACGTCAGCGATACAGAAGTCCGGGAACTGTACGCCGGCGATTACGAAATCGAACACATCCTCACCAATACCCTGGCGAAAGATCACCCCTTTACCAAGCGCAAAGGCCTTGCTGGAGCTACCGAGAGCGTGTTTCGGCTGCAGAAACGCTGATACACAATTTAATGAACCTTAACGCTTCTCCTCCTGTCCAAGTCCCAAAGCTTGAACTAAGCTCAAAATAACCGGGCCGACATAAACGCACCAGCGCAATTCGGTCCGGTACTTCCTATACTTTCACTCATAACCATAACTACCGTCCGGGGCGACGGATCCAACAGCAACGGGGAAATTGCGTGAACTAAAGGCTGTCTTTCAAACAGTTAGAGAGCAAGCGAGGGGCCATCTATGACCATTATGCAGCACTTCAAAGACCGGTATGAAGCAACTCAGGAGGAGGAATACACCCTTGAGGAATACCTGGAGATCTGCAAAAAGGACCCAACGGCGTATGCCACCGCCGCAGAGAGAATGTTGCTGGCAATCGGAGAACCAGAACACATCGACACATCCCGTGATTCCAGGATGTCTCGTATTTTTTCCAACAAAGTCATCAAGCGCTATCCGGAATTCTCCGAGTTCTATGGCATGGAAGAGGCCGTAGAAAATATCGTTTCCTTCTTCCGCCATGCTGCCCAGGGCCTGGAAGAGAAGAAGCAGATCCTCTACCTGCTCGGCCCCGTTGGTGGTGGTAAATCCTCGCTGGCTGAAAAGCTCAAGTCATTGATGCAGAAAGTACCCTTCTATGCCATCAAGGACTCCCCGGTGAACGAGTCCCCGCTGGGCCTGTTCGATCCGTCCGAAGACGCTGCGATTCTGGAAGAGGAATACGGCATTCCTCCCCGCTACCTCAAATCCATCATGTCGCCCTGGGCGGTGAAACGCCTGCACGAGTACGGCGGCGATATCAGCCAGTTCCGGGTGGTGAAAATGTACCCTTCGGTCCTGGACCAGATCGGTGTTTCAAAGACCGAGCCGGGGGACGACAACAACCAGGACATTTCCGCACTGGTGGGCAAGGTCAACATCCGCATGCTGGAAGACTATTCCCAGGATGACCCCGACGCCTACAGCTTCAGCGGCGGCCTGTGCAAGGCCAACCAGGGGCTGATGGAATTCGTGGAGATGTTCAAGGCGCCGATCAAGGTTCTGCACCCCCTGCTGACCGCCACCCAGGAAGGCAACTACAACACAACCGAGGGCATGGGTTCCGTGCCTTTCGACGGCATCATTCTGGCCCACTCCAACGAGTCTGAATGGCAGACGTTCCGTAACAACAAGCACAATGAGGCCTTCCTCGACCGGGTCTACATCGTCAAGGTGCCCTACTGCGTACGTGTGACCGAAGAGATTGATATCTATCGCAAACTGTTGCGTGACAGCTCCCTGGCCGGCGCGCCCTGTGCCCCGGACACGCTGGATATGCTGGCGCAGTTCTCCATCCTGTCACGCATCAAGGAGCCGGAAAACTCCAGTATCTTTTCCAAGATGCGGGTGTACGACGGCCAGAACATCAAGGATACCGATCCCAAAGCCAAGTCGATGCAGGAATACCGCGACGCGGCCGGTGTGAACGAAGGCATGGACGGGCTTTCTACCCGTTTCGCCTTCAAGATCCTGTCCAAGGTATTCAACTTCGATACCACAGAAGTGGCTGCCAACCCGGTACACCTGCTCTATGTGCTGGAAAAACAGATAGAACAGGAGCAATTCCAGGCCGAAACCCAGGACCGCTACCTGCGGTTCATCAAGGAGTTCCTGGCGCCCCATTATGTGGAATTCATCGGCAAGGAAATCCAGACCGCCTACCTGGAAAGCTACAGCGAATACGGGCAGAACCTGTTCGACCGCTACGTGACCTATGCCGATTTCTGGATACAGGACCAGGAGTACCGCGATCCGGAAACCGGGGAAATCCTCGACCGTTCGTCCATCAACGACGAGCTGGAGAAAATCGAGAAACCCGCGGGTATCAGCAACCCGAAAGACTTCCGCAACGAGGTGGTGAATTTCGTGCTGCGGGCTCGGGCCAACAACCAGGGCCGCAACCCGTCCTGGCTCAGCTATGAAAAACTGCGCAGCGTAATCGAGAAAAAGATGTTCTCCAATACCGAGGACCTGCTGCCGGTTATCTCCTTCAATCCGAAGGCCAGCCAGGAAGATCAGAACAAACACAAGCAGTTCGTCGAGCGTATGGTCGATCGAGGCTACACGGAAAAACAGGTTCGCCTCCTTGCGGAATGGTACCTGCGTGTTCGTAAGTCTCAATAAGTCAGCTGCCATGCGCTGAACTGGAGTGAAACTATGGGTATGACCCACGTAGTCGACCGGCGACTGAACGGAAAAAACAAGAGTGCGGTGAACCGGGAACGGTTCCTGCGCCGCTATCGCCACCATATCAAGAAGGCGGTGGCAGATGCGGTTCACCGTCGCTCCATCACCGACATTGAGCGCGGCGAGAACGTCAGCATCCCTTCCAGGGATACTGACGAGCCGATATTCCATCACGGCCAGGGAGGCAAACGGGAGGTCATCCACCCCGGCAACAAGGAGTTTGTGACCGGTGATACCGTGCCCAAGCCTCCGGGAGGAGGCGGTAAAGGCCAGGGGCAGGGGCAGGCCAGCCCCGATGGCGAGGGCATGGACGAGTTTGCGTTCCAGATCACCCAGGAAGAGTTCCTGGATTTCCTCTTCGATGATCTGGAATTACCCAATCTCGCCCGCAAGAAGCTGAAAGATACCGAGGCGTTCAAGTACGTTCGCTCCGGTTTCTCCACCCAGGGCGTTCCGGCCAAGCTGGATGTGGTGCGCTCATTGAGAGGCGCCCATGCGCGGCGGCTCGGCCTCGGCGGAGCCCGCAAGAAGAAGATCCGTGAGATGGAGGCGCAGTTGGCGGCACTCAAGAGTGCCCCGCAGGATCTGGACCCGGCCTTCAGCCACGAGGACCAGATCAAGGCGCTGGAAGATGAGATAGCCGAACTGAAGGCCAATGTCCGTCGCATCCCCTTTATCGACGAGATTGATCTGCGTTACCGCCAGCACCTCAAAAAGCCACAACCGGCCACCAGTGCCGTGATGTTCTGCCTGATGGACGTATCCGGGTCCATGACCCAGATGCACAAGGACATCGCCAAACGCTTTTTTATCCTGCTGTACCTGTTCCTGAAGAAGAACTACAAGAAGATCGAAGTGGTGTTTATCCGCCACCACACCAGCGCCAAGGAAGTGGACGAGGAGGAATTCTTCTATTCCCGCGAAACCGGCGGCACCATCGTCTCCAGCGCTCTGAAGCTGATGCACAAGATCATTGAGTCCCGCTACTCCCCCGCCGAGTGGAATATCTACGCAGCCCAGGCCTCGGACGGTGACAACTGGAACGATGACTCGCCCATCTGCAGCAAGTTGCTGGCCGACAGCATCCTGCCGCTGGTGCAGTACTACGCCTATGTGGAGATCACGCCCCAGGATCACCAGATGCTGTGGTACGAGTACGAGAAGATCCAGGAGCGATTCCCCCAGAGCTTCGCCCTGCAGCAGATCGCCGACCCCGGTGAAATCTATCCGGTCTTCCGCCAGTTGTTCGAGAGGAAAGCCGCATGACCGACACCATGGACAGACCCAACGAGCCGAGAACCCGGGAGCCGATTTCCACCAGTTCCGAGTGGACGTTTCCGCTGCTTGAAAAGTACGACGAAGAGATCGCCAAGTGCGCGGCAGAGTTCGGGCTGGACACCTACCCCAACCAGGTGGAAGTGATCAGTGCCGAGCAGATGATGGACGCCTACAGTTCCGTAGGTATGCCCGTGGGATATCATCACTGGTCCTTTGGCAAGCAGTTCCTGTCGACCTCCAAGGGGTACCAGCGGGGCCAGATGGGGCTGGCGTATGAGATTGTCATCAACTCCAACCCCTGCATCGCCTACCTGATGGAAGAGAACACCCTGCCCATGCAGGCCCTGGTGATTGCCCATGCCTCCTATGGCCACAACTCTTTCTTCAAAGGCAACTACCTGTTCCGTACCTGGACCGATGCCAGCGCCATTATCGACTACCTGGTCTTCGCCCGGGATTACGTGGCCGAATGCGAGGAGCGCCACGGTGTAGACGCAGTGGAGCAGATCCTCGACTCCTGTCACGCACTGATGAACTACGGCGTGGACCGTTACAAACGCCCTGCGCCTATTTCCGCGTCTGAGGAGGCACGCCGACAAAAAGAGCGGGAGGAATATCAGCAACGCAGGCTCAACGACCTGTGGCGAACCATTCCGAAACTGGGCGACGACGAAGACCCTGTCAGGCGCAAGCAGCGTTATCCGGAAGAGCCCCAGGAGAATATTCTCTACTTCATTGAAAAAAATGCGCCGCTACTGGAAACCTGGCAACGGGAACTGATTCGCATCGTGCGCAAGCTGGCGCAGTATTTCTACCCCCAGCGCCAGACCCAGGTGATGAACGAAGGATGGGCCACCTTCTGGCACTACACCCTGTTGCACCGCATGTATGACAAGGGCCTGGTCAACGACGGCTTCATGCTGGAGTTCCTGCAAAGCCATTCCGCGGTGGTGTACCAGCCGCCGTTCGACAGTCCCTGGTACTCTGGGATCAACCCGTACACCCTGGGTTTTTCGATGTTCACCGACCTGCGGCGTATCTGCGAAAACCCGACCGATGAGGACCGGGAGTGGTTCCCGGATATTGCCGGTACCGACTGGGTGGAAACCCTGCATTTCGCCATGAAGAACTTCAAGGATGAAAGCTTCATCCAGCAGTTCCTGTCGCCCAAGGTGATGCGGGACATGAAGTTCTTTGCTATCCAGAACGATGATGAAGAAGACGTTTACCGCATTACCGCGATTCATGACGATCCGGGCTACCGGATCCTCAGGGAAAAGCTGGCACGTCAGTACAATCTGAGCTATCGCGAGCCCAACATCCAGGTGTGGAACGTGGATGTGCGCGGTGACCGCTCCCTGACCCTGCGGCACATACCCGTGGACCGGGTGCCCCTGGGTGACGATACCGAAGAGGTGCTGCGTCATGTACACCGGCTGTGGGGCTTCGACGTGCATCTGGAAAGTGTGGATGATGGCCAGGTGGTCGACGAGGCCCACTGCCCGCCAAAGGATCTTGATGAGGAGTAACCGTAAGGTCACTCCCCATCAGGATTCATTTACGCCGAGACTGACGGCAATCCCGACAGGGCCATTGCCATCTCCTGCTCACTGTATTCGTGGTCGCTCAGATCACCGGCGAAATACGAGGTGTAGGCCGCCATATCAAAGTGACCATGCCCACACAGGTTGAACAGGATTACTTCTTCCTTACCTTCCCGCTTGCAGCGCAGGGCTTCGTCGATGGCTCCCTTGACCGCGTGGTTGGCTTCCGGTGCCGGCACAATGCCCTCATGGCGGGCGAACAGCACGCCCGCCTCGAAGCATTCACGCTGAGTGTAAGACACCGCATCAAACAGGCCCAGCTCCTTGGCGTGGGATACCATCGGTGCCATACCGTGGTAACGCAGACCGCCGGCGTGGAAACCCGGCGGGGTAAAGTCAGAACCCAGGGTATGCATCTTGGTGAGCGGCGTCATATGCGCGGTATCGCCATAATCGTAGGCGTACTTGCCACGGGTCAGGGTCGGACAGGCTGAAGGCTCCACTGCGACTATCCGCGATTTCTGGCCGCCCCGCAGGGCATGACCCATGAACGGGAACGCAATGCCGGCGAAGTTGGAACCACCACCGGTGCAGCCAACGATGACATCCGGCCAGCAATCCGCCATTTCCATCTGCTGCATGCATTCCAGGCCAATGATGCTCTGATGCAGCAACACATGGTTCAGCACCGAACCCAGGGCGTACTTGGTGTTCGGGTCCTTCACTGCGAGCTCCACCGCCTCGGAAATGGCAACACCAAGACTGCCGGTGTGATCCGGGTTCTCCGCCAGCACCTTGCGCCCGAATTCTGTCAGCTCCGACGGTGAAGCCACACATTTCGCGCCGTAGGTTTCCATCACTGCCCGGCGATAGGGCTTCTGGTCGTAAGAAACCCGAACCTGGAACACGGTCACGTCCATATCGAACAGGGACCCGGCAAACGACAGCGACGTGCCCCACTGGCCAGCGCCGGTTTCCGTGGTCAGAGTGCGAATGCCGGCTTCGCGGTTATAGAATGCCTGCGGAATAGCGGTGTTGGGCTTGTGGCTGCCCGCAGGACTCACGCCCTCGTACTTGTAGAAGATTTTGGCAGGGGTACCAAGAGCTTTCTCGAGACGATGCGCCCGGTATAGGGGCGCCGGGCGCCAGAGTTTGTAGACATCCCGTACCGGCTCGGGAATCTCGACTTCCCGCTCTGTCGTTACTTCCTGTTCAATCAGCGACATGGGAAACAGCGGTTCAAGATCCGAGGGCCCGACTGGTTGCTGCGTCACCGGGTGGAGCACCGCTGGCAGCGGCTCCGGAAAATCCGCCTGCAGGTTGTACCAATACTTCGGCATCTGGCTTTCTTCGAGAAGAAACTTGGTTTGCATGGTTATGAATACCCTGAGGTTCGTGTTGTTATCAGCCCTCAGAATACCCATTCCACGCCGGCATAAAAAGTTCTTCCTGGCGCGGGCTCATAGTAGCCACGATCTTCCACGGGCCGGTCAGCATTGGCGTTGATGCGGATGTTGCTGAAATAGTCTTCATCCAGCAGATTGCGAATGCCCCCGTACAGGTTCAGGCTCTGGCGGCCGAAGCGAACCGTGTCTCCTGCCCTGATCCCGAACAGCCAATAGTCGCTGACCTTCGTCTGGTTGCTGTTTTCCGCATACAGATCACCTACGTACTGCCATTCCAGTGCAGCAAAACGCCTACCATCACCCCGCCACTCCACTTCGGTTACCCACTGCTCACGAGGCAACCCGGGCAGGCGGTTGCCATCGGCATTATTGCCCTGCTCATCCTCGAAATCGCGCAGCGTGTAATCCGCAAGGGTCAGGGCACTGGTTATGCGCCAGGTGTAGGAAATGTCCCACCCCACCCCCAACTCGACACCATTACGCTCGGTACGGCCGGCATTCTCGTAAAATGTCCGGTTATTGATTTCGAAGGGCAGGATTTCATCATCAACCCGGATGGAAAATAGTGCCAGGTCATAGCTGAGCCCCTCACCAAAGCCACCACGTATGCCTATTTCCCGGTTGACGGCCTGTTGCGGCTCGATGTCGGGGTTGAAACCGCCGCTACCATCCGGGTTGGCAAACTCGGTAAAGGTTGGGGCTTCAAAAGCGGTACCAATGGTCGCATACAGCTGCTGACGCGGGGCAACGCGATAGCTGGCGCCGGCGAATCCGCTGAACTCGTCGTATGTGCGACTGCCGGAGTCGTCACCATCGACCAGGCGGTTGTCGTCCACCGATAGCCGCAGGCGGTCGAAGCGGGTTCCCAGAGACAGGTTAAAGCGCTCCGTCACCGCCAGATCCCCCTGGGCAAACACGGCGGCGGTGGTGCCATTCTGGGTTTCTTCCTGGGTCTGGGCGGTGACGTCCCCGTTGAACGACACTGAATACCGGCGGCGTTCGTCAACCTGGCGATGCAGGTCCGCGCCCACCACCCAGGTCAACGGTAACCCAGCCACGGCACTGCCTTGCTGATAATCGGAACTGATGCCGTAGAACTGGCGGTCGTAGGCGATCAGGCTGGGACCGGGGAACGGCAGTTGCTGGGTAAAGTCGCGGCGGGTAAAGAAGGTGCTTACCGTCAGCTCACCGGCTCCGCTGACAGGGGCTTCGTACAGCAGTCCCAGCGTCTGCTGGTCAACGTCCTGGCCCGCATCGAGTCGTTCGGCATTGGGCGTGGCCTGGCGACGATCCTCTTCGACCTGTGCGGCAGTGAGGCCGGCAGGGTCTTCGGCTTTCGGTGTGTGCAAGGCATTGAAGGTAGCCGTCAGCCGTTGCCCGTCATTCCATTTATGGGACAGGCGGCCGTTGAACAGCCCTTTTTCCACTTCGCTCTGATCACGGTAACCGTTGTAGTTCAGCCACGACATCGTTGCGATACCGCTCGTCGCTCCCTGGCTCCCGTTGGCCTGAGCGGTGGTTTTGTAATAATCGTCGCTCCCCACATCCTGGCGCAGCCGTGTTCCTGCCGGCTGGTCGTCGCCCCTGGCGGTGGTGATATCAATCACCCCTCCAGACGCATTGCCATACTGGACCGACGAGGGCCCGCGAATGACCTCGATGCGCTGGGCCGAGTCCAGGTCCACGGCGTCAATCTGGGACTGGCCATCCGGCAGGGTGTAGGGAATGCCATCCACCTGGATACGGATACCGCGAATACCAAACGGCGCCCGGGCGCCAAAGCCGCGGGTAGACAAGCGCAGGTTCTGGGCGAAGTTGTAGCGATTCTGGAAAAACAGGCCGGGGACGGTGTCCAGGGATTCATCCAGCTGGAGGCGTTGCTGCCCTTCGCGGATATCCGGTGTATCGACGACCGACACCGCTGCGGGTGTCTCGTAAAGATCCCGTACTAATCGGGGGGAAGTAACCTTGATGACGGTTTCAGGCGTGCCCTGGGCCTGCTGAGCCTTTGCGCCGGGGAAGGCAAAGGCCGCCGCCAGACCAGAAAAAACCACTACCGATGCCCTGAAGAATTCCATTGCGCCTCCTCCGCCTCTAAATCCCGATCAAGTCCACCAACCATGGCACAATCAGGGCCGTGGCAAATGCCGATAATGCCATTGCCAGCCCGGAAAACGCACCCATCTGGGAGCTTACCTGAAAAGCCCGTGCAGTGCCGATGCCATGGGCCGCCACACCCATCGCAATGCCTTTCACGCTGTCATCGGTAATACGCATCCATTCGAACAGTTTGGTACCCAGTACGGCGCCCACAATACCCGTTGCCACCACCAGAACAGCGGTCAGAGATGGAATGCCGCCAATGGTTTCTGAAATACCCATGGCGACAGGCGCCGTTGCAGATTTTGGCGCCAGTGACATCTGGATTTCCGTGGAGCCTCCAAGCAGCCAGGCCAGACCGATGGAGCTGCCGGCGGCAATCATCACACCACAAACCAGGGAGATAGTCACCGGCAACCAGAGCTGCCGTAGCCGGGAAAACTGCTGGTACAGAGGCACCGCCAACGCCACGGTTGCTGGCCCCAACAGGAAGTGGACAAACTGGCCGCCCTCAAAATATTCGCTGTAGGAGGTGCCGGTAACCATCAAAAGCGCGATCAGCATCGCCACGGACGTTACCACCGGGTTGGCAAGCGGGCTGGAATTGGACTTCAGGTACAGCCGGTAGGCCAGGCCATAAGCCACCAGCGTTATGGTCAGCCCCAGCAGTGGCGAGGCGGACAGGTAAACCCAGATATCACGGATGGCTGGTTCATTCATCTCTTTGCCCTCCCCCGTTCTCAGACCGGGCAAACCACCGGGTGGTTAGTTGCATGATGCCGGCGGTAGCGACCATAGTAATGATAGTGGAGAAAAACAGCGCCAGGGTGATCGGCAGCCATTC
Source organism: Marinobacter panjinensis (assembly GCF_005298175.1). Lineage (NCBI taxonomy): Bacteria > Pseudomonadati > Pseudomonadota > Gammaproteobacteria > Pseudomonadales > Marinobacteraceae > Marinobacter > Marinobacter panjinensis. The sequence goes on from NZ_SZYH01000001.1 coordinate 1,837,944, forward strand.
ATCCGCGATACGGTCAAAATGGGCCATCATGCCGACACCGGCCGGCACAAACAGCAACGACAAATGGCTGAGCAACGCGGTTGAGGCGTTCTCCAGTGGCTCCGGCGTACGGCCCCGGATCATCAGGGTCACGAACAGCATGACCATGCCCAGAACCGGCCCCGGTATGGGCACCACCAGGAGACGAACGGTGACCTCGCCGACCAGTTGATAGACCAGCAGCAGAGTCATTCCGTTGAGAAAATTCATGGCGACGGCTTCGCAATGATCGGGGCGGGAATGATTTTCCGACCATAGGCTGCCAGTACAAAGCCAAGGGGGAACATCAGAACGCCGTAAACGGCCGCCGGAATCGACATGGCACTGGACTCCAGCAATGTCAGAGTCACCAGCAGGGCAATGGTACTGTTCTTGATGCCGAGCTCCACGGCAACGGCGATGGACTCGCGCTGACTCAATCCGGTCGCGCGCCCGGCAAGAAGCCCCACGAAGATCCCGGCCAGGTTCAGCAACAATGTTGCAGGGCCGGCCTGACGCAGCAGATCCCATATCTGGTCGCGCACGCTCCAGATCAGGCCCACCACCAGCAGGGCCAGAACCACGCCTCCGAACACACTCACGGCACTTTCAGCACGGCGGGACAACTCGGGGGCGCGAGTGCGAAACACCATGCCAACGGCCACCGGAAATAACACAATACCAACCAGCATGCCCACCGTTCGACCCACTGGCAGGGTGATGGATTCTTCCGTTCCCGCGTATAGCTGCAGGGCGTAATTGGTCAGTATCGGAAGAGTGATGATCGTAATGAGGCTGGCTGTCACCGTCAGTACAATCGACAGGGCAATATTACCCCGTGCCAGCAATACAAACAGGTTGGAAGTGGTTCCCCCAGGGCAGGCCGCGATAATCACCAGGCCCACGGCAATCGCGGGGGACAGATCAAGGATGGAGGCCAGCGCAAAGGCAATCAGCGGCATCAGCAGGATCTGGGCAACGGTCCCCACAATCATGCCTTTCGGATAGACCGCCACCTGGCGAAAGTCCCTGATCGAAAGAGTCATGCCGATACCGATCATGATAATAAACAGGGCGATCGGCAACCCCGCAGAGATCAGTGGACTCGATTCCACAATGCCTCCAGGTTTTTGTTTTGATGAGGTTCATCAGCCTTAGAAAATAGCACAGGCGGCTTCAAAAAAGTGAATCGATATTCGATACAACATGTAACGAAAATATGACAATAGCTTGTTCTACCAATGTCGCATTCTGTTAATCTCTCGCTCGCTCTTCCGACGAAAGTTGGAGGTACGCATTCAGAAAACCCAAAAGAACACAAAAGAAAGGTCTACCATGAAAAAAGGATTTCAGGGGTGGTTGTTAGCCGCCACTTTGCTTCCCGTCGCAGTCTCAGCCGAGAGCCTCAGTTACAACTTCATCGAAGGTGGTCTCGCGCTCTATCCCAGCTATGAATCACAAACATTCATTGGTGTAGATACCCGCGGCTCTATTGCCCTCAACGACAACGTTTTTGCGTTTGGCGGGCTGAAGTTTCTCACCGACGATGTCGATTTGACGGCCCTTCATATTGGTGCTGGTTATCGTCACGGCATCGACCCCAAAACCGATCTCTGGGGCGGTGTGACCATTGAATATCAGGATGTTGATTACTCCGGTGCCTGCAACTTCTGCGGCTCGGTGGATGATACAGCCCTTGGCCTGCGCGGCGGCATTCGTCACCAGGTCGACGAAAAACTGGAAGTGGGTGGCGGGGCCCGCATCATCACAGGCGACCTGGATTACGTCGGCCTGACCGCCACTGGTCGTTATGCCATTGAACGCAACCTGAAGCTGTTCGGTGAAGTCGACCTGTATGATGGCGAACTCGGGCTGATTGGCGGCCTTACTCTGGAGTTCTGAGAACCGGAACGCCTGTGGTCCCGCAGTTTGTGATGCGGGACCGACTGCACTAAAAATCCCGACAAAAAGTCGAACCTTTCCCCCTGTATGGTCGTGTGATTATCCTCGTTGTTGCGTATACTTGCGAACAACAACTATGTGAACGGAAATGCCCGGGACGGCTTACCGTTCAGCACAACAAAAGTAAGAGGACGAGCAATGAAACGCCTGGGAACACTGGACGCATCCTGGCTGGCTGTGGAGTCGGAAGATACTCCGATGCACGTTGGCAACCTGCAGATTTTTTCGTTACCGGAAGACGCCCCGGAAACCTTTCTGAGGGACATGCTTACCCGCATGAAAGCCGACGCCGATATTGCACCGCCCTGGTGTTACAAGCTGGCCTTTTCCGGTTTTCTCGGCCGTGTGGTGGCCCCTTCCTGGAAAGTGGACAAAAAGCTGGACCTGGATTACCACGTGCGCCACTCAGCCCTGCCCCGCCCTGGCAGTGAGCGCGAGCTGGGGATCCTGGTGTCCCGACTGCACTCCAACCCGCTTGATTTCGCCCGTCCGCTCTGGGAGTGCCACATCATTGAAGGCCTGGAGAATAATCGCTTTGCCCTTTACACCAAGATGCACCACTCGATGATCGACGGCATCAGCGGTGTTCGGCTGATGCAGCGCGTACTGAGCAAGGACCCGGGCGAAACGAATATGCAGCCCCCCTGGGCAGTGCGCCCGGAGCGCACCCGCGGCAACAAAACCGACGCCGAAGCCAGTGTAACCGGAGCCTTCTCCCAAGCAATGGATGCATTGAAGCTGCAGGCCGACTTGGCTCCGCGCCTGTGGGACGCCATGAACCGTTTGATCCATTCGGCACGACACCCGGAAGATGGTCTCACTGCCCCGTTTGCCGGCCCGCTATCGGCCCTCAACCACCGGGTAACCGGCCAGCGGCGTTTTGCCACCCAGCACTACCAGCTGGAGCGTATCAAAAAGGTGTCGCATGCCACTAACGGCTCCCTGAACGATATCGTGCTCTACCTGTGCGGCACTGCCCTGCGGCGTTTTCTTCTGGAACAGGACGGCTTACCGGATACACCACTGACAGCGGGCATTCCCGTTAATATCCGGCCGTCTGATGATCAGGGCACCGGCACCCAGATCAGTTTCATGATTGCATCACTGGCCACTGATGAAGCCGACCCTCTGACCCGGTTACAGAGCATCAAGCAGTCCACCAGGCGTGCCAAGCAACACCTGCAAAAACTGCCTCGCAAGGCTTTAACGCAATACACCATGCTGCTGATGTCACCCTACATACTGCAATTGATGTCGGGAATGGGCGGGCGTATGCGGCCAGTCTTTAACGTCACCATCTCCAATGTTCCGGGCCCGGAAGACACTCTGTATTATGAGGGAGCGCGGCTGGAGGCTATGTACCCGGTATCGCTGATAGCTCACGGTGGCGCACTGAACATCACCTGCCTGAGTTACGCGGGATCACTGAACTTCGGTTTTACCGGGTGCCGGGACACCTTGCCCAGCATGCAGAAACTTGCCGTCTATACCGGCGAAGCCCTTGATGAACTGGAGAGCCTTGTACTGCCTCCGCCAGCCAAGTCCGGTACTGCCAGCAAGGGCAAACCTGCTACCCGGGTTCGCCGGGCAGCCCGCAAAAAGGCTGCACCCAAAACCTGACAGTCCGCAAACCCGCGACTGAGCCGCCACCCCGGGTTAATCGGGGTGGCTCTTCCAGTGGGCAGCGCCTACGAAAATCAGTTGCAGGAAACGGGCCGTTCGCTTTCTTACCTGCTCTTCCTGATAATCGTCCTCCGGCGAGATACCCAGGATGTCCGTAAGGCTGAAGGCCACACTGCGCACCACCAGGTCACAGGTCAGGTCCAGATCGGCGTCGCTGAGATGATCGGCCAGCTTTAGCCGCCGCAGGTCGTTGGCCAGCTCGCTGGCGAAATAGCGCATCTCACTGCGGATACCCTCCTGAATCGCCCGGCTCTCCCCGGCCAACCCCTGGGCCATGAACATGAAGAAGCTGCGATTGTTCTGGGCATGGGTAATAAAGATGCCTACCGACTCGTCAATCAGCTTGTCCGCCTGCAGCACATTGGCGCGAGCCTCCCGCATCATGCGCCGCAACACCAGCCCGAGCTCATCCACCAATTGCAGGCCCAGATCATCCATATTACGGAAATGCCGGTAGAACGACGTGGGCACCACCCCCGCCTGCCTGGTCACTTCCCGTATCCCCAAACTGGCAAAGTGCCTGCCCTTGCCTACCAGAGCCAGCGCCGCATTCATCAGTTTCTCACGGGTTTCACCCGGCTTACGTCGTTGTTTGTCTGCCATAGACCCGGTACAGCTCATCTGTTACTCACAAGTCAACAAGTGTACACATCCGAGCACCAAAAATAACCCGAACTTGTCATTATAGGACAATGTTATTCGCCTGATTGCTGCCCTGATCCTCAATGTGTACAGTCGTACACATTAGTGAACACTTGTACACATCAGTACGAAGGAGAACGATCATGATATCTGTACTGGAGAATTCACCCACCCTGCACTGGCTCGGCAGGCAGCTTTTTAACCGGGATGACCCGGCTGCCTTTTTCGACCCCCTGCTGGAGCGCATCAATCCCATGTGGGTACAGCAATACACTCCGGCCATGGTGACAGCAATCTACAACGAAACTGCAGACACCAAGACCTTTGTGCTCGCACCCGCGAAACGCTGGCTGGGGTTCGAAGCCGGCCAGCACGTCAGTATCGGTATTGATATAGACGGGATTCGCCGCAACCGGACCTTCAGTCTGTCCAGTTCGCCGATCCGGTGGCGCACCGACGGAACTGTCACTCTGACCATCAAACGCCTTCCGGGCGGGCTGGTAACAAACTGGATGCATGACCACCTGGAAACGGACACGGTGATCGGCCTGGGCGATGCATTCGGGGATTTCCGAATCCCCAGTCCCCAGGAACCAGTCCTGTACATTGCCGGTGGCAGCGGTATTACGCCGGTATTGAGCCAGCTGGAAACCATGGCAGCGTCAGACTACCGGGCACCCGTGACCCTGCTGTATTTTGTTCGCACCCAGGCGGATGTGATTGCCGCGGAAAAACTGCATGCACTGACCGGGCGCTGGTCTGCCTTTACATTGAAGGTGTACGCCACCAGCGAGACAGAAACCCCGCAGTTTCTCAGCGACCAACACCTGGATGAGGTTCCCGGGCTGGCGGGACGGCGTTGTTACCTCTGTGGCCCCAAGGGGCTTATGGACCTGGCAAATGACCTGCTGTATCGCCGGGGCATTTCGGAAGACCGTATTCACAGCACTTTTTTCTCGGTCCCGGCAGCCAATCTGGATTCCGGCACCCTGGGCGGCGCGGTCCACTTTGAGCGCAGCAACCTGGATGTCTCGTCCGAAGGCGATGCCGTTCTGCTGGAAATTGCGGAGGCGGCAAAACTGTCACCCCGTCACGGTTGCCGCATGGGTATCTGCCACCAGTGCAGTTGCCGCAAGACCAGCGGGACCGTCGTGAATCGCCTGACCGGAAAAGCGTCCGGGCCAGGTGAGGAAACCATTCAGCTTTGTGTTTCTGTTCCCAGCGGGCCGGTGTCCATTGATATCTGACCGGCCCTGCCACAACGCCTGAACCCATTATCCGCAGTGCCAGACCAAGGGCGCTGCAAGGAGGACCCCATGAAGAAGATGAACGAAACACAGTTGAAAGAACTTGAGCAGGACCTGGATACCATTCGTGACCAGGTAATCGCAGACCTGGGTGAACGGGACGCCCGTTACATCCGCAGGATTGTGCGACTGCACCGTTCCCTGGAAGTGGGCGGCCGCGTGCTGATGCCTTTCGGGTTTATCCCGCCGGTGTTCATCGCTGCCACCGCAGCGCTGGGCATCTCCAAGATTATTGAGAACATGGAAATCGGCCATAACGTGATGCACGGCCAGTACGACTGGATGAACGACACGTCTCTCCACTCCCAGACCTACGAGTGGGATACGGTGTGCACCGGCGATTCCTGGCGCCGCACCCATAACTACGAGCACCACACCTACACCAATATCATTGGCAAGGACAGGGATTACGGCTATGCGCTGTTGAGGCTGAGCGACGACGACAAGTGGAAACCGGCCCACAGCTTGCAGTTCATTAACTATGTCTTGCTGAGCGTATTCTTCCAGTGGGGCGTGGGACTGCATGAGCTGGAATCCGAGCGGATCCGCCGTCGGGAAATTTCGGTGCGTGAGAAGATCCCGTTCCTGAAGGATTTCTTCCGCAAGGGTGGACGCCAGGCGTTCAAGGATTACGTGTTCTTCCCCCTGGTCACCTTCCCGGTAGCACCGGTTGTGCTGGCCGGCAATGTCGGCGCCAACCTGATTCGCAACTTATGGTCATCCACGGTCATTTTCTGTGGCCATTTTACCCAGGACGCGGAAACCTTTTCCGAGGAAGAGTGCGAAGGTGAGAGCAAAGGCCACTGGTACCTGCGCCAGCTGACCGGCTCTAGCAACTTTACTGGTGGTAAGTGGATGCACGTGATGAGTGGCCACCTGAGCTACCAGGTGGAACATCACATATTCCCGGATTTGCCAGCACACCGGTACCCGGAAATCTCCGAGCAGGTGCAGGCGGTGTGTAAAAAGCACGGCATTCCCTACAACACCGGCACCTTCGCCAGACAGTACTCAACGGTGCTAAAGCGTGTTCTGGGGTATTCACTGCCAGACCGGATGCGCAACCGGATGTTGCCGGAATTCAGTAGTGCCGGCGCTCAGTCCTGAACTCTGTCAGTCTGGCCAGCCATCAGAAAGGTGGCAGGTCAGGCATCAGGCAATCTGTAACAGCCTGAGTAACTGGGGGCGGTGTTGATCCTGAATCACGTCTGCCAGGGTGTACTTGTCCAGAGTTTCGAGAAAGGCCGTCAGTGCCTCCCCAAGCATGGTCTTCAAGCCACAGACCGGCGTGATCCGACAGGCGTTCTTTGATGAGAAACATTCAACAATATTGAGGTCCTGTTCAGTTTCCCGCACAAGAATGCCAACGTTGATGTCCGCAGGCGCCATCTGCAACCGCATACCGCCTTTCTTACCCCTGACAGTCTCGATGTAGCCCTTTTTGTTGAGCTGATGAACCACTTTCATCAAATGATTCTTGGAGATGTCGTAGCTGTCTGCGATTTCCTGAATCGTTGCCAGTTCGTCACCCTGCACCGCCAGGTAGATCAGAACACGCAGGGAATAATCGGTGTAACGGGTGATATGCATTTACCAACTCCAATACTTCAGATGCATCGTTAGTACGAGGCACGTGTTAAGAGATAACAGGCGAGGCCAAAAAACATCAGTCCTGTCACTACCAGCATCGCCGGTGCCGCGCCGCCGATAAACAGCACGGACCAACTTACACACAGCATCACACAGGCAAGCCATTTTCCCTTGCGGGGAATGGCGCGCCTGCTGCGCCAGTTCTCTATCGCCGGACCAAAAGCCTGGTGATTCTCCAGCCATTCGGCAAAAGCAGGCGAACCCTTACTCGCAGACCAGGCAGCCAGCAAAACAAACGGTGTGGTCGGCAACAGTGGCAACACAACACCGATAGCAGCCAATGCGATACTTGTATACGCAAGGATCTGGAAACCGGTTCTTCCGGACAATGGAACCATCAGCATCTTCTCTCGAGAACGACAGTAAGATATGTCGTCATTCTACCTTTAATCAGTGTACGGGTCTTCCCAGTTGTTTCAGTGACACCAGCCTGGTGACGTATGAAATCTTGATGCCGGTGGCAAACAACAGGGTTCCGATGTGGGCGATGATCTGTCCGGCCATGGGCAGAGAACTGGCAAACGGATAGGCGAGCAGAATAGTGGCCAGCAGCCCAACGGTCGACGCGAGCATGGCGCCATTTGCGAAACCGAGTAGCTTCTCCATCCCTCCCCTCCTATAAATTATCTGGAATACATCTTTAATATATTCCCAACTGCTCAGAATTTCAACAGCCAGAATGACATCCCTCATACTGCCCTATTTCCCGAAGGCATGAAGAATACCACCCTGTAGTTACCTCTCAGAAAATGCTGCAAGCCCGTTACATTTTATTTTTATAGATGTATTATATCTACATCTTTAAACCAGAGAGGAGCTGACCATGGCCAAATACCGTCGCCTATGGTTTCTGTTAATTGCCATCGTGGGGGTTACCTTCACGTTACTGGGCTATTTCGGCGCGGAAGTTTACCGCGCCGCGCCGCCCATTCCTGATCAGGTCGTGTCTGCCAACGGCGACACCCTGATGACCGAGGAAAGCATTCTCGACGGCCAGACCGCCTGGCAGTCCGTGGGTGGTATGCAGCTTGGGTCGATCTGGGGCCACGGGGCCTACCAGGCACCGGACTGGACCGCCGACTGGCTGCACCGGGAACTGGAAACCTGGCTGCAAATCGCCGCTCAGGAAGAATACGGGCAGGACTGGCACAGCCTCACCGGGCAACAGCAGAACGCCCTGCAGTACGACCTGAAGACCGAGTACCGCACCAACACCTACGATGACGCCACCGGCACCCTGCATCTGTCTGAACGAAGGACTGCTGCGATCAACGAGACCGCCGACTACTACAGCCGGCTGTTCAGCGACGCACCGGAGCTGCAGTCAACGCGCTCAAACTACGCCATGAAGGAAAACACCCTGCCCAGTGCCGAGCGCCGCGAGCGGATGACCGAGTTCTTCTTCTGGACAGCCTGGACTGCTGCCACCGAGCGCCCGGACAGCGATGTCACCTACACCAATAACTGGCCCCACGAGCCACTGATTGACAACACGCCGAGCGCAGAGAACGTGGTCTGGTCGTTAATCAGCGTGGTGCTGCTGATTGCCGGCGTTGGTGGTCTGATCTGGGCCTGGGCCTTCCTGCGCAAAGAAGATGAGGAGCCGCAAGCCCCGCTCAAGGATCCGCTGAGCGCCGTTGGGCTTACGCCTTCCCAGAAGTCATTGGGCAAATACCTGGTACTGGTCGTTGGCCTGTTCACCTTTCAGGTGATGCTCGGCGGCTTTACCGCGCATTACACGGTGGAAGGTCAGAGCTTCTACGGTATCAACACCTCCGAATGGTTCCCCTACTCCCTGATGCGCACCTGGCATATTCAGGCCGCCATGTTCTGGATCGCCACCGGCTTCCTGGCCGCCGGCCTGTTCCTGGCTCCCATCATCAATGGCGGCAAGGACCCGAAATTCCAGAAACTGGGTGTCGACGTGTTGTTCTGGGCCCTTGTGGTTGTGGTTGCCGGCTCATTCATCGGCAACTTCCTGGCTATCGCTCAGATCATGCCAGCCAACCTCAGCTTCATGCTGGGCCACCAGGGTTATGAGTACGTGGACCTTGGGCGCCTGTGGCAGATTGGCAAGTTCCTCGGCATCGTGTTCTGGCTGGTGCTGATGCTGCGCGGCATTGTTCCCGCCCTGCGCCAGCCCGGTGACAAGAACCTGCTGGCCCTGCTGACCGCCTCGGTCGTTGCCATCGGCCTGTTCTATGGCGCCGGCTTCTTCTACGGTGAGCGCACTCACATCTCCATCATGGAATACTGGCGCTGGTGGATTGTCCACCTGTGGGTTGAAGGCTTCTTTGAAGTGTTCGCCACCGCTGCGCTGGCTTTCATTTTCTGCAGCATGGGCCTGGTGTCCCGCACCGTGGCTACGTCCGCCAGCCTGGCTTCTGCCAGCCTGTTCATGCTCGGTGGTGTACCGGGAACCTTCCACCACCTGTACTTCTCCGGCACCACCACACCGGTGATGGCGGTAGGCGCCACCTTCAGTGCCCTCGAAGTTGTGCCACTGGTCGTACTCGGCTATGAGGCATGGGAGAGCTGGCGTTTGAAGTCCCGCGCGCCCTGGATGGAAAACATCCGCTGGCCGCTGACCTTTTTCGTGGCGGTTGCCTTCTGGAACATGCTGGGTGCAGGCGTACTCGGGTTCATGATCAACCCACCGATCGCGCTGTATTACATCCAGGGCCTGAACACAACGCCCACCCACGCCCACGCAGCTCTCTTCGGCGTCTACGGATTCCTGGCCCTGGGCTTTGCCCTGCTGATTCTGCGCTACATCCGCCCACGCATCGTCTTTGACGAGCGGCTGATGAAAGTCGGCTTCTGGTGGCTGAACATTGGCCTGGTACTGATGCTGTTCACCAGCCTGCTGCCCGTCGGCATCATCCAGTTCGTGGCCAGCGCCAGTGAAGGGCTGTGGTACGCGCGTAGTGAAGCCTTCATGCAGAGCGATATCCTGCAGACCCTGCGCTGGGTCAGAACCATCGGCGATGTGGTCTTCATCGTCGGCGCCCTGGCAGTGACCTGGCAGGTAGTGAAGGGGGTCTTCTTCCCGGATCTGGAGCCGGTCACCCTCGAAACTGACGAGCAAGGTGCTGCCAGCGATCTGAGCGCCTGATTCAGCAGAGCCCCGGCCAGGGAGGGCCGCTCTGCGCAACCCTAACCAAGGAGTGCTGTCATGACAATTGCTGAAACTATGACCCAGGCATCCAACGAAGAACTGATCGAACATATCCTGACCCGTTTCCACGACACCCACCGGGAGCAGTTACCGGAACTGATCCAGCTCTCCGAGAGAGTAGAAAGGGTTCACGGCGGCCATACCGCCTGCCCGGCCGGACTTTCGGCCCACCTCGGGCAGATGGCTGAAGAGCTCGAGGCCCATATGGCCAAGGAAGAGCAGATTCTGTTTCCCATGATTACACGTGGAATGGTCGCCATGGCCGGCGGCCCTGTATCGGTGATGCGGCATGAGCACGAGGATCACGGCTCCGCGCTGGAAGAACTGGAGCGGCTCACCAATGGCCTGACCTTGCCGGACGGCGCGTGCGGAAGCTGGCAGCGTCTCTACCAGGGACTCGCGACCTTCCGCGACGACCTGAAAGCCCACATACAGACTGAGAATGACCTGCTGTTCAGCCGCATTGATGGTGGAAACTGAGAGGGGGATACTCCCGCGGGGGTATCGGATTCGACAGGCTGTTTTGCCATAATTGAGCTACACTCTCGAGTGAGAGCTCATACAGCGAAGGACAGGAACGATTCCCATGCCCCAAGCCAAGCTGACCGACCGATTTGGCCGCACTGTCAACTACGTGCGTCTGTCTGTCACTGACCGCTGCGATTTTCGCTGTGTTTACTGCATGGCGGAGGAGATGACCTTCCTGCCCCGCCAGCAGGTACTGACCCTGGAAGAGATTGCCCGCGTGGCAAGAACCTTTGTTTCCCTCGGCACGGAAAAAATCCGGCTGACCGGGGGCGAGCCCCTGGTGCGCAAGGACATTCTGCAGCTGGTGAAGGAAATCGGCAGCTACGGCCTGCGGGATTTTGCCATGACCACCAATGGCAGCCAGCTGCCGACCATGGCGGAACCGCTGCGCAAGGCCGGGCTCAAGCGGCTGAACATAAGCCTGGATTCACTGGATGCCGACAAATTTCACCGGATCACCCGTACCGGTCGGCTAAGCCAGGTGCTGGATGGGATTGATGCTGCCAAGGACGCCGGTTTTGAGGGTATCAAGCTCAACACGGTGGTGATGAAAGGTGGCAACGATCAGGAAGTGCCGGAGCTGGTGGAGTTTGCCCGCAAGAAGAAGCTGGACATTACCTTTATCGAGGAAATGCCGCTGGGTGAGATTTCTGACCATGACCGCGGTCAGGTGCTGTGCACCAGCGATGAAGTTCGCGACATTATCAGCCAGCGACATGAGCTGATACCCACGCCTGAAGACTCCGGTGGTCCTGCCCGCTATTACCGGATGCCGGACAGCGATTCCCGTGTCGGTTTTATTTCACCTCATTCCCACAATTTCTGTTCAACCTGCAACCGCGTTCGCGTGACGGTAGAGGGTCGCCTGCTGCTTTGCCTTGGCAATGAGCATTCGGTGGACTTGCGCCGTGTTCTGCGCGGCCATCCTGTGACCAATGACAAGCTGCGTGAAACCATCATCAATGCCATGGATCTGAAACCTGAGCGGCATCACTTCTCCAGTGAGGGGGATGTGCAGATTCTTCGGTTTATGAATATGACTGGCGGTTGAGACTCTGGCTCTGAGTTAACACTCGGAGGTGACGCCCGGAAGTGGGTGGGCCCTCCGGGATACGCTGTGAATTCAGTGATTGCCGTCGTGACTGCCCATTTCCATATTTTGGTCTGACATGTCCCGGGCCAGATGATCCATGGTCACATCATTGAACTGAACGACTTCTCCCCCGAACTCGTCTGCAAAGTCGTTTGCCGACTCTTCACTGGCAAACGACGCCAGCGTGGGGCCCATGGCACCCGTGCGTTCTGATCCAACGACAAAGTAAGCTTCCCGCGCATCGATCAGGGCGGTGTCGTCCGGGTGTTCCCAGTCGGTTTGTGCCATGTCGTGTACGTAAAGGGTGTGGTCGCGTTTGGCATTTTCGGGCTGCAGTACCCAGGAGAACATGTCGCGGGTTGAACAGAATTTGTTCACTTTCTGCTCCCTGGCGGTTATGGCTTCACCTTTCGGGCCGGGGAAACGGGTGATGGCCATGCCACAGACATGGCATTCGTCGCCGGATTCGATGTGGACCGGATCGGGCTTTTCGGTGACCTGTTCTTCAGTTTCGGAGCAGCCGGCCAGGAAAATGGCAAACATTACCGCCACCGACAAAGTTTTAACATTAATAGTATTCATGACGATCTCCGGATCAGATTCGGCGGCGACGGAACAGGGCCCAGGCACCGGTAAGGGGAATAACAAACCACAGCACCAGGGCGAACCACATTCCGGCCGGGCCAATGGGCAGGTCTGCACCGAGGCTCAGCACGCCGCTTAGCTGTGCGCCCTCGCCGAAGGCAACGATGTTGAGCAGGCGGTAGATGTCGGTGGGGTTGAGCATCAGCAGCCAGGGCAGCAGCTCGGGGCTGAGTTTGCCTTCACTGGCTACCAGGATACCCAACAGCATCAGGTCGAAGACCAGCACAAAGAAAAACCAGACACCCAGGGCCAGGCCGGCTGCTACAGGCTTTTCGCTGACCCGCACGCTGATCAGGTACGCCAGCGCGATGAAACCCCAGCCGAGCAGAATGGTGGAGACGATAAACCGGAACATGGCTGCGGCCAGGGCGCCAACGGCCACGTCTTCCACCAGCAAGGCAATGGCGATGCCGGCAACACCGAAGCCGATCAGAGTGGCAAACGCCAGCGTCAGGCCATGGCCGAGGAATTTGCCGAATAGTAGCTGGCCACGACTGAGTGGATACGTCATCAGCAGCAGTAACGTGCCGCCTTCTTCCTCACCGACGATGGCATCATAGGCCAGTAACAGCGCAATCAAGGGAATCAGAAATATACCCAGGCTCGCCAGGCTGGCAATCGTGGCAGGAGTGGAGGCGTAACCCACCTGCCCCGATGCCGCTGCGCCAAACCAGGCGATGCCCAGAGCCAGTACGGCAAACACCAGAGCAATGGCAATGAGCCAGCGGTTGCGCAGGCTGTCACTGAGCTCCTTGCGGGCGATGGTCCAGATGCTGTTCACTGGGCGCCTCCACGGTGGGCGAGGCCACCGGAGCCGATAAAGTGCACGTACACATCCTCCAGTGTGGGCTGGTGAATACCCAGATCCCGAACCTCCCCGGAGCTCAGCAGGTCCTGAATCAGCGCCATTTTCTCCGAAGGGCGGACATCCACCTGCAGGCGGCCGTTGTCTTTCTTGATCATCAACCCATTACCCGCTGATGAGGCTTCAATCACTTTCTCCAGGGCGGATGAACCATTTGCAGGCTCAATCGACAGCGTCACCGACATATTTGCCTGCCGACGCAGGGACACCAGGTCGCCAACAGCCTTAAGGGCACCATCCGTAAGAATCGCCGCCCGATCGATATAGGGCTCCACGCCCGGCAGCACGTGGGAGCAAAGAACAATGCCCGTGCCCTCGTCCCGTAATTTACGCAACAACCGGTACAGGTCTGCTGTGGCCACCGGGTCCAGTCCCACCGTGGGTTCATCCAGCATCAGCAATTTCGGCTTGCCCAGAAGAGCCTGGGCCAGTCCCAGCCGCTGACGCATACCCTTGGAGTAGGTTTTCACCCGCGCATTCATAGCATCGCCAAGGCCCACCTGCTCCAGCAACTCCGGCACCTGTTTCAGGGGCGCCCCTTTGAGCCGGGCAAAGTGGTTAAGGATTTCCCGCCCGGTCAGTTGCGGGTAGAACATCACATTCTCCGGCAGGTAACCAATATGTTGACTGACGTGAGGGTCGCCCGCCTCGCCGTCAAGCACCGACACCTTGCCTTTGGTCGGCGTCATCAGGCCCAGGATCAATTTGATGCTGGTGGTTTTGCCTGCGCCATTGTGACCAAACAGCCCAAGAATCTCACCGGGTTCCAGGCGTAGATCAACACCATTCAGTACCAGTGCCTTGTCGTACCGGTAACTCACATTCTCAAGACGGAAACAGCTCATCAGGACTCCGGTTTTAACGTTTCGGGCTGGCGCATCAGCGGGTGCGAATCGCTGACTCCGGCGGCTTTGACCACGGGAAATGCATCCTGTACCCAGCGCAGGGTATCCACAGCCGGGCTGAACATCAGCACCTTGGCCTCCGGGTAGGTCCACAGCAGGCGGTCCACATTGTCATTGGGCTCATAGGCCACATCGCCAATGCCATTCTGGTTGCGATCCCACCCAAGATAGTCACTCCAGTAGTTGCCCCGCCCTTCCTTTGACCATTCCTGAGTGCGGGTGGCCACATACTTCACCTGGCGCTGGTTGTTCACAAAGGCATTCCCGAACATCTCGTTATCCTCAGAGCCGGCCGTAAGATGAATGCCGATGTTGCTGTCGGCAAACAGATTGCCTTCAAATGTGTTGTACAGGGAGTTATAAATGAACACCGCCTTGCCCTCGGCCCCCTCAATCGCCACACCGCCAGTGCGCCCCTGGGACACTCCGGTTACCACATTGCCCCGCAGCTCCGACTGGGTAATGAAATTCATAAGAATCCCATAGTTCTCATCATTAACCGACCGGTTATTGATTACCTTCAGCCGCTTGCTCTGCATCAGCGCATAACCGGTCCGCGTGCTCCGGGTGACGTTGTCCTCCAGCAGGTTATTCATCGAATACATGTAATGAATGCCATAACGCAGCTCCGACATCTCGTTGCCCCGGATCGTATTGTTATTCGCCGTCTCGATATAAATCGCGTCCCGCGTCTGACGAATATTATTGCCCTCAATCAGCGCTCCGGTGGTATTGAACAGATGAATTCCGTTACCCCGGTCATTCGGACGCATACTCGAATCGCCGCGAATTGTATTATTTCGCACTGTCACATCCGGCGTGGCGTCCAGCCATACCCCGAACGCGGGCCCCTGCAGACGATTATCGGCAACCACCGCACCCCTGGCCTCCCGGGCCACAAAAATCCCCGCATCCAGCTCATTCAGGTTGCTACCCCAGTTCCGCACCGCACATCCCGAAAACGTCACCTCCTCGGCAACAATATCCACAGCATTCCCCTGCCCGCCACCATCAATCACTGTGTCAGGATGACAGGACACGGTCACGCCGGGCACCCGGATGGCCAGAGGCGAAACTTGCTCGGGGGGAAGCTCGAAAGACGCGCCAGGTTCCAGGGCATCAAGCTGTGTCTGCAGGCCCGCGTTCGCGGTGAGCGACAACAGAGCGACGGTCAGGGCCACTCCGTAACGCAAAAGTGAATACATCAATGTCTCTCTAGAAAACGAAAAGTTGCAGAAGACTGCACTCAAGCCTGGCAAGCCAAGAGGGAAGCCCTTTCCAAAACTGTGCGGAGCCATGGATGGCGGAGCCCAAGCGCCTCAGGGATGGGCCGCCAGGAGCGTGTTTTGGAAAGGGCTTCCCTCTTGGTTTGCTTCTCCGAAGTCAGAAACCACCAGGACCCCCGAAGGAGCCCTGGTGAAAGAGAGCCTATCAGGCCTTCTCGACAAGCATACGCCCACGCATCTCCATATGCAGCGCATGACAGAACCAGTTGCAGTAGTACCAGTGAACCCCCGGCTGATCCGCCACAAAGGTCACCGAAGCCGTCTGCTGCGGACTGATCTCCATGCTCACGCCATGATTCACCATACAGAAACCGTGAGTCACATCCTCAATGGTGTCCAGGTTGGTCACGTACACCGTTACCTCATCGCCCTGCTTCACCTTGAACTCAGTCATCCCGTACTGCGGCGCAACCGAGGTCATGTATACACGAACCTTGTTGCCATCACGGATAACCTTGTTGTCGGCTTCCAGAGTGATGCCGTCCTCCTGCGCCTGCTCCCGGGCAGAAGCAAAGTATGGATCGTCACGGGTGTAGATCTTCTGCGTCTTGATCTGGTCACGACGCACCAGGATGCAGTCATGGGGCTCTGCGAATGTCGGGCCGTCGTGCACCAGCTTCATTTCCTCGCCGGAAATATCGATCAGCTGGTCGTTCTCAGGGTGCAACGGGCCACACGGCAGGAAGCGGTCTTTCGAGAACTTCGACAACACCACCAGCCATTTGCCATCTGCGTCGCGGGACTCGGTCAGCGATGCGTGGTTGTGGCCCGGCTGATAGTGAACATCCAGCTTCTGACGGATGTAGTTCACATCTTCGCCGTTGTAGTGCTTGATGGCGTCGGCAATATTCCACTTACACACCTGGCTGTCGATAAACAGCGTTGTGTAAGCATTGCCACGACCGTCATAGGTGGTGTGCAGCGGCCCGAGACCCAGCTCTGGCTCACCGACCACGGTGTCGCGGGGCTCGATCTTGTCCTCGAACAGATCGTCCAGCTTGTCGATCGCAATAATAGTGGCCGTCGGTGACAGCTTACCGTTGGCAATAAAGTACTTGCCGTCCGGAGAGGTATTGAGGCCATGCGGGTTCTTTGGAACCGGGATGTAACGGGTCAGTTCCGAGCCTGCACGACCGTCTACCACCGGCACCTTGGAGTCACCCAGGGTCTTGTAGTCGCCATTCTTCACCGCCTGCTCAATACGCTCAATATTGAACACCACGGCCCAGTCGCGGTCGTTGCGCATAGTACCGGCCAGGTCGAGCGCCTTCTCGGAGTTGTAGCAGGTGGAACAGGCGTATTTGCCGGTGTAGTCCGCATCGGTATTGTCCAGATTACCGTCGACAATCACCTGGAAGGCAACTTCCATGGTCTCCGCGTCCACCGCATTGAACATGGTGAAACTATTCTCCAGGCTGGTGTCGCTGCCGTCGTTTGGATGCGGGATCACATACTCGGCGTTACAGAATACGTATTTGGTTTTCGGTACCTTCTGCAGACGCAGACCATGGATCGCCTGAACATTGGGAATGGTGGTGATTTTGTCACACTTCATGATATCCAGACGGATACGGGCAACCCGGGTGTTGGCCTTATCGTTGATGAACAGATATTTGCCGTCGTAGCGGCCATCGGTCATGGAGATGTGCGGGTGGTGGGCGTCACCGTTGGAGAAGCGGCTGCTCTCCCCGAGCACCTCTTTACTCTCGTTTGTGATGCCCCAGCCGGTGGCGGAGTCGACGTTGAACACCGGAATCCGCATCAGCTCGCGCATGGAGGGCACCCCAAGGACGCGCACCTCACCGGAGTGGCCGCCACTCCAGAAACCGTAATACTCATCCAGCTCACCCGGATGTACCGTCCAGTTATTGCGGGCCTCCTCGGCGGCAGCCGCGAAGGACTCCCGGGACATCACTGCCGTACCGAGACCGGTGGCGCCGGCTACGCCGGCCAGCGCCGCAGCACCCATAAACCGGCGGCGGCTCTGGCCGCTTTCCGGAAGCTCCGGTGAATCCTTGGTCAGATCATCTTTCTTTTTCATAACATCCAACTCCGTTATTGGTAATGGCGGTTTTACTTCTCATGCTTTCTTTTTATGGGACGGCTCAAGTCACCTGAACCACCGGAATCTCTTCCGGATGGCCCGGTGCGTTATGACCCCGGCGCTTGCCGCGTCGTTTGACGATCAACGGCGGGCACTTGTGGTCATCGAAATAGGTCATCTGGCAATCCAGGCAGTAATGGCATTCCATGTAATTGATGTGTCCGTCCGGGTGGATGGCCTGAACCTCACACTCGTGATCACATAACCGGCAGGGATTGCCACATTCCTTGCGCCGCTTGAGCCAGTCGAAGACCCGCAGTTTGCTCGGCAACGCCAGCGCAGCGCCCAACGGGCACATGTACCGGCAGAACACCTTGCGGGTAAACAGGTTGACCACCAGCAACAGGACAGCGTAGGTGACAAAGGGCCAACTGCGGTCAAAACGCAAGGTGATGGCAGTCTTGAACGGCTCGATTTCAGCCAGTTTTTCCGCCGTTGCAAGGGAATCCAGCGAGACACCGAAAAGCACCAGAAGAACGATATATTTGATGGCCCATAGGCGCTCATGAATAGGAAAAGGTACCGTGTATTGGGGCACTTTGAGCTTGCGGGCGATTTCGTTCAGCAGTTCCTGCAACGCGCCGAATGGGCAAAGCCAGCCACAGTATACAGCCCGCCCCCACAACAGAACGATACCGGCGACCGTCGCCCAGAGAATGAATATCATAGGGTCAACGAGGAATGTCTCCCAGCGGAACCCGCTGATGAGGCTATTGACGAACGTCAGCACGTTGACAATGGACAATTGCCCCAACGCAAACCAGCCAATAAAGAACAGGGTATAAGTCAGAAAGGCATGGCGTATCCAGCGGGTTATCTTGGGCTTTTTGACCAGCCAGTCCTGGAAGAAAAGGATGAACATCAGTACACCAATGCCAATGCCCAGGACGATGATCTGGAACTGGCGCTGATACCACACCTGCACCCACATGGGCTGGGTTTCCAGCCACTCTTCCTCAGACAGCTCCACCTCTGGCCGGGTGTAATACTGATCCGGCAACTGGTACTCCAGCGGGAAGAGGGCAAACTCGCTGTCGAGCGGACCAGTCTGGCGCTTGATGGAAAGCTCCAGCCACCAGGGTGTGCCCGGGTCGAAGTTGTACTGCTGACGAATGATGAAGATCGCCATTTCGGAAAAATCAGGCATGCCCTCCGCATAAACGTCGCTCAGGCGGTAAAAATCCAGATCCCGGAAGTTGAAGGTGTCGCCGAACTGGCGCACCTGGATGCGATCAAAAATGCCACCACGCACATAGCCTGAGCCCTTGAAGGAATAGTCCCCGCTCGCCATCACTGCAATGGCGTGTTCACCCTCTTTCAGCTCGGACATCAGCCACTGGTACTGGCTTTCACCCAACAGGTTCTTGCCAATTGTGGGCACATTCAGGTAACCGGTGTAGAGGTCAATCAATGCCTCATCGCGCTCGACAGGAGACGCTTCATCAATGCCTTCTGCTGCGGTTCCTTTGAATGCATCGTCCACTTGCCCCCGAGTCACCAGTAATCGGCGCAGCGAGCCCTCCCCGGTCAGCTCTTCCCAGCTTTTTTCTGTAAACTCGCCGGTGCGGATTTCCGCTACTGGAGGCCTGGCATCGCTTCCGCCCTCAACCAGCCCCAGCTCGGCACCCACACGGTGGGCGGTTTTCATGATCACTTCGTTGATCACCATCACCGTAACCGTAGCACCAGACAGGCCGTCCACAGCAACGCGGCGCTCGGTCGACTTACCGCCGACGGTGACCCTCTGGTCCGCCTTAAGGCCAACGTACTGGTCCGTGAACTCGTGCATCTTGATTTCGGGAATGCCGATAAGAAGAATCGGCTCATCGTGGTGTATCACCCGCGCGCCCTCGATCTCGCCCTCGGTGTCCAGTACTACAATGGCGTTCAGGGGCTTACCGGAATAGGCCGGCGTCTGCACGAAATCCAGGGTCTGATAGGCATAACCCAGAAGCTCTTCGCCACGGCGAAGCTCCTGGATGGCGCGGTTATCTTCCCGCGAGGAAATATCATCAACCGAGGGAAAGGCTTTCTGGATCACCTGACGGGCCGCCAGTGGCTCATATTCTTCGGGGGAGCCTGCCATGGCTGCAATTACCGGAATCAGGACCAGACACAGCAATCCCACAATCGACATGGCAGCACGCTGAATAAAATTCACGACCCCCTCCTGAGCACACCTGTATGAAGAGAAAACGAGCGACAGCGGGATACTATTAGCCTGGCGCATTGGGATATTTGATATTTCTCACTGGTGACGGGCTGCTCTTTAAAAAACTAGTCAATAGACCAAAAACTTCAAATACCTTTGGTAACATTATTAACCCAGGGACACGGCCTGGCCCTTTTGGTCCAATGGCAGATAATTCCCCACATGGCCCAGACGGATAGATTCCACCATCATGGTCAGGGGTTGTTGGGCTTCATCGGAAGACGGTTTCATCCCGCCACGGCCAGACATTGCAGCAACAAACACCACATCCCAGGCCTGACCGGTCTGACGGGACTCCTCAACCAGTGCATCAAAGTCACTGACTTCCTCGGGCGCCTTGTCTACGCACACCACGGGCGTCAGGGCGCCGCCTTCGCCATTGGCAAAGCCGGCCTTTTCGGCCTCTGATGCATCGTCCGGCAACTCGGCACGGCAGAATACAAACAACAGGCGCTGGGGCTCGGGTTCAGCATCAGCGGCTTTGAGCAAATCGGTGTAGCTTGCAATCATTTGAGCGTTCCTGCCTTGACTATTTACTGGCTGATCTGGATCAGTCGGGACGGGTCGGTAATGAACAACCGGCTGCGGTTGACCCGAACCAAGCCATTCGCTTTGAGATCTGCCAGGATCCGCGAGAAGGTTTCCGGCTGCATGGCAAGACGAGACGCGACCAGGCACTTGGGCAGCGGCAGTTCCACTTCCCCCCCCTCTTCACCGCCATTGGGCAACAGGTCGATCAGGTAGCGGATCAGCCGGTCACGGGCGTTCTGTACGGTCATGATCTCCAGATCGTGAAAACGGGCCACGGCGCGCCTGGCATAATGGCGTAGTGCCGCCTGGGTATACTCGGGTCTTCTTTCCAGCAGGTCCTGGTAAACCTTGACGGGGATCATCAGTACTTCGCTGGATTTGAGCGCTTCGGCGTAACAGGCGTACCTTGCCGGGTCTGCATAGATCATGACTTCTGCGAAGCAGTCGCCGGGAGCAATACTGTCGAGTGTGCGGTCGATGCCAGAGGCGTCGAGGCGGTACAGGCGCAGCCGTCCGGAAACGACGAAGAAAAAGTGGTGAGCAGGCATGTCCTGGCGGTAGAGCAGCTGGTGATGACCCAGGCGCAGGCGTCTGGACTGTTGCATCAATGCGTTGAGGTCGTCGTCGCTCAGCGAGGAAAAGAGGGCATGCTGGCGCATTGGAGCCAGGCTGTCGTCCTCTTCTATCGGCTTGTTGACGGCAACCAGTACCGGTTTGCTGTAGCGTGTTTCGGCGGTTTGTAATAGTGCCATTTTGTTTGCCCCCTGCATTAATAATGCATTTCAAATCTGGTTTTAATAATAGTGGGGCTTGGGAGGAAAATCGCTCCCCCTATGGGGGTAGTTGGGCGGTTATTACTGAGTAATTGACTTAGCTCAAAGAGGGGGCTTTGCTGCCTGGGTGCTCGCTCTCTTGTTTACTTGGGAGCACAGACCAATGGGCCCCTTCTTCCCAAAACACGCTCAAGCACATCCATGTGGCGCTTGAGCTCCGCCATCCATGGCTCCGCACAGTTTTGGGAAGAAGGGACCCATCGGCCTCCCGGCATTGGAGTTAATCTCTTTACTGCATCAGGGGTGAGTCAGGTATTTCCATGTCCACACCTTCCACACCGGTTTCCGCAGCGAGAACCTGGAGGTACTGGCGGAACGCTCGTCTGGTCACGCTTTCGCTCAGATACTGGCGGATCTGGGGTTTCACATACTCATAGGGCAGCTGTTCGCCATCGATGCGTTGGTCGACGCGGACGAGGTGCCAGCCGTAGCGGGTTTCGATCAACTCGGGGTTGAGGCCTTCCTGCAGGGACAGAACCGGGCGTTCGAACTCGTCGACGGTCTGGCCTTTGCTGATCTGGCCCAGGCTGCCGCCCTGGTGGCGGGATTCGCAGGCGGAGTACTGTTTGGCCAGTTCGGCGAACTGGGCACGGCCGTCGAGTAAGGATGAAAGCAGTTGGCGCCCTGCTTCTTCCTGGCGGATGCGTTCCTGGACGTCGTCCGGGGCCGCGGCGAGGAGTATGTGGCTGACGGCCATCAGGGTCGGGCTGCAGAAGCGGCCGGGGTTGGCAGCGTAGAAGCGTTCGCAGTCCTGCTCGCTGGGGTCGGGGACGTTGAGTTCCTGTTCCAGTACGCGGGCGATGCGGTCTTCTTCGTCGGCGATGTCGTCCAGGTTCAGGCGGCTTGCCTGTTGCAGGAGGAGTTCACGAATAACGAGGCTTTTGGCGGCTTCGTGCCAGGCTTCGGCGACTTCTTCGGCCGGGTGGTGTTGCATTTCCCGGGCGATGTCGTCTTCGCCGATGAGGGTGTCACCCACGTAGACCGGCGGGAACTGGTTTCTGGGTTTTTCGGCTTCGCCGACGGGGATGAGTTGCATGATGGTTACCTTTTGATCTGGGTTTGTCGGATTACGACTTCGTCTAATCCGACCTACGCTCAACGTTCGGGGGCGGGCGGGGGTAGGTCGGATTAGCGTGGCCCCGCCACGCGTAATCCGACACATTTACCGTCACCCCAATTCACACCATCAAGCCCGCTTGCGAACCACCTGGTACTTCCGCCCGAAATACTCCACCGGCACGCTGAGCATGTGCACCAGCCGGGTGAACGGGAACAGCACGAAGATGGTCAGGCCCAGGAAGATGTGGGTCTTGTAGATCCAGTGCACGTCGGCGATGTAGCCGGCCACCCCGCCCTGAAGGGTAACGATACCCTGTGCCCAGGCGGAGAACTTGAGCATGGTGGCGCCGTCCAGGTGCCCCAGGGTGGGCAGGATGGTGAGCATGCCGAGTGCCAGCTGGACCACCAGTATGATGATGATCATATTGTCCGCGAAGGTACTGTTGGCTTTTACGCGGGGGTCGGTCAGCCGGCGCCAGGCCAGCATTCCACCACCGACGATGGCCATCGCACCGGCAATACCACCCACCACGATCGCCATGACCTGTTTTGTTCCCGGTGTCATGAACGGCTCGTAGAGCGCGTGGGGCGTCAGCAGTCCTACCAGGTGGCCGAAGAAGATCACCAGCACACCCACATGGAAAAGCACGCTGGCCATGACCATGTTTTTCTTGCGCAGCATCTGGCTGGAATGGGCTTTCCAGGTGAACTGGCCGTGGTCATAACGTGCCCAGGTACCAATCACCAGGATAGCGATAGCAATGTAGGGGTAGACCCCGAAGAACAGTGTATTGAGATAGGACATCATTTCAGTTTCCTCCCGCGCCCTCAGGCGCCTCCTGCCTGACGGGGCGTTGCATCCGTCATCAGCTGATCGCTCAGGTGAATGGTCTGGGTCTGTTCCAGTTCGCGGCGGCGCTGGCCTACAACGCCTCCGGTACTGCAGGAGCTTCCCTGATCGTCCACAAACTTGACCATTTCCTCTTCCCAGACCTTGTCCAGCGCTTCCGGTGTGTCGTCACGCTCTTCGGAGGCGACAATCTGCGCCAGCTCCTGACGATTCGCCTCGCGCCCGGACAGCACCAGCAGCGAATCCATCAACACGTGGTACAGGCTCTCGCGCTGGTACAGCCTTTCGCCCAGAAGCCCCAGAATATGATGGATGTCTTCCAGCCAGTTCCGGATCTCTTCCCATGGCCGGGTGGAGAGATACTCCAGGAACAGCGGCAGGTAGTCCGGCAGTTCCTTGGCATCGATTTCCAGGCCGTTGGCGCGGTACTGCTCCATCAGGTCCACCATGG
The DNA here is from genome assembly GCF_005298175.1 of Marinobacter panjinensis. NCBI lineage: Bacteria > Pseudomonadati > Pseudomonadota > Gammaproteobacteria > Pseudomonadales > Marinobacteraceae > Marinobacter > Marinobacter panjinensis. The sequence goes on from NZ_SZYH01000001.1 coordinate 1,861,746, forward strand.
CCTGGCCACGGTCACGTGATTCGCCGTGAACGTGCTCGAACAGCAGCAGGGACGTCGCCCTGCCCTTGTCGAAGGTGCCCACGTAGTTTTCCTGCATATCCAGCAGATCACCGTCGCACACCAGGTCGATGCACCTCAGCAGCTGCTCCTTGTTCTGCCGCGGCAGCCGGTTGTCTTCCAGAACGGCGGCTATCAGGGCGTCTTTGGAGGCCTGGAGTTCATCGGTGGGGTACTCGAGCACCCGCGCTATTACTTTTAAAAGTTGCATCCTGGTCTCCTTATTCCTGCAGCTGTTTCGGGTCAACCTGCTTCACGGTGGACAGCTTCTGCACCATGCTGGTGGTCTGTTTGCGGCCACCAAACATGTTGAACTCGCTGTCGCCGTTGCAGCCGTCGCCGAAGCTGAACCCGCAACCACCACGCTCGCCGTGAGCATCGGGGAAGGCTTCCTTCGCCAGCTCGCGATGACTGGTGGGAATCACGAAGCGGTCCTCGTAGTTGGCAATGGCCAGGTAACGGTACATTTCATCGGCCTGGGCCTTGGTCAGCCCGGCTTCCTGAAGAGCCCGCAGGTCTTCCTTGCCTTCCACAGTTTCCGCGCGCTTGTACAGACGCATGGCCATGATCCGCTTGAGGGCACGGACAATCGGCTTCTCGTCGCCAGCCGTCAGCAGGTTGGCCAGGTACTTGACCGGAATCCGCAGGCTTTCGATCTTCGGCAGTATGCCGTCAAACTCAACCTTGCCGGCTTCCGCCGCAGACTGGATCGGGCTCAGTGGCGGCACGTACCAGACCATGGGCAGGGTGCGGTATTCCGGGTGCAGTGGCAGAGCGAGTTTCCAGTCCACTGCCATCTTGTAGACCGGGCTTTGCTGGGCGGCTTCGATGACGTTCATCGGGATGCCATCCTTTTTCGCCTGCTCGATCACCTTCGGATCGTTCGGATCCAGGAAGATTTCCAGCTGCTTCTCGTACAGCTCATGCTCGCCCGGGGTGCTGGCCACTTCTTCAATGCGGTCAGCATCGTAAAGCAGCACGCCCAGATAGCGGATGCGGCCGACGCAGGTCTCGGAGCACACGGTAGGCAGGCCGGCTTCAATCCGCGGGTAGCAGAAGATGCATTTTTCGGACTTGCCGGTTTTCCAGTTGAAGTAGATTTTCTTGTACGGGCAGCCGGACACACACATCCGCCAGCCACGGCACTTGTCCTGGTCGATCAGTACGATGCCGTCTTCCTCACGCTTGTAGATAGCGCCGCTGGGGCAGCTGGCCACACAGGTGGGGTTGAGGCAGTGCTCGCACAGGCGCGGCAGGTACATCATGAATGTATTTTCGAACTGGCCATAGATGTCCGCCTGTACCTGGTCGAAGTTCTTGTCCTTGCGACGCTTGGCAAACTCGGTACCCAGGATTTCTTCCCAGTTCGGGCCCCATTCGATTTTCTGCATGCGCTGGCCGGAGATCAGCGACCGTGGCCGTGCTACCGGTTGATGCTTACTGTCACCGGCGGTATGCAGGTGCTGGTAATCGAAATCGAACGGCTCGTAGTAGTCATCGATCTGCGGCAGATCCGGGTTGGCGAAAATGTTCGCCAGAATCCGGAAGCGGCCACCGATCTTCGGGCGGATCTTGCCGGAGCTGTCGCGCATCCAGCCGCCTTTCCACTTGTCCTGGTTTTCCCATTCTTTGGGATAGCCGATACCGGGCTTGGTTTCGACGTTGTTAAACCAGGCGTACTCCATGCCTTCACGGCTGGTCCATACGTTTTTGCAGGTCACCGAACAGGTGTGGCATCCGATGCACTTGTCCAGGTTCAGTACCATGCCGACTTGGGAACGGATTTTCATTTTACAGCCTCCTGAACAGTGTCATTACCTTCGCCATCGAGCCAATCGATGTTGTGCATCTTGCGCACTACCACGAACTCGTCGCGGTTGGAGCCTACGGTGCCGTAGTAGTTGAAGCCGTAGGAATACTGCGCGTAACCGCCGATCATGTGGGTCGGTTTCGGGCACACCCGGGTGACCGAGTTGTGGATACCGCCGCGGGTGCCGGTGATCTCGGAACCGGGAATATTCACTATCCGCTCCTGGGCGTGATACATCATCACCATGCCTGGCATGACCCGCTGACTGACTACCGCCCGGGCCGCGATGGCACCGTTGGCGTTGAACAGCTCGATCCAGTCGTTATCTTCAATTGCCAGCTCTTTGGCGTCGTCCTCACTCAGCCACACGATCGGCCCACCGCGGGACAGGGTCAGCATCAGCAGGTTGTCACTGTAGGTACTGTGGATACCCCACTTCTGGTGCGGCGTGATCCAGTTCAGCGCTTTCTCGGCGTTGCCGTTGCTGCGCTGGTTCAGCATGCTGCTGACCGTCTTGGTGTTGATGGGCGGACGGTAGACCAGCAGGCTCTCGCCGAAAGCGCGCATCCACTCATGATCCTGGTAGAACTGCTGGCGACCGGTCAGGGTGCGCCAGGGAATCAGCTCGTGGACGTTGGTGTAGCCGGCGTTGTAGGACACGTGCTCGTCTTCCAGACCAGACCAGGTCGGGCTGGAGATGATCTTGCGCGGCTGCGCCACGATATCCCGGAAGCGTATTTTTTCCTCTTCCTTGTTCTTCGCCAGATGGCTGTGGTCCAGGCCAGTGAACTCGGACAGTGCTGCCCAGGCCTTCACCGCTACCTGGCCGTTGGTTTCCGGCGCCAGGGTCAGGATCACTTCTGCCGCGTCAATGGCGCTTTCGATCTTCGGACGGCCGGCGTTGGCCCCGTCTATATGCTTGTAGTTCAGGTCGCCGAGGAACTTCACTTCCTTCTCGGTGTTCCAGTTGATGCCCTTGCCACCGTTGCCCAGCTTGTCCAGCAGCGGCCCGAGTGAGGTAAAGCGTGCATAGGTGTTCGGGTAGTCACGCTCAACGGTGATGAAGTTGGGCGCAGTCTTGCCCGGAATCAGTTCGCACTCACCACGCTTCCAGTCCTTCACGTCGAAGGGCTGGCCCAGCTCGGCCGGTGCGTCGTGCAGCAGCGGCAGGGTAACCACGTCTTTCTCGACACCCAGGTGACCTTCGGTTGCTTTGGAGAACGCCTTGGCAATGCCCTTGTAGATTTCCCAGTCACTACGCGCTTCCCAGGCCGGATCAGTGGCGGCAGTCAGCGGGTGAATGAACGGGTGCATGTCCGAGGTATTCAGGTCGTTTTTCTCATACCAGGTGGCGGTCGGCAGAACGACGTCGGAATACAGGCATGTGGTGGACATGCGGAAGTCCAGGGTCACCAGCAGGTCAAGCTTGCCTTCCGGCGCTTCGTCATGCCATTTCACTTCCGTCGGCTTGGCGCCGCCTTCGTGGCCAAGATCCTTGCCTTGCAGGCCACTCTTGGTACCCAGCAGGTACTTGAGCATGTACTCATGGCCCTTGCCGGAGGAGCCCAGCAGGTTGGAACGCCACACAAACAGGTTGCGCGGACAGTTCTGCGGCGCTTCCGGGTCTTCACTGGCGAAGGCCAGGGAGCCGTCCTTCATGGACTGGGCCACATAATCGGCCACTTCCATGCCGGCTTTCTCGGCTTCGGCTGCGATACCCAGCGGGTTGCGGTTCAGTTGTGGCGCAGACGGCAGCCAGCCCATGCGCTCGGCGCGGACGTTGTAGTCAATCAGGCTGCCACTGAATTTGGACTTGTCCGCCAGCGGCGACAGGATTTCGTCCACACCCAGTTTCTCGTAGCGCCACTGGCCGGAGTGGGCATAGAAGAAGGAGGTTGAGTTCATATGGCGCGGCGGGCGCTGCCAGTCAAGACCAAACGCCAGCGGCTGCCAGCCGGTCTGCGGTCGCAGTTTTTCCTGGCCCACGTAGTGGGCCCAGCCACCACCGCTCTGGCCGATACAGCCACACATGATCAGCATGTTGATCAGGCCACGGTAGTTCATGTCCATGTGGTACCAGTGGTTCATACCGGCACCAACGATAACCATGGAACGGCCCTTGGTCTTGTCCGCGTTGTCGGCGAACTCGCGGGCAATGCGGATTACTTTGTGAGCGGGAACACCGGTGATCTTTTCCTGCCAGGCCGGGGTGTAAGGCTTCACTTCGTCATAGGAAGTGGCACCGTCATCGTCGCCCAGACCGCGACTGATACCATAGTTGGCCACCATCAGGTCGAATACGGTGACCACACGGCCTTCGCTGCCGTCAGCCAGCTGCACTTTGCGACTGCCCAGCTTGTGAGTCAGGGTGTCGGAGATCTCTACGCTCTTGAAATGGTCATGCTCGATTCCGCCAAAGTACGGGAACGCCACATCCACCACATCATCGTGTTTCTCCACCATGGAGAGCTGCAGCTCCACATCGGCGCTGTCAGCGGTCTGCTTCAGGTTCCACTTGCCTTTCTGCCCCCAGCGGTAACCGATAGAGCCGTTAGGCGCGGTTAGCTGATTGGTTTTCTCGTCGATGGCGATGGTTTTCCACTCGGGGTTATTCTCTTCCCCAAGGCCATCCACCAGGTCACTGGCACGCAGGAAGCGGCCGGGCACGTAACGGCCATCCTCGCGCTTATCCAGCATGACCAGGTAGGGCATGTCGGTATAGCGGCGAACGTAGTCGGTAAAATACTCGCTGGGCTTGTCGACGTGGAATTCCTTCAGAATCACGTGGCCCATGGCCATGCCCAGGGCCGCATCGGTGCCCTGCTTCGGGTTCATCCACTCGTCAGACAACTTGGAGACTTCGGCGTAGTCCGGAGTAATGGCGACCGTCTTGGTGCCCTTGTAACGCACTTCGGTGAAGAAGTGGGCGTCCGGGGTACGGGTCTGGGGTACGTTGGAGCCCCAGGCGATGATGTAGCCGGAGTTGTACCAGTCGGCGGACTCCGGCACGTCGGTCTGCTCACCCCAGGTTTGCGGTGAAGCCGGCGGCAGGTCGCAGTACCAGTCGTAGAAACTCATGCACACGCCACCGATCATGGACAGGTAACGGCTGCCGGCCGCGTAGGACACCATGGACATGGCCGGGATCGGCGAAAAGCCGATGATACGGTCAGGGCCGTATTTTTTGGCGGTGTACACGTTGGAGGAGGCAATCAGCTCGTTGACTTCGTCCCAGCTGGAGCGCACGAAACCACCCATCCCGCGGCGGGGCTTGTACTCGGCGGTTTTCTTCGGGTCTTCCACGATGGAGGCCCAGGCATCCACAGGATCCTTGTGTTGCGTTTTTGCTTCACGCCACAGCCTCATCAGGTGCTTGCGCATCAGCGGGTATTTCAGGCGGTTGGCGCTGTACATGTACCAGGAGTAACTGGCGCCGCGGGGGCAGCCGCGGGGCTCGTGGTTGGGCAGGTCCGGACGGGTACGGGGATAATCGGTCTGCTGGGTTTCCCAGGTGACCAGGCCGTTCTTGACGTAGATTTTCCAGCTGCAGGAACCGGTGCAGTTTACACCGTGGGTGGAGCGCACGATCTTGTCATGCTGCCAGCGCTGGCGGTAGCTGTCTTCCCACTCGCGGCTGACATCGTGGGTTTCGCCGTGGCCGTTGGCGAACGGCTCGCGCTTTTTCCTGAAGTAATTCAGTTTGTCGATCAAATGACTCATGGTCTCTCTCTCCATCTGCCCGTCTGCCGGATCGCTGTTCTGATGCAGCTCCGATTTGAGACCATTGTGAGTGAGAAAAACCCTGAAATCTGCGTGGTTACTACCACATAACCCACCTCTACCACCCAAGTGGTAGAGGCCCTATACACCCTTGTGTAACAACACCCGGCGCTCCTCGCGACGGTAGTCCCGGGCGAACATGAACAGACTGCCGGTCAGCAGTACGAAAAGGATCATGAACATGGCCGTACCCACGCCGACCCAGTGAATCATGGCGCCGAAAAGCACCGGCAGCAGAAACGCAACCAGGCAGGCACTGAACAGCAACATTCCGGCGGCGAAGGCCGCTGCCTCACGGTTTTCCTCAACGACCATGCGCTGGAGACCACCCATGGCGGAGCCCAGCGCGATGCCCAGCAGGACTATGAAGAAAGCTTCGAGAAAGAGTGGCAGGGAGAGCTCCAGTGAAATCACTGAATCAATGCCATGAACCGACAGCGTCATCGGAGGATAGGACAGCACGAACAGGGCTGCCAGACAGGCCACCAGTGAACGCACTACCACTCTGCCCGCCCCGTAGCGATCTGACAGTCCCCCTCCCAGAATCTGCGCCAGGGCGCCGGGTATCACAAACCACAACGCCAGCCGGGCACCCGACTCCATGGTCAGCAGGAAACGGGAGGCCATGAAATCCGGCAGCCATAACGCCAGGGAAAAAAAGCTCCCGGCTACCACTCCAAAATACAGATACAGTCGCCACACCCGCAGGTTTTCAAGGCGACGCAACAGTTGCCTGGCACTGGTTTCAACATTAGGGTCGCCACGGGAATCCGAATCGTCCGTCAGCAACACCAGCAGGGTGGTCACCAACAAAAGAACAACCAGATAGGCAAGTGGCACGCCTTTCCAGGAGAATGCCTGCACAATCAGCGGAACCAGATAATAATTGAAGCCGGCGCCCGTCACTCCGGCACCGAATACGCCCAGTACCAGCCCCATATGTCGGGAGGAGGCATGACTGGTCACGAACTGAAGGCCAGCGCTGTAAAATCCGCCGGCAAGGCCCAGACCAGCCGCAACCAGCAGGTACCCGGCCCAGGTTTCCACCACCAGCAGCAATGCCATAGACACGGAAAGGCCGAGCAGGCAGGCAATCATGACCCGCCTTGCACCCAGCTTCTGGGCGGCAATGCCCGCCGGCACCGCCAACAAGGCACCAGCAGCCATGGGCGTTGCCAATAACAGGCCAAACTCCAGGCTGCCCAACCCCAGAGCATTCCGAAGATGCGCGCCGGCCACGGCAAAAATGGTCCAGCAACCGGCTGCAATAACAAAGCCAACGACCGCCAGCGGAAGAACCACTGCCAGCGATGTCAGTTTATCGTTATCGTCATCGTCACCAATGGAGAAAGGCTGCATGACACTATCCACCCGAAGCCAACTTGCAGTTTCATGTTTTGCCCTGCACAGGGTCAAAGACTATGATGGGGGATCGACTATTGGGGTAATCACGGGTGCCTGACTATCCTCAAGGAGGTACACTCCCTCCATATTTGCTGTACCCAACGAAGAGACCAGATGACACGCAATAGCCCCCTTGTAAAACGCATCGCCATTGTCGTTGGCGCCGTCGTACTGACTGCCATTGTCAGCATGGCCACTACTCTCGGGGTATCACGCAGCATCGAGGGCAATGCGACGGCCATTAATATTGCCGGTTCACTGCGTATGGGCGCTTATGAATTGCTTGCCCGCTCTGCAGCCGACCCGACAGAACACCACGCCACGACATTTATGGCCGGGCTGGATGCTTACCAGCAACGTATGGCACACCCCGGATTCACCCAGGCAATCCCCAGTGGCAAAGATCATCCGCTGGCGAAACAGCACCAGATTATGGAATCCCTCTGGCACGGTGAACTTAGCCCGGCTCTGGTAGCCAATGCCCCGAACAGCACTCGGGTGACGGAAGACCTGATAACAGTGACAGAGCGCTATGTGGCTGAGGTAGATAAACTGGTCAGCATGCTTGAGCACCGGACCGAGGCCCGCGTCGATCTGTTGCACCTGATCCAGATCATCAGCCTGGTGCTCTCGATACTGATTATTTTTGGACTTTACCTCGATATCAAAAAACGGGTACTTCGCCCGCTGCGCAAACTGATGGACATTGCGGTCGCGGTGGGTGAGCAGGATTTCTCGCACAAGGCCAACCTGAAAGGCTCGGATGAGCTGTCCCAGCTAGGTATTGCCTTTGACCAGATGACCAGTGAACTGGCCCTGAGCTACAACGAACTGAAAGAAGACGCCATGGCAAAAACCCGGGAACTGGAGAAGAGCCACGCGGCCCTGGAATTGCTCCATTCGTCCAGTCGCTCCCTGTTTGCCAATCACGACCTCTGCAACGGCGCCATCCCCATGCTTCAGGATCTGGAGCAGTTGCTTGGCATCGGCCCCATCCGTCTTTACCTGCACGACAAGAACTCCAGCGAGCCGGTCGAAGCCATTACCACTTCTACCAAGGATCGGCCGTTCTACTGTAAGGATCACCACTGCAATGCCTGCCTGGTAACTCCGGAAGTGTTTGATGAGCTGCCAAATGAGGGCAACGACGGCCGAAGACTGCTGTTGCCGATTCGCACACCGGGACAGCTTCTGGGTACCCTGGAAGTCTGGTACCCAGCCAGCAAGGGGCTTTCCCAGACCGCCCGCCGCCTGCTGGAAACCCTGAGTGACCAGTTGGCTACGGCCATCTTCCTGGAACGCCAGATTACCGAGGAGCAACAGCTCACCCTGGCAGAGGAACGCACTGTGATTGCCCGGGAACTCCATGATTCCCTGGCCCAGTCGCTGTCCTATCTGAAGATGCAGGTAGCACGGCTCCGTCGTCTCGATATCAAGGGAGAGCATGAAAAGGTCCACAATGACATTCTGGAAGAGCTGAGTACCGGCCTGAACAGCGCTTACCGTCAACTACGGGAGCTGCTGACCACCTTCCGGCTGAAACTGGATACCCCCGACCTGGCCACAGCCTTGAGGCAAACCGCGGAGGAGTTCTCTGAACGCCTGGGCAGTGAGGTGAAACTGGACTACCGTCTGCCACCGCAAACGCTGTCTCCCAACGAAGAAATTCATACCCTGCAGATTGTCCGCGAAGGGTTGGCCAATGCCGTCAAGCACTCTGAAGCATCGGAAATTCTGGTGCAGGTGCTGTTTGAATCTCCCAGGGTAAGCGTCAGAATACTTGATAATGGTAAAGGTCTGCCGAATGGTGACCAGCCGTCACAGCACTATGGGCTGATTATCATGCAGGACCGGGCCCGCACCCTGGGCGGAAAAGTCAACGTCCTTAACCGTGACACCGGCGGTGTCGAAGTGGCGCTGAGCTTTGTGCCCAAGAGCCGGCACCTGATTACATCCGAAGCCGCTGGCGGCTGAGCGTTGCAACACTACTTCAAATAATGAGAGGAACCATGTCTGACTCACCAGCAAGCATTCTGTTGATTGATGATCACCCTTTGCTTCGTCAGGGCATAAAACAACTGATCGAGATGGAAGACGACATGCAGGTGGTTGGCGAGGCCAGCAACGCCGCCGACGGTATTCGCCTGGCGCAGGAGCTTGAACCCGACCTGGTGCTGATGGACCTCAACATGCCGGAAATGAATGGTATTGAGGCACTGAAAAAACTGCGCGAAGGTAGCATCAGCTCCCGCATCGTGATGTTTACGGTGTCTGACCATGAGGACGACGTGGTGGCGGCCCTGAGAGCCGGCGCTGATGGTTATCTGCTGAAGGATATGGAGCCGGAGGACATGATCCGACAGCTGCACGACGCCGCCGTGGGCAAGATGGTCATCAGCGACCGCCTGACCGCCCTGCTGGCGCAGGCACTGAGATCCCAGAAGCCTCAGCAGGCCTCACGCCCGGACTTTGACAGCCTGACCCCGCGGGAAAAGGATATCCTTCGCCTCATTGCCGAAGGCCTGTCCAACAAGATGATCGGCCGCAAGCTGGACATCAGCGATGGCACTGTCAAAGTGCACGTCAAGCACCTGCTGAAGAAACTGAACCTGCGCTCCCGCGTGGAAGTGGCGGTATGGGCAGTAGAGGAAGGCCTGCACAAGGGCTGAGTTATATCAAATCACTGCACTATGGTTTCCGATATTCTGGGCGGGTTTCTGACCGTCCGGAGTACACCATGGCATTTTCCCTACCCCCCATTGCATCGCTGAACGGCCCTCTTCTCGACCAATCCCTGGCGGTTCTCAGGGAGTATTTGCCCTCGCCTTTCCCGGTGCTGGGCGCCATAGACCGCCACATACCGCTTCCGTTCAAGCAGCTTGCCGCTGAGGCGCCGCTTAACCAGCTGTTTGCCACTGCCATTGCTGATGGTGAGTTCGACGATTTTGAAGGGCGCCGCATCAGGCTGGAAGCAACGGGCGGGCAACCAGGCATTACCATCGGTTTCTGGGCCGGGCGCCTGCGTATTCTTGATGGCCCGGGGGAGGCCACTATCCGGGGGTCCCTGGCCGCCTTCAAGACGCTGGCAGAGCGACGGCAAGACCCCGACCAACTCTTCTTTCAACGCCGGCTGGTTATCGAAGGGGACACAGAACTCGGACTGGGGCTGAAAAATCTGCTTGATAGTCTGGAGTGGGATCTTACGATCCGTCGACTTCTCCAGTGGCGTTCCCCTTTTTCCAGCGCGGGTGCACCTGGAGACTCAGCCAATAACCTGAACCATCGACTCACCTGAACCACGCTCATGCAACCGCCCGAACGGATGGAGCGCCAGCCCGAGTTCCCTGGCCTTCTCCTCAAAACTGGCCCGGCCCTGTTCGGCGACACAGACCAGCAGCCCTCCACTGGTCTGTGGATCGCAAAGCAGCGTCTTGTCCTGATCCGTCAGGCCCTCGAAGGCGTCGCCCAACGATGCGGCATTCCGGTGGGTACCACCCGGAATACAGTCCGAATCAATGTAGCAAGCCAGGTTCGATAGCTGCGGCACTGAACTCCGGTTAATAGTGGCACCAACACCGCTCCCACGGCAGATCTCCATCAAGTGGCCAGCGAGACCAAAGCCGGTAACATCGGTCATGGCATGTACGCCGTCCAGTGAAGCGAAGACTTCACCCACTTTGTTGAGGGTGCACATGGTTTCAACGGCAACAGCCAGGTCGGCCTCGCTGATCCGTTGCTTCTTCAGTGCGCTGGTCAGAATTCCCACGCCAATCGGCTTGGTCAGGTACAGCAGGTCGCCGGGCCGGGCGGTATCGTTACGCACGATTCGATTCACCGGCACCTGTCCGGTAACGGCTAACCCGAAGATCGGTTCCGGTGAATCAATGCTGTGCCCCCCTGCCAACGCTATTCCGGCATCGGTGCATACTGCCCGCCCACCCTCGATTACCCGGGAAGCGATCTCCGGCGCCAGCTGGTTTACCGGCCAGCCCAGTATGGCGATTGCCATCAACGGTTTCCCGCCCATGGCATAGACGTCACTGATTGCATTTGCAGCCGCGATCCGGCCGAAGTCATAGGCATCGTCCACCACAGGCATAAAAAAATCTGTAGTGCTGATGATGCCCAGACCATTGCCAACATCCATGACGGCAGCATCATCCCGGCTGGCATTGCCGACCAGGAGTCGCGGATCGTGAAAATCAGGGGTTGTGGTGTGAAGAATGCGCTCCAGAACATCCGGCGCAATTTTACAGCCGCAGCCGGCTCCGTGACTGAACTCGGTAAGGCGAGTTGCCAAAATACAGTCCTCTATTGATTGCGTTCTATTAAGGCAGTGTCGAGTCCAATGCCCATTGGGGGAAAGGCTTCCAGCGGGCAAGCCAGTCAGCCAATTTGTCCGGGGCTATCGGTGGCGATATCCCATAGCCCTGGGCGAACTCACATCCCAGACTCAGCAGCACTTCCCCCTGCTCTATGGTTTCCACGCCCTCGGCAATCAGTTCCCTGCCAAAAACCCTGGACAAGCCGATGATCCCCCTCAGGATTGAGAGGTTCTCCTCGGTATCACCCGCACCACTTACAAATTCGCGATCTATCTTGAGAGTGTCCACGGGCAACTGCTTCAGATAGGACAGCGACGAATACCCGGTACCAAAATCATCCAGTGAAAAAGTGACACCAAGCCGCTTGCAATCAACAATGATACTCACCGCTCGCTCAAGCTCACCCAATGTTGCCGTTTCCAGTATTTCAAGGTCAAGGCGCCCGGGATCCTGTTCAGGAAACCGGGCCAGTATGCCCTTTAGCTGCTCGGCGAATCCAGGCTCCAGCAACTGAATTGCGGCAATATTTACACTGATATCAAGATGAATTCCCTGGCTGTCCCAGGCCTTCATTTGCGTCAGCGCTTCAAGCAATACCCACTCGCCCAACTCGATCATCAAGGGGTGGTAGTCAATCGCTGGCAGGAAGGCAGCGGGGGAAAGTAAACCATTATCCGGATGCTCCCACCGGATCAGAGCCTCAACCCCGTTTACCTCACCGCTCCTGAGATTGACCTTTGGCTGGTAAAAAAGTCTGAACTGCCCGTTTTCAAGACCTTTCCTGATATCTGACAGCAGCAACTGCCGGGACCTGTTTGCTTTCTTTTCTTCCACATCCAGGAACAGCCAGCTGCCTTTGAGTTCGTGCTTGGCCCGAAAAAGCGTATTGTCAGCTTGCCGTAAGAGTGTGTCTGCATCTTCAGCCATATCCCCCATATCCTTATCGGGAAACAACACGATACCCGCTGAAAACGATATGTGCGCCGACTCGCCACCAAGATCGAAAGGCAGCCGGCCAGTCAGCTGCAGGGCATGAAGCCTGGACTCCACCTGGCTGGCATCCGGGAGAAGAAGCACAAACTCATCTCCGCCAATCCGCGCGAGAGCCGCATCGTAAGGCAGTGCATCAAGCCACCGCCGAGCGAGTAATCCCAGCATGCGATCAGCGGCCTCTTCCCCAAATCGGCTATTAATCTCGTGGAAGTTGTCCAGGTCTATTGAAACCAGTGCCGCCGAGTCTTCTTCCAGATCGGCACGATCAAGCAATTCGCGAATAAAACGGGTAATGCCATTACGGTTCCATAGCCCTGTGAGAGCGTCTGAATAGGCAAGAAATTCCACCTGCTTCTGATGATCACTTGCTTGAGCCTCCAGAGCCTGTTGCAACCGCTCGTTCTGCAGGCAACGCAGTTCGTCCTCAGCTTTTTGCCTGGCCATCTTTTCACGCATCAACTGAATTGTGCTATCAGACAGTTTGCCGTAGATCTCCAGCAAAGCGTTTACAAGCACTGAGACGGAACCACTCAGTTCCGAATCCACATATTCTCGCGCCTCCTTCGGAGGCTTGCCTGCTTCCAGCGCTTCCACAGTCAGTGCCATGCGCCGGTCTGATTCCAATATATGAAAGGCGAGCCAATGAGTCAGATAATCGAACAGTTCAGCCAAAACATCATCCTGTGGCGCTTTGCTTTGGCGAAGGGTCTGGATTCGCGCAAAAAACATCTGGTGAGACTTGTGGTGATTTCTTGATATCTCCGACTCTCCAAAGCTCTTCTTCCAGATACCTTCCTCATACTCAAAATGATAGGAGGCGTAGGCCAGAAGCTCTTCAAGCAGATGGGAGCCATCCTCCTGCGAACTACTGGAAGCAAAGTGCCACGCCAGCCGGTTGAGGATATTCACCAGCACTCGATGCTGATCATCAATATCTTTCAGTCCGGTTTCGAAGTTACAGTTCCAGGGGAAAATCTCAAAAGCATCAGATTCGTTCGCCCGATTTATTGTCACAGTTCTCGGACTCCAATGTGAAAAGACAACTATTAGCAGTGTAGCCCAAGTTTCCACATGAGATCCGTCAATTTACCGGCTCAGATCAGCCCCAGCTCCAGCCGTGCCTCCTCTTCCAGATTGTCGTAGCTCCAGGGAGGATCAAACACGATATCCACCTGGGCATCTTCAACGTGGGGAACCTGTAGCAGCTTGCCTTTCACATCGCCGGCAATGATGTCACCCATTCCGCAACCCGGTGACGTCAGTGTCATTTCAACACGTACAGAATGGCTGTCCTGATCAATATCCAGTTTATAGATAAGCCCGAGAGCGACCACGTTCACCGGAATTTCCGGGTCGTAGACCAGACGCATCGAATCCCAACATTGTTGCTGACTGATCTGCCCATCCTCCGGCGGTTCGAACATGATGGCGTCTGAATGGAAGCCCAGTTGTCGCGTGACCTCCGGAGAAAGACGGTACAGGTTGCCCTCGTAGTTAACCGTGAAGCTTCCACCGAGTGCCTGCGTTATCGAGACGGATGCCCCCTCCGGAAGGGTTACAGCGTTTCCGTATGGCACCCGCAAGGCTTCACAGTTTTGCGACAACACGAAGGTTTTGGGTGGTTTTGCCGGCTGTTTCGCATTCGGTGCCTTGATGGTCAGGCACTGGAGTTTCCCCTCCCCCTGAACACCAATCTGCATATCCTGCAGGTAAGGGACACTCACCTCATCGAAATACAGCACCAGTTCATCAAACTCTTTACGGACATCCCCCGGCGACTCCTCGCCCGGCGGACAGAAGGCCAGGCATGTTTCGGCATGCTGGGTGCCGGCCTTGTCCACATACACACGCGCCGCCATCCCGGGCACTTCCTGCTTCGCAAGCAAAGTGACCAGATAGTCACGGGCTTCCGGTTTCACTTCAGCATTGATGTTCACGATCTACTCACCTTTTCTGCGTTTTTCACGTTCCCGTTTAACCTGGTTCGATTTGCATTCATTACTTACGAGATCCAGCCACCTCAGGTGCTGATCCCAGATCGGGTCTTTCGATTTTTTCGGTTTGTCGCTAGTCATCGTTACCTCTCCGTGCACTGAGACAATGAGAATAATTCTTGACACCAATTAAGATGTATTATATATATATCTTATCGCAAGATAGGAGAATCAGCAATGAACAATCAACAAACACCGATTGAGGAGCTGGATACCGACGTGCTGCTGGAGCTCATATTGCAGGGCTACGATGTCGGTCATCTCCAGCAGCTACCCAAGCTTCACCGGCTTGCCCGCAAGATCGAGGCAGTGCACAGGGCGAACCCCGATGTTCCAAAAGGCATTACATTGGCTGTCAAAAAGCTGGAGCACACCCTCACCGATCACATCGAGAAAGAAAACACCTATGTTCTGAAACGAATGGAGCATGACCAGCCGCCCAGCCCAGACACACCAATCGCTCAAATGAACGAGGAGCATTCACTCATCAAGCGGCAACTGAAAAAGCTTCGCCTGATGACCCGGAACTACCAGGCTCCGGATTCTGCCTGCCGATCCTGGCAGCGCTTCTACCGCGAGCTCAAAGCTCTGGATTTCAGCGTGTCTGAGCAAATCTACCTGGAACGGGATGTGCTATTCCCGAGATTTCAGTTTTGAAGGCTGGTAACTCCTGGAGTGTGGCATAGAATCCTGATTCCGTATTTTCGGTTTGATTGCCTGAATCACCTGCTAACCTTCATATTGAATTATTCCGGCGTTCCTGCCGTGAAGGCGTCTGTGGCTCCGACGGGCTCAGCATCAACGGCCGCAATGGCCTGGGCTGTTTTACCAACGTTGCGGATGCGCTGGCTGATCAACGATACGCCGGACCCTGCCATTGAAAGGCTGCAAAGCCCGGAGGATCGCGCAAAGCTGGACGGGTTATACGAGTGCATTCTCTGCGCCTGCTGCACCTCCGCCTGCCCATCCTGGTGGTGGAATCCTGAGAAGTACATTGGACCATCGGGACTGTTGCAGGCCTACGGGTTTCGGTCAGACTCCCGGGATACCGACACCCGCGAACGCCTGGAGGAACAGGTCTGATTAACGATAACAGCTCATTGATTCCGATTTTCTGGCCAGGCACCAATTGACTTATCTTCAAGAAGACAACCCGGCGCTCTGTTAATCTGAAGAAACATATTTTTTTCGAGGATTAGCAATGGCAGACGATCCCTGCAAATCTGACTGGAACCCCCGCGCTGAAGAGGTTCTGGGTGACCAGATACGGGCCTACGATACCATGCGCGCTCAGTGCCCCGTTGCCTGGAGCGACTACCAGCACTGGACGTTGTTCAGGCATGGCGATGTAATGCGAGTTCTGGAAGACCACCAGACATTCAGCAGTGCGGCATCCAGCCATCTTTCGGTCCCCAATGGTATGGACCCACCTGAACACACCCCCTATCGACAGGTAATCGAGCCCTATTTCTCTCAACAGGCAATGAGCGAATTCGAGCCAACCTGTCGGAGCATTGCCCGCAACCTTGTCAGTAGCCTGCACGACGGTCAGCCCTTCGATGTGGTCGAAAGGTTCAGCAGAGCCTTTGCCCTGCAGATACAGTGCGCGTTTATGGGGTGGCCCGACTCCCTCCACGAACCATTGAGAGAATGGGTACTGAAAAACCACCAGGCCACCCTCGCCAGTGACCGGCAGGCCATGGCTGAAGTTGCCCATGAGTTCGACGGCTATATTCGCGATCTGTTGGAAACCCGGCGCCAGGCCGGAGCCAACGCCCCGAGAGACGTCACCACCTCGCTGATGGAAGAGACCGTCAATGGCCGCACCATGACCGATGAAGAGCTCACAAGCCTTCTGCGGAACTGGACGGTCGGTGAACTGGGCACCATCAGCTCCAGCGTATCCATTCTCCTGAGTTACCTGGCTAAACACCCAGACCTCAAACAGAGCCTTGCCAACGACACCGTTGCCCTGCCAGATGCTATTGATGAAATACTGCGTATGGACGCGCCGCTGATGTCTAACCGACGGGTTACAACCCGGGATGTGGACATTGGCGGAAGACGTATTCCCACAGGCGAGAAAATCACCATTCTGTGGGCATCCGCCAACCGGGACGAGAAAGTCTTCGGCGACCCCGATGCGTTTTGCCCACAGAAGAACCGTGACCACAATCTGCTCTACGGCGCAGGCGTTCACGTTTGCCCCGGGGCGCCTCTGGCCAGGATGGAGCTCAGGGTCCTGATGGAAGAACTTCTTTCCGCTGTCGACACACTGGAACCAGCGCCCGGGGATCAGCCTGAACGGGCGGTTTTCCCGACTGGAGGCTTCAGTTACCTGCCGATGGTCATTGCAAAACGATAAGGAGCCGACGTCATCGTGGATGCATGACAAGTACTAACCGACCGGCTTTTCTTCCTTGAGACCCAGTTTCTTGAGAATTACCATTGCCGGGCACCACCTGGTGAAAGCCGACTGGATCAGATTAAGGGCAATGAAGCCGGTGAAGAAAAGCCAATATGGGCTTACGTAGTGGGCGAGCAGAATGGAAGCCAGGGTGAACACGCCTGCCATTAGCCGGAGACCTTCATTAATTGTCATAGCGCATCTCCTTGAGGGAATAAGGATATACCATTTACCCATTACCCTTTTTTGGCAATGACACAAATCATTTTCCAGGAAGATCAACCGTAACATTGGCCAAGCTGGCATCCGGTTTCCGATGGCAGGGTGTCAGCGGTGCACTCTGGCAATCAACAGTGTTAACGGACAGGTTCAAAGCTGGTCGTTCAGAACAAAATTCCGAAGTGCCACGGCATTGTTGTGCTCTGTATCCTTGGCGGCAAACACCAGCGTTATGCGCTTGTGTTCATCGAGCAGTTTCCGGAGTGTGCTCAGATCCTCCGCAACATCGTCGGACTGAAGCTCTTTCAGGTAGTGCTCGCAAAACTCCGACCATTTGGCCGGATCGTGGCCGAACCACTTGCGCAATTCCGTAGACGGTGCAAGCCCTTTCAGCCAGTTGGCAATGCCCGCATCTTCCTTGGCCACACCCCGGGGCCAGATTCTGTCCACCAGAATGCGTGGGCCATCGGAGCGAGCCGGTCGGTCGTAGGCTCGTTTCAGACGGATATCCATAGACGATTGCTCCTGCTGATCTGCCTGCCGGGGAGCGAACTCCCGCAGGCTTTCCGAGATAGATCCATCATCAGTGTATGCAGTGCTCAGACCCCATACAAATGCCAACGCCGGGCCCACCCTGCACAAAACCAGCCTTGCAAAAACCAGCAGCTCCTTTCAGAATAAAGTAATTAATCACTTTCTTCTTTGAGGAACCGATGGCAACCACTCCAGACTCTACAAAACGGGCCTACCAACGCACCGAACAACGCCAGTCCGCGACCATCGAGGCAGTGGTGCATCTGTGCGGCGAGCAAGATCCCTCCACCCTGACAACTAACCGCATTGCTCAAAAGGTGGGGGTGTCCCAGGGAGCCCTGTTCAAGCATTTTCCCAACAAGAGCAGCCTGTGGGAGTCAGTAGCTGGCTGGGTGGCCGGTCAATTGACAACACGGGTGTTCAGTGTTGCCGACCAGCACGAAGAGGCGGACAAGGCCCTGGAAGCCATGTTTCTGGCGCATATCGGCTTTATTGCCCGCCATCCGGGTATTCCGAGGCTGATGCTCGGTGAGCTCCAGAAACCGGGCAACCAACCCGCCAAGCGTATCATCCGCCAGACGCTGGCTTTCTACCGCCAGAAAATCGTTGCTCTGCTGCACCTCGGTATCGAACAAAAATGCATCAGCCCGACCATCGACACAGAAGCCGCTGCGGTGCTCTACATCGGCGCCATTCAGGGCCTGGTGGTGCAGGCCATGGTGGGTGGCGACATTATGTCTATCGAAGAGTCGGCGCCCCGAATTTTCAAGCTGTACAGTGCCAGCATCCGGGCGAGTGATGACGGAGAGTAACGATGACCCGAAAGAATAAAATCATCCTGGCCCTGACACTGATCGCCGGCATTGCCTTCGTGGTGATAATGGTGAAACTGAAGCAGCCACCAGAGCGGTCGACTGAACAGGTAACATCAACACCGGCAAGAATCCTTGAAGTCACGCCCCTGACCGTCCGCACCGAAGCGCGTGGTTATGGCCAGGTGTTACCTGCCCGGAGCTGGAAGGCTGTGGCCAGCGTGGGAGGTCGTATCACCTGGAAGCATCCGGATCTGGAAAGCGGCAACCTGCTTCCCGAAGGTACCCGCCTGCTGCAGATAGACCCGACCCGTTACAAACTGGCCGAGGCCTCGGCCAAAGCCGATATCGCCGGCCTTGAGGCGGAACTGCGGCAACTGGATCAGGAGCAGCGAAACACACGGGAGCTGCTGGAACTGGAAAACCGCCGGCTGGCCCTCGCCCAGCGGGAACTGGAACGGGCAAAAACCCTGGTGGATCGTGGAGCCCTGTCAGAAACCCGGCTGGATGAGCAACAGCGGGCTACCCTGCAGCAACAACAGGCGGTGCAGTCCCTGCAAAACCAGCTCAACCTGATCCCCCTACGCAAGGACACCCTGAATGCCCGCCTGGCCCGGAGTGAGTCAACCCTCGCCGGTGCCCGGGAAGACCTTGAAGATACTCGCTTTGAGGCCCCCTGGGATATGCGGGTTCACCAATCCGACATCGAAACCGGCCGCCAGGTGAACCCCGGTCAGACCCTGTTTGTGGCAGACGATATCACCGCAGCAGAGGCCACCGTGCAACTGGAGATAGCCGAGCTTCGCAATGTGCTGTTCCAGCTGCCGGGCGTTCCTGAGCTGCCAGATAACAACCGGGCTGCGCCGGGCTTTACCGACTTCCACCAGCAATTGCCCCTGGAGTCACTGACGGTATCGGTACAGCCTACCGGTGCACCCGACAGTCACTGGCCCGGTATGCTGACCCGCGTTACCGGCAGCCTTGACCCGGCCACCCGCACCGTTCAGGCGGTGATTACGGTCGAAGAGCCATACCGCGATGCCAATCCCCCGGCACGGCCACCGCTGGTACGAAACATGTTTGTCCAGGCGACGATCACTGTTCCGACGCCCGAGCCGGTACTGGTGGTGCCAGCCAGCGCCATTCATCAGGGCGTGGTGTATCTGGCCGATGGCGATGACCGCCTGCAGCGCCAGCCTGTCTCGCTCGCCTGGCAACAGGGCGAGCTTGCAGTGGTCAACGACGGGCTGAAACCTGGAGACAGGCTGATTCTGGACGACTTGATTCCCGCCATTGAAGGCACGCGACTGAGCCCGCGGCCAGATGAGCAGACCCGTCAGTGGCTGGAGGAAAGGGCCGCAGGAGACCAGCCATGATCCGCTGGTTTGCCGGCCATCCTACTGCGGGCAACCTGCTGCTGATTCTGATTCTGGCCATGGGTCTGTTTGCAGCGCCCAACCTGACCCGGGAAACCTTTCCCGACTACCTGCCACCGGAAGTCAGCATCACCATGGAATACCGGGGTGCCACCGCAGCGGATGTGGAGGAAGCCATCTGCCAGCGCCTGGGCGAAGCATTGCAGCGTGTGGACTACATGGAGGAAATCTCCTGCACCGCGAGGGACAATCAGGCCCAGACCGTTGCCAGCATGGCGCCCCAGGGCGATATGGGTCGCTTTCTGGATGATATCCGCACCGAAATCGAAGCCCTGACCGATCTGCCCGAGGAAGCCGAAGACCCGATTATCCGTGAGCTGTACCGGACCAGTCTGGTGGCCGCCATCGCGGTTTACGGACCCATGAGTTTTTCCCACCTGGAGGCTTACACCAACCAGCTGGAAGACCGCCTTTTCGCCATGGATGGCGTGGCCGATGTCATTCCCGTTGGCCTGTCCCAGCGCCAATGGCACATCGAAGTCTCCCGGGACCTGCTGCGCCAGTATGGCCTGGGCGTGTCCGACATCGCCCGTGCCGTCAACAGCCAGAACCTGGACATGCCGCTGGGCAACATTGAAACCGACCGCCAGGACATCCAATTGCGGTTTGTGGATGAACGCCGCTCACTGCATGCCCTGGCCGAGATACCCATTATCGGCGGCGAAGCCGGTGCCGTGATCACCCTGGGCGATCTCGCCACCATTACCGAAGCCCATGAACGGGAAGAGGAACGGGTGGAATTCAACGGCCAGCGGGCCATTGTTCTGGAGATCCACAAGAACCGACACGACGATGCCCTGCGGGTAATGGATTCGCTACAGGCTTTTGTTAATGAGGAAAAGGCCCGCCGTGGCGGCACCGTGGAACTGGAGATTACCCAGGACATGACGTCCATCGTCAAGGACCGCTTGCAAATGCTGGTGGGCAACGGCATCACCGGCTTGCTGCTGGTGGGCCTGGTGATGGCCCTGTTCTTCCGCCCCCGCCTCGCCTTCTGGGCCCTGTTCGGCCTGCCCTCCGCCTTTGCCGGCGCGTTTGTGATGATGGCCCTCACCGGGTTATCCCTGAACATGATCACCCTGGTGGCTCTGCTCATGGCCATCGGTATTGTCATGGACGACTCCGTGGTGATCACCGACAACATCGCCCAGAGCGCAACCCGGGGCTTCAGTCCGCTGGAAGCGGCCGTCCAGGGCACACAACAAATCCTGCCCGGGGTGCTGTCATCGTTCCTCACCACCGTCTCCGTGTTCATCCCACTGGCGTTTCTGGCCGGAGAATTGGGGGCGGTACTGGAGGTCTTGCCGGTGGTGCTTATTGCCGCCCTGGCCGCCTCGCTGATTGAAGCTTTCTGGATACTGCCCCACCACCTCAAAAGCGGCCTGGGCAAGAAACACGAGAAACCGCCTTCCCGCTTCCGCACCGCTTTCGACAACGGCTTTGAAAAAGCCCGGGAGAAAGTGGGACAGCTGGCCGACAACGCCATTCGCTTCCGTTACGGCGTATTGGCAGCCATGCTTATTATTCTTCTTGGTTCGGTGGGACTGATGGCCGGCGGCCATATCCGCATGGAAGCCATGCCGGAAATTGACGGTGACGTGCTGGAAGCCCGGGTACTGATGCCCCAGGGCACGCCCCTTCACCAGACGCAAGCCATTACCAACCGAATCACCGCGGCCATGCTCAGGCTCAGTGAGGAATACTCTCCGGAACAGCCCGATCAGCAGGCTCTGGTGCGGAATATCCAGACTCGCTTCAACCAGCACGCCGGTGCTGGTGAGCAAGGCACACATGTGGCGACCGTGATGAGCGATTTACTGACCGCAGAGGTCCGTACCGTCGATATTGCCACCCTGACCGACCGCTGGCACCAGGAAATCGGCGAGATTCCGGGGCTGATTGCTCTGAATATCCAGGAACCCGGTTTCGGTCCGGCGGGCATTCCCATCGAAATCCGCCTGCAGGGCACTGATCTGGACGAACTTAAAGCCGCGGCCCGTTTTCTGGGGGAGGACATCGCCAGCTATAACGGCACGTTCAACGTGCTGGATGATCTCCGCCCCGGCAAGCCCCAACGGATTCTGACGCTGAAAGACAGCGCCCTGTCCCTTGGCCTGAATGCCGCCGAAGTCGCCAGCCAGATCCGCACCGGCCTGCTGGGAGATATCGTGGATACGGTACAGATCGGTGACCAGCACATTGAAATCCTGGTGCGCCAGACCGGCGCCGAACGCAACACCCGTCAGTTCCTGGAAGATACCGTAATCACCACGGGAAAGGGCCAGATGGTGCCGTTGCAGGAAGTGGCCACCATCACCGAGGAACGGCAATGGTCACAGGTCACCCGTATTGACGGACTGCGCACCGTCACCGTCTCGGCTGATGTGAACGGCCGAAAAACCAACGCCGATGCCATTGTTACCGATCTGCAGGAGCGGACATTCCCGGAACTTCGTGATCGATGGCCGGGAATCAGCCTGCAGGTGGAAGGCCAGACCGCCCGCTCCCGGGAAACCGGCCAGTCCATCGCCCGGGGGCTGTTGATCGGGCTGCTGGGGATCTTCCTGATCCTGTCGTTCCAGTTCCGCAGTTACCTGGAGCCGATCATTGTCATGCTGGCAATCCCGGTGTCCTTTATGGGAGCCGTGTGGGGCCACCTGCTGATGGGCTATAACCTGTCCATGCCCTCACTGATCGGCGCAGCTTCTCTGGCGGGTATTGTGGTCAACAACGCCATTCTGCTGGTGCAGTTCATCAAGAGCTACCGGCAACAGGGCATGAGTGCCGGGGAAGCCGCCGGCGCTGCCAGCCGGGCCCGCTTCCGGGCCATCCTGATTACCACCAGCACCACCGTGGCCGGCCTGTTGCCCCTGCTGGCTGAAACCAGCACCCAGGCCATGGCTGTTATTCCGCTGGTAATTTCAGTGGTCTTCGGACTACTGGTGTCCACCGTTGTGATACTGGTGGCGTTGCCGGCACTCTACGCGATTCTTGAAGACCTTGGCTGGGCGAGAGTGCCAACCCCTGACAGGCAGTAACATCACTGCTATGTTGTTTTTTAAACCTGCAAATAAAAGGAATCATTCAAATGACAGCTAGAACCGGAAAATTCTTGGCAACCGTACTGTTGGGCCTGGCAGTTTCAACCAGTTCAGTGGCGGCGGAACCTGTCACCCCGAAACTCACTGACAAACTGAGCCAGCTGCTTCAGAAGGAGATGAGAGCGGTGCAGGGAGGCATGGCCTCTATTCATTCCGCCATGGTCATGGGGCAACATGAGAGTGTTGCTGAAAATGCCCAACAGATTCATGACAGCTTCATCCTGCAACAGGAACTGACCGAACAGGATCGCAAAGACCTGATGTCGGCTGTCCCGAAGGGCTTCATCAAACTGGACAAGGAGTTTCACAAACTCGCGGCATCACTGGCCGAAGCCGGCAGAGACAAGGACACGAAAAAACAGCAAAAGCTGTTCAACAAAATGACAGGCAACTGCATTCAATGCCACGGCAAGTACGTATCTGACCGTTTCCCTGGCGTTAAATCCTCAGGGGACTGATTGGCCCTGGCCGACCAGTTCCATTCCCGGCTTGCCGTACCAGTATCCGTTGCAGGGTGGCGCCTCCACCAGCTGCAGCGGATCGGTCGCCGGTGCCTCACCACGACGCACCTGATCGAACCGCTTGACCACCTCATCCATACCGAGATGTTCCGGGCTCAGGCGCACGGAAGACACCCCCATGCGTTCCATATCCGGCAGCTCCCGCATCAGGTCATAGCGCGAGCCAGACAGAGTGGAAATACCGTTCAAACGGAACAATTCCTGGCTTTCACGGGAGCGCAGTTCCATACCGTCCGGATGCTCCAGGCAACGGAATTCACAGTTGTCTTTCGGCAGGTTGTAATGCCGGGCCGTGAAACAACGGGAGGACCAGGCCAATGGCAGGAAGCCCCAGGCAAACACTTCTGCAGGCAAGTCCAGGCCCTCTGCTCTCAGGCCCTTGATGAGTTCCTCCAGAGATACCTTGCCCAGCTCCACTGGCAGGTTCCAACCCTTCAGCCCCTGCCTTGCCAACACTTTCAATGAGGCAACATTGTAGAGGTTCATGGAAGGGCCGGTAATAAACGGTATGTTATGGCGCGCCGCGACCTGAACGGCGCTCTGGTCGTTGGCTTCCACCATGAATTCATTCTGGTCGCAGATCCGGCGCAGGCGTCTCAGATCCGCCTCGGATTCAATCAGGGTCTGGGTAGATAGCACCACCTCCTTACCGCAGGCTTTCAGGTCACGGGCCATATCGAACCAGTCATCCGGCTTCAGTTCCCGCCGACGTGAGCACACGGCTTCGCCCAGATAGATAGTATCTACCGGCCACTCGGCGGCCTTGCCATAGAAATCAAAAACACTCTGCTTGGACCAGAACCACAGAATCGGGCCCAGGGATAACTTCATCATAATCGGAAGAACCTATTTCCACTTGCGATGGTAGGCGCCCAGGGTGGTCAACCCACCCTCGGACAAGCCCGAAAGGGTGTTTCGCCAGGCCGGGTCAACTTTATAGTCGTCCGGCCGGGCTTCCATGTTATCCAGGGCATGGCGCCAGGTGCGGGCTACATCGGCAATGTAAGCTGGACTGCGTTGACGGCCTTCAATTTTCACCGCGCTGATACCCAGTTCCTTCAGTTTCGGCAACATATCCAGAGTGCTCAGGCTGACCGGCTCTTCGATGGCGTGATAAACACTGCCTTCAACCTCGAATCGGCCTTTGCACAAGGTCGGATAACCAGCCGACTCACCGGGACCATAGCGGTCAATCAGGACGTCGTTCAGGCGCGACTCCAGCCCCTGCGGAGTCTCCTGCCAGCGCACAGCCTTGGCCGGCGAGCAGGCACCACGGGTATTGGGGGATTCGTCCGTCAGGTAAGAAGAAAGATAACAGCGGCCTTCTGCCATGATGCACAGACTGCCAAAGGCGAAGACTTCCAGCTCAACCGGGCTGTGTTTTGCAACACCGCGGACCTGGTCCAGGGAAAGCACACGGGGTAACACGGCCCGGCGGATATCAAAGTTGTCCTTGTAGAACGACAGGGCTTCATAACTGGTGGCGGAGCCCTGAACAGACAGGTGCCGGGGGATATGCGGGTATTTATTGGCGGCGTAATCCAGCAGGCCCATATCGGCCAGGATGATGGCATCCACACCCAGCCCCGCCGCACGATCCACTGCTCCTTTCCACTGCTCCCAGCCATCCGGTTGCGGGTAGGTGTTAATGGCACAGAATACGCGACAGCCTTTGGAGTGGGCATATTCAATGCCTTCGCCAGCGCGCTTGTCATTGAAGTTCAGCCCCGCAAACTGGCGGGCATTGGTGCTGTCACGGAAACCGAAGTAGACCGCATCAGCGCCATTGTCCACCGCCGTTTTCAAAGCTGGTAAACTGCCGGCCGGGCATACGAGTTCCATAACATTCTCCGCTGAACAGGTAGGGGCAATGTTATCGGCGATCCGTATTGTGTGCCTTGATGATTATCAGTGGGTTAGACGTTCAGATAATCCTGGAAAACCGCTTGCTGGCCCCTTCCTTCCGATACAGATCAAAGATCTGACAGATCGCCCTGATCAGTAACCGTCCGGCGGGCTGAACCTGGAGTACGTTGCCGTCATCCGCGATCAGTTCATCCTTGATCATGGACTTCAGGCGGCTCAGTTCATCGGTGAAATAACGGTCCAGGTCTTCCTGCCATACTTCCGTGAACATTTGGCGGTCCAGCCGGAACTGACAGATCAACTGGCCGATTACCCAGCGGCGGATGCGGTCATCCCGTGTCAGGTTCACGCCTTTGGTAATGGCGAGCTGGCCGGAATCAATCGCCGCTTCCCAGGCCGGCAGGTCATGGTTATTCTGGAAATAGGCATCGTCGGTCTGGCCGATGGCGGATACGCCCAGGGACACCAGGTCGCACTCAGAGTGGGTGGTGTAACCCTGGAAATTCCGGTGCAACCTGCCCTCCCTCTGCGCGACGGCCAGACTGTCATCCGGTTTGGCGAAATGGTCCATGCCGATGTATTCGTAACCCGCGTCCAGCAACCGGTTGATGGTGTTGTGCAGGATGGTCAGCTTCTGCTGCGGTGTGGGCAGGGTATCTGCCAGAATCCGGGTTTGCGGGTAGAAGCGATCCGGCAGGTGGGCGTAGCTGAACACGGAGAGCCGGTCCGGTGACATCTCGATCACTGCTTCCAGGGTTTCGGCAAAGCTCTCGGGGGTCTGGTGTGGCAGACCGTAGATCAGGTCCAGGTTGATGGAGCGGAAGCCGAGTCGGCGGGCTTCGTTCAGCACAGCCTCGGTCATTTCCCGGGGCTGGATGCGGTTAACGGCTTTCTGCACTTTCGGATTCACATCCTGGACACCCAGGCTGATGCGGTTGAAGCCCAGGTCCCAGAGCGTTGGCAGGGTATCCTGGTCCACTTCCCGCGGGTCGATTTCCACGCTGTAATCCCGGTCGTCACCGGTTTGCAGGTTGAACAGTTCGCCGTACCCCGCCATCAGATGTTCCATCACATCCTTTGGCAGGAAGGTCGGCGTGCCACCCCCCCAGTGCAGTTGCGTCACCGGCCGGTCGGCCCCGAATAGGCGGGACTGGATAGCGGCCTCCTTCAGCACTCGCTCCACATAGGGCATGGCCTTGTCGCGCTTCTTGGTGATCACCTTGTTGCAGGCGCAGTAGTAGCAGAGGTGCGCGCAGAATGGCAGGTGGGTGTAGAGCGACAACGGCCGGTCGCTGGCCTTGCTGCGAGCGGCTGCCCTTACCATATCTTCCACCGGGTAGTTCTGGTTGAACTCCACTGCCGTTGGATAGGACGTGTAGCGCGGGCCGCTGAGGTCGTAGCGGCGGATCAGCGCTTCGTCCCAGATGAATTCCGGGAGAGTGGATTCAGTGGTTTTCAGGACGGGGGTCGAAGTCATCATAAGAGCTCTGGGGTCGAATTTGGGGGTCATCCGGAAGATGTCGTCATTCTAGGACACTCCGGTGCTACGCATTTTGATGCGAGTCAGCTGACCGATGAATTCAGTTTACCAGTCCGCGCTATGAACCACCCTTGGGCTCTTGGCGTATTCTTGCTACCCCTTATGGGGGGTATTTGGTGTTCGGCGCCCGCCAACCCAACAACGGAGCATACCTTCTGCCATGGCAAACCTGATTTTAATTCTTGGCGACCAACTGACGACCGCTATTAGCGCACTGGAAGAAGGTGACCAAAAGCAGGACAGGATCGTGATGGCAGAAGTCCATGACGAAGCCAGTTACACCAATCATCACAAGAAGAAAATCGTGCTGCTGTTCAGCGCCATGCGCCATTTCGCACAGCGGTTAGAAGCCGACGGCTGGCAGGTTCACTATCAGGCGTACCACCCGGATAACGAGGCGAAAAGTCTGGAGGCAGTCATCGCCGGCCAGCTCAAAGAGACCGGCGCAGACAGAGTGGTCACCACGGAATGCGGCGAGTGGCGGCTGCATGAACAGATCGGTCAGTGGCATGAACGGCTCGGAGTTCCTGTGGAGATCCGCCCGGATGCTCGCTTTATTGCCAGCAAGCAGGAATTTGCGGACTGGGCGGAGGGTCGAAAACAGCTGCGAATGGAGTTCTTTTACCGGGAAATGCGGCGAAAAACCGGTTTGTTGATGACTTCCGATGGCAAGCCCGAGGGTGGGCAGTGGAATTTTGATGCCGATAACCGGCGCAAATGGACCGGCAAGCCGGCGGCCCCTGCTCCATTTCGCGTGGAACCCGATAAGGAGACGAGCGAGGTGATCGATCTGGTGGACGAGCATTTCGCCGGTCATTTTGGCACTACGGAGGACTTCCATTTTGCCGTGACGCCGGAGGACGCAGAACAGGCGCTGGATTACTTCATCGATTTCGCTCTGCCCTGTTTTGGCGATTTTCAGGATGCCATGTCTGATGACGAGGACTGGCTGTTCCACTCGATTCTGTCGCCCTACATCAACTGCGGCCTGCTGGACCCATTGGTTGTCTGCGAGGCCGCAGCGCAGGCCTGGCATGCCGGGCGCGCACCGATCAATGCGGTGGAGGGGTTTATCCGGCAGATTCTGGGCTGGCGGGAGTTTGTGCGGGGGATCTACTGGATGAACATGCCGGAGTATGCCGGGGAGAACCGGCTTGGCAATACCCGCGCCCTGCCCTGGTTCTACTGGACCGGCGAAACGAAGATGCGCTGCATGCACAAGGCCATTGATGCCACCCGCCGCAACGCCTACGCCCATCACATTCAACGGCTGATGGTCACCGGCAATTTTGCGCTGCTGGCGGGTGTAAAACCGGAGGAGATCTGTGACTGGTACCTGGCGGTGTACGCCGATGCCTATGACTGGGTCGAGTTGCCCAACGTGCTCGGCATGGTGATGCACGCCGACGGCGGCTACCTGGGCTCGAAACCTTACGCAGCCAGCGGCAAGTACATCCAGCGGATGTCGGACCATTGCAGCAACTGCCACTACAAGGTGAACAAATCCACGGAAGAGGATGCCTGTCCGTTCAATGCCCTGTACTGGCATTTCATCGATCGGCACCGGGAGGATTTCGCCAACAACCCGCGCATGGGGATGATGTACCGCAACTGGGACAAGCAGAAGCCGGAGAGACGGCAGGCGCTGCTCCAGCGGGCCGATGACTTGCTGGCACGGCTGGAGCAGCTCTGAGCGAAGACTCTCTTCGACCCGTTATTGCGGGCGGATGCGTTTCTCGCTCTCGGGGTCGAAGAACACGACTTTTCTCATATCGAACATCAGTTCGGCCTCTTCGCCCCAGTTGACCGGGTGTTCTGCATCCAGCCGGCACTGCACATCAATACCGTTGAGGCGGATGATCGCGAGCACGTCTGGCCCGGTCGGTTCGGTGACTTCCACCGTGAACCGCCCCTCTGCCACCATCCGGCTATCCCTTTTCTGTTCGTCAGGCTGGCTTATGTGTTCCGGGCGGATGCCAAGTACCACCCGTTTGCCGGCCCAGCTTTCCAGATACTCCGGCGCCGGCAAAGCCAGTGTGCGGCCGTCGCTTCCTTCAACCGTCACTGACAGGCCCACCTCCAATTTATCAACGGTTACACCAATAAAGCTCATCGAGGGCGACCCCATGAAGCTGGCGACGAACAGATTCTCCGGGGTGTCGTAGACTTCCTTTGGCGTTCCCAGTTGCTGCAGCTCGCCGTCTTTGAGCACCGCAATCCTGTCCGCCAGGGTCATGGCCTCGATCTGGTCGTGGGTGACGTACACGATGGTGGTTTTCAGGCGCTGATGCAGCTTCTTGATCTCGGTACGCATTTCCACCCGCAGCTTGGCGTCCAGGTTGGAAAGCGGCTCGTCGAACAGGTAGATCTTGGGCCTGCGGGCCAAAGCCCGCCCCATGGCCACACGCTGTTGCTGCCCGCCCGAAAGCCGCGAGGGCTTCTTGTCCAGCAACGGGGATATCTGCAGCAGGTCGGCAACCCGCTCCACTTCCTGACGGATTTCCTCTTTCGGCATGCCGCGAATCTTGAGGCCAAATGCGATGTTCTCGCGCACCGACATGGTGGGATAGAGCGCGTAGGACTGGAACACCATGGCGATGTCACGGTCCTTCGGCTCCATGCCCGAGATGTCTTTGCCATCCACCACAATCGACCCGCCGGTGATGGTTTCCAGGCCGGCGATGCTGTTCATCAGCGTGGATTTGCCGCAGCCTGATGGTCCGACCAGGGTCAGGAACTCACCGGATGCGATGTCTATGTTGATGCCCTTGAGGGTCTCGTCCAGGGCGCCTGCGTAAGTCTTGCGGATGTCCCGCAGTTCAAGTTGTGCCATTGTTGTTCTACCCTTTAACCGAGCCGGCCGTCAGGCCGCGTATGAAGTACTTGCCTGCCACGATGTACACCACCAGTGTTGGCAGCGCGGCGATCATGGCGGCGGCCATATCCACGTTGTATTCCTTCACCCCGGTACTGGTGTTCACCAGATTGTTCAGGGCCACCGTTATGGGCTGGCTGTCGCCACTGGCGAAGACCACCCCGAACAGGAAGTCGTTCCAGATCTGGGTGAACTGCCAGATCAGCGACACCATGAAAATCGGCGTGGACAGGGGCAGCAGGATGCGGAAGAAGATGGTGAAGAAACCGGCCCCGTCCAGCCGCGCGGCCTTGATCAGGGCATCGGGAATGGCCACGTAGTAGTTACGGAAAAACAGTGTGGTAAATGCCACTCCGTAGATCACGTGGACCAGCACCAGCCCGGTTGTCGTGTTCGCCAGCCCAAGTTTGCCGAGGGTGGCCGCCATGGGCAGCAGCACCACCTGGAACGGCACAAAGCAGCCAAACAGCAGCATGCCGAACATCAGGTCAGAGCCCTTGAACTTCCACTTGGACAGCACGTAACCGTTAAAGGCACCCAGCAGTGTGGAAATCAGCACCGCAGGCACGGTCATCTTGAACGAATTCCAGAAGTAGCCTTTGACCCCGTCGCATTGCACACCGGTACAGGCCTCGGACCAGGCCTTGGTCCAGCCCATAACGGTCCAGTCGGTGGGCAGTGCCAGCAGGTTGCCGGTACGGATATCCATAGGCGTCTTGAAGCTGGTAATCAGCATGATGATCAGCGGAATCAGGTACACCAGACACGCCAGCAGCAGCACTCCGTATATGGCAATACGACTGGGACGAAAGCCGGTACGAACCACATCAGTCATGGCGCTTCTCCCTCAGTTCGGAATACAGGTACGGCACCAGCAGCGCAAGAATGGCACCCAACATCAGCATGGCGCTGGCAGAGCCCAGGCCCATCTGGCCGCGGGTAAAGGTGTGGGCGTACATGAACACTGCAGGCAGGTCGGTGGAATAGCCCGGCCCACCAGAAGTCATGGCCATCACCAGGTCAAAACTCTTGATGGCGATGTGGGCCAGCACCATCACGGAGCTGAAAAACACCGGCCGCAGGGAGGGCAGGATGATCTTCCAGTAGATCACCGGCAGGCTGGCGCCATCCACTCTTGCAGCGCGAATAATGGATGGATCAACGCCCCGCAGGCCGGCCAGAAACAAAGCCATGACAAAGCCCGAAGCCTGCCATACGGCGGCCATCACGATGGTGTAGATCGCAAAATCGGAATTTACCAGCCAGTCAAAACTGAACGAGGTCCAGCCCCAGTCGTGCATCAGCTTTTCCAGCCCCAGGCTCGGATTCAGAATCCATCGCCAGACCGTACCCGTTACAATCATGGACAGCGCCATGGGGTAGAGATAGATCGTCCGGATGGCGCCTTCCTGACGGATGCGCTGGTCAAGGAAAATAGCCAGTACGACACCGATCAACAGACAAATGCCGATGAAAAGCCCGCCGAAAATCGCGAGATTCCAGGATGCGACCAGCCAGCGCTCGCTCTCCATCAGCTTGGCGTACTGATCAAGGCCGACGAAACCATAACTGGGCAGAAAGCTGGAATTGGTAAACGACAACACGCCGGTCCATAGCATGTAGCCATAGATACCAATACCAACCAGTATGAAGGTTGGCGCCACCACCAGCTTGGGCAGCCAGCGCTGCAGGCCATCCATCAGGCCAGACGATGCCCTGGCCACCCCGGCAGGGCGACGTTGAGTGTGTTCCATGAGGAATCCCCTGAAATAACCCGAAGGCCGCCCACCGGGCGGCCTGGTGCGGCATTACATGGCGGACTGGATGGCGGCTGCCAACTGGTCCGTGGTTTTTGCCGGGTCCGGGTTGTTGGAGTTGACGAAGTTGGTGACCACGTCGAAGATCTGGCCCTGGATGTAGCTTGTGGTCGCCAGGCCATGGGAGAAGCTCGGTACCAGGCCACCGTCGTCGGCACTGGACTTGAACGTCTCCATTGACGCCTGGGCACAGGTGTCAAACGCGCCCATATCCATATCGGTACGAACCGGTATGGAACCCTTGTTCTGGTTGAACAGGGTCTGGAATTCAGGTTCCAGGATGGTACGGGCCAGATCCTTCTGAGCTTTGATGTCCTCTTCTTCTGACAGCCTGAACATGGCGAAGGAATCGACGTTAAAGGTGAACTGGCCTTCTGTGCCCGGTGCCGGCGCGCACAGGTAGTCTTCACCTGGCGTCAGTTCCGCTGCAGTGAACTCACCCTTGGCCCAGTCGCCCATGATCTGCATGGCCGCCTCACCGCGAATCACCATGCCAGTGGCCGTGTTCCAGTCCCGGCCGGCGGCATCGTCATCCACGTAACTCATCACCCTGGCGAACTGGGAGAACACCTCTTCCATCTTTTCGCTGTTGATCACATCCATGTCGTGGTCCACGAACGCCTTGCGGTAATCGTCAGGCCCCAGTTCCGCCAGTGCCACCGCATCAAACACGGTCGCGTCCTGCCAAGGCTGGCCACCGTGCGCCAGGGGAATGTAGCCCTCGGCTTTGAGCTTGTCCGCCACTTCGAAGAACTCATCCAGTGTGGTGGGAACTTCAACGCCGACATCTTCCATGACCTTCGGGTTCACCCACAGCCAGTTCACCCGGTGAACGTTCACAGGCACGGCAACGTACTTGCCTTCATACTTCATGACATCGGAAATCATTGGCGGAATAAGCTGATCCCAGTTTTCAGATTCGGCCACACTGTCCAGACTCGTCAGAAAACCGAGTTCCGCCCATTCCCGGATATCGAGGCCCTTGATCTGGGCCGCCGCAGGTGGATTACCGGATACGGCGCGGGTTTTCAGCACGGTCATAGCCGCTTCACCACCGCCGCCGGCGACCGCAAAGTCCTTCCAGGTGTGCCCCTGTTCTTCCATCATTTCCTTAAGTGCAGCGGCTGCCCGTGCTTCCCCGCCGGCTGTCCACCAGTGCAGCACTTCCACTTCACCGGCGTGAACGGCCGCTGTTGGCATCAGGGCGGCAGACACCGCCAGGGCTGTCAGATTTCGCTTGAACGTATTCATATAGACTCCTTGTTTTTGTAGTGGAGACGCTTGTGCGTTATCAGAACCATACTTCCATCTGGGTACCAAAGGTCCACTGGCTGCCACCAAAGTCTTCCTGGCCCAGGGCGTCGCCGCCGTCATAGCGGTTAAGCTCATCATCCCAGGTGGAGTAGCTGGCGAAGACACGGATCTCCGGGCGATTCCAGAAGCCGCCGACCTGTGGCTTGAAGGTTGGTGCAATGGTGAAACGGGCGTAGTCGCCGTCGACGTCACCGCGCCCCTCGTAGCCCTGCGTCTGCAGATCCATGATCTGCCAGGAGGCCTCGTACTGCATTTCGAAGTTGGCGCCCAGTTCGTTAGCCAGGCGGGTGTTGAAGGTTAGCCACTGGTACTCATCCCCTTCCACATAACGGTCCTCGCTGGTTTCCGCCATGATGGCCGGGGCAATACGCCAGCTATCGCTCAGCCGGGTGGTACCGTAGGCAGCTATTCGGGTACTGACGGCCTCTTCGTGCAGGTTGCCGTCGGCGCCAAGGTTCTTGACCTCCGCACCCAGGCCCTGGCCGTGTAACAGCGCCACCTTGAAGCTGCCGTCGGACAGTCCGAAGAAACTGTCGCCGTGGTAGGCCAGCATGGTTTGTACACCGGAATCGGCCGCTTCCATAACGCCGCCGACAACACGCTCATCGTTATCCGCAGCGGACATGCCGTTGATCAGCCACTGAACATTGCCGAAGTAGTTGTTGGCAGTGAGAATCAGGTTGTCGGTATCCGAGGTGCCGTCCGTGGAGTCAGGGTCGGACGGAAAGTCCAGAAAGCTGCGACCGTAGAGTGAAAAGTTGGACTTCACCGACTCGCTGAACGTTACATCATAGAGACCGGCACCGGTGCCCCCCAGAAAGACGATATCGCTGTCGAGCCAGTGGATGTCAAAATCAAGGTCCCGGTCAAAGCGCTTACCAGCCCAGATGGACGCGTCTTCAAAAATACCGGTAAAACCGGCCAGGTTGCTGAATTCCACGTAGGCCTGGCGCACGTTCAGGGCGCCATCACCGGCGGTCCAGTCGTTCGAGGAAGTGGAAGAATCAGCAATCATCAGGCGGTAATGGGACCTGGTGCCATTCTCCGCCACGTTCTTGTAGTTGAGGATGGCTTCCAGGTAAGTGTCCGGCTCGTTACCCAACCGGCCAACAGCCCCGCCAACCGAGCCGGCCGGTGTCAGATAGGGGCCGCCTGGCGCGCTCTTGCCATCACTGTTGAGAAGCAGCCCCGAGCGGGCGTAGGTGTTGAATGAGAAGCCCTGGTCGCCCCGGGCATGGGGCTCGACCTCTGCCAGCTGCTGCTCCAGGGCCGACAGGCGCTCTTCCACGCTCTCCTGATCCTGGGCCTGCACCTGGCTGGCACACAGCCCCAATGACGCCACGCTCACAGCAATCGCCAGTCGGCGACCGTTGATGATGCCACTATTCCGGATAGTACGATTCGATTTACAGGTATTCATCATGACTCCTTGTTTTTGTTGTATTGGCAACATCAGAGTCTATGGCAATACCCGAAAGGGGAACGTATCAAACTGAAAGACCGATGTAACATGGTTGTTACATTGAAATCTCAGTGTCGTGGAAGCGTGAGAATCACGTCCAGGCCACCGCCCGACCAATTGGCAATTTCAAGGTCGCCACCATGGCTCTGGGCAATGTTTCGGGCAATCCCGAGCCCCAGGCCATGGCCCTTCCGGTGTTCCTGACCCAGCCGATAATAGGGCTCGAAAATCCGATCCAGCTCTGCCTCGGGAATACCCGGCCCATGATCGCGAACATGAATAACCAGCTGTTTGGGAGAGTCTTCCACGCAGATGGTTGCCGACTCCCCGTACTTGACCGCATTATCCATCAGATTGCCCAGGCAGCGCTTCAGCGCCAGGGGCTTGCCGCGATACGGGGCACAGGTTCCCTCCACGACAATGCGAGGGCTGTCGCCGGTGTAGGCTTCCGCCATTCGACGCAACATGCCGTCAATATCAACGAGTTCGACATTCTCATGAATGTCCGTGTCCTTCATGCTCTGGAGGGCACCTTTTACCAGCAACTCCAGCTCCTGAAGATCGCTTTCTAGCCGTTCGCGAATGGTGTCATCCTCAATCAGATCGGCACGGAGGCGCAGCCTCGTGATCGGGGTTTTAAGGTCGTGGGAAATTGCCCGGAACAGCTGGTCACGGTCGCTGATGTAGCTCTGCAGACGCCGGTGCATGGTGTTGAAACCCCGGGTAACGGCGACAATTTCAGCACTGCCCTGTTCCCGCAATGGCGGCTGACATTCATCCAGTGGCAGGTCGCGCGCGGCCCTGGCCAGTTTATGCAACGGCCGGGTCTGGCGACGAACCAGCCATGCCAGCACCGGGAAGAGCACGCCGATCATCACCAGGATAAACACGATCTGCTGGCCGGGGATGCTTTCGTCATCCAGTGACACATAGGGCGCCGGTAACAATGAAGCCAGATACAGCCACTCCCCCGTGGCCACTTCCACCTGGGTGACCAGCACGGGGGGTTTGATGGGCTCGAGGGTCAGTGCGTGATGAGCCCAGGACTTGGGCAATGCATCCAGTGGCAACTGGGTATTGAGGATTCGCAGGTCATCAGGGTGAACAAACTCAACGTACAGGTTGGTGGATTTCCCCAGCCTGCTCCTGAGCACCGCCTCGACTTCCTCTGTGACCAGCCGCTTGCGTTCACTGTCTGGCAGTGCACGCATATTGATGCGCTTGTCATTCAGGGAGACGAAGAATCGGGACCCACCCATATCCCTCAGCTGGTCCAGCACAATATGGCGGTATTGCAGCGGCAGAGATTTGAAGAACTGAGTGGTTGCCGCCGCTGAAGAGGCAAGATTGCGGGTGGTATTGACCAGCCCCTCCACCTGCTGGGCACGGAAGGTGCCCACCCAGATCACACTTGAAACCACCTGGGCAACACCCATTGCCAGCAGTGTCAGCAGCAGGATGCGACCAAGGAGCGACGACGGCACCAGGCGCCACACCTTGCGACCGGTGTCGACTGCCCCGGTATCATTCCGCGGCATGAGTCACCGTTGCCGCCAGCAGGTACCCTGCCCCGCGCACCGTCTTGATCAGCCTGGGGTTACGCCCCTGATCCCCAAGGCGCTGGCGCAGGCGGCTGACCGCAACATCCACAACACGGTCAAGCGGCATGGATTCCCGGCCTCGGGTAACACCCGAGATGGTGTCACGGTCCAGCACTTCATTGGGGTGAGCGAGAAAAAGCTGCAACAGGGCAAAGTCGGCACCCGAAATCGGGCTGGCTTTTCCCTGGTCGGAGATGAGCTCGTGGGCCAGCGTGTCCAGGCGCCAACGATCAAAGCAAACAAACCTGGGGTTGTCTGCCCGGGTGAAGCTTGAGCGCCGCAACAACGCCTTGACCCTGGCCTGCAGTTCACGGGCACTGAACGGTTTGGCCAGATAATCGTCGGCACCGATTTCCAGACCCACCACCCGGTCCGTTTCATCGGAGCTCGCCGTCAGCATGATAATGGGCACCTGGGAATGCTCGCGAATTTCCCGGCAAAGCGTAAAGCCATCGTCGCCGGGCATCATGATGTCGAGCACGATCAGGTCCACTTTTGCCTGGGTGAGTTGTTGGCGCATGGCATCACCCTCGGCGGCTGTCGTCACGTCGTAACCAACGCGGGACAGGTGTTCCTGCAATAGCTCACGTATCGCCAGGTCGTCGTCCACAACAAGAATCGATGCTTTTACATCAGACATTTAAAAACCTTTATTGTTGTTCGCACCTGCAAGCATATGTCTAAAAGTTGTGAGGCAAAAGCCCCGAGTGAGTGCTAGGCTGAGCTCAATATTGTTAACAAAAATGGATGAAAGGTTCACCATGGATCTACGGCCTGTGGTACTGGGTGTCATCGGCACAGTTGCCCTGTCTGTCGCTCACGCCCGGCCCCCTGTACTCAACGTCTATACATTTGCATCATCGCCTTACCAGATTCCGGCACTGGCAGGCCCTGGCAACGCAAAGGTGGTGGGCGAGACGGTAGATACAGTCACCTGTGCAGCGAGCCAGGCCGGTTGGTCGACCCGCATTCGGATCACGCCGCAAAATCGGGCCGTACACTCGTTGCGACGAAACCTGATCGATGGCTACTTTGCCATAGATCCCTCCACAGAACTTGATACCACCGCGAAAAGAACCAATCCGGTCACGCTTGAGAAATGGTATTTTTTCACCACTGAGCCGGTTGTGGTGCCAGAATCTGCCCGTATCGGGGTAGTCGACGGCAGTAATGAGAAAGACTGGCTTGAAGACAACGGCTTTGACGTTTTCATGAGCGTTTCCATGCCGAGCCAGTTGGTCGCCCTGCTGAAACGCGGCCGAATCGACGCCGCCCTGATGGACAGGCGGGCCATGATTGAGCTGCAAGCTCCAGACAGATCAGGCGCTGGCGAACTGAATGCCTACTTTCTCCGTTACGCACCCTTGTATATGTATCTCAGTGAAAACTTCACCGCCAACAATCCTGATTTCCTGCCCACTTTCAATAAGTTCCTGCCCGCCTGCATGGAAGGCCAGATTACACTCTCTGCCGATGAAGAAGCACGCATCAAGCACCTTGCAGAGCAACTATTCAGCGAAATTGACAGCATGCTCAACCTGCAACAGGCCATTGACGCCGGGCCCCGAATGGAAAACCTGACCGATGTGCTGACCTTCGACACCATGTGGCAAGCACTCGCCCCCGGGCAAGCCTCCGAACTTGCCAAAGCGATACTTGAGCTGCCCGGATCACGAGCTCTTTTTGCCTGGAAGCTGACTCATAGCGACATGGTCACAGAGGCTCTGCTGACCAACGACCTGGGCACACTGGTCGCCATGAGCGCGCTTAGTTCTGATTACTGGCAGGGCGACGAACCCAAGTTCACCCGGGTCATTGAAAATATCAAGGCAGGCTCAACCGGTCTGGACGCCATGGCCATATCGGACATCCGGTACGACGCCTCCACCTCCCGTTTTCAGGTAACGGTCAGCGCGCCTGTGGGGCCGGTTTCAGAGGGTATGCCCAAGGGTATGCTCGCGCTGGGGCTGGATATTGAAAGGGCACTCGGGAACCGTGATATGGACTGACCCTCATGGGGGCCCGATCTCACAGGCCAGAACCAGCGCCCAGAACTCTGAAAAGTCGTTAACCACCACATCCGGTTTATCCGGGTGTTTGTGGGTGCCCGGAAAAATCCGGTTCAACCAGGGCAGATCCCATTGCGCGCCGTTAAAGAACACTGCGGTCATGCCGGCACGCTTGGCAGCAATCACATCGGTAGTGCTGTCGCCGACGTACCACACGCTCGGGTCCGGCGGGTAGTCCAGCTTTTGCACCGCGAGATAGAGCTGGTCCGGGTGAGGCTTTCGCAATGGCGTGTCGTCGCCGCACACATCCACATCGAACAGGTGTGTCCAGCCGGTATCGTCCACCGCAGCCAGTTCGTGTTCGAAAAACTCCCGGTCGCGATTGGTGATCACTCCCACCTGAATGCCAATACGCCGCAACCCCTCAAGCACGGCCCGCACTTTGGGCTCAAAGGCTTTCACCGTACCGTAGTGTTCCCGGTAATGACGGTTGAACACCTTATGGGCAATCTGTTTCGCGTCCTGGTCTTCACCGAACAGCACTTCAAAAATATCCGTCCGTGAGATCTTGCGGTCCGCCCGCACCTTGGGGTGCAGTTTCGCAAACTCTCGAACATAGGCCACCAGGCGGGCATCCTCGGGAGTTTTACTGTCTTCCGGTGCCAGCATCCGGTCTGTCAGCCCCAGTTCCTCAAATTCGGGAAACATGTCATCCACCGCGTGGTACATGGCGTCCAGGGTATCCACCAGAGTCGCATGCCAGTCAAACAACACCACCGATGGCCGAATCAGACTGACAACCGCAGGATGCCAGTCCGGCTCAATACGAGGCTGGGGAGGTTCCGGGCGCGGGTAAGGTCTTGGGCGAACTTCGGCAGGGGGTGCCCTAAAAGCATTCGGCTCCTGGCGTTCAAGCAGTGCCAGCAGGTTGATCAGATCCTCAAAGCTGTCGAGAATCGCCGAAGGCGCATCCCGGTGACTGAACCAACTGTCAATCCGCCCGGACTCCCAGCAGGCGCCGTTATAGAAAACTCCCGAAACTCCCGCCCGGTTGGCGGTGAGCATGTCCACATAACTGTCGCCCACATACCAGGCCCGCTGGTCCACCGGCAGACCCAGCTTCTCCAGGGCGCGGGTGATGACTTCGGGATCGGGTTTGTACTC
Source organism: Marinobacter panjinensis (assembly GCF_005298175.1). Classification (NCBI taxonomy): domain Bacteria; kingdom Pseudomonadati; phylum Pseudomonadota; class Gammaproteobacteria; order Pseudomonadales; family Marinobacteraceae; genus Marinobacter; species Marinobacter panjinensis. The sequence goes on from NZ_SZYH01000001.1 coordinate 1,900,787, forward strand.
GGTCACGTCATCGGCGCAGACCGTGACATCAAAAAGGTTCTGCCAGCGCCCTTCGTCGACCATTTTCAGCTCTTTATCCAGAAACTCCCGGTTGCGGTTAGTCGACACCGCGAGCCGGAGTCCCATCTCTTTCAGAGCCGTAAGGTATTCGTAAGCGCCCTGCTGGAACGGCTTTACCTTTCCGAAATATTTTCGGTAGCAGTGATTGTAGGCCTCGTGGGCTATCAACCTGGCCTCTTTGTCGTCACCAAAGATGGCATTGAAAATATCGGTACGGGATACCCGCCGCTCCGCCAGAATCCGCGGATGCAAGCGACGGAATATCCGGATGTAACGCACCAGGCGAGCGTCATCGGCGGTGCGGCATTTGTCTTCAGGTAACAACCTGTCCACCAGGCCCAGATCCTCCAGCTGCGGAAGCATCTCTTCCATGGCACTGAACATGGCGTCGTGGGTATCCACCAACGTGCCGTGCCAGTCGAACATCAGCACTGATGGTGCAGGCAATCCATCGCTGAATCTCGTCACAGTTAATATCCCCGCAGTTTCTTGGTGGTCTCAACATGGATCACCAATGAGGAACCACAACGAAAGGCAGCATTACCGGTGCCGGGCAAGACAACCAGGCCCGGCAGCAAGACAAGCCACAACAATCTGATCGATAACAGCAGGCGCATGACGTTTCTCCCGGTTGTGCACTACTGATTTCCCCCATACTAGAACGAAAAAATCCGATAGGCACCGGTAAATCGTAAAGATCACGTAAACGCCAGCGCTCAGGTCCGCCGACAGAGTTTCAGCGTACTTATTGCCCGACATGTCCTGCCAGTTATGGGTTTTTACCATGCACAATAAACCAGACCTTCCCGAAAAAAACTGCCCCGTCTGTGAGCGCCCCTTCTCCTGGCGCAAGAAGTGGGCCCGGGACTGGGACAACGTTCGCTACTGCAGTGAGCGCTGCCGTCGCAGCCGGAGGCAGGCACCATGACAACGGTGGTCTGGTTCAAGCGCGATCTCCGGACACGGGATCATGAGCCACTGGCGGCAGCGGCACGGCTCGGTGAACCGGTGATTCCTCTTTACATCGTCGAGGACGATTACTGGCAACTTCCCGATACCAGCGAGCGCCAGTGGGCTTTTATACAGGAGTCCCTCGCAGACCTCGCCCGGCAGTTGATCAAGTCCGGAAACCGACTCGTTATCAGAAAAGGCAAAGTCACCGACGCGCTCCGGCAACTGAAAGCCAGCCACAATATCCGAAGACTGTTCTGCCACCAGGAAACCGGGGTGCCAGAACTACCTCCAGTGACCAGTTATCGCTGTTTGACCAGCCAGCTTGCCAGCACCGTCAACAGGGCCAGACCAGAGGCAATCAGCATCGGCCATAACAGGGCCCATAGCTGATACGGCGCTGGCAACCAGACCGGTGACTCGACCAGGCCGCCGACGTCCCAGGGCATCCACCAGAAGGCAACGAGACTCACGCCAATCGCTGTCAGCCATCCGGCCACCAGCATTGGCGGGTTGTCGCCAATCTCGAGTTTACCTGCCAGTATCCACAAATATCTTAAAACCAGTAACAGCGTAGCTACCACCCCGGCCGCCATCAGCGGAGACAGGTAACTTGCCAGAGCAAGCTCCAGCCGGTTTTCCAACAGACCTTCTTTCATGGCCAGTTTCGCAAGCGCGCCGCTGGTGAACGGCAGCCCGGCCAGGGACAGACCGGGCAATGCAATCAATATCCAGGCACCCGCACGGGGAATCGCGCCTGCCGGCAGCGACATCCCTGCAGACAGGAACAGGCTACCCTTGGCCAGACCATGATGAAGGGCGTACAAGGCAATCACGGGAAATAGCACCGGTGCCCGCCCGGAGTCAGCCAACGCGACGCCCACCATCAGCACCATCAGCCCCATCTGGCTGATACTGGAATAGGCCAGTACCGCCTTGGGCCGCTGTTGGCAGACGCCCACCACTGCGGCACCGATTGCCCCCACTGCCCCCGCTACTATCATCAGAGCGCCCCACCCTGGCAAGGCAGCTTCACCAAATGGCAGTGTAACCAGCCACCCAAGCAACCCGGCCTTGATCATGGCTCCGCTAAGCACCGCGCTGGCAGGTGTTGGAGCCACAGGATGGGCCAATGGCAGCCAGAAATGCAGCAGAGGCAAACCGGCTTTAACCCCGAAACCCGCTATCAACAGCGCCATGATCAGATCCCTGCGGGGCGAAGCGGCGATGCCTTCTGGCAGATCCGCAAGCATCTGGCTGCCGGCGGCAGCAGATGCCAGCAGCAACCCCATCAGAATGGCCATTTCCCCCAGCACCGCCATCACCAGGTAGACGCGCCCGGCGCGAATGGCCTCGTTTGTTCCCTCATGCACCACCAGGCCATAGCCGGCAAAGGTCATTAACGCGAAGAAGCTGTAGAAGCTGCCAATATCCACGGCCACCGTCAGGCCCAGATTACCCGCCAGGGTCAGCCCCCAGAACACACAGAATCGCCTCAGATGGTGGGACGTCAGGTAGCCCACTGCATAGATACCCGCGACCAGCCATAGAACCGCGGTCAGCAACAGGAACAGCCTGCGCAGCTCATCCATTGCCCACAGTCCGCCGTTGAGCAACCATGGCATTTCCAGTTGCCAGCCAGGCTCACTGCCAAGTGCCAACAACAGTGCCGGCAGTGGCAGCACGGGCAAGACGTACCGCATCGCCCGCACCCATCCCGCATGCAGAGCCATCGCCGGATACAGCAACGGCAAACATACCGCGACAAGCACCAGAACCGACCCAGGAAGCATCATGGTGCGTACTCCCGCAGCATAATCAGTTCAGCCCAGGACAGCGGGCTGAAAGGCAGCGATGCCAGCACACCCACCATTACGGTCATTGCGGCTGTCAGTAGCGGCGGCCAGTACAACCAGGCGCTGGTTTCCAGGCGTCCCCAATGTCGTTCGTGGGGCCAGGTGACTCCTGCCTCACGGAACCACAACCGGTACAGAACAGGCAGGAAGTAAGCGGCATTGAGCAGGCTACTGAATACCAGCACCACAACCACCCAGTCCATATTCACCGCCAGCGACCCGCTGCCCATGGTCCATTTGGTAATAAAGCCGGCCAATGGTGGCGCGCCGATCATGCCAAAGGCACCGATAGTAAAGGCCACCGAAGTGCCGGGCATCCGCCGCCCGGCACCGTCCATTTCATCGATGCGATGAATGCCCAGTGTTTCGGCGTAGTTGCCGGCACAGAAAAACAGCGTGATTTTCATGATGCCCTGATGCAGCAGATGAACCAGGCCGCCGACAGCAGCAACCGGCCCGAAAATCGAGACCCCAAGAATGATGTAGGACACCTGGCTCACGGTAGAAAATGCCAGGCGCCGTTTCAGATCAACCTGCCTCAGCGCCCGGACTGACGCATAAAGGATGGTGAATGCCGCCAGCCAGGACAGAGGTTCCAGTAGGCCCAACGCGGACGACGCCTCAACGCCATAGATGTCGTAAACCACCCGCACAATACCAAAAGCACCGGCCTTGACCACCGCCACGGCGTGCAGAAGCGCACTGACCGGGGCCGGCGCCACCATCGCCTGGGGCAGCCAGCCATGGAGGGGGAAAATCGCCGCTTTTACCCCCAGCCCGGCTACAAGCAACATGAAAATCAGGATCAGGGAACGGTGAATGTCAGGATCGGCATCGATGAAATGGCCACCTTCACGGAACGGCAGATCACCGGCAACGCCATGGAGCCAGGCAATCGCCAGCAGCAACACTGCGCCCCCGGTGAGCGTGTAGATCAGATAGGTCCGCCCCGCTTTCAGCGCCGTTTCGGTGCCCCGGTGCACCACCAGCGGATAGGTGGACAGCGTCAGCATTTCGTAGAACAGGAAGAAGGTGAACAGGTTGCCTGCCAGGGCAATGCCCATGGTGCTGGCTACGCACAGACTGAAAAAACCAAAAAACCGGCTGCGGTTGGGTGAATCTTCAAGATAGCCGACGGCGTAGATGGTGGTCAGCAACCATAGCACCGCCGATAGCCCTGCAAACATCATCGAGAAGGCATCAGCTTTCAGTACGAAAGTCACACCTGGCACCATGGTGAAGCTCACCCCATAGTCAACTCCAAGGAAAACACCCCGGACCATCACAACCACCAGCCCGAGTTTCAGCAGAGCGGCCACCAGGTTCACCGCTGTCCGCAAACGGTACCCTTTTTCAGGTAAGGCAAAGATTACCAGCGAAGCAATCAGCGAGGTCATCAGGGCGAACACCGGTATCCAGGCGTTCAACGTCATGGCGAGCCCTCCTCTTCGAACGGTAACGCCATCACTGACAGCACCTCCGCCGACACCAGCCCGAGCCCGAGAGAAAGCAACGCCAGGATCATCGGGATTATCTCCAGGCTCCTGTGTGGGTGGTAGAACTGGTTCGTCTCCGGGCTTTCCAGAAAAGAAGCGCGGCAAATCCGGAACACATAGACCGCAGAAAGCAGACCGCCGACCAGTAACACCAGCACCCACCACCACTGGCCACTGCCAAGGCTGGCCTGTAATAGCAACCATTTGGCTGCAAATCCGCCGCTCGGTGGCAGGCTCATCAAGGACACCCCGGCCAGAGCAAAGGAGAACAGGGAAAACGGCAGGAAGCGGCTCACACCAGTCAGGGCATCCACGCGTCTACTGCCCGTGGAAAGGACCAGGTTGCCGGCAGCCAGGAACATCGCGGCCTTGGCCAGGGCATGGCTGATGACCTGCAGAGTGATGCCTTGCTGGGCCTGCAGCGATACCGATTCAGACACCGAATAGGTCAGCGGGAACAAGAGAAACAGGTAACCGATCTGGGCCACGGAGGAATAGGCCACCACCTGCTTCAGTTCCATCTGCCGACATGCTAGCCAGCTGCCCCACACAACGGCCGCGCTACCCAGCAGACCGACCAGCTGTGCCGCTGCCAGATTACCGAGCGGCTCGCCAAGTTCCAGCCACAATCTGGCCGCGATGTAAAAGGAGGCCTTCACCACCAGCGCAGACAGCAACGCACTGACCGGAGATTTGGCAATGCCATGAGCCGGGGGCAGCCAGCGGTGCAGAGGGAACAGAGCCGTTTTCAGAGCGAGGCCGGCGACCATCAGCGCAAGCGCCAGACTGGAACCTGCCGGCACAGGATGTTCCTCCAGCCAGAACACAATGCCCGCAATGGACAAAGTGCCGAACTGCCCGTAGATCAATGCGACGCCAAGCAGATAGGCCAGCGATCCCAGCAATGCCGCCAACAAATATCTGAGTGACGCCCGCAACGCCCCGGCTTTGCCACCCAGGGCTACCAGGCCAACGGCCGAGAGACTGATCAGCTCCAGCCCGACATAGAGGTTGAACAGATCGCCGCCCAGCCAGACCGCGTTCAGCCCGGACCAGAGAAACCAGAACAGGGGCCAGAAATACCGGTGCCAGGGCTTGTCCGGATCGATATAGACTCCGGCATGAAAACCGCAGGCACTGGCCACCACAGCGGTCAGCAACACGAAAGTGACTGCGAGCCCGTCAACACGAAGCTCGATGCCCAGCGGCGCCTGCCAGCCACCCAGGGCGTAATAGAATCCACCGTCCCGGGAGACCACCAGCCAAAGGCCCAGCGACACCAGTACCTGGACCAGAATACCGCCCCAGGTAACCAGCCTCCCCCGGGTAAAGTCCGTCAGCAGCGTCAGCACCGCCCAGGCCAGCGGAGTGAACAGCAAACCGGCCATCAGCCACAATGTCATTCCGCACCGCCCTCCCGGGAGGCAGGGTCACCCTCAAGGCTCGTCATGCCGGAAAGATGGTAATAACGCCGTATCAACACGACCGCCAGTGCAGTGGCGGCGATGGCTACCACAATGCCAGTCAGCACCAGGGCCTGGGGCACCGGATCCGGCCCGCCCTGGTGCTGGGGCAGGCCCACCATCACCAGAAACACACCGGATCCCATGATATTGAAAGCCAGTAGCTTGCGAAGCAGGTGCGACAACCACAACAGGCCGAACAGGCCGATGCCGCACAGCATGGCTCCCGCCAGCGCATACAACAGCGGCGCCGTCATGATGACGAACCCTCCTCGGGGTCCTCAGCGTCATTGACTGGAGCGGACACAAACAACGCCAGCAGCACCATGGCAATGGACAGGGTCAGAACCGATTCGATAACCACAATCAGGATTTTCGTCATGCCCGGCGGATAGGCCAGGAAGGCATCACCTCCGATGGCACTTGCCACCGCCACCAGCAGAAACACCGTAAAGCCCAGCGCAAGGCCTATTCGTAACAGCAGCCCGGGGCGGAGAAACTCCATGGGAACGCCACCCAGGCGCATCAGTACACCCGTGGCAGCCAGCACAGCGCCGGCCTGAAATGCGCCGCCGGGCCGGTCAGAGCCGGCCCACAGCAGGTAGCCCGCCAGCACCAGCATCAACGGCACGAACCAGCGCTGCAGGGCATAAAGCAGTGAGTCCGAGGTGCGCACCTCCGGGTCCTCAAGCGATGCGGTTTTCGCCATGGATATACCGGCGATGCCGGCAATAACCAGAACACCGATCTCAAGCAGGGTATCGTAACTGCGGAAATTCAGTAGCACTGCGGTGACCGGATGCTCCACTCCGCTGCGCTCCAGGTTTTCAGACAACAGTTGCGGCAGATTCACCGGGGTGGAGTTGCCAGCGATCGTCCAGATGCTGGCTCCCAGAAGACCTGTGAATGCAAGGCATGCCACAGCAACAGCAAGGGCCCGAACCGTGCGAATCATCGGCTGCCGCCTTCTTGCTTCTGCACTCGGGGCCGCTTGCTGGCAAGGTGGCTGACAGCATCCAGCAGGAGCACACCGGTAAGCCCGGCGCCAATAGCCGCTTCCGCCAGGGCAATATCGGGTGCCTGCAAACGGACCCACGCCACCGCCATCAGCACGCCGAAAGCGATGAAAACCACCACTGCCCGAAACAGGTTCCTGGACCAGAGGGCCGCCACGGCGGTCACCACCAGCGCCAGTACCAGCAACCCATCCAGTAACCACTCAATCATTACGGCTGTCCTTCTCGATACCGGCTTTCTCTCCAGACCTGACGGCCCGGGCAACCAGGTGCGCCGAGGTGGCACTGGCTGCCAGTGCCACAATCCAGATCAACACCACCTTGAACCCTGCTGCCGTCGATGGCGCCAGGGGCAACAGCGCCAGGGCAATAAACCCGAGCCCCAGGTTGTCAACCTTGGTGAGGGCATGGATTCGGCACAGGGTATCCGAAAAACGAAACAGCCCGAGGGTGCCAACGCCAAAGAACAGGCATCCTGCCACCATGAGCAAAACCTGGGTCGCCAGAATGACCGATTCAATCATGGGCGCTCTCTTTACGGCCTGGCGGAGTTTCCTCTGTGGCCTTGTCGATCCCTACAACCCGGGTGACAAAGGCGACAACCGCAAGCACCGACAACAACGCCAGAATGAGGGCCACATCCCTCAGCGACGCCATGGCCTGGGCTTCTGCCAAAACTAGCAACAGGGCCACGCCCGTGGTTCCAAACAGCTGGGAGGCCAGCATGCGGTCGGCGGGGTGCGGCCCGCGCCAGATACGCACAAGCGCCACAAGCAGATTCCCCAGCAGGAATACCGCAACGATATTCAGCATCAGGGTCATGAAGCGCCCTCCTCAGCCTTCGCTTCTTTCAAACCGAAGACGCCTGCAACCTTACGCTCAGTGGAGCGAACGTCTTCGTCAATGGGGAGGTCCAGGTCGAGGCAGTGAAGTTCCAGTCCTGCACCCCGTAACCGCACACTGAGAGTGCCGGGCATCAGTGACAGGGTGTTCGCCAACAGCCAGCGGGGGCCACCTGCGGGCAGACTGGTCCTGACCGTGAGGTAGCCAGGATTGACCGGTAGCGATGGAGAAAGCAGGCGACGCGCAACATCCGCGCCCGCCACCACTGACCGGAAGATGAAGAAACCGGCAAATGCCAGAGCCCCGACGGGGTGAAGCGTGTGGCGGGAGGGTGGGTAGAGCCTGCAGGAGAGTATGCTCACCAGCACAACGATGGCTGCGCCGGGACCCAGGCCCGACGAGTCCCCTTCGGTCATCACCCACCACACAAGGTAGAAGGTTCCTGCACGCAGGCAAAAGGCTCGGAAAAAGTGCATAAACCACTCCCTGTTCGGTCTGCAGCAAGACTAGCACAGCCCCCTGAATCAGGCCCTCAACCTGGCGATAACCCGTGCCCCTGCCTACTCAAAGTCCAGGCTGATATACCATGGCAAACCAGCCCGCTCACTGAGCTCCAGCTCTGCAATTACCTGGGCTCCCAGCAACAGGATGATGGATCCCACCTCGAGGCTGATCAGCAGGACAATAATGGTTGCCAATGACCCGTACACCACGTTGACGAACGAGATATTAAGAAAGTAATACATCATGACCAGCCGTGTCGCCTCCCACAGGATGGCAGCCACAAGCCCTCCGATCACTGCCCTGCGTGGCGATATACGGACAATGGGCAGGACCTTGTAGATGGCACTGAACATGAGAAAGACACTGACAAAGCTGAGCAGGTAAAGGAGAAGGCCCGGCTCCTCGTAGAGCGTGTTGACGAAGGCAAACACCAGAGTCAGTGTAAACAGACCAGCGCCCAACACCAGCATGAACGCAAAGGGAAGCACGGCGGAAAGCCAGAAGCTGCGCCGGGGGTTTTCCGGGCGGTGGAAGATAATGCCAATCGAGTCTTCCAGCATCCGGAAAGCAAATGAACTGAAGAAAAGCAGGACCGGAATACCCGCAATTCCGATAATGTCCCGCGAATCCATGAAAGCACGCACCGCCTCCAGCCACACGTCCGCGTGGGCGGGCGCAAAGTGCTGCGCCTGGATCGCCATGACTTCCAGCAGTTGCTCCTGTTCCACCACGCGGGTCAGCAGAACCCCCAGCAAGGCCAGCAGGGGCACCGCTGACAGAAGCACGTTGTAGCCCACGCCTCCTGCCAGCAGAACTCCCCGGTTGCGCAAAAAATTACGCAACACCCTGCGTGAGAACAGCCAGAGCCGCTGCATGAATACAGCCGGAGAACTGTCACTCTCCGTGTTGTCAGTCATGGGCCCCACCCTGGTATGAATTTGCACATTACCCGGGTGACCCCTTATCCAACCAACCTGCATCCGGTTTGAACCGGTCCCCATGACTATTTGCCAGGGATTCCAGTGATTCCCGGATATCGTCAAAGCCACGGTTATGGGCGTAGTTCATGGGGCCGCCACGGAAGGGGGCGAAGCCGGTACCGAAGATCATTGCGCCATCTGCCAGGGCCTCATCCTCGATCACGCCCTCGCGCAGGCAGGCCATGCAGGCATTCAGCATGGGTAACAGCAACCGGTCAAGGGTGCCGTCCGGAGCTGCATCGGTATTGCCCTGCTTGTCGGCTTTGCCTTTTTTCCACTGGTACAGGCCTTCTCCCGATTTCTTGCCCAGCTTGCCGTCCTCAACCTTCTGCCTGAGCCAGTCCGGTGCCGGCGGCATATCGGTATCCAGCCGCTCACGCAGCATGTCAGCCACACTCAGGCAAATATCCAGGCCTACCTGGTCGGCCAGCTCTATCGGCCCCATGGGCATACCGAACTCTTCCGCCACCCGGTCGATGCTCTCGGCGGGAACGCCTTCATCCAGCATGACCATGGCTTCCACCAGGTAAGGCGTCAGCGCCCGGTTTACCAGGAAGCCAGGCGCGGTTTCAACCGGGGCCGGCAACCGGTCAATCTGACCAACAAAGGCCAGGGCCCGATCCAGCACTTTCTTATCAGCCTGGTCGTGGTTGACCACTTCAACCAATGGCATCAGGGCAACCGGATTAAAGAAGTGCAGACCAACCAGGCGTTTCGGGTCCTTGAGTTTCTCACCCAGCGTTTCCAGAGGAATACTGGAGGTATTGGTGGCCAGAATGGCGCCCTGCTTCAGCCTGGGCTCCACGTCTTCGTAGACCTTCTGTTTGATATCCGCCTTCTCGGGCACAGCCTCAATCACCAGATCCGCATATTCAACACCACGGTTGGCAAAATCCGGCGTGAGGCGGTCGAGGATATCCCGGCGCTGGGATTCCGAACGGTGCTTCGTTTCACACAGCTCAGACAGCTTTCCCACCGCGGCTGCCAACTTCTCCGGCTCCATATCAAAGAGGGTGACACTCAACCCCTGAAAGGCACACCAACCCGCAATGTCAGCCCCCATCGCACCGGCACCGACCACGTGCACATGCTTGACGGGTTCGGCCCCGGTCCGGGTCAGGCCTTTCATCTTTTCGCGCAGGAAAAACACCTTGACCAGGTTGCGTGAGGTGTCAGTCATCATCAGTCTGGCAAACGAGGCGATTTCCTCCTTGCGCATGGATGGGCCGGAATCCCCACCGAACTGTTCCCATAACTCAATCAGTGCTTCGGGGGCAGGATAATGCTGAGGAGGCGCCTTTTTGGCCGCTTGTGAGCGCATCTGGCGGGTTTGCAGTTGCCTCGCCGGCTTGGTGGAGAGCACCTTGCCACGCATGCCACTGCTGCTCTGTTCAATCTCGCCGGCAATCGCCGCCTCGACTGCTGCCCCAACGTGACGCTCCTCCACTATCTGATCAACGAGCCCCAACTTCTTTGCCTTGAAATCCGGGGCCGTCTTGCCAGTCAGCATCATGGTCATGGCCTCAATGGGGTCCACCAGCTGGGTGAAGCGGGCGGTCCCGCCCAGGCCAGGATGCAGCCCCAGTTGCACTTCAGGGAAGCCCAGCTTGGCGCCCGGAATGGCAAACCGGTAATCACACGCCAGGGCCAGTTCCAGGCCGCCACCCAGGCAAGAGCCATGGATAACCGCAATGGTGGGAAATGACAGCGCCTCAAGCCGGTCAACCACCTCATGGGCTTCGGTAAGCTTGTCCACTACCTCCGCCTCCGACTCGAGTTTGGAAAATTCGGAGATATCCGCCCCGAGACAAAAGCCTGTGGGCTTGGTAGAGCGTAACACCAAACCCTTTGGCGGCTTGCTCTCAAGCTCCTCCACAATCCTGCCGAGTTCTTCAAGAACCCCCGCAGAGAGTACGTTGGCTGCGGCGTCCTTTTTGTCAAAAATCAGCCAGGCGACGTCTTTATCATCCCGAGCAAGGTGCCAGTGCTGCCACTTGCCCGCCTGTGTTCCAGTATCAGCGTTCTCAAACGGTCCCCGGGCCATCTCACGGGCACTCAGGGCTTTCAGAATATGACCTGTCATTGTTGCCTCCTGAATCTTGTGGCTAATGCAAAGATGCTGTGTCGGGCGTTGCCATGGCCGGCATTAAACGGCCTCAATCAGCATGGCTCCGGACTGACCACCACCAATACATTCGGTGGCAATGCCCCGCTTGAGGCCCTTGCGGTGCAAGGCGTTCATCAGGTGCAGGACAATACGGTTACCGCTGGTGCCAACCGGGTGGCCCATGGCTACAGCACCGCCATCGATATTCAGGCGCTCGGGATCCAGTTTGCCCATGGGCTTGTCCAGCCCCAGGGCTACCTTGCAGAACTCCGGGTCATCCCAGGCTCTGGTGCAGGCCAGCACCTGGGCTGCAAACGCTTCGTTGATTTCCCACAGGTCAATGTCGTTAAGGCCGGCGTTGTGTCGTTTCAGCAGGGCGGTGGAACTGAGCACCGGGCCAAGGCCCATGATCTTGGGGTCGAGGGCAGCCCATTCGCTGTCGACCAGAACCGCCCTGGGCTTGAGCCCATATTTTTTCACCGCCTCCTCGGATGCCAATATCATCCAGGAGGCTCCGTCAGTGACCTGGGAACTGTTCCCGGGCGTCACCTGTCCGAACGGCGGCTCGAAGGCCGCCTTGAGCTTGGCAAGGGCTTCGGCGGATGTGTCGGCGCGCACGCCATCATCCTGCCGGAACAATTCTCCTTCCGGCGATACGGCTGGCACAACCTCATCATCCAGCCAGCCTTCCTCCTGCGCCCGGGCAAGGCGCTGGTGGCTTGATACGGCATACTCATCCGCTTCCTGCCGGGTAATATTGAACTGCTGAGCCAAAACCTCTGCTGTCTGGCCCATACTCAAACCGACAATGGGGTCGGTGAGCCCCTTGGCCAGGCTGATTTCCGGTTTGAAGTCCTTCGGGCTGAACTGGCCAATCTGGCGGGCATATTCCTGGGGAGACGAGGCCGCATTCAGCCCCGCCAGCCATTCCACGGCCTCTGTCTGCAGAACCATGGGGGCATGGCTGAGAGCATCGGTGCCGCCCGCCAGAATCAGATCGCTGTCGCCATCACGAATGTATTTGTAGGCGGTATCAATGGACTGCATGCCGGAACCGCAATTGATCTGCACCGTAAACGCGGGCATGGCTTCCCCCATGCCCAGGCGCAGGGCAGCAATCCTTGCCGGGTTCATTTCTGATGGCACCACGTTGACACAGCCAAGAATGACCTGGTCATAGGCGTCCGCCGGTATTGGCTGTCGCAATAATAGAGGGCGCCCACACTGAACGGCGAGATCAACTGGCGAGAACGGACCGGGACGCCCCTTGGCCTTGAGGAACGGGGTGCGTGCACCATCGACAAGATAAACCCGGCGCGATGAGGATTGCCCTGGCGGGGTTGAATTTCCGGTTGCAGTTTTCGAGGTGCTTCGTGTCATCGGGATCCCTCCGTAAGCTGATTAAATAGTTCGGTAAGCCCAGTGCTTTACTATGACCGTGGACTCATTCTGCAGTGTTTCAAGGGTGGCCCTCGCCAGGTTCCACAGTTGAAAACCACCATTTCAACCATAACTCTAGTACTTGTTACCTGATAAGGAGGACATTTATGTCACGTTCACAGGACCTTTTTCCGACTCGCCTTGAGCGAAAGCTGGGCATGTTCGAAAGACTGGACCCGGTGGTACATACGCCAGAAGAAAGGCTCTCCGACGGCCCGTTATCCAGGGAGCAGGTGCGCGAATTCGATGAGAACGGATTTCTGTTCTTTGATTCCTTCTTTTCCAAGGACGAGATGGACGCCTTCATCAAAGAACTGAAGGATTATGAGGAAGATGAGGACCTCAAGCTGTCCGAAGGGACCATTCTTGAACCGGGTAAGGAAGAGATTCGCTCCATCTTTGGTATTCATGAGATATCGGAGCGCTTCGACCGGCTGACCCGTGACCCGCATCTGCTGGACATCGTTCACCAGCTGCTGGACAGCGAGGTTTACATCCATCAGTCACGGATCAATTACAAGCCCGGCTTCAAGGGCAAGGGATTCAACTGGCACTCGGACTTTGAAACCTGGCACAGCGAGGACGGCATGCCACGGATGCGCTGCCTGAGCTGCTCCATTGTGATGACCGACAACAACGAGTTCAACGGCCCGCTGATGCTGATTCCGGGTTCCCAGAAGTACTTCATTCCCTGTGTTGGCCGCACGCCGGAGGACAACTACAAGGAATCGCTCAAATCCCAGAGCCTGGGTGTTCCTGATGCCGCGAGCCTGACCAGGCTGATGGACGAGAACTCAATTGAGGCGCCCAAAGGGCCCCCGGGTTCGCTGATCATATTCGAGTGCAACACCCTGCATGGCTCCAACGTGAATATGTCGTGCTGGCCACGAAGCAATCTGTTCTTCGTCTACAACAGCGTTCACAACACGCTGGAAGAGCCGTATTGCGGCAACAAGCCGCGGCCCGAGTTCCTGGCCAATCGGAAAAACCAGGAACCCTTAAAGCCAGTATGACGAGCGCAGGAGGCAAAGCAAGTCACGCAGAACTCTGGTCAGAATAATGCTCTGACCAGAGCCTATTGGGCGATCAGTCAATCGCTTGCTTTTCCCCCGCCTCGGGCCCGGACTTTTCCAGAGACGGCAGCACGAGTACCGGACACGGGGCATTCACCGAAACATACTCCACAGTCGCCCGGCGCATCGGCCAGTGTCCGCTGCTGCCACGGGATACCAGCATCAACAGATCTGCACAGAGCTGGCCCGCCAGGCCCACCAGTTTTTGGCCAGCGTTACCTGCCACCACGTGCAGGCTTGCGCTGCGGTTCAGGGGCAGATATTTTCGCACAAGAAGGTCCAGCACCTCCCGGACCTCGGCCTCTTTCTTTTCCGGCGCCTCTTCCGTCACATGCGGGAAAAAACCGCCACCGCCCGGGCTGTAGACACTGGCAAGGTGAAGCTCACCGTCCTCGTCCAAAAGATCCATAGCAGCCGCAAGCGCACGTTTGCCCTCACCGTCGTCGTCCGGATCAATGGCGATTAACAGTTTCCGATACATATTCGTGCTCCTGTTTCGTTTCGGAAGTGGCCACTACTTCCGGGAAAGCCCGTCCCTGGACCAGTTCATTGATACTGTATCCCCGGTAATCTGCCCGCAGTGCCCGGAACAGAGCCACCGCCATGAAAATCAGTAAAATACAGAAGGGCAGGCCCAGGGAGGTGATCACGTTCTGCAGGGCATCGAGCCCACCTGCCAACAGCAGAGTGGCGGCGATGACACCCTGGGCTGCCGCCCAGAAGATCCGCTGGCGCACCAGAGACGGCTGATCGTCCCGCCGTGTCAGCATATCGATAACCAGGGAGGCGGAGTCGGATGACGTGGTAAAGAAAATCACAATGATGACGACACTCAGGGCCGATGCCGCTTCCGCAAGCGGAAAGGCTTCCAGGAAAGCAAAAATGGCCACTGAGGGGTCCTGCTGCACCTGTTCGGACAGCGCGATCTGCCCGTTCATTTCCACCTGAATGGCGGATAACCCGAAGATCCCGAACCACACCAGCGTGAAGGCTGTGGGAGCAAACAGAACACCGGCAACGAACTCACGGATGGTCCTCCCCCGCGAAATCCGGGCAATGAAAATCCCGACATAGGGTGCCCAGGAGATGGTCCAGGCCCAGTAGAACAGGGTCCATTGCCGCTGCCAGTCCGTTTCCTTGAAGGTCTCGGTCCAGAAGGCCAACCAGGGCAAGGCATCAAAATAATCACCCACGCTCTGGACCATTCCCTCGGCAATAAACACGGTCGGCCCGACGGCGAGCACGAATACGAGCAGAACAATGGCCAGCACAATGTTGAGCTGCGACAACCGGCGCACTCCCTTATCCAGGCCGAGAGCCACCGAGGTAGCGGCGATACTGGAAATGGTCGCAATCAGAATGACCTGGACCAGGCCAGTAGATGGCACATCAAAAAGATAGTTGAGACCACTGTTCAGTTGCAGCGTCCCCAGCCCCAGCGACGTTGCCACGCCAAACAGGGTACCGAGTACGGCAATCACATCCACCGCCCAACCCCAGGGCCCGAAGGCCCGCTCGCCGAGAATCGGATAGAACAGGCTGCTGATGCGCATGGGCAGGTTGTGCCGGTAGGCAAAGTAGCCGATCGCCAGTCCCGGCATGGCAAAGATGGTCCAGGTATGCAGGCCGAAGTGATAGAGCGCTACGGTCATGGCATCACTGGCAGCCCTTTCCGAACCCGGCTGCACACCCTCAAAGGGCGGATTGGCGAAATGGGAGACAGGCTCTGCTACGCCCCAGAACATAAGTATGGTGCCGATGCCGGCGGCAAAGAGCATCGTGAACCAGGTCAGGTTGGAATAGTCGGGGCGGCTATCGTCGGCTCCCAGGCGGATATTGCCGTAGCGGCTCACAGCCAGTCCAAGCAGGAACACCAGTAACGAAGTAACGGCGAGGATATAGAACCAGCCCAGATTACGGGCCACCCAGCCAGTAAGTAGCCCGAAACTGTCGGCTACGAGCTGATCAAACGGGACCGCCAGGGCGACAAACAAAGTAGCCACCCCAGCAGAGGTGAAAAACACCCCAGGTATAGTCTGGAGCCCAAGCCGGCGCTGCAGCCGTTCCAGCACATCAGCCTCCGTTTCTTCAGAAAAGAGTTACGAAAGGCCTTACGCTACCACATACGCGCCAACCGGTTGCGGGACAGAGATCAATTCCGGTTCAGTTGGCGTTGATGCTCCAACATCTGTTCCATCATGAGCTGCATCTGGTTCATGCGATTCTCCATCATCTTCAGACGCTGCTCGTTATCCATACCGGCACCACCAGCGCGGTTGCCCTGGCCATTGCCAGACTGCTTCTTGCCTTGACCCTGGCCCTGATTATTCATCATGCCCTGACCCTGGTTGTTCATCATGCCCTGGCCCTGGTTGTTCATCATGCCCTGGCCCTGGTTATTCATCATGCCCTGGCCCTGGTTATTCATCATGCCCTGGCCCTGATTATTCATCATGCCCTGGCCCATCATGCCCTGGCCCATCATGCCGCCGCGCATCATGCCCATGTGTTCCTGCATGGCTTCCATGTGCTGTTGCATCAGCCGCTGGCGCTCTTGCTGAGAGTCTGCATTAGGCATTTGCTGCATCATGGACTGCATCTGCGACATATTTTCATGCATTTGTTGCATCTGTTCCTGGTTCATCATGCCCCCATGGGGCATTTGCTGGGAATTTCCCTGGGCAAATACTAGCGCGGGCGCTGCCACGAGTACGGAACACGCGATTAATCGACTGAATTTGTTCATGAGATCCTCCTTAACATCTACATTGAACTGCACCATGTTCAGTAAAGACCATGAAACTGAACTGGAGCTGAAAAATCACTTCCCATTGCCTAAACATCAACAGGGATTGACCTGAATCATGAGTCCGGAACCTTTGCCGGTATCAATCAGGATAGGCACCAGGTCACTAATTTTCGGACACCCGGAGGCGGATTTGCACCCATTTTTCAGCTGTAAGTTTAGCCGATCTACCAGGCATACACGCCCCGGTTCAGTCCATCCCGAATGGCGCTCAGCACCTTCGATCCCCGCAAAGTAGCACCGGAATATCCATCAATATCATCTACCACGTTTCCGGGCTGATACAGCTGGAAGATTGCAGTCAACGGCGCTTCCTCCAGGTGCTCGCTGATTTGCTGATACTGACGCAGGACCGGGTAGAGCTCAGCACCCTCCTCCATCGTCAGATAGTTTTCGTCGCCATAGACCAGATGCCGGTAAGACATGGCCTTGATATGCCCATTCTCCAGCCGGAATTGCAGGCTGACCTGAATCTGACCACGATCAATAAAGTTGCCCCGGTAGGTGCCATCCAGATAGGTGCCAGGCGCAAGGGCCAGCATCATCTGCTCCGAACGACTATCAACGGTATCCGCGGGTGCACTGGTGAAAGGCGACTCCGGCTCAACCGAAGCCGACACAGATTCACTGCCCTCTATGACACCAATCCGGTAAGACTCGAGGCGCGCAGCGGCACGGGGGCTGTGGGGACGACCATTGCCCTTGTCCTGCCAGGCGGAGGTCGCTTCCTTGCCACACCAGCGGGTGAAGGTTTCTTCCTCTGTGGGGTGATTGGGCAAATACTCGGTAAGGTCGTACACAACGCCCTCAATGACTTTCCAGCAACTGCTGGCGCTATTGTGTTCTGCCACCTGGTCAAGGCGATAAACTGTCTCGCCATCACCATTGGTATCACTATCGGCATTAACTCCGTCACCAGCAGCTTGTGATTCCGTGCTGCTCTGCACCATGTTCACAATCACCAGGGTCAGCACCACACTGACAAAGGCAACAAATCCGGTATACGCAATTCGGTTACTGTTCATAGGAAATCAAAAGCCTCCGTGTGAATGCGATGGGCAGGCACACCCTCGTGCCTGAGCAGGGTTCGCAGGTGGGTAATCATGCCGGGCGGCCCACACAGGTAGACCTCTCGCTCGGCGAAATCAGGGCAGTGTCGTGCCAGGTAATCCCGGGTGATGACACCGTTCTCGTTCATGTAGTGGGCGTGGACTGTAAAGGTGTCACAGGCTTCGGCGATCCGGACCAGTTCATCCAGGTAGTAAGCCCGCTCGGGCCGGTTGGCCAGGTAGAACAGACAGACGTCGCGACCTGCGGCCGCACAGGTCATCTTGTCCCTGGCGCCAGACACAAACGGTGTGATGCCTATGCCGCCTGCCAGCCAGAGTTGCTTTCGCTGCGGCTCCGGTGCCCCGGAACCCGGCCTTCCCAAACGCGTCGTCTCAAAAAACGTCCCGTAGGGACCCTCAATGCGAACTTCAGCACCAGGCTTTATATGCACCAATGCGCCCGTCGCATCCCCTACTGCTTTGACGCCAATCCGCAGTTCATCATCCCCCGCGGCAGAGGAAATGGTGTAAGGGTGCTCTTCCCGATACCCGGCCGCCAGCGAGCGGTCCATCGGCGTCAGGTACACAAACTGGCCGGCCTGCCAGCGAATCCCTTTGCCTCGGGGGCGCAAACGCAGTTCCACCACATCGCGGGCAAGGCTATCGACCCCTTCAACCACATAGGGCTTCCTGGCCAGCCAGGGCGATAACACCTTACGCCAGGCAACGGCCGCCAAGGCCAGCGCCGACAACAGCCACCACACCCAGGCCATGGATGACAGCATCAGGGTATGGACCAACGCCAGAGCCAGCGTTGGCACGGACAGCAGGTGCAACCGCTTCCAGTGCTGATAATGCAGGGGGCCAAAAAAACCGAGGGTAGGCGCAATAAAAATCAGCATGGTGACAAAGGCTGCCCAGCCGGCCCACACTTCCCAATGGCTGAGGGGCGGGAAAAGGGTCTCTATACTACGGCCAATTGAGAAGGATAAGGTGGCGAACGCCAACAACAGCACATGGGCCATCACCAGCATAAAGGCTGAAAACCCCAGCCAGCGGTGTATGGTCCAGACCCGCACCAGCCCACCGAACCACGGATCCATACCGGGAATACGGGCGGACAACATGCCTGCCACCAGAAACGCGGATAGAGCCAGAACCCCGACCATTTCCGCAACAGAATACAGCCAGCCCTGACCGCCCCAGGGCAGGCCCGGGGTGGCTACGATGACGGGCAGTAGAAATACACCCAGGAGCAGGCCATCGCCCGGATACCCTTTGAGCCTCATCCTTCCTCCCTGTCAGCAGAGCGGATTCTCTCCCTTTTTGGCTCTGCGCCTGTGGTGCCTCGGCATCTGCCCTGAGTCAATCAGATCGCCTGGACCACCTCAGAAAGCATATCCCTGACTTTCCCGGCAACCTGCTTGAGCTCGTCATTATCAATGGCGGTCATGGAAACCACGGGGTCTATTGCGCTGACCTCTACCCCCTCCGACACCTCTCGAAGAATGACGTTGCAAGGCAGCATGGCGCCCACACGAGGCTCAAGACCAATTGCTTCCCAGGCCATCGCAGGGTTACAGGCTCCAAGGATGAGATATGCCGGCATATCCTTTTCCAGTTTTTTCTTCATGGTGGCCTTGACGTCAATCTCCGTCAGCACTCCGAAACCGTGATCGGCAAGTGCCTGACGCGCCCTCTTGTCCACGTCCTCAAAATCCACATTCTTGATAATTCGATTGATCGTGTATGACATAGCTACCTCCAATGATTCAGAAGTTTATTGTTTCGGTTCCAGTTTGATCACTCGCAAACGCAGCGCGTTCACTATCACACTGACCGAGGACAGCGACATGGCCGCTGCCGCAAAGATCGGGGACAGCAGTATGCCGAAAAACGGGTACAGAACACCCGCAGCAATGGGCACACCCGCAGAGTTGTAGATAAAGGCAAAAAACAGGTTCTGGCGGATATTGCGCATGGTCCCGAGGGACAACCGACGCGCTTCCACAATCCCCATCAGATCACCTCTCAGCAGGGTAATGCCAGCGCTTTCGATAGCCACATCGGTACCGGTGCCCATAGCAACACCCACATCGGCGGTCGCCAGGGCGGGCGCATCGTTGACGCCATCGCCAGCCATCACCACAATACGGCCCTCATCCTTCAGGCGCTGAACGATCTTGCCCTTGTCCTCCGGCAGGACTTCTGCCTCTACTTCGTCAATATGCAGTTTTCGGGCAACCGCCTCAGCCGACGTGCGGTTATCGCCGGTCAGCATCACTACCCGGATACCCTCTTTCTGCAGGGCTGAAATGGCAGCTTCGGTGGTTTCCTTCACCGGGTCCGCGATGGCCATCAGGCCGGCCACTTTGCCGTCGACGGCGGCAAAAATAACGGTGGCCCCATCCTTTCGGAGCTGATCTGCCTCAGATTCAAAGCTCGAAGTATCGACGCCTTCGGCTTCCATCAGCAAACGATTACCAATCAGTACCTGCTGCCCCTCAATCTTGCCCGTCACACCTTTGCCGTTCGGAGAATCGAAGCCTTCAGCGTCCGGCAGTTGCAAGTCCATCGCTTTGGCTTTGTCGAGAATGGCGTGGGCCAACGGGTGTTCACTCCCCTTCTCCAGGCCGCCGGCAAACCGCATCAGCTCCTCCTCACTGAACCCCTCGGCCGGAACAAGCTTCGTGACCTGGGGCTTGCCTTCGGTCAGTGTGCCGGTTTTGTCCACCACTACCGTATCCACCTTCTCCATCCGCTCCAGAGCTTCCGCATCGCGGATCAGGACACCGCTTTGGGCGCCCCGACCGACACCAACCATGATGGACATGGGCGTTGCCAGACCCAGGGCACAGGGACAGGCGATGATCAGCACGCTCACAGCGGCGATCAGGCCGAATGCCATAGGCGGTGTTGGCCCGAAGAATGACCAGGCAATAAAGGCGATAATGGCAATCACGATCACGGCCGGCACAAAATAACCCGCCACCTTGTCTGCCAGGCCCTGAATAGGGGCGCGACTTCGCTGGGCACTGGCCACCATCTGCACAATCTGGGACAGCATCGTATCCCGGCCAACCTTGTCGGCCCGCATGATAAAGCTGCCCTGTTGGTTAATACTGCCACCGATTACCTGATCGCCAGATTTTTTACTGACCGCCATGGGCTCACCGGTCACCATGGATTCATCCACATTGGAGTTGCCTTCAAGTACCTCGCCGTCCAGCGGCACCTTATCCCCGGGGCGAACCCGCAGGCGATCGCCAACCTTGACCTGGTCCAGCGACACGTCGGACTCGCCGCCCTGCTCGTCCAGCTTCCTGGCCGTGGCGGGAGCCAAATCCAACAGGGCCTTGATGGCGCCCGAGGTTTTCTCGCGGGCTCGCAATTCCAACACCTGTCCCAATAACACCAGCACCACGATGACTGCTGCGGCCTCGAAATACACCGCCACCGAGCCATCGTCCTGCCGGAAAGCCGCCGGGAAAACCTGAGGTGCAAGGGTCGCCACCAGGCTATAGATCAACGCCACGCCGGTACCAATGGAAATCAGAGTAAACATGTTCAGGTTACGACTGACCACGGACTTCCAGCCCCGAACAAAGAACGGCCAGCCACACCAGAGGACAACCGGTGTTGCCAGCACCAATTGAATCCAGTTGGACATCTGCGGAGCGACGATGTGATCGAGCCCGGTCAGGTGCCCACCCATTTCGAGCACCAGTACCGGCAAGGTCAGAACCACTCCGATCCAGAATCGGCGGGTCATGTCCGTAAGCTCTGCGGAGGGTCCGTCATCCAGGCTCACCTGCTCAGGCTCCAGAGCCATACCGCAGATGGGACAGTCTCCCGGTCCCTGCTGTCGGATTTCAGGATGCATGGGGCATGTATACATGGTGCCCGGTGCTACCGGCTCTTGCTGCTTCTGGTCTTCACCCAGGTACTGTTCGGGATTCTCATCGAACCGGGACTGGCAGCGTGACGAACAGAAGTACCAGGTTTTACCACCATGCTGGCTTCGATATTCCGCAGAGTGCGGATCCACAGACATGCCGCAGACAGGGTCCTTGACGGTGTGCTCGCCAGATTCATCTGGGTGATGATGATCGTGGTGTTGGGCATGTCGGTGCTCAGCCATTGTGGTCTCCCGTTTTATCTGCCGGCCAATCTGAAAACGCGATGAAATAGAGCAGAATGAGGTTGACGATCGGGATGAGTATCATGATGCCCAGCCAACCCGGGTATCCCGTGCGCTGGCAGATACGCCAGGCCGGGATGACGACGACAATGGCAATCACCAGCATCCACAGCCAGTGCCCTGCCCACATGGTGTTACCAAACATGTTATCTCCCATCATGGTGCTGCCCTCCAAGTCGGATGCTGGTTAATGGTGATCATGAGCATGAGATTCGTCATGTCCTGAGGGCCCTGCTTCCTGGAATTTTTTCAGAAAAATCTGCTCTGCGACCGCGATAACAATCATCGCTACGGCCGCTACGCCGATGACAAACGGATCGGTGTTCAGCTTGACCCAGACAAAGCCGCCAAGGACGAGTAAATCCAGCAGAATTGCCATAGCTGGCACCCACGCTTTAGCCCGCACATCTTTGCGCAAGTAGCGGAGCACGCCCCAGTGAATGGCAATGTCCATAATCAGGTAAAACACAATGCCCAGCGCCGCGATGCGGGAGAGGTCAAAGAATGCGGTCAGAATCAGCCCCAGAACCACAGTGTAGACCAACGTATGCTTCTGAATGCTGCCAGGCATGCCGAAGTGCCGGTGGGGGACCAGTTTCATTTCCGTCAGCATCGCCAGCATGCGCGAAACTGCGAAGATGCTGGCCAGAATGCCTCCGGCAGTCGCCATCATGGCAATGACAACAGTGAACCACACGGCGTATTCCCCAAGTGCCGGGCGGGCGGCAGCAGCAAGGGAGTAATCCTGTGTCTCGATAATTTCAGCCAGGGACAGGTTGCTGGCGACGGCAAAACCAACCAACGTATAGATCACCACGCAGGCCGCGATGGAAATTATGATCGCCCGCCCTACGTTCCGCTTGGGATCTATTACTTCGGAGCCGCTGTTGGTAATGGTGGTGAAGCCCTTGAAGGCCAGAATTCCAAGCGCGGTTGCGCCCAGGAAATTGCCCATTGTTCCGGCTTCTCCAGGGCTCGAGAAGTCAACAGAAAGGCTGTCGGCGATCCAGACCCCCACCACCCCGAAAATCAGTATGCCGCCGATTTTCAGGGTCCCGATAAAGGAGGCCACACCCTGGATCATCCGGTTGCCCAGCAGATTGATCAGAAAAGCCGCCAGAATCAGCGACACCCCGAGAATGGGCACCATCCGGCCGCTTTCGTCGCCGCCGAAAAGCTGCATGGTGTAAGAGCCAAAGGTGCGGGCGAGAAAGCTCTGGGCGATTACCATGGAGAAGTACATCAGCAAGGCATTGAATGCCGTTGGCAGCCGGTTTCCATAGGCCTTGTGCAGGTACATGCCGATGCCACCGGCGGAGGGCCAGGCATTGGAGATCTTGATGTAGGAGTAAGCGCTGAAGCTGACAATCACGGCGGCGGCCAGAAAGGCCAGCGGGAAAAGGGCGCCGGTCATCTGCGCCATCTGCCCGGTCAGCGCAAAGATTCCGGCGCCAATCATCACGCCGGTACCCAGCATAACCGTTCCAGGCAGAGTGAGACTGCCTTCCTGGTAGCGAGTGGTTCTGTCCTGCTCCCTGCTCATTCAACCTCCTGTAATTCTCGCTTCTATTTACGCTTCATCGGCGGGCTCTTTTGTGTGCTTTGGTCATAGGATTGCACCTCGTAGCCTGGTTACTTCCCCTCCATCACAACACCCCAACCTGAATTGCGACTGAAAATAGAGGGCGGCCTTCGGTGGCTATGACCTATATCAAATGATAGATAAAAAAGGGCCCAGGGATGCCCCTTGGCCCGTTAAAACCGCGATCAGAAAACGATTCGAGCGCCGATCACGGCAAACCAGTCTTTCGTACTTCCGCCCTCGCTTTCGGCATAGTCAGCTGTATCACCGTATTTACGCTCATGCACCACGCCGACATAGGGTGACAATGCCCGATCGACCAGGTCATAGCTCAGCCTGAGGCCGGTTTCGGTGGACACCAGTCCCTTGCCAACGCCAATTTCCCGGTCCTCACTGAACGCCACGGTGGCATCCAGCGTGGCTGAGAGTATCCAGTAGTTGGTCAGCAGCAACTCGTATTCGGCATCCAGTTCCGCGGAGGTGTCGCCCTCGTCGCTCACATAAAGGTTGGCATCAATCTCGAACCATTGTGGTGCAAGCCCGGCAACGCCCAGAACAGCGTAGGTACGGTCTGGCCCCTCGGGTGTGTCGAATCGGACACCCGCCTTGGCGTCAAAGAAGTCGGAAATGGGAATCTGCCCGACCAACTGGTTTTCCAGCCCCTCGTAGGCCTGCTCCTCAATGGCGTACTCTCCTTTGGTCAGCCATCGGACTTTCAGATCGTCGGTGCCGTAGAAGAAGTCCGCATTCCAGACGCCCAGTTCCTCATCGTCATCACTGTAACGGTATTCAAGCTCCTCAAACTGCACACCCCAGGAGGTCAGAGCCTGCTTCCGTGCAGACGTGTCGGCAATCATTTCCTGAGCCGCTGCAGCACCCGGAAGCAGTATCGGGCTCAACAGGCTGACGGCCATAAAAGTTCGGATACGACTCATGCATCACCTCCTTCTTCTGTCGCAACGTCTGCCTTTGCCTGAGTCGTATCAGGACTGCCTTCAACGATTACCTTACGAAACATGCCGGCTGCCGCGTGGTAGGACAGGTGGCAATGGAAAGCCCACTGTCCCGGCGCATCGACTTCGGTTTCCATATACACCGTCGTGCCGGGCTGAACACTGACGGTGTGTTTGATGGGATTCCACTCACCGGCACCCACATCCAGAATCGACCACATGCCATGGAGGTGCATGGGGTGCGTCATCATGGTTTCGTTGACGAATTTGAAACGGACGCGCTCACCGTACTTCAGACGGATCGGATCTGCATCTTCGTATTTCACGCCGTTGATGCTCCAGGTGTAACGCTCCATGTTGCCTGTCAGGCGCAGTTCGATTTCACGGGTCGGCTCCCGCTCTTCATACAAAGGCTTCTGGGCCTTCAGGTCCGCGTAGGAAAGGAACTTGCCACCGTTCGCCGCGGCCGGGGCTATGCCACTTCCCTTGGCGTAAAATGGGTCACTGCCGCCTTCCATCATGGCACTGTGGTCCATATCGGACATGTTGGAGTGGTCCATATCACCCTGGGCTGTCATATCGCCATGGTCCATGTCGCCGTGGTCCATTCCAGGCATTCCGCTCATGTCGGCCATGGTCAGCCTGGGCGCATCACGCATTGGAGGCACCGATGCCGCCATGCCCTCTTCCGGCGCCAGTGTTGCCCTGGCATAGCCGGAACGCCCCATAGACTCGGCGAAGATGGTGTAAGCCTGCGCGTCTCTCGGGCGCACGATCACGTCATAGGTTTCCGCGACGCCGATCCGGAACTCGTCCACGTTGACTGGCTGGACGTTATTACCGTCGGCCTGGACAACGGTCATGCCCAGCCCCGGAATCCGGACATCGAAATAGGTCATGGCCGATGAATTGATGAACCGCAGCCGGATGCGCTCTCCCGGCTCGAACAAACCGGTCCAGTTCTGTTCCGGCCCCATGCCGTTAATCATGCCGGTAAAGCCCTGAACGTCCTCGACATCAGCCTTCATCATGCGCATGTCGCCCCAGGCCATCCGGTCCTGAATGGTATTCATCAGACCGTTTTTTGAAGCGTCCGAGAAAAACTCACCCACCGTTTGCTGCTGACGGTTGTAGTAATCGGGCATCATTTTCAGGTTCCGCATGATGCGATCACCGGAATGAGGGTGTTTGTCCGTCAGCTGAACCACGTATTCGCGATCGTACCGGAAAGGTTCCCGCCCCTCTGGCTCGATGACGATGGCACCAAAAGCGCCGTCGGGTTCCTGAAAGCCGGAATGGCTGTGGAACCAGTAGGTACCAGCCTGGACAATCGGAAATTCATAGGTAAAGGTCTCACCCGGTTTGATGCCGGGGAAGCTGATGCCGGGCACGCCATCCTGCTCAAACGGGAGAATCAGGCCGTGCCAATGAATGGATGTCATCTCATCCAGGTTGTTGGTCACGTTGATCCTGACGTTTTCGCCTTCCTTGAAGCGCATCACCGGCCCCGGGGATTTCCCGTTGTATCCGATACCCTCTTTCACGAAATCACCGGTATCAATTTTGACCCGGTCGACCGTCAGGTCGTATTCGCCGGCAAGAGCCAGCGCCGGCATCAAGAGGGTCAAAAGCCCAGTCAAAAGGCGTTTTTTCATCTATTTTGCTCCAGACTGCAACACTTTAAGACCGGGCTGCAGCGACTATGGCCGGCCCGGTCATTCATTTCTTATTACGTAACCGAAATTAGTAAAGGGAGTTCATTAGCCAGAGTTACTTCAAATTGACTTCGCCATACATCCCGGCCTGGTAATGCCCCGGTACGTTGCAGGCAAATTCGATATTGCCTTGGTCGGTAAACTTCCAGACCAGCTCCTGGCTTTCACCCGGCTCCAGCAGGACGCTATTGGGGTCGTCGTGCTTCATGGAGTGACCATTGCCCATGTCCATTTCCATCATGTCGCGATTGAGCTTGCCGCCCTGTATAACGCCATGCTCCACCATCATCTGCATTTCTTTCTGGTGAGCGTCGTGCATATCCGCGGTACCGATGTTGAACTCGTGCACCAGGGCTCCTTCGTTTTTCACGCGGAAGCGAATGGTTTCGCCTGGCTTCACGGAGATGGACTCGGGCTCGTAGTAGTTATCCATCATCGTCACATCAATGGTGCGGGAGACATTTTCCGCCTTTCCAGGCTCACCCACGGAGCCCCCCCCATGATGCCCGCCGTGTTCACCAGCGGCGTAGGCACCTGAGGAGATCGCCAATACCATGGCAGGCAACAGTGCATTCTTGAGGATCTTATTCATCGATTTCTCCTGGAACTGATCTGGCTGTTGGAATTTGATCCATACTCTGCCCCAGTAACCTGAATTCTTGCTGAATTTTCCCGTTAACACTTTTTCAGGTTACATTCAGCAAACAGCCTTACACTTCAGTGAACTCCGAACTGCAGGAAACTTCATGCGATTGCTTCTGGTGGAAGACGACACACTTATTGCAGAAAGCCTTAACCGGCAGTTGTCCGCCGCGGGCTTTACCGTCGATGAAGCTGGCACCGCAAAACAGGCGGAACATCTTGGCAAACAGGAAGACTACCGAGCTGTGGTACTGGACCTGGGGCTACCTGATGGAAACGGCCTGGAGGTCCTTAAAAGCTGGCGGGCCGACAAACTGGCGATGCCGGTGCTGATCCTGACCGCCCGCGGCGACTGGCAGGACAAGGTGAATGGCCTCAAGGCCGGGGCAGACGATTACCTGGCCAAACCCTTCCAGACCGAGGAACTGCTGGCACGGCTGAATGCCCTGATTCGCCGCAGTGAAGGCCGGGTTGAGGCAAAGCTGACCGCCGGTGGCTTCGAGCTGGATGAACACCGCCAATGCCTGCATACACCGGATGGCCAGGAGCACTCGCTGACGGGCACCGAATTCCGCCTGCTGCGTTGCCTGATGAGCCGTCCGGGGCAACTGTTCTCCAAGGAGCAGTTGCTGGAGCAGCTCTACAACCTCAACGACAGCCCCAGCGACAACACCATTGAAGCCTATGTGCGCCGGCTGCGGAAAATCACCGGAGCAGAAGCCATCGCTACCCGACGGGGCCAGGGATATGTTTTCAATGCACTGGATTGACCCCCGTCGTTCCATCCGCAGAAGTCTGCTCACCCTGCTGCTGCCGGCCGCCATTGCATTGATGGTTGCGGCCTGGATTGTCCATGGCCTGTTGCTGGAGCGAATGGCTCGGGGATTCGTTGAAGACCGGCTGCAGGACGAAGTGGCCTTCCTTGAACACCAGTTGCGCCAGTCTGGCCCGGATGAGATCCGCAACATTGCCGAAGGTGATTACTTTGAGGAAGTCTTTCACCACGCTTTTGCCCTTCTTATCGGGAGCCAGGTACACAGTTCCCCGGCCCAATGGTCACGGGTTCTCGAACCCCTGCTGAGCGAGGCAGAAACCGGTTTTGTCCACAGAACCGATCCCCGGCCCGAAGATTCCATCGCCGATTTTCTGGCCTACCGCAAGGCTCTGACCCTCAACGGGGAAACCGTGGTGATCGTTGTGGCTGAGGACCTGGGCCACCTGCAGCAAAGCCAGCAGGAGTTGCACCTGTGGACGGCCGTGGTGTCCGCCATCCTGCTGGTACTGCTCATACTGGCAATCTGGCTGGCCATCCGGCTCTCCCTGAGTTCCGTGAACCGTATTCAGCAGGGCCTGACGTCCCTGCAAACCGGCGCCATTAATCGACTGGATGTGGACGCCCCTGCAGAGTTCCAGCCTTTGATCAGCCAGCTGAACCAGCTCCTGGACACCCTGGACCAGAGGCTTTCCCGGTCCCGGGATGCACTGGCCAATCTCTCTCACAGCGTAAAAACACCGGTCTCTGCCATTCGGCAGGTGCTTGAAGATGACACCCGCGCCCTGGACCCGGAAATGCGACAACAGCTCGCCCAGCGACTTTCCGACATCGACCGCCAGTTGGAAAGCGAAATGCGCCGCAGCCGGTTCGCCGGCCCCCAGGCAGGCAAAGCCGCGAAACCCATCAGCCAGGCCCGGGATCTGCTGTGGATGCTGGGCAGACTGTATCCGGAGAAGAACTTCGAACTGGAAACCGATCTGGGCCCGGAAACCCGCTGGCCGATCGAAGAACATGACCTGAACGAGATTCTGGGCAACCTTGTGGATAATGCGGGAAAATGGGCCAGGAAAAGTGCAGAGCTGTCTCTGAATGAGTCCGCAGAACAGCTGATCATCAAAGTGGAGGACGACGGGCCAGGGGTCAGTGCCAATGCGCTTCCAACACTGGGCACCCGCGGCGTAAGACTGGACGAACAGACGCCCGGGCACGGGCTCGGACTGGCCATCGCCAGGGAAATCACAGATCGTTATGGTGGTAATCTGTCATTCAGTATCGGAACACGGGGAGGGCTCAGGGTGACTGTGTCAATGCCCAGAGGAAGTCGGCCATGAAAATCGGTGAAATCTCAAAAACGACAGGCATTCCGGTGGAAACCATCCGCTACTACGAGAAAATCGGACTGGTGCCGGAGCCCGAGCGGCAGGCCAGCGGCTACCGACACTACCGGCAGAGTCACCTTGACCGGCTGCTTTTCATCAAACGCTGCCGAAACCTGGATATGGCTCAGGATGAAATCCGCGAACTGATCCGCCTGGCCGACCAGCCGGATGCAGACTGCAGCGAGGTCGATGCCCTTCTGGCCCGCCACCTCAGCCACGTACGCGAGCGTCTGCAGGAGCTGGCGCGCCTCGAGGACACACTTGAACAACTCCAGCGAGCCTGCTCGGAAGGCCGTACCGTCAGTGAGTGCGGCATCCTCGGCGGGCTTAGTTCGGACATAGACGCTCCGGCATCGGAAGATCGCCGCAACCATGTTCCCGGCACCCACGGCCCAGGCCACCGCTGATAAGTCCCGGAACCACCAAGCTCCGCTCCTATCTCAAAGCACACCTTTTCTCCTCGCGGCACGAATTCAAAAGAGTCTGGCAGCCATTCAAAAGCTCCTCGGCTCAGAGAATGGTATTCATACACCTACTGATAGTGACATTGGTCGCGATTTAAGCTGCACCCGTAGCCGGATATCGCTGACTCAACTGCCCCATCTTTAACGCACATTAGGAATATTGTCAGGAGTCATTATGTATAAAAAGAAAATAGCACTCTCCGTAGCCCTTGCCTCATCGCTGTTATTTGCCAGCCCGACCACGCTGGCCCACGGTGGTTCGCCGGATTATCTACCAATATCAGAAGCACTTACATCCTCAGGGGCCAGCTATAAGCTGAGTGAAGATAAAAGCGAATTGTTGATTACATCGGGGGACGCGGAATTCAGAGTGCCTCTGGGCGAAACCCAGGCATTTTCTAACGGCAAGCCAATCAAGCTCTCCGCTCCCGCTAAAATGCATGAAGGCGAGGTTCTGGTGGAGCGTACGTTTACTCACGACCTGTTCAGGGATCAGGTCCAACAAAACATATCCACTGGCAATGCGAGCCACCCGCTTGATTCATTAACAGCAGAAGAAATCACCAAAGTTTCGAATGCGATCAAGGCCTCCAAACACTACAAGGACAACATTCGCTTCACAGAAATACGACTTGCGGATCCGGCCAAAGAAAAAGTCTGGAAATGGTCGTACGGCGAATCCCAGAAGTTTGAGCGCGTGGCCAACTTTACTGTGGTAGATGGCAGGAAGGTCATTGAGGGTACAGTTGATCTTGCCAGCGGAACCGTTCATGGCTGGGAGCATATCGAGGGCGCCCACGGCATGGTGACTTTCGATGACTTTATCGCTGTGCAGGAGATCGTCGCAAGCAGTGACGCGTATAAAGCTGCGCTCAAAAAGCGTGGCATTGATGATGTTAACAAGGTTGTTGCAACTCCCCTGACGGTCGGGTACTTCGGCGGAGACGATGGCCTGGAGCACGAGTTAAAGCTGTTAAAAGTGGTTTCTTACCTCGACATAGGCGACGGTAACTACTGGGCGCATCCGATCGAAAACCTCGTGGCCGTTGTGGACCTGGAGAAAAAGAGCATTTTAAAGATCGAAGACGATGGCGTCATACCTGTGCCGATGGCTCCTCGCCCCTATGATGGACGTGACCAGGACAAGATTGCCGATGTGAAGCCGCTGATGGTCGTGGAGCCAGAAGGCAAGAATGTTTCCATGTCCGGCAATACCATTAACTGGCAAAACTGGGATTTCCATTTAAAGCTGGACGCGCGCGTCGGCCCCGTCATTTCCACACTGACCTACGACGATCAGGGCGATAAGCGAAAAATCATGTACGAAGGTTCATTGGGTGGCATGATCGTGCCCTATGGTGATCCTGACGTAGGCTGGTACTTCAAGGCCTATCTGGACTCAGGCGAGTATGGGATGGGCAACCTGACCTCGTCCCTTGTGCCCGGTACCGATGCACCCAATAACGCTACCCTGCTACCGGCCACCCTTGTAGACAACAATGGTGATCCTTTCACCATTCCCAATGCCATCGCGGTATTTGAGCGCTACGCAGGTCCAGAGTTCAAACACAATGAGATGCTCGGCAGCAGCCCCGGCAATGAAAGCCGTGAGCGCAGGGAACTGGTTGTGCGCTGGGTCAGCACCATTGGCAACTATGACTATATGTTTGACTGGATCTTCATGGCCAACGGCAACATTAAGCTGAGCGTCGGTGCATCAGGCATTGAAGCCGTCAAGGCCGTGAAATCACGTACCATTCATGACGAAACCGCAGAGGAAGATACCCGTTACGGCACCTTGATTGACCACAACATCGTGGGCACCACCCATCAACATATCTATAACTTCCGCCTGGATATGGATATTGATGGCACGCAAAACAGCATGAGGGAAATCGATCCCGTAGTCTCGGAAAACACCGCCGGCGGTCCGCGTAAAAGCGTAATGATTACCAACGAGCGAGTGGTACCAACGGAGCTCGAAGCAGTCCAGAAATTCGATCCCTCAACCATCCGCCTGCTGACCAACCCCAACAAGGAAAACCGCATGGGTTATCCCGTTGGTTATCAGGTCATACCCTTTGCCGGCGGAACCCATCCGATTGCCAAGGGAGCACTATTCAGTGAGGACGAGTGGTTGTTTAAACGTGTCCAATTCATGGACAAGCAAATCTGGGTAACGCAGTACAAACCGGAGGAACGTTTTCCAGAGGGGAAATACCCGAACCGGGCCAAAACCGACGCAGGGCTGAGTGTCTTCGTTGAGGATGACGAGTCCATTGAAAACGTCGACACCGTGTTGTGGATGACAACAGGAGCAACTCACGTCGCCCGTGCCGAGGAGTGGCCCATGATGCCAACCGAGTATGTCCATTCAATGCTCAAGCCGTGGAACTTCTTCGATCAGACACCCACGCTGAACCTGCCCGAATAGGGGTAACCGGGGAACTGATCAACACAGGGCGAACATGCTCCAGGCAGGGAAGCCTGACCACAAATTCAGAAGCACGGGAATCAGAAACAATGAACAAAAATCGTATTACACATAGCCTTCTTTATCTCGCTTTGGTCGGGCTATCGGCACCGGCCTCTGCCTACAATTTTTACAACCAGGATGGAACCGAACTGAACCTCGATATCGAGGCGATGCTGGGCGTTTTCTCCAGCCAGGAAACTTACAACCTTGGCGCGAAGTCGGAGGCCGGTGAAACAACCTGGCAGGAAGGCTTCATCAAGTACGGGCTATCCGGAAGTCATATCATCGGCGCAAACAGCAGTGTATACGGAGCGCTGAACCTGGTCTCTTCCGGGACCTGGGGTGATGGGGACGCAGGCGGATTTTCTTCCGGCAATGAACGCAGAACCGCACTGGAAGACGCCTATGTGGGCTGGCGCTCCGGCGATCTGATTCAGGCGCTTGGACAGGATGGTCTCGATATTTCGGTCGGGCGACAAGCCTTCACTATTGGTGATGGTTTCCTCGTCAATGGCGACTCCCTGAACTTTGGTGATGCCCTTAATCCCCTGCTGGGAGTCGATCTGGATCGGGGCGGCGCATACTGGCTGGCGGCACGCAAAGCCTTTGATCAAACGGCTATTGCGCGTATTGGTGGTTCCGACGGACTGCGCGCCGACCTGTTCTGGCTGGACTCTGACAATAAAGCACAGGCGCAGATGGAGCTGGCGGGTGCCAATGCCGAGTATGTGACCCCCAGGGGTACCTTTGGCCTGACATATATCGAAGGGCTGGACGTCGACGATGACATAGCACCATTGCTGGGTTACAACTCAAGAGACGGCCAGCAAACCGTAAGCCTGCGATATCAGGGGAATGCCGGTATTGAGAATCTGTTCCTGTCCGGCGAGTTCGTCACTCAGGAGCCGGGGGACAGTTCCTTCGACGATGCCAAGGCGTGGTACGCAGAAGCCGGATGGACCTTCAGTGATGTTATCTGGTCACCCAGCGTCAACTATCGGTACTCGAGCTTTGAAGAAAATTTCGACCCGCTCTTTTTTGGCTTTAACCGTGGCTACGGCACCTGGTTTCAGGGCGAAGTCGCCGCCAATTATGCAGGCCCCTTCAACTCCGATGCAGACGTGCACCATGTGGGCCTGAAGGCCACGCCCTCAGAAACACTCAGTGTAGGTGCGCTCTTCTTCAACTTCCGTGATACCGCCGGCGGCAGCGGTAACCTGAACGCACAGGAAATTGATCTCTATGCCGAATGGGTGGCAGCCCCTCACCTGATTATCAGTCCGCTGGTAGGCGTCTATACACCAGATAACAGCGCTGCGGAGGGTGGCAGCCAGATCGGAAGTGATGACACCAATGTCTATGGCCAGATCATCGCCATTGTTCCGTTCTGATCAAGTAAAACATTCAGTTTCAAGAGAGCATCATCATGCAGACTTACAGCAATTCCGTGTACGGCGAATCTGTTGAAACGCCAGAACACCAGGAAATCTTTAATCCCGCTACAGGCGATTCCCTCGGGCTGGCCCCGATAAGTAGCGAGTCGGACGTAGGTTCCGCTGTAAACGCCGCCCGCAAGGCACAGCCTGACTGGGCCCGGACCAGTGACCAGGAGCGACGGGACGCGGTAGTCCGCGTCGCCCAGGTACTGGAAGAAAACTCGGAGTACCTGGCCGAACTCATCACCCGCGAGCAGGGCAAGCCGCTATCCGGCCCCGGCTCCCGGTTCGAGATGCAGGCTTCCGTGGGCTGGACACAGGTGCCAGCGGCGCTGGAATTACCGCCAGAGATCGTTTACGAGGACGAGGAGCGCAAAGACACCCTGCACCGTGTGCCCCTGGGTGTCGTGGCTGCAATTGCGCCCTGGAACTGGCCCTTGATGATTGCCATCTGGCAGATCATTCCTTCCATTCGCATGGGCAACACGGTGGTTCTCAAACCCTCCGAATACACCCCTATTGCAACCCTTGAAATGGTGCGGCTGATCAATCAGGTATTGCCACCGGGCGTTCTCAATACTGTTTCCGGAGATGGCCGTATCGGTGCGGCCCTGACCAGCCATCCAGATATCGACAAAATAATGTTCACCGGAAGCGAAGCCACCGGTAGGCGTATTATCGAGGCCTCCACCAGGAACCTTGCACCTATTACCCTTGAGCTCGGGGGCAACGACGCGGCCATAGTTCTTCCGGGCACCGATGCCAGCGCAATAGCCGAGGGTCTGTTCTGGGGAGCATTCCTGAACATGGGCCAGACTTGCGCGTGCATCAAGCGTCTATATGTTCATGAGAGCGACTATGAGGCAGTGGTTAACGCGCTCAGCAACCTTGCCCAGCAGATGCCCATTGGCGATGGCATGGACGAAAATAACCTGATAGGCCCACTACAAAACAAGATGCAGTACGACAAGGTGAAAGATCTGGTTGCGGATGCTCGCGCTAACGGCTGCGAAATTATGGAATTCGGAACTGTTCCCGACACGGGTTACTTCCTCCCGCTCACGCTGGTAGGGAACATACGCGACGGCCAGAGATTGGTGGATGAGGAACAGTTTGGCCCTGCCCTGCCTATTATCCGTTACCAGAGCCTGGACGAAGCAGTGGCTTCAGCCAACCGGCTGGACGCGGGGCTTGGCGCTTCTGTCTGGGCAGATGATCCGGAGCAGGCACAACAGGTGGCCGTTCGCCTGGAAGCGGGAACAGTCTGGATCAACCAACACGGAGCTATCCACCCCATGGTGCCATTCGGTGGCAACAAAGCCTCTGGCTACGGTGTGGAATTCGGATTGGAAGGTCTGAAAGCTGTTACCCAACCCAGGGTCATCAGCATCAAGAAGTAATATTCAGCTCTGGAGTCTGACAGATGCAAAGCTCTGGCAGGCTCCATTTCAGAGAGCACAGTTTTTACAGTAGCCTGACGGGGTAACACCGAAGTACTGTTTGAACGCAGTCGAGAATGCGCTTGGACTGGCAAAGCCAAATCTGTACCCGACTTCCGTCAAATTCAGCTTGCCCTTCGATGTTTTCATATAATCGGCACACATCTCCATACGCCGGGTTTTGATGTATCCGGAAACCGTAAGGGAGCGAACGGCAAAGGCCCGATAAAGACTACGCACCGATGCGCCCGTCGCCGTCGCCACCATTCGTGCACTCAAATCAGGCTCGCCAATATTGTTCTGAATAAACGAGACAGCCTGCAGGAAAACCCGCTCGTTGGGGTTACTGTCCGCCAGACTTTTAATCACGGAAGGCTTGATCAGCATAATGAGCGAGTCAACGATAGCTGAGCCTTCCTCCTCGTCCAGGCTGTCATAATGTGCTGCCTCTGCAATCAATCGGTTGGCCACACTGGCAATATGACTGTGAGACGGAATCCGAACGCCGAGCTCTATACCTGACAGATTCAGGATACGCTCAATTACACTGCGGGGCAGGATCAAGGAAATTTGCTGGGATTCATGATCGTAGGTAAAACTGAAGGGTAACGCCGAATCCACCAGAACTATATCCCCTGTCTTGAGGATTGAACGGTTCCCCGCCTGCTCAACACGTGATGTCCCATGAAGCTGGAAAACACAAAAAAACTCCGGCGTCCCACAGCGACGTATCTCGCTCCGACCCCGAACAAGCTGAGCTCCCCGAATGGATACCCGCGACATATCTATGGCGCCACCGCCCATCTTGTGAATATCACCAGAAAACGTGCCTTCGAGGGGCTCAGCCGAAAAAGGACCGCAAATCTGATTAACATCACTGATCCAACGGTCAAATTCCGCCGCTGCGAAAGAGCTTCGAACCATGGCTAATCTACCGAAATTAGTTTTTATGATTGTGCGTTCAGAGATTGGCCAGTTTATTGGTATATGTCAAGCAGGCTTATAACGGGACATCAGGGGCTATCGCAATGATATACGATACACTGAAAACCCACATGTATATGGTTTTGAATCATCTTTTAAACAACCCAGAACGGGAGAAATTCCACATTCGTGTTCACGACGCTCATGTCCGGGCCTGCATGACTCACGCAAAAACTCCGTAGGCAATGGTTGACCCTGTAGTCGCTACAGGGTTTTTAATGATTGCCTAGATAATCCAGGAGGGAATCATGGCATGTAGCTGCTCCGCACCCGAACCAAAATCCCCCGCTCCGGGCTTCCGAAAAGCCTTGTGGATTGCGCTGTGGGTCAACCTGGCCATGTTCCTGGTAGAGGGCTACGCGAGTATGCAGTCCGGCTCTGTGTCTCTGCTTGCGGACGCTATCGACTTCTTCGGCGACAGCGCCAACTACCTGCTGTCCCTCTCCGTGCTTTCCATGGGCATGCTCTGGCGTGGCCGGGCTGCAATGGTGAAAGGCATAACCATGACGGTGTTCGGGCTCGCAGTGCTGGGCCGTGCCATCTGGGTAATGCAAAACGACATCACGCCGGAACCCCTGACCATGGGGGCTGTCGGCTTACTGGCTCTGGTGGCCAACATGGGCGTTGCCATCATGCTGTTCAAATTCCGTGAGGGCGACTCCGACATGCGATCAGTGTGGCTATGCAGCCGCAACGATGCTATCGGTAATGTGGCCGTGATGGTGGCCGCCCTGGGTGTCTTCGGCACTGGCACAGCCTGGCCGGACCTCATTGTCGCCGCCATTATGGGTAGCCTCGCAATCACCGCCGGCATCAGTGTCGTGCGCCATGCGCGCAGCGATATTGCCCAGGGAAAGGCCGCTGCAGCGGCTTATAACGGCTGAGCAGAGGCATCCGTACAGGCTTGCCGGCAACTTCTCAAAGTGCACCGCTACTGATCGAGTGCTAAGGTTATTTCGTAAAGATTGATAACGTTGCACGCCAACAGTCAAAAGGAGCCTTACATGAACACATCAAAGGATACCGCCGGCGGTAAGCAGCCGTTTCTGTCCGACATCAAGAACATCCGCGAACGCGCCCGCGCAAACATGCGTGACGGTGCAATCACCGACGGCTACAAGGCCGACCGGGAAACCGTGATCAAGATTCTCAACGAAGCGCTCGCTACCGAGATCGTCTGCGTGCTGCGCTATAAACACCACTACTACGCCGCTGACGGGCTGAACGCCGAAGCTGTCGCTCAGGAATTTCTCGAGCACGCACAGCAGGAACAGGAGCACGCCGATCAGATAGCCGAGCGTATTGCCCAACTGGGCGGCAAGCCGAATTTTTCACCAGATAGTCTGTCAACTCGCAGCCACTCGGAATACATCGAGGGTGATACGCTCAAGGAGATGATTGAAGAGGACCTGGTGGCGGAACGTATCGCCATTGACAGCTATCGCGAGATTATCCAGTACCTGGGCGACGACGACCCGACCACACGGCGATTAATGGAAGAGATTCTCGCGGTTGAGGAAGAGCACGCCGACGACATGGCCGGCCTGCTGCAGGATTACGATTGACCCGCCTAACTTCAAGCTTGATGTTTTCTGCACTGATTCCCTGACGCTTTGTCAGGGAATAACCAGCGCCACCATCACCGGAATAAAAGCGAGCGCAAACAGAGTACTTAGCAAGGCGGTACCTGCGGCCTGTTTCGGGGCGGTATCCAGCAGCGTGGCAATGACCACTGTATTGGCGGCAATCGGCGTTATGGAGATCAGGAAGATCGCCTGGTAGACGGCAAGGTTGTAGAAACCAAAGAAGCTGGCGTCCAGCCACCAGAATGCCATGGCCGCTATCGGCCAGGACACGAATTTGCCGAAAAAGGCCAGGCCGGTGAAGCGAAGATTGCCCGCCAGCCCGCGGAAACTGAGAATGCCCATGCCAATAATCATCATGCCCAAAATGCTGTAAGCCCCGCGCAGGTTGTCGAACAGGGGCGTGAACACATCGGGGATGGAGAAGCCGGAAAGGTTCAGCATTACCGCCAGAACGAACGCGTATACCGACGGCAGCCGCGCCACGCGCACCAGGGCATCTTTCAGGCTGTAACGCCCCCTGGCCGCCAGGTAAAAGCCGACGGAATTCTCGAACAGCGTTGTCCCCAGCATGCACACAATATAGAGCGCCAGCCCTTCCTGGCCGAATAACAACAGGGCTACCGGTATGCCGAAGTACCCCGTATTACCGGTTCCTACCGACAGTGGAATGAGACTGGCACTGTCGTCAGTGATTATCCGTTTGGCAACCACCAGATGCACAAAGCCGAGGACGCAACACATGGTGAATGTCAGAAACGGCAGCAGGATCACTTCCGCTGACAGAGGCGCTGCCATGACGCCGGCAAACACCACCGATGGCGTCATGATGTAAAGCATGATGCCGGCAATATGCTTGCCGCTCGCTTCCAGATACCGGCCTGCAATCCAGCCGAGAGTCACCGTTACATAGAGCGGAATCAGCTTCAGAAAAAGAGCAAACGCAGCGGCCATCAGCACTCCATGTGGACAGCATTTTTAGGGACAGACAGGATGCGAAGTCTATCACCTACCCCTCCAGAGGTAACTCCCCAGCGCAATGGTGAAATCTCCCGAGATGCTTGACAATGATCAACAGCATTAGGGATGCATCTTTATATCCTAGTGGGGCAGTCAGGTATTTCATAAAAGACCAAGGAGAGAGACCCATGGCCGAGCGCTTTACCAAAAGCATGGCCAGGAACATATATCTGGGAGGAAGTGCATTCTTCATCCTGTTGTTTCTGGCACTGACTTTGGACACACAGGTGCGGGCAATGCCCGAGCGGGATAACCGCGACCAACTCACCGATCAGGTGGTTCGTGGCAAACACGTCTGGGAGAACAACAACTGTGTCGGTTGTCATTCCCTGATGGGTGAAGGTGCGTACTTCGCGCCGGAACTTGCCAATGTATTCGACCGCCGCGGCGGTGGTAACAGCGAAGTCTTCAAGGCATACATGAATGCCTGGATGAACTCCATGCCCACCAATGTGCCCGGCCGCCGGCAAATGCCGAATTTCAATCTGACCGAACAGGAAATCGAAGACCTCTCCGCCTTCCTGGAATGGACCTCAAAGATTGACGACAACGACTGGCCACCCAACATCGAAGGCTGAGGGAACGGATATGAAATACGAATCTCAAAGGGTGGCAATGCCCTACTTCATCTTTGCCCTGGTTCTGTTTGCGGGGCAGATTCTGTTCGGCCTGATCCTGGGGCTCCAGTACGTGGTGGGTGACTTCCTGTTCCCGGAAATCCCCTTCAACGTGGCGCGGATGGTTCACACCAACCTGCTGATTGTCTGGCTGCTGTTCGGCTTTATGGGGGCAACCTACTACATGGTCCCGGAAGAGGCGCAAACCGAGCTGCACAGCCCGCTGCTTGCGTGGATCCTGTTCTGGGTTTTCGCCGTTGCCGGCACCCTGACCATTCTTGGCTACCTGTTCGTGGACTACGCCACCCTGGCCGATATCACCATGAACAAGCTGCTGCCAACGATGGGGCGGGAGTTTCTTGAGCAACCCACCATCACCAAGATAGGCATTGCACTGGTGGTCGTCGGGTTCCTCTATAACATCATGATGACCGCCCTGAAGGGCCGCAAAACCGTCGTCAATATTGTGCTGATTACCGGCCTCATCGGCCTGGCGGTACTGTGGATGTTTTCCTTCTACAACCCGGGCAACCTGACCCAAGACAAGTACTTCTGGTGGTTCGTGGTGCATCTGTGGGTTGAGGGTGTATGGGAACTGATCATGGGCGCCATCCTGGCCTATGTTCTGATCAAGCTGACCGGTGTTGACCGGGAGGTCATCGAGAAATGGCTGTACGTGATCATCGCCATGGCGCTGATCACCGGCATCATCGGTACCGGGCACCACTTCTTCTGGATCGGCCCCCCTGAATACTGGTTGTGGCTGGGCTCCGTGTTCTCTGCCCTTGAGCCGCTGCCGTTCTTCATGATGGTGATCTTTGCCTTCAACATGATTAACCGGCGGCGCCGCAACCATCCCAACAAGGCTGCCATGTTGTGGGCCATGGGTACCGCAGTGATGGCCTTCCTGGGTGCCGGAGTATGGGGCTTCCTGCACACCCTCGCTCCGGTGAACTACTACACCCACGGCAGCCAGATTACCGCAGCCCACGGCCACATGGCCTTCTACGGGGCTTACGTAATGATCGTGCTGACCATCATCTCCTACGCTGTACCGATCATGCGTGGCCGGCCATACGGCAACAGCAATACGGCGCAGGTTGTCGAGATGTGGGGCTTCTGGCTGATGACCATCTCCATGGTGTTTATCACGCTGTTCCTGACCGGTGCCGGTGTATTGCAGGTCTGGCTGCAGCGGCTTCCGGAAAGTGGTGAGGCACTGTCGTTCATGGCAACCCAGGACAACATTGCCCTGTTCTACTGGGCGCGCCTGGTCGCTGGCTGTTTCTTCATGGCGGGCCTGGTGGTGTACTTCGGCAGCTTCTTCATCCAGGGACAAGCGTCCCCGGCTGAAGAGGTCCGTGGGCCTGCCACCCAGGACGCATAGTAACCGCAGGCCGGGGCCCATCGCTCCGGCCTGCCTACCCCCACCCAACGGACATTTACCGTGCATGAGCAGACACTCCCGAACAAGGACACTCTCCAGAAGAAACGGTTGCTGACACGCACCGCTTTCTTCGGGCTGTTTCTGCTTGCGCCGGTGCTCAATATTTTCCGATACGATCTTACGGAAACCCACTTCATACTTTTCGGGTTTCCCCTTTCATTCAATCTCGAGCTGGCCTGGGTCAGCCAGAGTTCACCGGCCGAAGTGGCCGGGCAGATCCTGTTCTGGTTCATACTCCCCATTACACTCCTGGTTCCGCTGGCACTCTGGATCGCCTGGAAGTGGGGACGGATTTATTGCGGTTGGCTTTGTCCGCACTTTTCGGTTGTAGAAACCATCAATCATTTGATGACCCGGATTACCGGCCGCCCCACATTGTATGAGGCACTGAAAAAGGGCCGGAGGGGAAAGGCACTGCACTGGGCTGGCCTGACACTGGTATGCGCACTGATCGGCTTCTCCTGGGCGCTGGCCATGCTGTCTTACCTGTTACCACCAATCCCTTTATATACGGATCTGGTTACTGGCAACCTGGCGCTTTACCCGGCCATTTTCCTGGCCGTGGCCACGTCACTGTTCACCCTTGATTTCCTGTTCGCCCGGCATCTGTTCTGCAAATACGGCTGCGCCTTCGGGGTGGTCCAGAGCATCGCCTGGATGACCAACGGCAAAGGCAAGGTTGTCACTTTTGATACTGAACGGGCTGCTGCCTGCCGCGACTGTACCAAAGCCTGCGACGAAGCCTGCCCGATGCGGCTACCTACACGAAGCCACAAGCGGGCAAAGTTCACCTGCACCCAGTGCCTGCAGTGTGTCAGCGCCTGTCGCGAGGTGCAGAAAAACAACCCGGAAGGTTCCCTGTTGAGCTGGGAGCCCGGTGAGCCGGGCAAACAGACCGTTCTGATTCCGGTTCGCCAGGTTGATCCACCTCCACGCCAGCAAAGCGCCAGATCCTGAGGAGTTGAAATGGAAGAGTGGGTAGGCTTCAAATGGCATGAGTACATTACCCGGCAAGCCATGGGCGAGTTCCCGGAGCACGCGGTGCATCTGAAAGATGAAGCACGAACCCTGGGTGTACTGTTCCGGGCTCTGGGAGGGGACCCGGCGCTCAGCCTGGTCACCGCCGAACCGCGACATTTCCGTACCCGCCGCCGATTTTTGCAGAAGCTGGCGGGCACGCACAAAAAGTTTGAACTAGCCTGGCGTGATGAACAGAGTCTTCGACTGCCAGAGCGCCTGGCCCTGTTTCCCTCGAAAAAAGTTAACCGTGACCTGTACCTCTGGCTGGCGGCGCTGGCTTCTCTTGGTGAGCTCACCGATTCCGACTGGCTGACCGGCAACCAGGCCATGGTCCAGACCCTGCTGGCCAAATGGCCGGGGCTGGAACCGGTTTACCAGCGGTTGGTGCGCCACACCCTGCAATGGCGCCCAACCCCTGACTCCCTGCCAGCGGCCGAAGGTCACCGCGAAGAGGCCATTCGCCGGGCACTGATCGATCCTGGCAGCGTAGAAACCCTGCCCCGGGCGGAGTCCGATCCCTGGCCGGTTATCATCTGGCTTTATCCCACCCTTGCGCTTGGCAAGGTCACCGGCCAGATCATTGGTGACGATAACCTGACGTCGACGCCGGGAGGCTTGGCTAAA
Source organism: Marinobacter panjinensis (assembly GCF_005298175.1). NCBI lineage: Bacteria > Pseudomonadati > Pseudomonadota > Gammaproteobacteria > Pseudomonadales > Marinobacteraceae > Marinobacter > Marinobacter panjinensis. The sequence continues at coordinate 1,942,788 of NZ_SZYH01000001.1, forward strand.
AAACGCAAGCGCCGGCGCGCAGAACGAGTGGATGCCTTCGATAAGGACCAGGGCCTGATGCTGTTTCGCCTGGAAAGCCTGTTCTCCTGGAGCGAGTTTATTCCCGTAGACCGTGCCAGCGACGATACCAAAGAGGACGATGCCGACGCCGTGGCCGATGACATGGACATGATTTCTGTCTCCAAAGACCGCCGGGAGGCGTCCTCCGCCATCAAGTTTGATCTGGACCTGCCCTCTGAAGAAAACGACGACCTGCACCTGGGGCCCGGAATCCATCTGCCGGAATGGGACTGGCGCAGCCAGAGCTACCGGGAAAACTTCTGTTGCCTGCAGCCCATGCTGAGCAAGGAATCAATTCCGACCAGGCTGCCTGACCACCTGTCGCAATCTGCCACAAGGCTGCGCCGTCAGTTCAGTGCCCTGAAACCACTCCGGCAATGGGAACGCCGGCAAACCGAAGGCGAAGAACTGGACATGGACGCCTGCATGGAACGGGAGGTCCAACACCGCCGTGGCACCGGGGTCATCGACCAGAAGCTGTTTCGCCGCTGCAAACAGAACCAGCGGGATTTGGCATGCCTGATCCTGGCGGACATCTCGATGTCCACGGATACGTTCATCAACAACAGCCAGCGGGTCATCGACATTGCCCGGGACGGTTTGCAACTGCTCAGCGAGGCCCTGCAGGCAAGCAGGGACCCGTTTGCGATTTTCGCCTTCTCGTCACGCCGCCGGGACCACGTGCGCTTCCATCACATCAAGGCGTTCGACGAGCCCTACAATGACATCAGCCGCGGCCGCATCCAGGCACTGGAACCCGGTTACTACACCCGCATGGGCGCCGCCATCCGGCAGGCCACCCGATTGCTTCAGGGCCGCCACGAACATCAGAAAATCCTGCTCCTGCTCACCGATGGCAAACCCAATGACCTGGACCTGTACGAGGGCCGGTACGGCGTGGAAGACACCCGAATGGCCGTCCAGGAAGCCCACAAAGCAGGTCTGACCCCCTTCTGCGTCACCATTGACGACGACGCCAACGAATACCTGCCTTATGTCTTTGGCAGCAACCATTTCGTGGTCATCAAGGACCCGGTGCAGTTGCCACTACAGCTGCCAAAACTCTACATGAACCTGACCCGCTGAACCCCATGCAGACTTCCGACCCGACAACCCGTCACCTGCCCGGCGACCTCGCTGTCTGGTTTTTCATCTTCGCGGAACTGGCGGTATTCGGCATCCTGTTCATCGGCTTCGGTGTCGCCCGCAGCCTCGACCCGGAAACCTTCAGCGCCGGCCGACAGGTACTGCATCCCTGGACCGGCCTGGTCAACACCATCGGCCTGATCACCGCCAGCTACCTGGTAGCCGTCGCCGTCCACCGCCTGCGCCACCGCCAGCCGGGCATCACCCTGTTACTCTGGGGCGCCATCGCAGCCTCCTGCATCTACACCTTCGGCAAACTCTGGGAATACGCAGACCTCTACGGCAACGGCTACAACCTGGGTACCGACACCTTCTTCATGTTCTATTTCTTCCTCACCTTCTTTCACTTCATGCACGTGATACTGGGCCAGATTATCCTGGTGGTGCTGGCAGTGAAGGTTAAGCGGGGCGACTACGACGGGGACGACATGAACGGCATGGAGTCCGGTGCTTCCTACTGGCACATGGTGGACCTGGTGTGGCTGGTGTTATTTCCGATGCTGTATGTGCTGGCGTAAGGAGGAGAGCAAATGCTAGCGGTCTACATTGCCCTGATGGTTTGCACAATGACGCCGGTGATTGCCTTGCAGGCAGGCGCCGACACTTCCGTTCTGGTGTGGCTGGTGTTTGCACTGGTCATCGTGAAAGCGGTTCTGCTGGTCGATCATTTCATGGAAATGCGCAAGGCACCCGCGGGCTGGCGCTTCGCTGCTCAGGCATGGGCACCGGTTGTGGTTGCAGGATTGGCGGTCTTTCACTGGTTAAGCTGAACGCTTTGGGCAACCAACAATCAGACCCCTGCTGTTATCGGTATTTCCTGGGAAAATAAGGAGGCTTGTCCCCAATAGCCTGAGCCAGAGCGATCATCCCCCACAGCACAAACGACGTGTGCAGAACGATGGCCCAGACAATGGCGCCAGACCAGAAGTTGCCGGTGTTACCAAACAGCAGCCAGAACACCCCTACACCGCTGAAAATCAGTACTGCACCAATGATCGACATATAAAATGCTGCCCGTACGTGGGCCCTTCGTATGGTTGATGCCTGCTCAGAATTCATAAACAGCCACAACAGTACCGCGAATCCGATCACCGGCAGGGCCAGCAGGTTCAACAGGTACCAGACAACAGGGACGACTGCCCCACTACTGGCCTTCGTCTGACTTCCCGAATACGGCATAAACCACCTCCATGAGTGCGCTGACTGTTGCTTCGTCGTCCGACAATGGCTCTATCATCCCCGCCCGACAGGCTTCCGTGATGGGCACGCCGGCCCTGATCAGATGGGCAGTGTGAATCAGCAGCCGTGTCGAGGCTGCCTCTTCCAGATCGTGATCCTTGAGGTTACGAACTGACCGGGCCAGATTCACCAGCTGCTCTGCCAACTCCCGATCGCAACCGGACTCCTCGATCACAATGGTCTGTTCAGTCCCGGCGTCCGGGTAATCAAAACTCATTGATACAAAGCGCTGCCGGGTGCTGGGTTTCATCCCTTTCAGCAGGCTCTGGTAACCGGGGTTGTAGGACACCACGAGCATGAACCCGGGTGCCGCTTTCAGCACCTCGCCAGTGCGCTCGATCGGCAGTTCCCGACGGTCATCCGCCAGGGGGTGCAGGACAACTGTAGTGTCCTTGCGGGCCTCCACCACTTCATCAAGGTAGCAGATGCCACCTTCGCGCACCGCCCGGGTCAGGGGCCCGTCCTGCCAGTAAGTGCCGTCGGGGCCGATCAGGTGTCGGCCCACCAGATCGGCGGCAGTCAGGTCATCGTGGCAGGCAACGGTATACACCGGCCGCCCGAGCTTTTCCGCCATGAACCGGACGAAGCGGGTCTTGCCGCAGCCGGTTGGCCCCTTGATGAGCACAGGCAATCCGTTATTTGCCGCGGCTTGAAAGAGCTCTATTTCATTGCCTGCAGCTTGGTAAAACGTCATTGGGTTATATCCTTTGAAGTCTGACGGTCGGGTAAGGCAAAGCCGTATACCCATTCTGGGAAGATCGCGAATCTTTGCCGATCATCTGCCCGTTTTAATGTGGTCAATGCCTGCTCACAGGCCTCTACAGTGTGGTTCCAACCGGCCTGCCGGTACCAGCCCGCCGCCATTGCCGGCTCCCCGGACCAGCTCACAACAAGGCTGTTCCTGGTCAGGAAGGGCTCCACGAACCCGAGCTCCGAAACGGCAGCGTAGGTATTGTTATGGAGCAACAACCCCAGCGCCGAACTGTAGTCACCGGCTTCGTATAACTGCTCGGGCTTGGGCACGATGCCTTGTTTCTTTAGCGCCACCAGCGGCAGGCTTGCGCCCAGGGGATCGCGGCCGGCAACTGTGGCAAGGTCACGCCCCTGTAGTTCACTGAGATTCCTCACGCCGGCTGTCCTGCGGGTGACCCAGACCGCAACCGGAAGCTTGCCATTCCGGTTCACCGCCTCCAGTACCGGGGCTGGCTCAGCATCTCCGGGAATGCCCGGCAAGAAAGCCAGTGCAAGGTCCGGCGCTGAGGCTCCCACCCGGATATCGGCTTCGCAGCCCTGGGTGCGCAGATACTCCGTCAACCGGTAGCGCGATACCGTCGCAGCACCTGAGGCAGTCTCAATCCCGATCGGAATCCGCGCGTTTTCAGCGCCGGCATGGGCGACAAACAACAACCCGGCCATCGCGATGCCCGGCAATGCCCTCCGCGATTCAAAGACCAAGTGCATGGGCCCGGCTGGTGAAAAAGATGCCACTGGGTTTTTCGGCACTGAGCGTTGCGACCGGCTCGAGAGTGCGGGTGTTGTACACGGTCACCCGGTTGCTGTCCCTCGCTGACACCCACACTTCTTCGCCCCGGGGAGTAAACTCCATGTGCAGAACCGCCTCACCGGGTTCCAGGGTGCGGACAATTTCCCGGGTTTGAGAATCAATCACCTGTACCACATCGTTGTCCGGATGGGCAAAGCTCACCCAGATCCGGCGATTGTCCGGGCTGGCCATCACAAACACCGGCTGGCCCTGGACCGGGATTCGATCGACCAGTGACCAGTCCGTCATATCGGCCACCAGCACCTGATGGTGGCCCACCGCCGGGACAAAGGCCCGTCCGTCGGCGATGGCCCAGCCTTCCAGATGGGGCATCTTGTACACCGGCAGCTTCTGCTCACCCTTGCCATAACCCGGCAGAATTTCTGTCACACCCTGCCCCGGGTTCCACATATCCAGCATCGACAAGCCATCTTCGCCAAACAGGCCCGCAATGTAGTAGCGACCATCCGGGGTGATCAAGGCATCATAAGGCGATTCGCCTGCCTCGAAACGGGTGATTTCAGCGGATTTGTCACTCATGTCGAGGGTCCAGATTTCTCCCGCCTCAAACAGGCTGAACACAAACAGGTTCCCTGGCGCGTCCACCAGCCCGACGGTTTTCGATTGGCCGGTCTCACCGTGCCCGCTGGTGTATGTAGCAGGTACATCTGCCACCAGCTCCAAGGTCTGGCTGTCAAACACTTTCACGCCACCCGGTTCGTAGTTGGACACCGCCACATAGCGACCATCCTGTGAAATCGCACCGCCGATACTATTACCGGACTGGATAACCCGGTCGACAATGGATTGGCTCAACAGGTCCACCTTTGTGAGGCCACCGTCCCGACCAAACACGTACCCGTAGCGGGCATCCCTGGAATAGACCACGGATGCATGGGACAGATCCCCCAGGCCCTCAATACGACCCAGCACTTCATGTCGGGATGTATTGATGACCAGCACCGAGCCAGTCGCCCGCTCAACGATCAGCCCCAGATCACCGGTACCCATAATGTCGGGGCGGGAATCTGGCCCTGAGAGTGCCTGGCAACCGCTCAGGCCAAAGACCAGAAACAATGCCAACATCAATTTGCCGGGCGCGTTGAACTTTAGCTCCATGATTGATCATTCCTCCAGATTGGCCCTCAGGGCGAAACCAGCGCACCGGATTTCAGCTGCTCGCTGATCCAGTGAATCTCTTCAGGGGATAACAGCGGTTTCCAGGGCGGCATAGCGGAACCCGGGACTCCCTCGCTGACAATGGCATCAATTGCCTCCACTGGCAGGTGCCCGAGATTTTCCGGTCGCAGTGGCGGGCCGAGCCCACCACGGAGGGTCAACCCATGGCAGGAACCACAATCCTGGATCACCAGGTTTGCCAGCCGGGCCTGCTCAGGCGGTGGATTGCCGTCGTCACTGCCAAGCAGCATCGCAGGTGCAAGAAACAGCCCGGCACAGAACATGCTGGTAAACCGATTTCGCCTCTGACCTGCCAACCAGACTCTGTTCAATCCCTGCGTCCTCCCTTGTATTACCAGCATCCTGACGACCGTGCCAGGCGCCAACCTTGATATTGGTTAAAACAACGAACCAATGCCAGAACTCTTTGGGCATACCCCCCTGTGGGTAAACGCTGGACAAAAACCAGACATCTGACATTAATCAATGTTCATCAAGGTAAAGAAGAGAAACCTAGAGGGACTCTTAAATCCAAGGAGAGAACCTGATGAGAGTAAAGCACACAATTTTGACCCCACTGGCTCTGGCCGTTGCCGTCGCGTCGTTTGGCGCCCTGGCAGCCAGCGATGAAGCCAACGACAAAACCAAACACCCCGATGACCCGTCCGCAGCTGCTTATGAAGGCTCACCCAGCGCGGTCGATCCCGGGTCCGCCCAGGTTGTCCGGACCCCTGGCGCACCTGATCTTACCGACGCAGAGTTCGAAAAAGCCAAGCAGATCTACTTCGAACGCTGTGCCGGCTGTCATGGCGTGCTGCGCAAGGGCGCCACGGGAAAACCACTGACCCCCGACATCACCCAGGAACGGGGTCTCGACTACCTCAAGGTGTTTATCAGTTATGGCTCACCGGCAGGCATGCCGAACTGGCTGACCTCCGGTGACTTTACCGAGGAAGAGGTCGAGCTGATGGCCAAGTACATCATGCACGAACCCCCCCAGCCTCCGGAATTCGGCCTTGAAGACATGAAGGCCACCTGGGAAGTGGTTATCCCACCGGAAGACCGTCCCACCAAGCAGATGAACGACCTGAACCTGAAGAACCTGTTCAGTGTCACGCTGCGGGACGCCGGCCAGGTTGCGCTGATTGATGGGGATACCCATGAGATTGCCCACATTATCGACACCGGCTACGCGGTCCATATATCCCGCATGTCGGCTTCCGGGCGCTATGTCTTCGTTATCGGCCGTGATGCCCTGGTCAACATGATTGACTTGTGGATGGAAGAGCCCAACACCGTGGCGAAGATCAAGGTTGGTATGGAAGCCCGCTCGGTGGAAACGTCCAAGTACAAGGGCTGGGAAGACAAGCTCGCGATTGCAGGCACCTACTGGCCACCACAGTTCGTAATCATGGACGGAAAGACCCTGGAGCCGAAGAAAATCGTTGGCACCCGCGGCATGACAGTGGACACACAGGAATACCACCCGGAGCCAAGGGTCGCCGCCATTGTGGCCTCTCACAAGCATCCGGAGTTCATCGTCAACGTGAAAGAAACCGGCAAGATCATGCTGGTGAACTATGAGGATCTGGAAAACCTCTCCATCACCAACATCGATGCTGCCCGCTTCCTGCACGATGGTGGCTGGGACAGCAGCATGCGGTACTTCCTCACCGCCGCCAACCAGTCCGACAAGATCGCTGTGGTTGACTCCCAGGACCGCAACCTCGAAGCCATGGTAGACGTGGGCAAGATTCCCCACCCTGGCCGCGGTGCCAACTTCGTGGATCCGGAGCACGGCCCGGTCTGGGCAACCAGTCACCTCGGCGACCCGACTATCCAGATGATTGGCACGGATCCCGAAGGCCACCCGGACAAGGCCTGGAAAGTCGTCAGAACCCTGGACGGTCAGGGCGGCGGTTCGCTGTTCATCAAGACCCATCCGAAATCCTCCAACCTCTGGGTTGATACCGCCCTGAACCCTGCCGAGGCGATCAGCCAGAGCGTTGCGGTATTCGACATCAACAATCTGGAAGCCGGTTATGACGTCCTCCCGATTGCGGAATGGGCGGATCTTGGTGAAGGACCGAAGCGGGTCGTACAACCGGAGTATAACGTCGAAGGCGACGAAGTCTGGTTCTCGGTGTGGAATGCCCAGGACAAGAAATCGGCCCTGGTGATTGTCGATGACAAAACCCGCGAGCTGAAGAAGGTAATCACCGACGAACGGCTGGTGACACCGACCGGCAAGTTCAACGTCTACAACACCCAGCACGACGTGTACTGATCGGTTCCGGCCCGGAGGAGAGCACTGATGAGACTGGATACCACTGACAGACAACTGATCAACCTTTTCCAGCGGGAACTTCCTGTCTGTGAGAGGCCCTACGAGGCAATGTCCCGGCAATTGGGCATCGCTGAAGAGGAGGTCATTGAACGACTGCAGTTGCTCCAGGACAGCCATGTTCTCAGCCGGGTCGGGCCGGTTTTCGAACACAGCCGGGCGGGCGCGAGCCTGCTGGCTGCCGTGGCGGCACCAGACGAACAGCTGGATATCGTTGCCGCCCGGGTTAACCGTGCTCCGGGGGTGAACCACAATTACGCCCGTGAGCACACCTACAATCTCTGGTTTGTCATGACCGCGCCTGATGAAGACACTCTGGAAGAGCGACTCGACGAACTGGAACACCAGCTCAGACTACCCATGCTCCGGCTACCCATGGTGGAGGCCCACCACATCGACCTGGGCTTCGATATCGACTGGGAGGCGCTGCCATGACGGCTTCTCCGTCACCGGAATATCTGACCGTGGTGCCGGAAGTTGCCGGTGTCGGACCTGTCAGTGCGTGGGGCTTACTACGACTCAGACAACAGCTGGAGCGTGGCCTTCCGCTTACGCCACGCCCGTACCAGGCGCTGGCGGAATTGACCGGTCTGTCCGAGCAGGAAGTGATGGCAGCAATCAGGCAGTGGCAGGACCAGGGGCTCATCAAACGATTCGGGCTGGTGGTCCGGCACCGGACGCTTGGTTATACCGCCAACGCCATGGTTGTCTGGGATATCCCGGACGATCAGGTACAAAACCTGGGCCGGACTCTGGCCCGCGCGCCCTTCGTCACCCTCTGCTATCAGCGCCCGCGGAGGCTCCCGGACTGGCCCTACAATCTGTTCTGCATGATTCACGGCGTTGATCGGCAACGGGTTCTGAGCCAGCTGGCAACGCTGATCGCCGATCAGGGGCTGGAGCAGACGCCCCATGCCGTGCTGTTCAGTACCAAAGCCTACCGGCAACGGGGAGGCTGTTATGTCAGCCATGACTGAGTGCCCCGAGACAACTGGCGAATTTACCGAGGTGGAGCGGACAGTCATTAACCGATTGCAGACGGGGCTGCCCCTGGTGCACTTGCCCTACAAAGCGGTAGCCGACGAGCTGGGCATCTCCGAGCAGGTGCTTCTTCACACCCTCCAGAACCTCTTGGACCGTCGCATTCTCACGCGCTTCGGCCCCATGTTTCACGCCGGCGAAATGGGTGGCGGTCTGACCCTGGCCGCAATGCGCATTCCCGAACAGGACTTTGAAAACGTCACCGCAAAGGTTAACGAGTTCGATGAGGTAGCCCACAACTACCGCAGGGAACATGAACTGAACATGTGGTTTGTAGTGGCAACGGAAGCCCCGGATGACATAGCCCGGGTTATTGCCGGGATCGAATCCTCGACAGGCTACCCCGTTTACAACATGCCCAAGGAGGAGGAGTTCCATGTCCATCTCCACTTCCCGGTCTGACGAGAATTACAGGCTTTGCGCGCTTGACCGGAAACTGATCCTGGCCACCCAGAGCGGTTTGCCCCTGGTACCGGATCCCTGGGGCGCCCTGGGCAAGGAACTGGAGTTGCCGGCAGACGAAGTTCTGGCCCGTTTTCAACGAATGCAGGATGCCGGCGTTATCCGCCGGGTGGCGGCCGTGCCCGATCATTACCGCCTGGGTTATCGCTTCAATGGCATGACGGTCTGGGATGTCCGCGACGACGCCATCACCGACATGGGCCGGCAGGTGGGTGAACTGCCCTTTGTCAGCCACTGCTACCGACGGCCGCGGCACCTGCCCTACTGGAACTACAACCTGTTCGCGATGGTTCACGGCACCAGCCGTGAAGAAGTAGAAGACAAGGCTTCGCAGATTCACGACTTGCTCGGAGACACCTGCGAAGGCCACACCATTCTTTACAGCTCGGCCATCCTGAAAAAAACCGGTCTGCGGCTGCGGAAATCATGAGAGAGGAAGCACCATGTTCAGAATGACCCGCTACATCAAGAGCCTGATGAACCCGGCTCCGGTGCGCCCAGTCCCTAAACCGGCCGGGCCGGTGGTGATCTGGAACCTGATTCGTCGCTGCAACCTCACCTGCAAACACTGCTACTCCATCTCCGCCGATGTGGATTTCAAGGGCGAACTGAGCACCGATGAGGTCTATACCGTGATGGACGACCTCAAGGATTTCGGCGTACCCGTGCTGATCCTGTCCGGTGGCGAGCCACTGATGCGTCCGGATATCTTTGATATCTCCCACCGCGCCAAAGCCATGGGCTTCTACGTCGGCCTTTCCACCAATGGCACGCTGATCACCGAAGAGAATATCGGGCAGATCGCTGAGGCCGGCTACGACTACGTGGGCATCAGCATCGACGGACTGGAACAGACACACGACGAATTCCGCCAGAAGAAAGGCGCTTTCGCCGCCTCCATGAAAGCCGTTGAGCTGTGCAAGAAGGCAGGCATCAAGGTGGGCCTGCGCTTCACCCTCACCCAGGACAACTTCCCCCAGCTACCGGACATGCTCAAGCTGCTGGACGAGCACGACATCGACAAGTTCTACCTGTCGCACCTGAACTATTCCGGCCGGGGCGGTCGCAACCGCAAGCGCGATGCCTGGTACGACATGACCCGCGAGGCCATGACCCTGCTGTTCGACCACTGCCACGACGAACTCCAGCGCGGCATCGAACGGGAATACGTAACGGGCAACAACGACGCCGACGGCCCATTCCTGTTGCAGTGGGCTGAGGAACACTACCCCGACCAGGTTGCGGCCCTGAAACAACGGCTGACCTACTGGGGAGGCAATGCCTCCGGCGTCAACATTTCCAACATCGACAACCTTGGGGAAGTTCACCCGGATACCTTCTGGTGGGACTACAACCTGGGCAACGTCCGCAACAAACCCTTCTCCCGGATCTGGTCCGAAGCCAATGATCCGCTGATGGTGGGTTTCCGCCAGAGCCCACGTCCGGTCAAGGGTCGCTGTGCCGACTGCCGCTACCTGTCGATTTGCAATGGCAACACCCGGGTACGGGCCTACAACATTTCCCGTGATTACTGGGAAGAGGATCCTGGCTGTTACCTCACCAATGAAGAAATCGGCGTTATCGACATGCCCCGGCGCGTAGCCGCCCCCGTTACCGAGATTCCGGTCCATAACCTGTAAGGACAAGCATTATGACAACCAGCCAAAGGAAGAAGTGCCTGGTGGAGTTCCAGTTGGCGGAACAACCCTTACGGGCCGGAGAAGTCGCCATTGTCGGAGCAGGCCCGGGCGACCCGGGCCTGCTGACCCTGCGGGCCCTGATGCTGATACAGCAGGCCGATGCCGTGGTGTATGACCGCCTGGTATCGCCCCAGATCATGGAGCTGGTGAACCCGACTGCCGAATGCATTCATGTGGGCAAAGCCAGCGGTTGCCACTATGTCCCCCAGGAAGACACCAATGAGCTGCTGGTACAACTGGCCATAAAACAGCGCCGGGTGGTTCGGCTCAAAGGCGGCGACCCCTACATTTTCGGCCGTGGTGGTGAGGAAGCGGAATTCCTGGTGGATAATGACATTGATTTCCAGGTGGTGCCGGGCATCACCTCGGCCGCTGGCTGCGCCTCTTACTGCGGCATACCACTGACTCACCGGGATTACTCCCAGAGCGTGACCTTCGTAACCGGCCACCGCAAGGCAGACCAGTCCCTGGAGCTGAACTGGCATGTGCTGGCAGCGCCGGGCCAGACACGCGTGTTCTATATGGGCCTCCATAATGCTCCGACCATTGTCCGTGAACTCATGGCCCATGGCCTGCCCGGAGATTGCCCGGTGGCACTTGTAGAGCGGGGAACCACACCGCAACAGCACATGGCGATAACCACATTGGCAAATCTTGAAGCGACCATCCTTCGTGAGGGCTTCCAGCCTCCGACACTGATTATTGTGGGTGAGGTCGTCCATCTTGCAGACAAACTGGCGCAACCCACCGCCGCGGGCTGGCATTCCGGCCAGAGTGAACCGGTTGTCGCCAGTGCAGGGGGCCGGGCGGTATGATCGTTCGCAAAGAAGCATGGTTGATTCTGGCCACCAGTCTGCTGATTCCTGCCTCGTTACAGGCCAATCCTGCCCCTGAGACCGACGCTTTGTACCAGCAACATTGCGCCAGTTGCCACGGTACCGATCGCCTGGGCGGCATGGGCCCTGCCCTGCTGCCGGACAACCTGTCCCGGCTCAAAAAGCCCCAGGCCGAAGACGCCATCAGGGAGGGCCGACCCGCCACCCAGATGCCGGCCTTCGCCGATATTCTTGACTCAGAATCCATCACTGCACTGGCGGAGTACATTTACCGCCCACCTGCCAACACGCCAACCTGGGGAAAGGCAGAAATTCTCGACAGCCACCTGTTACCCCACCTGCAAGGTTCTTTGCCGGATGAACCGGTTTACGAAGCCGACATGATGAATCTGTTCCTGGTGGTGGAAATCGGTGACCATCACGTCACGCTGCTCGACGGCGACCGGATGGAACCCATCCACCGCTTCCCGAGCCGCTATGCCCTGCACGGTGGCCCGAAATACAGCCCCGACGGCCGCTACGTTTATTTCGGCTCCCGGGACGGATGGATTACCAAATACGACCTGTACAACCTGGAAGTGACGGCGGAAGTACGGGCCGGTATCAACATGCGCAACATCGCTGTCTCCGCTGACGGCAAGTACGTGATGGCTGCCAACTACCTGCCCCATACCCTGGTGCTGTTTGATGCTGACAACCTTGAACTGATGGACATCATACCGGTCGAAAACGACGCCGGTGACAGTTCCCGTGTCAGCGCCGTGTACGCCGCCCCACCCCGGGACAGCTTCATTGCCGCGCTCAAGGACATTCCCGAAGCCTGGGAAATCACTGTGGAAGAGGGCAAACCCATCGTCCGCCGAATGCAGACCGACACCTGGCTTGATGACTTCTTCTTCGACCCCGGTTACGACCATCTCATCGGTGCTGCCCGCGACGGCAAACATGGCCTGGTAATCAACCTCGACACCGGCAAAACCGTCGCCGACCTGCCCCTTCCCGGTATGCCGCACCTGGGCTCGGGCATCACCTGGGAGTACCAGGGCAAACGGGTAATGGCCACCCCGCACTTCCGGACCGGCGCCGTTTCAATCATCGACATGGACAACTGGGAAGTCATCAAAACCCTGGAAACCGAAGGCCCGGGATTTTTCATGCGAAGTCACGAAAACTCCCGCTACGCCTGGGTGGACGTCTTCTTTGGCCCGAACAAGGACAAGGTCCACGTCATCGATAAACAGACACTGGAAATCGTCAAAACGCTACAGCCCGCTCCGGGCAAAGTCGCCGCCCATGTCGAATTCGACCGCTACGGTGAAAAACTGCTGTTGAGTGTCTGGGACAACGATGGAGCTGTAATCGTCTACGATGCAGACACTCTGGAGGAAGAGAAACGCATTCAGATGAACAAGCCCTCTGGCAAATATAACGTCTGGAACAAGATCAACTACGAGGAAGGAACCAGCCACTAAATCGACTCAGTGAAAAAGGCTTAATGATTTAAGTCATTTCAAAAGATGTTTTTTTGATACCATAATTGGCCTGACACTCATAACAGGGTCAACACCATGAACAGCATCCTCAGGCCAAACGTATCCTCTGCACCCTGCATGCTGGGTGATAAAAACCCGGACATTATCGAGCAAGATTCCGCGCCAGCGTCGACGGCCCTGCTCAATGGCCTGAGCCGAATATTCGGGATTCGTCTCGCAGGGCACGAAAAGGATCCTGATGCACGGTTTCTGGCGGACCTCGCCCGCCTGTTCCACCAGCGCAGGGTGGATTCCGAAACCACCCTGGAGAAACATGACACCCCCTGGGCAAACGTTTACCTGATTCAGTACGGCATCATGCGGCTGTTCCGGGAAGCACCGAACGGCAAGGTTTCCGTCCACCATTTCTTTTCCGAGGGTGACATGGTCTGGCCGGTCTTCGGCCGCAGCCGCACGGTGCGAAACACGCTGTGCCTGACAAGCGTAACGCCGGTCACTACCTGGGTGGCTGATTTTTCGGCCTTCCGGTCTGCGATCCAGTCTCACGGAGAAGGACTTTGGCCACGTTTCGCCCTGGTGCTGACCGAGGAAATGGCGGAGTTGACCAGCATGAGGGAATTCCGGAAACACACCATGTCCGCGCGGGAGCGATACCTGTTGCTGCTGGAGGAATACCCGGAGCTGGTGAAGCGTGTGCCGGATAACCAGTTGGCTTCCTGGCTGGGGGTGGTGCCTGCAACTTTCTCCCGGCTGAAAACCGGCGCCCTGGGTGACCGGAAGTAAAGCCGGGAATACAACACAAAAAAGGGCAGCAAGCTCTTGCCTGCTGCCCTGAAAGACGCTCAACGCTTGATCAATACTGTCACTATCAGCCGTGTAGTTTAACGGCCAGTTCCGCCACAAGTTTGCCCTGATAGCGGGCGATGTTCAGTTCCTTCTCACTGGGCTGGCGGGAGCCATCACCACCGGCAATGGTCGAGGCGCCATAGGGCGTGCCACCGTTCATCTCCGACACATCGAAAAAATCCGGAATGCCGTAGCCAAGGGGCACGATTACCATGCCGTGGTGAGCCAGTGTGGTCCAGAACGAGCTGATGGTGTGTTCCTGGCCGCCACCGGTTCCGGTTGAGGTGAACACGCTGGCAAGTTTGCCGTGGAGTTTACCCTCAGCCCACAGTCCGCCGGTCTGGTCCAGGAAGGTACGCATCTGGCCGGACATATTGCCGAACCGCGTCGGCGTGCCGAAGATGACGGCATCGTATTCCGGGAGCTCTTTGGGGTCCGCGACCGGTGCCGCCTGATCGGATTTGCCACCGGCGCCCAGGAATGCCTGGTCGGACATGGTTTCCGGAACACGCTTGACCGTCACCTCAGCGCCAGAGACACGCTTTGCGCCCTCTGCGACAGTGCTGGCCATGGTTTCGATGTGGCCATACATGGAGTAATAAAGAACAAGTACCTTTGCCATAAGTTCAGAGCCTCCTGCTTGATACAGTTAATTGATGCTCCAAGCCTACTCTCGCAAAAGTTATCGAAAAACCGGAAGATTTCATTCGGCTTGTTCAGAATTTCTGATCATTCTCACGGAGATGTGACGCTCCAGTCATTGCGTACATCTGTACGCTGAAGTACCGTATCGCTATAACCGAACTGGAAAAAACATTGATGAAAGCGACCGGCACCGCCACGGAATCCCCCCACTACCGCATTGAGGAATGGCTGAACACTGCCACCCATGGCCTGGGAGCCATTCTCAGTGTTATCGGCACAGTTGCCCTGATTGTTGCAGCCAGCCAGCTGGGGGACGCCTGGAAGGTTGTCAGCTTCAGCATTTTCGGTGCCTCGCTGATACTGCTCTACTTGGCATCAGCGCTTTACCATGGTGCCCGCCATCCACGGCTACGGGCGCTTTTCAAAACCCTGGACCATTGCGCCATCTTCCTGCTCATCGCCGGCAGCTACACACCCTTTCTGCTGGTGAACATGCGCGGCACCACGGGCTGGACGCTGTTTGCCATTATCTGGTCCCTGGCAGTTACCGGAGTAGTGCTCAAGATCATCTTCAAAAACCGCTTCAAGCTCGCCCGCGTGGGCATCTACATTGCCATGGGGTGGCTGATCATCTTTGCCTCGTCTGATCTGGTGGCCAGCCTGAATGAAACCGCACTCTACCTGACCATCGCCGGCGGCGTGGTCTACACCGCCGGCGTCATTTTTTACCTGGCCGACCGCATACCCTATATGCACGCGGTGTGGCACCTGTTTGTGATCGGCGGCAGTGCCCTGCACTTCAGTGCCGTCTACTACGGGGTGCTTCCCTACACGGTCTGATCAGAACGCCCAGACCATCGCCATCAGAATGCCCCAGGCGAGCAAAGACGCCGCCATAATGGTGTACGTGGCAGACATAGCGACAACATCGTTGTCGGAGCGGTGGCAGAGGGACCGGACGCCCTGATAAATCAGAGCGCAGGAAAGGAACAGGCCCACTGCGACTGCCAACACGCTCACTACCAGCACCGGTATCAGCAGTGCCAGGGAGGACAACCACAGGGGTATGGGCGCGATGGCGGCCAGCAGGTAGGCGTCCTGATAACTGACTTCCATCTTGTCCGCTTCAAGAACGGCACGAATAAGCCAGCCCATCACGAAAAACGTCAGCAATTCCGCCAGGAACAGAATGGTCGTTATGAAACGCCATTCCTTGTCAGCAAATCCGGCCAGGAACGCATCGCCATAGTGGGTACCCGCGTAATACAGCAGCACCGGTGGTAACAAAGACATGGGCACAACCACCACCCAAGCCAGAAAGGGAATCGTCAGATTCAGGCGCTTGAGCTCCGACCACACTCCGTTTCCGGAGAAAGGTAAATGCAGCAGCTGAGAGATAGTCATGATGCACCTCATTTATCGGTTCTTGTACTTTTGTGATAGCCAAGCCAACCTGTGAGGTCAAGGCTCCCCCATGACCTCAGACAAGTCGGCACTCCGCCACCGGTAGCAGATTGATGGCACAAACCAAGACAAAACCGTTTCATGCGTTCTGGCTGTTTTTCCCGGCGGCGGCTTTATGGGCGGCCGTGGTTGTGCCCCTGTCCATCTATGCCGTGCTGTCTGGTTCGGGGTGGCCACCAGGGCTTTTGGGTGCCGGCCATGGCCATGAGCTGATCTTCGGTTTTGCGCTGGCGCTGATTGCCGGTTATACCCTCGGCCCCCAACCCTGGCGAGTGCTTGCGCCTCTGTTTGTGCTTTGGCTAGTGGCTCGCCTTTGCTGGACTCTGGCGCCGGAAAGCCCGATATCCCAGCTGCTGAGCCCGGCTTTCGCCTTGTTACTCGCCCGCTATGCCGTGCCCAGGTTCCAGGCCGCGAAGAAGTGGCGCAACAAGATCGCCGGCCCGTTGATCCTGGTTCTGTGCCTGCTCTCTGTGGCCTTCTGGATTACGGCTAATGCTCCGGCCGGATTCTGGCTTGCGTTACCCGACACACGCCGTGTCATGACGGCCGCCATACTAGGCCTGTTGCTGCTAATGACGTTCATGGGCGGCAGAATGATTGCGCCGGCTGTGGCCGGCACGTTGGAAAAACGCGGTATTCCCCTGGAAGCAAGAGTGCAGCCACGAATAGAAGGTACGCTCCTGGTGATCCTGCTGGCAGCAATGGTGTTGGTGCTCATTCCACGTGCGGATATTGTTACCGGCCTCGCCCTGGTGCTCTCAGCGATACTGATTCTGATCCGCGCCCTGCGCTGGAAGCTCTGGCATTGCATGAACCGGCCGGATTTGCTGGTGCTGGGGATTGGCTATGTCTGGCTTGCAGCGGGAGCAGGTACCACGGGCGTTTATCTCTTGCAGGGAAACAACCCCCTGCCAGCGCTCCATGTAATCACTATTGGCGCTCTCGGCACCCTGTCTATCAGTGTGATGCTGCGCCTGGCCTGGCAAAGGGCGAGGCGGACTTTCCCTCCGACCTGGCAGGTACTCGCCATCGCTGTCGCCATGGCGGTGGCGGTACTGGCCCGGTTACAGGCAGGCGCAACTCCGTTTGCACATCCGGGGCTGCTCTGGTTATCAACCCTGTGCTGGTCAACTGCTTATGGGCTGGTTGCAATACAGCTCGCCACCCTGTTTCGCGCCAGCCAACAGCGCCGGAAATGATTGGCTACCTCCACTGCGCCAGTGGCTGACACTCACTACTCCATCAGTTGTATTACCAACATAACTTTATATTTTAAAAGGACTTTTAACACCACTTTCAGGGCATCTGAAAAGCTGAAAAAGCGATAAGCAACCCTCTGCCGGTGTCCTTGATATTTATCATGATCACCTTGCACCTTCCGTTTGCAGAATGACCCCCATAGCCCTAATGCCACCCTAGCCGTGGCTCCGGGTCAGCAACCATAGGAGCAGTTATCATGGCCAAAACCAATGCCGACATCGAACACTGGGATGTCGAGAACGAGGAATTCTGGGAGAAGGAAGGCAAGCGCATCGCCTCCCGCAACCTGTGGATTTCCATCCCCAGCCTGCTGATGGGCTTCGCCATCTGGCTGATGTGGGGAATGATCACCACCCAGATGAAGAACCTGGGCTTCCCTTTCAGCATTGATCAGCTGTTTACTCTCTCTGCAATTGCAGGCCTGTCCGGCGCTACCCTGCGAATTCCGGCTTCGTTCATGATCAAAATTGCCGGGGGGCGAAATACAGTCTTCCTGACCACGGCCCTGCTGATGATTCCAGCCGCAGGTACCGGCATCGCCCTGATGAACCCGGATACGCCCTTTATCGTTTTCCAGGCCCTGGCACTGCTCTCGGGTATCGGTGGCGGCAACTTTGCCTGCTCCATGAGCAACATCAGCACCTTCTACCCGAAAAGCAAGCAAGGCTATGGCCTGGGCATGAACGCCGGGCTGGGTAACTTCGGCGTAACCACAATGCAGGTGGTGATTCCGCTGGTGATGACCGTTGGCATTTTCGGCGCACTTGCCGGTGATCCGATGCAACTGCAAAGCCCCAGCGGTACTCTGATTGGCCGTATTGAGGCTGGCACCGACACCTGGATCCAGAACGCTGCCTTTATCTGGCTGGTTTTCCTGATTCCCCTGGCTTTTGCTGGCTGGTACGGTATGAACAATCTGAAGGTGGTTACCCCGAATCCCGGAAGCCCGCTGTCTGCCTTTGGCAAGATTCTTGGCCTCTACGGCGTCGGCATTCTGGCGTCCATTGCCGGGGTCTGGGCCCTGAGCGTCTTGAACATGTGGGTGGCCCTGCCCATGACCATTGTGCTTACGCTGATTCTTCTGCGGCTGATCCCGGGCGACATCAAGCCTAACATCCAGAACCAGTTTGCCATCTTCAGCAACAAGCACACCTGGTCCATGACCGTGCTCTACATTCTCACTTTTGGCTCGTTCATCGGCTTTTCCGCCGCCCTGCCGCTATCCATCAGCGTCATATTCGGAAACATGATGGAAGTTGCTGCCGACGGTACGGTAACCCGGGTGGTAAATCCTGATGCACCGAGCGCTCTTACCTGGGCCTGGATGGGGCCGTTTGTTGGCGCCCTTATTCGCCCGGTCGGCGGCTGGATTTCCGACAAGGTCGGGGGCTCCATTGTTACCCAGATCATCTCGGCCATAATGGTCGTAGCCTCTGTGGCCACTGGGTACGTGATGATGCTGGCGTACAATTCCACCGATCCGAACGTTTACTTTGCGCCTTTTCTGATTCTGTTCATTATCATGTTTGCTGCCAGTGGTATCGGCAACGGGTCAACCTTCCGAAGCATCGGCTTCATCTTCAACCAACAGCAGAAAGGCCCTGTTCTTGGATGGACATCAGCGGTTGCCGCCTACGGTGCCTTCATCGCACCCAGGGTGATGGGCCAGGAAATCCAGGCCGGCACCCCGGAAGTGGCCATGTACGGCTTTGCGGTGTTCTACGCGGTATGCCTGGTGGTGAACTGGTGGTTCTATCTGCGCAAGAATGCGTACATCAAGAATCCATAGCAGGCAGCGAAAACAATCACGGTTCAGGCCGGCTTCCTTTGGGAGGCCGGCTTTTTTATGCTTTCCAACTGATGGGATCCACCTCAATGACCTCGGCGCCCTGGACATCCTGTGTTCGCTGCCCCGTGCTTTCGTCCAGTTGTGCATCCGTGGAGCCTGGAGGCCATCGATTTCTACATCGGCCATGAACTGGGGCATATCCACCGCAAACACCTCTCGTGGCGGGCCTTCGTGATGCCAGGCTCGCTGTTACCCATTGTCGGTCCGAAGCCGATATCAAGGCTGCAATTGCCGTGGCGCATGGGCGGAAGATCAGCCATCATCGGTATACTCGCCGCTATAGCCATCCCGGCCCATCAGGAGTATCAGGATCGGGTACGCAACACCTCGGCCTATTCAACGGCTCAACCTTTACAGCAACAGGTCACTGCTTATGCCTATGATAACCAGGCATGGCCAACCACCATGGAGGAGCTGGGGTATGCTCAGCCAACCCTGTCGGATCTTGATAGGGGCTATGAAATAGATATCTACGAAAACGGCCTGATTGGTGTCGAGGTAGGGACTGACGCTAGCGGAGAGTCGCAGTACATCATACTGGAACCCGAGGTTGTCGAAGGTGACATCAGTTGGGTCTGCTTCGGGCAGAATGTGAAAGCCAAGCTGCTGGCACCCGAGTGTAAATGATAGGAAAGCAAATCAATGTTGGAATCTTGAAACCCGGCTCCGCTCGCCCTCCGATTCGAGCGAGCGGAGCCGTTGTTACAACATTAAGGGCTCAGGTTATCTGGTGGTGATCAACCGGCTGTCGCACCAGCCTGCTTCTGACGCGCCTCCTCTTCAATCTGTAGGTCAACAGAAGACACCTGGTACTCCTCCGCAAATCCGGACTCCGGTTCTTTCAGCCACATCAGGCACAGCACCCAGCTGATAAAGGCGCCCGCTGCGATGATATAGAAGAACTGTGTAGGCGTAACGAAGGTGAAGATGGTGAGGTATACCACCGCACCGACATTACCGTAGGCACCGGCCATACCGGAGATCTGTCCGGTAAGACGGCGCTTGATGGACGGGATAATGCCGAAGGTGGCACCTTCGGCACCCTGCACGAAGAAAGAGGTGAACACGGTGATGGCGACGGCAATGATCAGCGGCCAGCTGGAGTTCATGAATCCCATCAGTGCGAAACCGATTGAGATGCCGAACATGTAGGCCAGCATGACGAAGCGGCGGTTGCCCATACGGTCGGAGACCAGGCCACCCATCGGACGCGCCAGCAGGTTCACGAAGGCAAAGGAGGCCGCAATCATGCCGGCGGCTGCCGCGCTGAGGCTCCAGGTTTCTTCAAAGAACATGGGCAGCATGGATACCACCGCCAATTCGGCACCGAAGTTGGCGAAATAGGTGCTGTTGAGGGCGGCTACGCTGTTGAACGGGTACTTGTCGTCCTCCGGCACGCCTTTTTTGAGGATGGGGATGTTCACCCGCAGAATCTGAATGATCTGGTAGATCACAATCGCAGTGATGACGCCATAGCAGATCAGCGCGCCGGTTCTGCCGATGTATCCCATGCTCTCGATGCGCCACACCAGAATACCCAGCACTCCGACCAGAGGAATGGTCCACAGGATAAGTTTGACCATATCGCCCCAGGTGCTGACTTCCAGCGCAATCGCCTTGCGGGGTTTGCGGTGAACAGTCCCCACAGGGCCGTCGGTAATGGCAAACCAGTAGTAAACACCATAAGCCGCCATGAAGATCGCGCTCTGGGCAATGGCCCAGCGCCAGCCGTCTTCACCGCCATACATTTGCAGGGCAATGGTCGGCAGGGAGATGGCTGCGGCTGCGGAACCGAAATTGCCCCAGCCGGCGTAGAAGCCCTCGGCGAAACCGATATCCCTTGGCTTGAACCACATGGCGGTCATGTGAATGCCCACCACAAAGCTGGCACCGATCGAGCTCAGAACCAGCCGGCTGACCAACAGCTGCATCATGGTGGTGCCGAAAGCAAACACCAATGCCGGGATGGCCATCAATACCATCAGTACCGAGAACACACGACGCGGACCGAAGCGGTCCAGGGCCATACCCACAATAATTCGGGCGGGAATGGTCAGCGCCACGTTGCAGATAGCAAACAGGCGAATGTCATCCTTTGTCAGCCAGTCCACACTTTTCAGCATGCTGGACGCCAGCGGCGCCATATTGAACCAGACATAAAAGGTAATAAAGAAGGCAATCCAGGTCAGGTGCAGTGCCCTGATTTCCGGATTGCGGACGCGGAATACGTCTGCGACTTTCATTTCAGCCTCCGGGGCTATTCAAGGGTTATTAAAGGCTGGGGAGAATGAGCAGCGGGCACTGCACCCGGCGCGCGAGAAAAGAACTCACGCTGCCGAAGGTCATGTAATCCAGCTCATCCACGAAATAGGTCAGGGATCGGGCAATGAATCCGCCATCGGGCTCGTGGCTGTGGCGTGCTATTACCAGCATGTCGGGGCGAATCTTCTTCTCCGCTGCAAACAGCAGCATCTTGCGGGCGTCACCCTCCAGCAGCATGGTTTCAGCAACGATCTGCTCCTTCTGGCACACCTCCATGGCCTCTGATATATGTTGTTTGAGCTCGTCCACTTCCTGCTGGAAGAAATCTTCATTTCCCGAGGTGATGTCACGAGGATTTTCTGCCACGGCAACCAGCGTGATTTGTGGCTTCAGATCCCGAAACATGGTGATGGTTTGTGCCAGGGCCAACCTGGCGTTCCTCGAACCGTCGTAGGCAATCATGATTTTCATCGTAGGCTCCAGACCCGTTATGCCAGCGCGCACGCGTGGCAGGTTTGATAGATGTCAGCATTAGCCCACAATCGCCTGCTACCAGCACTTGATATGCGTCAAATCCGGCCCTGGGTACCCCACCAGAGACACAGTAGCGATATCCCCTGTCGCCTTTCATGCCTCGAACGCCTACCCCCTAGCTGCCTTGAAGGGGTACCTCCAATGCCACGGCGGCCTGGCAGCCATTCTTGATATTGTTCAAGTAGCTCGGGGGGGCCGGCGGGATACAGTCAAAACCATAGTTTTGCAGTTCGCAGTGGGGGGAACCATCATGGAAAACAGCGTATCGAAAACTGAACAGTACCGGGCACTGGGCATATCCACCTTTGCCTTCACCCTCTGTTTTGCGGTCTGGACCATTTTTTCGATTATCGGCATCAAGATCAGCCAGGACTTCGGGCTTTCGGATACCCAACTGGGATTGTTGATGGCAACGCCTATCCTCACCGGCTCCATCAGCCGGCTGTTCCTCGGCATCTGGACAGATCGCTTCGGGGGCCGCTGGGTGTTCGGCGTACTGATGCTGACAACAGCTGCCTGTGTCTACCTGCTTACCTTTGCCAACAGCTACCTGATGTTGCTGGTAGGCGCACTTGGGGTTGGTCTGGCCGGCGGTTCATTTATCGTCGGTGTGACTTATACCGCTGCCTGGTTCGAACGAGAGCGCCAGGGCACGGCACTCGGTATCTTCGGAGCGGGTAACGTGGGCGCGGCGGTAACCAATTTCGGCGCGCCCTTCCTTCTTGTGGCTCTGGGCTGGCAGGGTACGGCCCAGGTCTATGCCACGGTATTGGCCATCATGGGTGTGCTGTTCATTCTCCTTGCCAAAGAAGACCCTATGGCAAAAGAGCGCGCCAGCAAGCAATCCCAGTCTTTCATGGAGCAGATGGCGCCGCTGAAGGAGCTACGGGTGTGGCGTTTCGCGCTCTATTATTTCTTTGTATTCGGCGCGTTCGTCGCCCTGGCTCTATGGTTGCCCCACTACCTGATTGGCGTTTACGGGCTGAACATCAAAACCGCCGGCATGATTGCCGCGCTCTATACCATCCCGGCTTCCCTGTTCCGGATACTTGGCGGCTGGATGTCAGATCGCTACGGCGCTCGCCGCGTTATGTACTGGACTTTTATCGCCTCTGTGATCTGCACCTTCCTGCTCAGTTACCCGCCAACCGAATACGTGGTACACGGCATTGATGGTGATATCCGCTTCTTCCTCGAAGTAGGCCTGGTGCCATTCGTGGTTCTCACCTTTATCCTCGGCTTTTTCATGTCACTGGGAAAGGCGGCTGTGTACAAGCACATCCCGGTCTACTACCCCACCCATGTTGGCGCTGTGGGCGGCGTTGTCGGCATGATAGGCGGCCTTGGGGGATTCCTGCTGCCACTGATGTTTGGTGTGCTGAACGACATTACCGGGGTCTGGCAGAGCAGCTTTATGTTGATGTTCCTGATCGTGGCTTCTGCCCTCGCCTGGATGCACTACGCCATCCGTTCTGCCGAAAGGGTGGAATGGGCGGCCCATGAGTCCAAGACCGACCTGCCGGAGCTGGCATCGCCGCAGCTGTTCTATCCGCTGAACCGCCCGGACAGGGAGAATGACCGGCTGACCAAGGGCCATCCGCCCCTGAAGTAACACTCTCAGAAGCTTTTGCCCTTGTAGCCTTGACCTGTGCTACCACGCCCCCGACCTCCGGGGGCTTTTTTTCGCAGGCTGTATCCAACCCGTCCCACTCGCTTTAGAATTCGGGCTCCACGAACTGCCTGGAGTTGTTGTTATCCATGTCACCCCAATCGAGTTCAGCAACCGGTTTCGAGCGGCTGCGACACATTGAATCCAGCCGGCTATTCCAGAGCGTGGTCATTGGCATCATTATTCTGTCGGCACTGACCATCGGCGCCAAGACCTATGAATTGCCGCCACTGGTGGAAGGCTCACTGATCGTGATGGATAACGCCATCACGATTTTTTTCCTGCTGGAAATACTGTTCAGGTTTGCCGCCTGCCCCAACAAGAAACGCTTCCTGATGGACGGCTGGAACCTGTTCGATACGCTTGTTGTGCTTGGCAGCCTGATCCCGCTGGACAATTCAGATGCGGTGCTGCTCGGCCGGCTGCTGAGGGTGTTCAGGGTACTGCGGCTGATTTCCGTGGTGCCGGAACTGCGGTTTCTGATCAACTCCCTGCTCAAAGCCATTCCCCGCATGGGCTACATCGCCGTGCTGATGTTCATCATCTTCTATATCTACGCCGCCATGGGCTCCATGTTCTTTGCGAAAGTGGATGAGGAGCTCTGGGGGGATGTTGCCATCGCCATGCTTACCCTTTTCCGGGTGGCAACCTTCGAGGACTGGACAGACGTCATGTACGCCACCATGGAGCAGTATCCGCTAAGCTGGATCTACTACCTGACGTTTATCTTCCTGACGGCGTTTGTATTCCTGAACATGATGATCGGGGCGATTCTGGAAGTGATGAGCGAGGAGCAGAACGCCAAACAGGCGCAACAGGCCCACGACGAGCGGGATGAGATTGCCCGCCAGTTGCAGGGGGTGCAGGAACAGTTGAAGGAATTGACCAGGCAGATGTCAGAGAAGTCCGGGGGCCACTGACCCCCGGCTTTACAGGGATCAGAAGGGTTTGGCGACCGCCAGGTGGAAAATGGCCATGACCTGGACCAGCGCCAGCACAGATGCAATCAGCCGCACCTGTAGACTCCGGGTTTCCTTCATTGCGAACACGCCCGCTACAATGTAGCCAACCAACAGGAATATCTTCGCTGTCAGCCAACCGTGCACAAACGGCATCCAGGGCGTTACAAACAGCAGGCTGATGGCGGCCACCAACAGAACCGTATCATTGGCGTGAGGTATCCAGCGCAACGGAGTCTTACGCCACTCGGGCTTGCCCACCGCATCCAGGAGCAGGCGCAATGCAAACAACACCACCGTCAGGTAGGCTGCAATCATGTGGACACTTTTCAGAATCAGGTAACTACTCATAAACTAATCCATTGGGAATCAAATCGATAGGCGCATTGTACGCAAAACTACCGCCTGATGGGTATGTTATTCCTTTAAACATTTATCTATTATACAGGTTATATACAGACCGCCAGTGGAGTCATTGTCATGCAGGCTACCCCCACAACTGAAACCGAAGAAGGCGCAAGCATCCGCCAGCTGTTCGGCTACCCGTTCAGGATCTTCTTCCTCTCCATGACCGTATTGGCCATGTTGGCCATCCCCGTGTGGGTACTGCAGGTCAGTGGCGCCATTCAACTGCCATTGGCCATGCCGGGCCTGTTCTGGCATCAGCATGAAATGCTGTTCGGCTTTCTGTCCGCCGCCATCGCCGGCTTCCTGCTGACCGCGGTGTGCGTATGGACCCAAACCGAACGCACGCATGGCTTGCGTCTGGTTCTGCTGTGGGGCGTCTGGCTTGCAGGGCGGCTATTACTGGCGTTCGGCGCAGGCCTGCCTGACTGGCTGGTTCATGGCGTAAACCTCGCTTTCCTGCCCCTGGTCATGCTGGACACCGGCTGGCGCGTGGTGCATGCGAAGCAGAAGCGACAACTGATGATTCTGGTGGTACTGGGGCTGCTCTGGCTGATGCAGATCGGCTTTGTAACCCGACTCGACCCCGCCTTCAGCTACGGCGCACTGATCATGGCAATGGCGCTGATCAGTATTATTGGTGGGCGTATCACCCCTGCTTTCTCCGCCGGCTGGCTCCGTCAACGGGGGCTGGATGCCACCCAGGTCAGGATGGTTCCGGCTCTGGACATGGCCGTCCTGTTCAACATGGTGCTGCTGATGGCATCACTGGTGTCCGGTTGGCAAACCGTAACAGCCATTCTCGCCGTGACTGCTGCCGTACTGATGCTGGTGCGTCTCGCGGGCTGGAAAGGCTGGCTGTTCCGCAAGGAGCCGCTGCTGTGGGTGCTACACCTGTCTATCCTCTGGGTGCCGGTTGCTCTGCTTTTGCTTGCCGGCTCCATTCTCGCGGGCTGGCCCGCCAGCGCCTGGACTCATGCAGCAGGCACCGGTGCGGTTGGGTGCCTGATTCTGGGTGTCATCGCCCGGGTATCACTGGGCCACACCGGCCGCCCTCTGGTTCTTCCCCGGGGCCTGGTCACGGCATTTATAATGATTCACCTGGCGGCGCTGGTGCGCGTGGTCACTGCATTCGAAGCCATGCCCTGGCACGCGGGTGTGGGTATAAGCTCCCTGTTATGGGTGCTCGCATTCGGCATATTCCTGGCCCGTTATACCCACATACTGGCGTCACCAAGGCCGGATGGGAAGAAAGGCTGAGCTTTCCGGGGGATTCGCAAAACAGGAAGAGCCGGTCAGGCGGCCAGCTCTTCCTCGGCAATTGCACTGAACGCTGCCCTTGCCTCGCGGAAGCGATCAGCAGGAAAATGGATGTGAATCCCCTCAAGTGACGCCATCAGCATTTCCAGATGAGCGTCCCAGCCGGCACAGGAAATCGCCACTCGATGGTCGTCCGGCAACAGCAGTGTCAGTTCTACCGTTGTTCCCTCTGATTCCGGAAGCAGATCCCAGCGTATCGGGCGTTGCGGCTCGTTACCGGCACTCCAGGAATACTCCAGCAGCCGTTCAGGCTTGATAGCGCGAACGTAGCTGTCTATCGCGGAGCCACTCTGGCCGAAATCGATTTTTACCGACCCGCCAGGCCACTGCTCAATCGTTCCTGGCGCCAACCAGTTGGCCAGGTTAGCCGGGTTGGTCAGCATTGCCCATACTTCTGCAGGGTCGTGATCTGTACTGCGTTTGAGCTTTGCGATTACGCGGCCATCTCTGCGGCTCAGTCTGCCCCAGGCTTTACTTTTCGCTGACATGGCGACTCCTTGTATCTGTCAGGGTCAGCCTGAAAAATAACCAAAAGTGCCAAGTGACACCTTGATGACCATCAACCACTCCCACCCACTTCCCTGAAAACTGCAACCAATGGTCAATAGCCAACTGGCGAATAAGAGCTAAAGTATAAGAAACCATTTTGTAACAGGAACAACGGCATTATGACCCCCGATCACTTTGACAAGGCGGATCTGGAAGCCTGCGGGCAAGGCACGCTTTTTCCAGGCAAGATGCGGCTGCCCATCAACGAAATGCTGATGATGGACCGCGTAACCCATTTCAGTGAAACCGACGGGCAATACGGTAAAGGCAGCATCGTTGCCGAGCTGGATATCGACCCGGACCTGTGGTTCTTCAAGGTTCATTTTGTCGATGACCCGGTTATGCCAGGCTGCCTGGGGCTGGATGCCATGTGGCAACTGGTGGGCTTTTTCCTTGCGGCAACCGGTGGCGAAGGCAAGGGCCGGGCGCTGGGATGCGGGGAAGTGAAATTTTCCGGCCAGGTGCTGCCAAAGAACAAGCTGGTTCGCTATCACCTCGACATCAAACGGGTAATCCGCCGCAAGCTCACCATGGCTATCGCCGATGCCCGCATGGAAGTGGATGGCCGCGAGATATACACTGCCAAGGATCTGAAGGTTGGCATGTTCAATTCTACGGATGACTTTTAGGAGCCATTAAATGCGTCGTGTTGTCATTACAGGTATGGGGATTGTCTCCAGCCTAGGAACCAATCAAGACGAAGTGACCCGTTCTTTGCGGGACTCAATACCCGGCATCGGCTTCAGTCAGGAAGCCAAGGACAACGGTCTGCGCAGCCATGTATGCGGCCAGATCGACCTCAACCTGCCAGACCTGATCGACCGCAAGCTGATGCGCTTCATGTGCCCGGCCTCCGGTTACACCTACCTGGCGATGAAAGAAGCCATTGCGCAGTCGGGGCTCACCGATGAGCAGATCCGCGCCAACTCAACCGGCGTTATTACAGGCGCGGGTGGGGCTTCCACCGTGGAGTTGATGGACGCGATTGATACCCATCGCGCCAAGGGCATCCGCCGCGTTGGCCCTTACCGTGTGCCACGCACCATGGGCAGCGCCATTAACGCTTCCCTGTCCACGGCATTCGGCATTACCGGCGTCAACTACGGCATTACATCTGCCTGCGCCACCAGCGCCCATTCCATCGGCCACGCTGGCGACCTGATTGCCCTCGGCCGCCAGGATGTGATGTTCGCCGGCGGTGGCGAAGACATTCACTGGACCCTGAGCCTGATGTTTGACGCCATGGGCGCATTGTCCACCAAGTACAACGACACCCCGGGGAGGGCGTCCCGCACCTATGACAAGGACCGGGACGGTTTTGTCATTTCCGGTGGCGGCGGCATACTGGTATTGGAGGCCCTGGAACACGCAGAGGCCCGCGGTGCCAATATCCTGGCCGAACTGGTCGGCTTCGGTGCTACTTCTGACGGTGCCGACATGGTTGCCCCCAGCGGCGAAGGCGCGATTCGCTGTATGCAGCAGGCCATGAAGAATGTGGATGGCGAGATCAGCTACATCAACACTCACGGCACCAGCACGCCCGCGGGTGATGTCACCGAGCTGAAAGCACTGAAAGAAACCTTTGGCGACAAGATACCGCCACTGAGTTCAACCAAGCCACTGTGCGGGCATGCCCTGGGCGCTGCAGGTGTGCATGAAGCCATCTACAGCCTGATCATGCAGCGGGGGAACTTTATTGCCCCGTCGGCCAACATCGACAACCTGGACGAAGGCGCCGAAGGCTACCCCATCGTGCGGGAACGGCAGGACAACGTGGATCTGCCCCTGGTGATGAGCAACAGCTTCGGCTTTGGCGGTACCAACGGCAGTCTGGTCTTCAAGAAAGTCTGATATCTAAACGAAGGCTCCGGGGCACGCTCGCGGCCCCGGCGTCTGATTCCGCCTTATGCCGCCATTGAGCGGTAGGCCCCCGGCGACTTGCCCATCCAGCGCTTGAACGCGCGACTGAACGCACTGAGTTCCGAAAACCCCAGTTGTTCGGCAATTTCCACCAGCGACTTGCTGCGGTCGTCAAGATAAGCCAGCGCCCGCTCACGCCGGATCTCCTCCAACAATGCCGCGAACGTCAGGCCCTCCCGTTTCAGCCTTTTGTGAAGCGTATGCCGACTCATGTGCAGCTGGGAGGCAACGGCTTCCACGCCCACCCGGCCACGTTCCAGATGCCCGGCAATCAACGAAGTCACTCGCGCACTGAACGGTGCCTTCGTCGCGAAGGACTCCGTCGGTTCTGATTGCATGTCTCTTACTCCTGATATCTCAATGCAGGCCATAAAGCCCTGCCGACGTCAGCGTACACATGTTAGCCGAAAATAACCATATCCAGCCTTGAGCCGCATCAAGGGAAAAAACCGACCGATGAGGCACTATGGGCCGCTCTCAAACCCAAAACAACCGATGGCCTTACCCGGAGCCCCAATGCACAGCCCAGAACTACTGGCCCCTGCCGGCACTGCCGAACATCTCGAAACCGCCTTTGCCTATGGCGCCGATGCCGTCTATGCCGGCCAGCCGCGATACTCGCTAAGAGTAAGGAACAACAGCTTCAAAAACATTACAGCTCTGGGCGCCGGCATTAACCGTGCCCACGAACTGGGCAAGCAGTTCTACCTCGTATCCAACATCGCGCCCCACAACGACAAGGTGCGAAGTTACCTCCGGGACCTGGAACCGGTACTGGAATACCGGCCAGATGCCCTGATCATGTCCGACCCCGGCCTGATCATGCTGGTGCGGGAAAAGTGGCCGGATCAGCCCATACACCTGTCGGTACAGGCCAACGCCGTCAACTGGGCAACGGTGGAATTCTGGCGCCGGCAGGGCATCAGCCGCGTTATCCTCTCGCGGGAACTGGCCCTGGACGAAATCCGCGACATCCGTGAAAAAGTGCCGGCAATGGAACTGGAAGTCTTCGTACACGGCGCGCTGTGCATGGCCTACTCCGGCCGCTGCCTGCTGTCCGGCTACATGAATCACCGCGACGCCAACCAGGGCGCCTGCACCAACGCCTGCCGCTGGAACTACAAAGAAGTCAGCCACAGCCACGACCAGACCGGCGACCTGATTGCCACCTCAACCAACGGCGAGGTCCAGACCGCCGAACCCCGGGAAATCCTGCTGGAAGAACCCAACCGCCCGGGCAGCCACATCCCCGCCTACGAGGACGAACACGGCACCTACATCATGAACTCCAAGGACCTCCGCGCCGTCCAGCACGTCGCGGCACTGGCAGAAATGGGCATCCACTCCCTGAAAATCGAAGGCCGCACCAAAAGCACCTACTACGTCGCCCGCACCACCCAGGCCTACCGACGCGCCATCGACGATGCTAAAGGCGGCAAACCCTTCGACATGAACCTGATGAACCAGCTCGAAGCCCTCTCCAACCGCGGCTACACCGAAGGCTTCCTGCGTCGCCACGTACCCCAGGAATACCAGAACTACGAACAGGGCTCCTCCCTGAACGGCAGCCAGCAGGTGGTCGGCACTATCACTGACGTGGATGACCGCTGGCTGACCATCGACGTGAAAAACAAGTTTGCTCCCGGTGACGCCCTGGAACTGATCACGCCGGCCGGCAACCTGAGGTTCAGCGCAAAAACGATGGAGAACCGAAATGGTGAATCCATGAACTATGCCCCCGGCAGCGGCCACATTGTCCGCATACCAACACCAGAGCAGCTTCCGAATTCTCTCGATCACTCGTTCCTGACCCGCATCCTGCCAACTGGCGAATAGCAATTAGTCGAAGGCCTCAGGCGGGCCCACCTCCCAAAATTGTGGCCCCGGGGCGAATAGCAGTGTGCTCCAGGCGCCGTGTGGGATCCCCTCCCAAAACCGTGCATTGCCAGGGATGGCAATGCCGAGCCCCCATGGACGGGTTTACGGCGTGTTTTGGGAGGGGATCCCACACGGCATACGCCACCACAACATCCAGTCTTACAAAAAGTCAGACTATCGCCATGATTGCCAGGCCCTTAGTGCCCCAAGGGCCGAATAAGGTATAATCACGACACGCGCAATTTAATACCTGACTATTTTACTCTGGTATTGTATACTCGCTCACCAGAAGAAACGGATTTTGCCCTTGGTTATCAACGGGGCGACACCCAATCCGTCATCCAAAAACCGATTGCAGGGCGTACTCTCAACACGAGCGACCACTGCAACGCCTGAAATTTTTACATCCGCAAGGTAGCCACCCAAGTAAGGCTACCGGCGACACCAGGGGCTCAAAAGCCCGAGATGAGAGAATACGGAGCGACGATCATGGCGACCACCGACAAAGAGGTGAACGAGCTGATCAAACGGGAATACGAACACGGATTCGTGACAGACATCGAATCCGACACGTTCGAGCCCGGCCTTAACGAAGACGTCATAGCCCGCCTTTCCGGCATCAAGAAAGAGCCGGAATGGATGCTGGAATGGCGCCTGAAAGCCTACCGTCGCTGGCTGGAAATGGACGAGCCGGACTGGGCCCACGTGGGTTACCCGAAGATCGACTACAACTCGATTTCCTACTATTCCGCGCCCAAGCGCCCGGAAGACATGCCCCAGAGCCTGGACGAAGTGGACCCGGAGCTGCTCAGAACCTACGAGAAGCTGGGCATCCCCCTGCACGAGCGTGAAAAACTTGCTGGCGTGGCCGTTGATGCGGTGTTCGACTCCGTCTCTGTTGCGACCACCTTCAAAGAGCCACTGGCCAAAGCGGGCGTGATTTTCTGCTCCATGTCCGAGGCCATCCAGGATTATCCGGAACTGGTCAAAAAATATTTGGGTTCCGTGGTTCCCGCTGGCGACAATTTCTTCGCCGGTCTGAACTCCGCAGTCTTCTCCGACGGTACGTTCGTATACGTGCCCAAAGGTGTGCGCTGCCCCATGGAACTGTCCACCTACTTCCGCATCAATGCGGCCAACACCGGGCAGTTCGAGCGCACCCTGATTATTGCCGAGGACAGCAGTTACGTAAGCTACCTGGAAGGTTGCACCGCCCCCATGCGGGATGAAAACCAACTCCACGCTGCCGTGGTTGAACTGGTTGCCCTGGACGACGCGCAGATCAAGTACTCCACCGTCCAGAACTGGTACCCGGGTGATGAGAATGGCAAGGGCGGCATCTTCAACTTCGTCACCAAACGTGGCGCCGCCATCGGCAAAAACTCGAAGATCTCCTGGACCCAGGTCGAGACCGGCTCCGCGGTCACCTGGAAATACCCGAGCTGTATCTTGCGCGGTGACAACAGCGTGGGTGAGTTCTACTCGGTGGCATTGACCAACAATTACCAGCAGGCCGATACCGGCACCAAGATGATCCATCTGGGCAAGAATACCTCCAGCACCATCATCTCCAAGGGTATTTCCGCGGGCAAGAGCTCCAACGCCTACCGCGGCCTCGTGAAGTTTGGCCCCGGTGCGGAAGGTGCGCGCAACTACACCCAGTGCGATTCGCTGCTGATCGGCGACCGCTGCGGCGCCCACACCTTCCCGTACATCGAGAGCAAGAACAAGTCCGCCATCGTCGAGCACGAGGCCACCACCTCCAAGGTCAGCGACGAGCAGATGTTCCTCTGCCGCCAGCGTGGTATCGACCCTGAGCAGGCTGTTTCCATGATTGTGAACGGCTTCTGTAAAGAGGTCTTCAAGGAGCTGCCGATGGAGTTTGCGGTTGAGGCTGGCAAGTTGCTTGAAGTTAGTCTTGAGGGGTCTGTTGGTTAACTTTTTGGTTCGCTGGCCTTTGCCCAGCTGGTTTGGGTGGAGGTCAACGAGCAGGGACGTATTCACAGCGTATCCTGGAAGGACCTCCCCGGCGGCTGACCCACCCCAAGTTGAGGGTCGGTCCCAAGACACAGGAATTCAGACAGTTACAAAGAGAGAGAAGCCTACAAATGCTGAGCATCAAGAACCTGCACGCATCCGTTGAGGGTGAAGAGATCCTCAAGGGCATCAACCTGGAAATCAAGGCCGGGGAAGTTCATGCCATTATGGGCCCGAACGGCTCAGGCAAGAGCACGCTGTCCCAGGTGCTTGCAGGCAACGAGACGTTTGAGGTGACCGAAGGCGAGATTACCCTGAACGGCGACAACCTGCTGGACCTCGAAACCGAAGAGCGGGCCCGCGAAGGCATCTTCCTGGCTTTCCAGTATCCGGTGGAGATTCCCGGGGTCAGCAACCTTCAGTTCCTGCGTACCGCCGTTAACGCCATGCGTACCCACCGTGGCGAGCCGGAGATGAACGCGGCCGAGTTCATGAAGCTGGCCAGGGAAGTTTCCAAGCAGGTGGATCTTGATCCCGCCTTTCTCAAGCGCGGCGTGAACGAAGGCTTCTCCGGCGGTGAGAAGAAGCGTAACGAAATCATGCAGGCGCTTCTGCTGCAGCCCAAGCTGGCGATTCTTGACGAGACTGATTCGGGGCTTGATATCGATGCCCTGCAGGTTGTCTCCAAGGGCGTGAACGCCCTGCGTGCGGACGACCGCGCCATCCTGATGGTGACCCACTACCAGCGGCTGCTGAATCACATCGTGCCGGACTACGTACACGTTCTGGCCGGTGGCAGAATCGTCAAATCCGGTGGGCGCGAGCTGGCGCTCGAGCTTGAAGAGCGCGGTTACGGCTGGCTCGGCGTGAAAGACGAAGAAACCACCCCCAGTGCAGCGAGCTAAGGAGGTCGTGGAATGAAACCAGCACCAACGCTTTCCAGCGCCTTCCTTGAGCCAGGCCGGCAGTCACTGCCTGCGCCATTGCTTGAGCTGCGCAAACAACGGGGTACGGCACTGGTGGATATGCCATTGCCAACCCGCAAAACCGAGAACTGGAAGTACTCCAGCCGGCACCTGACGCTGACTGATGAGCTTGCCGCTACCCTGCCCGCGACCGGCAAGGACGGTCTCAGCCTGTCGCTGCCAGGTTACCGGGTTGTGTTTCATAATGGTGTGATGATTCCGGAAGCATCGGACTTCCCCGACCTCGACGGCATCCGCATCCAGCGCTTCGCCGATCTCGATGACGACGAGGCCGCGGCCCTGGCCGATCGCCTCGACAACACCCTGGACAACCGGGCCGTGCAGATGGCCAGGCTGAACTCGGCGCGTTTTGAAGACGGCCTGTACATTCAGTTGGACAAGGAAGCTGTGCTCGACCAGCCCTTGTTCATCGTGCACGAAGTAACCGGCACCGCTTCCGGCTCTGCTTACCCGCGCATCTATGTGGACGCGGCGCGTCACAGCCAGATCACGCTGGTTGAGGAATACCTCTCCAGCGGAAATGAGCCTGTCATGGTCAATGCGGTCACCGAGTTCATGCTGGGAGACGGCGCCAATGTTACCAGTGTGCGATTGGTCATGGAGGGCGAGAACGTCCAGCATATCGGTGCTACCGGTGTTCGCCAGGCGGCCAGTTCCCGCTTCGAAAGCCATTGTGTCGGCTTCGGCGGACCGCTTCGCCGTCACGACCTGATGGTTCGCCTGGAAGGCGAAGGTGGTGAGTGCAAGCTGAATGGTGTGGTGGTTACCCAGGGCAAACAGCACTACGACAACCACACCTCCATTGAGCACGTGGCTGCCCACTGCAACAGTGAAGAAACCTATCGCAACATCGCTGCCGACCAGTCCCACGCTGTGTTCAATGGCCGCATCCATATTCATGAGGATGCCCAGAAGTCGAACGCCAACATGAACAACAAGAACCTGTTGCTCTCCACCGGCGCGGAAATCGATACCAAGCCCGAGCTGGAAATTTACGCGGACGACGTCAAGTGCGCCCACGGTGCCACCATTGGCCAGTTGGACAAGACCTCCCTGTTCTACCTGGTTTCACGGGGTATCGGGCGCCGCGAGGCCAATACGCTTCTGACTATGGCCTTCATTAACGAACTTGTTGAACAGATTCCGGTTCAGGCAGTCAAAGACGCTGCACAGCTTCGGCTGAATGAGTTTTTCGATCAGACATTTGAGGAGGCCTGACCGGTTATGACAGACCTTTCCGTGGCAAAAAAGGCTGGCAAAGTGGCGTTTGACGTCGATGCCATCCGCCGGGACTTCCCGATCCTTGATCAACGGATCAACGGCAAGCCTCTCGTGTATCTGGACAACGGTGCTTCGGCTCAGAAGCCAATCGCCGTACTGGACGCCATGGATCGGTACTACCGGGAGATGCACTCCAATGTCCACCGGGGTGCCCACACCCTGGGCGACCGTGCCACCAGCGCGTTCGAGGGCGCTCGCGAAAAAGTCCGAAGCTTCCTGAATGCCAACAGTACCCGTGAAATTATCTGGACACGAGGCACCACAGAGGCCATCAATGTGGTCGCCAACGGCCTTGCTGGCCGCCTGAAGCCGGGCGACGAAATCCTGGTCAGCCATATGGAACACCATGCCAACATTGTGCCCTGGCAGATGGTGGCTGAGCGCACGGGGGCGAAAGTGCTTCCTGTACAGGTAACACCGGAAGGTGAGCTCGACCTGGAATCGTTCACCAGCCTTTTGGGCGATCGCACCCGCGTGCTGGCGCTGACCCACGTCTCCAACGTTCTGGGCACGGTTAACCCGGTTGCCCCGCTGATAGAACAGGCCAAGGCCAGGGGTGTGATTACCCTGATCGACGGCGCCCAGGCAGTGCCCCACTTCCAGCCGGACGTACAGGCACTGGGTTGCGACTTCTATGTCTTCTCATCCCACAAACTGTTCGGTCCTACTGGCATCGGCGTGCTCTACGGAAAAGCCCAATTGCTCGAGGAAATGCCTCCCTACCAGGGCGGCGGCGAAATGATCGAACGGGTATCTTTCGAGCGCACCACCTGGAACGTACTGCCCTATAAATTTGAGGCAGGCACGCCACCCATTGCCGAAGCAGTCGGCCTGGGGGCGGCTATCGACTATCTGGATAGCCTCGACCGCAAGGGCATGGAAGCGGCGGAAGCGGCGCTTCTCACCCGGGCAAACCAGCTGGTTGAAAGCGTCCCGGGCATGGAGGTGATCGGTACGGCCAGCAATAAAATGCCGGTTATGTCCTTTAAAATCGCCGGACTGCACCCCAGTGATATAGGCACTTTGCTGGACCAGCAGGGTATCGAGATCCGAACCGGCCACCATTGCGCAATGCCGCTAATGGACTTTTACGGGGTTCCCGGCACAGCCCGGGCATCCTTTGCGTTTTACAATACACTGGAAGAAGTGGAACAATTATTCACTGCTCTGCAGAAAATCCAGCGCCTGTTTGCCTGATGGAGGTGGAAACATGACAGCCGAAGTCTACACACCAACCGTAGCCGTCACCATGACGCCCACTGCGGTGAAACACGTTCGCAAACAACTGGACAAGCGGCCGGAAGCGAGAGGCATACGCCTGGCCATCAAGAAAAGCGGCTGTTCCGGCTTCAAATATGAAACCCAGTGGGTGGAAGAGGCCGGCACGGACGACAAGGTCTTCCACATTGACGGTGTGGATCTGTTCGTGAAGGAAGAGCACCTGCCGCTGGTGAATGGCATTGAGATTGATTTTGTGACAGAGGGAGTGAATTCCCTGTTCCAGTTCCGGAATCCGAATGCCACCGCTGAGTGCGGTTGTGGGGAGAGTTTTACGGTTGCCTGAACCTGAAACTGTGGTGTCGGATTACGGCTTCGCCTAATCCGACCTACAAGACCAATCAACGTAGGTCGGATTAAGCGAAGCGCAATCCGACAAACCAGCTAGAGAAAACGAGGCCCCTGAAGGCATGCAAGAACGGGAAGTGGTCCTGACCAAACGCGAAGTAGAGGCACGCCTGGTGCCCACCGGCACGGAAATCATGATTCCGTCGGACACCTTTGTGACCATCACGCAGTCACTGGGTGGCAGCTTTACCGTTGCTGTTAACGGCAATCTCGCGCGCATTGAGGGCCACAACGCCGATGCGCTGGGCAAGAAGCCCCTGGAAAGCAGCTTCGACACCCCCGAAGACGGCACTGTGAACGAAAACCAGGTCTGGGAAGCCATGAAAAACTGCTACGACCCGGAAATTCCGGTGAACGTGGTGGATCTGGGCCTGATTTACGACTGCAGGATCGAGAACGGCACCGAAGATGGCAACCATGTCTACGTTCTGATGACATTGACCGCTGCCGGTTGCGGCATGGGCCCGGTGATCACCGAAGACGTCAAAACCAAGCTCGAGCATGTGCCCAATGTCGACAAGGTGACTGTTGAACTCACCTTCGACCCGCCCTGGAACAACGACATGCTCACCGACGAAGCCAAGCTTGAACTGGGGATGCTCTGATGACCGCCTCTGAACAGGACTTTCTGAACAACCCGCTGGGAAAAGACACCACCCTGGAAGACGTTGTGGATGGCTTCGAATTCCTGGACGACTGGGAAGAGCGCTACGCGTTTATCATTGACCTGGGCAAGCAACTACCGGCATTTCCGGATGACGAGCGCAGGGAAGAGAATTACGTGCACGGTTGCCAGAGCCAGGTCTGGCTGATTCATCACTATGATGAGCAAAGCGGGAAGTTGTACCTGTTGATCGATTCCGATGCCATCATTGTTCGCGGTCTTGCTGCCATCATCCTGGTGGCGCTGAACGGCAAGACGCCCAGGGATCTGCTGGCAACGGATATCGACGAACTGTTCGAGCAGCTGGACCTGTTCCGCCACATTTCCCCTACCCGGGGCAATGGGCTTCGGGCCATGGTAGCCAAGATCCGCGATATCGCGGCGGAAACCGCTGCAGCCTGAAAGCGCTCGCTCCTGGCAGTGCCTACCAGACGATGGCCACATCATCCCGCTGGATATTGATCAACCCTCCTGAGACCGGAATCCTGCCGTTGCTGAAATCCGGATGCACGTTGTTCACTGTCATGGTGGTGCCGCTGTCCTGCAGCTCTGGTGTGGCACCCGGTGAGTCGAAGAAGCTGGCACTGCGGTAGAGTTTCAGCTCGTCCCCCGGCCTCAGCCCGGCAGTGGCGCCCGAATCCAGAGTCACCTTGCGACCGTCCACACGGGTTACCCGGGTAATAAAGGGTTGGCACGCCAGGGCATTGTTCACCGCAGCCGTCATATCCTTCATCAGGCCGCCCACGGCCTGGCCGTAACGGGTTTCCTGGAATCCGGCCGATCCGAATCCGTCGGAAGAGCCCGGGCCGGCATCCCAGCGTGCCTCTGTCGCGAATCGCTCCTGGTAAACAGGGGCTCCGCTGAATCCGTCATAAATCATCAGGTCCGCCACAAACCGCCGGTTCTGGTTCGCAGCACCAACCCCCCTTTGCATGCGGTCGATGATGGACGTGCCCCAGGCATCAGGATCAGACACACCCACATCGCGGATCACACCGGCAACCACAAACTGCACTCCCAATTCCCGCGCCACCTGGATCACGTTGGTGAGACGGTTATTGAATTTCTGCTGGGTTGGCGCGTTGAGAAGGTCGCTGAACAGGCGCTGGGTGGTGGCACCGAATACCTGAAGATTGCCGGTAGCCCGAAGGTCCGCCTGCAACAATTGCGGCAAGATCTCGCCGGCGTCATCAATACGGCCAATCCGCGCCTGATCCGGGTACACCATCGGGAAGCCGGTGACCGCAACACGTCTTCTCAGGCCACTTGCCTCACCCGCACTGCAGCTTCCGCTTTCCGACATATCGGCGCGAACGGTCACCCGCATCAGATCGCCTCGACGATACTCGTCGACCACCTTCACTGACCTGGCTCTCGATGACGATGCCACCTGCAGGCGGGATTCGGTCACTACGCCGTTTTCCATGGTATCGCGGCTGCTGATTCTGGCCTCATACTGCAGGGATACATCCCGCAGAGCCGCCTTTTTGGCCTCCTGCCTGGCGCTATCCACATCGTCGTTGTAGATGGTGGCATGCCCGACGCCCTCAAGCACGACGGCCTGGACATTGGCGGCAAGCATCAGCGCTGTAATAACCAGAATTGCCAGCTTCATGGAGAATTATTCTCTCAGTCGAGATAGTAAAGGGAGTCCACGCCCCGGCTCTGAACATCACCGATGCTGTCATTGTCCCCGGGCATGGGAATCGGGCACAGGTCCTGAACTTCCCTGTCGGAAACCCGGGACACGCAGGCACGGAACCTGGGCTCCAGCTTCAACTCCATCACCGTTTCCACAACGCCGTCACTGTGCTCGTTCACCGCCACCATCTTGGCGCCACGGATGTAGCTGTCCACGTAGGTGCGGAACATATCGTTCTGCAGCACGAAGTCATTCACCGTAGAGCTGCCGTAGATTACCGTGCCATAAACCCGCTCTGCGAGATTACGGTACGCATCCAGCTGCGATGCCCGGCGGGCCAGCAGGCGCTTGCGGGTATTCAGGCGGTCTTTTGACACGTCTTCATAGGTACCAAAGCCGCTGACCCGAACCGTAATCGGGTCCAGCTCGGTCTGTTGCTGTGACTCCCGATTCTGACCAATCGGGGCGCAGCCGACGATAGTCAGCATCAGCGCAGGTATCAGTATCCACCGCAGGGTCATCTTGATTCTCCGAAAAAACACCAGTTCACCACTTCCATGAAAAATTCAGGCCAACCTTTGTAACTGGCTGAAATTCATAACTCCACACTCAACAAAGCGGTTTTCGTCTCGCCAGAGCGGCAAAAAACCACCGCCATTTACACTAGGAAAACAAACCGTTACCGCATCACCGGTGAGTCACTGGACAAACTGAATTAGTCTTAACATCGCGTAATCTTTAAACCGACACTATAAATGCATCATCAGGATCCACCATGACCGAAAACCGTCTGACCAAGCTCTCCCTGGCCATCGGCCTTTCCATCGCCACCACCTCTGCCATGGCCAGCCCGCAAGCATTTATGTCCGCACGCTCCTTTGCCATGGGCGGAACGGGTGTCGCTATCGCTCACCCGGCGGCAGGCGCTTCCAACCCGGCGATGATGGCGGCAGAGCACCACGACTGGTCAGACGACTTCGGCCTGATTCTTCCTTCCGTCAACGCACGCATGGCCGACGAAGAAGAAACCATCGACCAGATCGATGATATCCAGGACACCATTGACCGCTTTCAGGAACTGGACAAGACCTCAAGCCAGGCAGAAGCCCAGCGAACCGCCGGTGAACTCAGGCAGCAGTTGAATAACTTTGACCGTGACACCGTCAGGATCGATGCCGGCCTGGGTATAGCTCTGGCGGTGCCGACAGATTCCATCTCCATCGGCTTCTTCACCAACGGCAACCTGCGGGCCACCGTACGTGGTGAATTTGACGAGCGTGATGATCAATATCTGGAGATTCTGGAGACAGGAACGGAGGCAGAACTGCTGGCTGCTGATCTGGACCGTGACCTGCAATCCCGGGGTAGCGTCCTGGCCTCCGCCGTTACGGAGATTGGCATTTCTCTCGCCACCTCGATTGACCTGCAGAATGACTCGCAGCTGCAAATCGGGGTTTCGCCAAAATACGTTCAGTTACGCACCTACCAATACACCCAGACAGTATCCGGCTTCGAAGACGATGACTTCGACAGCGACGAGAATGAAACCGACAAAAGCGGTTTCAACCTCGATGTCGGTGCCGCCTACGCCTTTGGCTCCCGCAACCAGTGGAACGCAGGTGTTGTGGTCAAGAACCTGATCCCCATGGAGCTGGACTCCGCAGCGAACCGCCCTACTGAAGAAGAGCGCACCCTGGAGCTGAACCCCATGGTGACGGCCGGCATCGCCCACAAAGGCGATTTCCACGTTGTAACGGCGGAAGTGGACCTTACCAAGAAAGAAGCGTTCGGTTACGAGGATGACACCCAGTGGCTTGCCCTCGGTGCTGAATTCGACGCCTTCCGTTACGCCCAGCTTCGTGTCGGCGTGCGCCAGAACCTGGCCAGCAACGACGACAACGACGGCATTGAGGAAGACACCCAGTTTACCGCAGGTATCGGCCTGTCTCCGTTCGGTGCCCGTCTGGACATCGGCGCGCTGGTCAGCGATGCGGACCTTGGCGCTGCGATTGAGCTTGGCGCCGCATTCTGATCCAGTCCGGATAGCAATCCCCCTGAAGCCCGGCTCCGTGCCGGGCTTTTTTGTGGCCTGCTGGTTTGCCAGCACAGGGCCTTACCCTGATAATCCCCTGACCAGCATCCCGAAAGGAGTAATATCCGATTCATGAAAACCTACCTGGTTGGCGGCGCAGTACGTGACGAACTTCTTGGCCTGCCGGTAAAAGACCGGGACTGGGTAGTCACCGGCGCGACGCCAGACGAGATGCTCCAGCAGGGTTTCAAGCAGGTGGGCGCTGATTTTCCGGTGTTCCTGCATCCGGATACCCGGGAAGAATACGCACTGGCACGAACCGAGCGGAAACAGGGGCGCGGCTATCACGGCTTTACCGTCTACAGCGCTCCGGACGTCACCCTGGAAGAGGACCTCAGGCGCCGGGACCTGACCATCAATGCCATGGCAAAGACCACCGAAGGCGAACTGGTAGACCCTTTCGGCGGCCGTGAGGACGTCCAGGCGCGCAGCCTGCGCCACGTGTCCGAAGCCTTTGCTGAAGACCCCTTGCGAATTCTCCGCACGGCACGTTTCGCGGCCCGGCTGCAGCCCCTGGGATTCACCGTGGCGGAACCCACCATGGCGCTGATGCGGCAGATGGTGAAAAACGGGGAAGTTGAACATCTGGTGCCGGAACGGGTCTGGCAGGAAATCCAGCGGGCACTGCATGAAAACGAACCCGGTACCTTCTTCGAAGTACTCCGGGATTGCGGTGCGCTGGCAACCATTGTTCCGGAACTGGACCGGGACGATGCCTTGTCAGTCGCACTATCTGCCCTGCGTTGTGTACACAACAGCGAAGCTGAAACCAGCCCCCGCTTCGCTGCGCTGATGTCGTCACTGACACCAGATGAGGCCCGCAACCGGGCTGCGCAACTGAAAGCCCCGAATGACTGCCAGGACCTGGCCCGGCTCACCACCAGCCTGCTGCCACAGATCCGCGCCATGACCAGCTACCGGGCAGAATCTCTGCTTGAGGTGCTGGATGAGGCCGATGTCTGGCGCCGTGCTGACCGGTTTGCCGAACTGCTACAGACACTGAACTGCGCCCTGCCCGACACCGAGCAGAAAAAACTGGGCTGGCTGGAATCGGCACAGCACGCAGCCACAGGTGTTCAGGCAAAGGACTTGATGGCGCAGGGTTACCGGGGAAAAGACCTGGGCCGGGCAATCCGAAACGAGCGGTTGCGGCGTATTTCCGAGCTCTAACCTGAACCCCGACCGACACAGTGAGACACACCATGGCATCACCGACACCAGTCGTGCTCATCACCGGAGCGGCGCACCGCCTGGGCGCCCACACCGCCAGTCACCTCCACCAGCGCGGCTGGAACCTGGTGATCCATTACCGCTCGCGGGAAGCAGAAGCCAACAGGCTTCGCGACGACCTGAACAAAATCAGACCCGATTCGGCTGTCGTCATCCGGGCGGATCTCGCCCACCCTGGCGATATTGACCGTCTGGCAAACAAAGCAATCGCCGCCTGGGGGCGGCTTGATGGCCTGGTGAATAACGCCTCGGTGTTCTACCCCAACCCCACCCCGGAGGCCGATGCCGACGACTGGGACACCATCATGAACACCAACCTGCGCGCGCCCTTTTTCCTGGGCCAGGCCTGCCTGCCCGCCCTGAAAGAATGCCGGGGAACCATCGTTAACATGATCGATATCTACAGCCAGCGCCCGCTGGCTAACCATCCGCTGTACTGCGCCAGTAAATCCGGCCTGGCATCACTGACCCTGTCCTGGGCGAAAGACCTGGCACCGGAAGTACGGGTGAACGGCGTTTCCCCGGGTGCCATCCTCTGGCCAGAAGGTGAGGCTGCCATCGATGAAAACTATCAGCAGGGTATTCTGGCCAAAACACCCCTGGCCCGCACAGGTTCACCGGACGACATCGCCGGCGCCATTGCCTTTTTCCTGTGTGATGCACCTTTTGTGACCGGCCAGATCCTGGCGGTGGATGGCGGCCGCAGCCTTAATATGTAGGCAGGTTACACTTGCTCGCTTTGGCCCACTCCAGCTTTCCGATACAATGCGTGCAGCTTTTTAATCCTGCCTGAGAACCGGAGAGAACCCATGCGTGATGTTGTTATCGTAGCCGCCAAACGTACCGCCGTCGGCAGCTTTGGCGGCGGGCTTTCCAGCCTTCGCGCCGACCAGCTCGGCAGCGCCGTTATCAAGGCCCTGCTGGAAGAGTCCGGCGTTGCCGCCGACCAGGTCAACGAAGTGGTGCTGGGCCAGGTGCTGACAGCTGGCTGCGGCCAGAACCCGGCGCGCCAAGCTTCCATCAATGCAGGCATTCCCGCCTCGGTGCCAGCCATGACGATCAACAAGGTGTGCGGCTCCGGCCTCAAGGCCGTACATATGGCGGTTCAGGCCATCCGCTGTGGCGACGCCGAGCTGATGATCGCAGGCGGCCAGGAAAGCATGAGCCAGGCACCCCACGTGCTTCCCAATAGCCGCAACGGCCAGCGTATGGGTAACTGGAACATGGTGGACACCATGATTTCCGACGGCCTGTGGGACGCCTTCAATGACTATCACATGGGTGTGACCGCGGAAAACATCGTGGAAAAATACGGCATCAGCCGCGAAGAGCAGGACGAGTTTGCCGCGGCCTCCCAGCAAAAAGCCTCTGCCGCAAGGGATGCCGGTTATTTCGACAGCCAGATTGTTCCTGTCACCATTCCCCAGCGCAAGGGCGACCCGCTGATTGTGGACAAAGACGAGAGCCCCAGAGCGGGCGTTACCGCTGAAAGCCTGGGAAAACTACGGCCCGCGTTCAGGAAGGATGGAACCGTCACCGCCGGAAATGCGTCTTCCCTTAACGACGGCGCGGCCGCAGTGATTGTGTGCAGTGCTGACAAGGCAAAAGAGCTGGGGCTTACACCACTGGCGACCATCAGGGCCCACGCCAATGCGGGGGTTGACCCCACTATTATGGGCACCGGCCCGATTCCCGCCAGCCAGCGCTGCCTGAAACTGGCGGGCTGGTCGGTAGACGACCTGGACCTTGTCGAAGCCAACGAGGCATTTGCGGCCCAGGCCATTTCCGTTAACCGGGATCTTGGCTGGGACGCGGCAAAGGTCAATGTGAATGGCGGCGCCATTGCACTGGGCCACCCAATCGGAGCCTCCGGCTGCCGGATTCTGGTCAGCCTGCTACACGAAATGGCTCGCCGGGATGCCAAAAAGGGCCTGGCAACCCTGTGCATTGGCGGCGGCATGGGTGTAGCCCTGGCCGTTGAGCGCTGAATACCGGATGCTGAACGTGGTGTTGTTTGAGCCTGAGATACCGCCGAATACCGGCAACATCATCAGGCTCTGTGCCAACACCGGCTGCCGTCTGCATCTGATTGAGCCCCTGGGTTTTACCCTGGAAGACAAGCAGATGCGGCGGG
This sequence comes from Marinobacter panjinensis, assembly GCF_005298175.1. NCBI lineage: Bacteria > Pseudomonadati > Pseudomonadota > Gammaproteobacteria > Pseudomonadales > Marinobacteraceae > Marinobacter > Marinobacter panjinensis. The sequence goes on from NZ_SZYH01000001.1 coordinate 1,987,023, forward strand.
CTGGCCTGGATTATAGTGAGTATGCAACGGTCACAGTTCACCCCGACTTCACGACCTTTCTGGACAGCGAACGGCCTTCACGGCTGTTCGGGCTGACCACCAAGGGCTCCCGTGGATATCATGAAGTGACCTACCAGAGCGGTGATTACCTGATGTTCGGCCCTGAAACCCGGGGCCTGCCAGCAGGCATTCGCCAGGCGCTTCCGCAAGCACATTGCCTGAGAGTGCCGATGCGCCCGGAAAGCCGCAGCCTCAACCTTTCAAACACGGTTGCGCTGGTGGTCTATGAAGCATGGAGACAGCTTGATTTTGAAGGAGCTCAATAATCATTACCGGCCGACGGTTCTGGCCTTGGCAGCAATGGTGCTGCTGTTTGCATTCAGCGGCTACCCGAGCTACGGCGCCGCTGGTGAATCGGATGCCGGCACCCGGGTCATAACGACCCCCTCGACCACTTCCGAGGTATCGGTCGTATTTGGCAAAGACATTATCCAGCAGCTTTATACCAGCTGCGGCCTCACCATTCGCTACCTGGATGCTCCCGCAGCCCGTGCCGTGATGATGGCAGAAAAAAGCCAGTCCGATGGTGAACTGGCGCGAATCCCCATGGCCGTTAAAGAAAATGCCCCGCTGATTCCACTGAATACCCCCATCGAAGAGGCACGACTGGTCCCCCTTTTCCTTGACAGCAAATCCGCCAAAGCCCACTCCGACCTGACCGATAAACGAATCGGGTTTCTCAATGGCTACCGGATGATTGCTGCCGTGTTGCCGGAAGATGCCACGCAGGTTGCCACCAGCGACACCTTTCAGCTGGTCAGTCTGCTTAAACGTAAACGGATTGATGTTGCGCTGACACTGGAGTGGGACGCGCTGGCCGCCAAACATCATAACCCGGACATGGTTATCGGTAATCCGCTACTGGAATCGCCCATCTACCACTGGGTCCACGAATCCCGGGAAAATGACATCCCCTGCCTTTCCGAAACACTCAACGACATGAAGGCCGACGGTGAGATTCAGCGAATAATCCGGGAAGGCATCGAATCGAGCTCACCAAAATAAAAAACCCCACTGGCGTCTGCGCCAGTGGGGCTCTTTTGCCAGGGCAAAGCAGATTCAGTGAGTCTGCTCTTCCTTGGTTTCGCCTCCCGCCTCTTCCTGCTTGCGCTTCAGCGCCTGGGCATAGATGGCATCGAAGTTGACCGGTGCCAGCATCAGCGCCGGGAAGCTGCCCTTGCTGACCACCCCGTCGATGGCTTCCCGCGCATAGGGAAACAGGATATTGGGGCAGTAGGCGCCCAGCATCTGGCCAAGTTGCGGACCTTCAATGCCTTTTACCAGGAACACACCGGCCTGCTGAATCTCGACGATATAGGCAACCTTTTCGTCGATTTTCGCCGTCACCGTCAGGGACAGAACCACTTCATACTGGTTGTCGCTGATCTTGTTATGGGAGGTGTTCAGATCCAGATTGACCTGTGGCTTCCACTGCTCCTGAAAAACCGTGGGCGAGTTCGGAGACTCAAACGACAGATCCTTCACATAAATACGCTGAAGCGCAAACTGAGGTTGCGCCTGGTTTTCGTTGCCTGCTGCGGCCTGCTCATTTTCAGCCATTTTCAGTCCTTTCTTCGATTAAGGGGGCAACCAGGGCCCGTTATAATATTGAACGCTGCCGGAACAGTTTAATGCCTGGCTCCGCCTGCTGTTGTGAAACAGTGCGACAGTTTACCCTTCAGTTCAAGGCCTGAGTAACCGGTTACTTCTTCACCAGCGGCAGGTTGCTGCCTTTCCAGTCGGCGATACCACCATCCAGACGGACCACATTGGTGTAGCCTTCAGCGTTCAGCTGCTTGACGGCCATGGCGGAATGCTGGCCCATCTTGTCGGCTACGATAATCTGCTTATCCTTGAACTTCTTCAGCTCCGACGCACGGCTTTTGATACTATTGAGGGGAATATTGATTGCACCGGTAATCCGGCCCTCGTTAAAATCCTTTCGGTCACGGATGTCGACGACAACAGCTTCATCGCGGTTGATCAGGTTTACTGCACTTTGTGCCGATATTTTCGCACCGCCACGACGGGATTCCAGCACCAGAATGGCAAGCAGGAAAGCGACAAACAGAGACACCAGTATGTAATGGTTAACCGCGAATTCGAACACCCTTTCCATGAAAACACCTTGCTGAATAGTTTGTGGCGGGATTATACACACCCTGCCCCATTGACAGAAGATAACCAAGGTGGCCGACGGGTGCGAAACTGTTTAGAATCAATGTTCGTTTTAGTAAATTTACCAAACTACCATCGGATTAAGTGATGACTGCCACGCGTAAGCCTACTGCACTGATTATTCTTGACGGCTGGGGTCACCGTGACCCGGCTGACGATAATGCCATCAGCAACGCCAATACGCCATTCTGGGATAAGCTCTGGAAAAATCAGCCAAAAACACTGATCAACACTTCCGGAATGTTCGTTGGCCTGCCCCAGGGACAGATGGGCAATTCCGAAGTCGGCCACATGAATCTTGGCGCAGGACGGGTGGTTTATCAAAGTCTCACACGCATCGACAAAGACGTGGAAGAAGGTACTTTTACGCAAAACCCAACTCTATGCGCCGCCATGGACAAGGCCATCAACAATGGTCGTGCCATTCACCTGATGGGGCTGCTATCCCCCGGCGGTGTGCACAGCCATGAGGATCACATCCTGGCTGCCGCTGAAATGGCTGCCGAGCGGGGCGCAAAAGAAGTCTACATCCATGCCTTCCTTGATGGCCGCGACATGCCGCCCCGCAGCGCCAAAGCCTCTCTGGAAAAAGCCGCCACCAAACTGAAGAACCTTGGTGTTGGCCGGGTAGCCTCCATAATCGGCCGTTACTATGCAATGGACCGGGATAACCGCTGGGACCGGGTTGAACAAGCCTACAATGCCATGACCCTGGGAGAGGCCGAGTTCACCGTAGCCGACCCGGTGACCGCTCTGGAACAGGCCTATGAACGGGGCGAGAATGACGAGTTCGTCAAGGCGACTCACATCAAGGCCAGCGGCGACACGGAAGGCACCATCAACGATGGCGATACCGTGATATTCATGAACTTCCGTGCTGACCGTGCCCGGGAAATGACACGTTGCTTTGTGGAAAAGGACTTCGAGGGCTTTGAACGCCGCAAACATCCGGAGCTGGCCGACTTTGTCATGCTCACGGAATACGCCGCCGACATCAAAGCCTCCTGCGCCTATCCGCCGGAGCAATTGACCAACGGCCTGGGCGAGTATGTATCCAACCAGGGCAAGACCCAACTGCGAATTGCCGAGACCGAGAAATACGCCCACGTTACCTTCTTCTTCAATGGCGGCATGGAAACCCCGTTCGAAGGTGAGGATCGCATTCTGGTGCCGTCACCCAAAGTCGCCACCTACGACCTGCAGCCAGAGATGAGCGCACCGGAAGTGACCGACAAACTGGTGGAAGCCATCAAGAGTGGCAAGTACGACCTGGTGGTGTGCAACTACGCCAATGGCGACATGGTTGGACATACCGGCAAGCTGGATGCCGCTATCAAGGCCGCTGAGTGTATTGACCAGTGCGTCTCCCGTGTCGCCGAAGCGCTTGAGGAAGTTGGTGGTGAGGCGCTGATTACGGCTGATCATGGCAACTGTGAGCAAATGACCGACCCCAGTTCTGGCCAGGTTCATACTGCTCATACTATTGGTCCGGTACCACTGGTCTATGTAGGCCCCCGCAAGGTTACCCTCAAAGATGATGGCAACCTGAGCGATGTGGCACCTACCCTGTTAAGCCTGATGGGCCTTGAGCAACCGGCCGAAATGTCAGGCCACAGCCTGGTGGAGATCGATTGATTGCGCGTCTGTGGCTGGTGCTGACACTGCTTGCAGCTGTCCCACCGGCACTGGCAGATCAACAGGTCACGCCTGGCCAGATCAAAGCACTCAGGGAAGAGATCGCCGACATCGACGATTGGCTGGCCGATGCGGAAGAGGATCGCTCGTCACTTGAGCGTCAGCTCTCGGGGCTGGAACAGGAGATAGGTCAACTTACCCGCGAACGCAGGGAATTGCGCGAACAGGCCCGGGAGCAGCAACAGCGCCTCAACCAGCTGGGCGAGGAAGAAGCTGAACTGACCCGCACACTGGAAAGCCAGCGCGACAGCCTGAAAAAACAGATCCGTGCCGCCTGGATGGAGGGCGACGCGCCTGCCGTAAAAGTCCTGCTCAATGAGATTGACCCGGACAAGATCGCCCGCACCATGACCTACTACGAATACCTCAGCCGCGACACCATCGACCGGCTGGAGGCGTTCGCCGCCAACCTTCGCCAGCTGAAAGAAACGCAGAAGCAGGTCAAGGCGGGCCGACTGCGACTGGCTGAGCTTGAGCAGAATGTTGCCGACCGCCAGCAGAAACTGAACAATAGCAAAAGCGAACGGGAACAGACTCTGGCAGCCCTCAAGGCAGACATCAGTGACCGCAGAAATGAACGCCAGGAGCTGGAAGCGGACCGCAACCGGCTGGAAAAACTGTTAAAAGAGGTGGAAGAGGCGATAGCCAACATTCCCACGCCCAACGAGTCAGATCCATTCGGATCGCTCAGAAACAAACTGCCCTGGCCAGCAGACGGCAAGATTGCCAGCAGTTTCGGGGACAGCTATGCCGGTGGCAAGCTGAGCTTCAACGGCCTGCTGATCAATACCGATGAGGCAAGCGACGTCAAAGCGGTTCACTACGGCCGCGTTGTCTTTGCCAACTGGCTCAGAGGGTTTGGCCTGATGACCATCCTGGATCACGGTGACGGCTACATGACCCTCTACGGCCATAGCAGCAGCCTTTACACCAGCCCCGGGGACTGGGTGGAAGCTGGCGAGGCCATTGCCCAGGCAGGTCGCACCGGTGGCACTGACGATCCGGCCGTATACTTCGAAATTCGCCACAACGGCAAACCGGACAACCCGCGGCGCTGGCTCGGCAACCGCTGAACCGGTTCGTGATACCCTAAAGGCTGACAAATCAGCCTGGTAACGCCATACTGTCGGGCAATACTCGGGAAGTAACCAGTCATCGGAATAACACAGGATATGTGAATGAGACGGGTAAGACGTTTTAACCACGCCCCAACCATGAGCGCACTCGCCCTTGCCTCTTGTCTGACCGCCCTTCCCGGCCTGATTCACGCCCAGGAAGCCGATGAAGAGACCCGGCGGCTGCTGGAGGGCATCCAGCATGGCGAACAGGTTGAAATAGAACTTCCCGACCCGGAAGAGCAACTGCCCCTTGACGACCTCCGCAAGTTTGCTGAAGTGTTTGGCCGCATCAAGGATGCCTACGTAGAAGAAGTGGATGATCGCAAGCTCCTGGAGAGCGCCATCAAAGGCATGCTGTCCGATCTTGACCCTCACTCCACGTACCTTGCCCCGAAAGACTACGAGCAACTGGAGGAAAGCACCTCCGGGGAGTTTGGTGGCCTGGGTATTGAAGTCGGCATGGAAGACGGTTTCGTGAAGGTCATTTCCCCCATTGACGATACACCTGCCCAGAAAGCCGGTGTGCAGGCGGGCGACCTGATCGTCAAACTGGGGGACCAGCCGGTCAAGGGCATGTCTCTGGAAGAAGCCGTCAAGCTGATGCGCGGCAAACCCGGCACCGTGCTCACACTCACAATCGTCCGAGAAGGCGAATCCGCACCCATCGAAATCGATGTGGAACGCGCCATCATCAAAGTTACCAGCATCAAGTCCCGCATCATTGAAAACGGCTACGGTTATGTCCGGATTACCCAGTTCCAGGCCGATACCGGTGCACAGTTCACTACGGCGCTTGAAAACCTTGAAAAGGAACACGGCAGTGACCTGGATGGCCTGGTAATCGACCTGCGTAACAACCCGGGCGGCATCCTGCAAGCTGCGGTTGAAGCGGCAGACGCGCTGCTTGACGAAGGCTTGATTGTTTACACCGAAGGACGGATCCAGAGCTCGCGCCTGCGTTTCAATGCCAAGCCAGGCAATGTGATGCCGAATACCGCCATTGTGGTTCTGATCAACGGTGGCTCCGCGTCTGCCTCGGAAATCCTTGCGGGCGCGCTGCAGGATCATGAGCGAGCGGTCGTCATGGGTACCCAGTCGTTCGGCAAGGGTAGCGTGCAGACGGTGATCCCCCTGGATGAGACCCATGCCATCAAAATGACAACCGCCCGGTATTACACTCCGGATGGTCGCTCCATCCAGGCCAAGGGCATCAAGCCGGATATTGAAGTGAAGCCGGCTGAGCTGACGGAACTGGATAGCCAGCCGTTCTTCACAGAGGCGGACCTGAGCGGCCATCTTGAAGGTCAGGATGAGGGACAGGAGGCGAGCGAAGAGGATGGACAAGCTTCACCGGCAAGCAGGGACTTTCAGCTACGCTCGGCATTGAACCTGCTGAAGGGCCTGAGCATTCTCAATAAGCGCAACAAGACAGAACAGGAAAGCGCGGATTGAAAGTACCAGCTTGGCTGATGGCCGCCATCGCCATCCTCGCGGTGTCGTCACCGGCCAGTTCCGGGGAAGGGCGGGACAGTACGCAGCAGGTTCCACCCACCATCGCCATCATCATCGATGACATGGGGCACAACCTCGCAGAGGGCCGAAGGCTGATCGGGCTGGAGCAGCCCATCACCCTGGCCTTCCTGCCCTACCGAAGACATACAACGGAACTGGCGGAGCATGCTCACCGAAAGCAGAAAGAAATCATGCTTCACGCTCCCATGGCCAACACCCGCAATATCGGCCTTGGCCCCGGCGGGCTGAGCCCGGGCATGGGCAAAGACAGCATGGCAACCACCCTGCGCCGCGCCTTACAGTCCATTCCTCACGTGCGTGGCGTGAACAATCACATGGGCAGCCTGCTCACTCAGCAACTCGAAGCTATGGACTGGATAATGTCGGAGCTGGATCACTACCCGGTCTACTTTGTCGACAGCCGCACCATCGCCTCGTCCATCGCCGGCGAAGTAGCCGCCGCCTACCGCATCCCGACCCTCACCCGCGATGTCTTTCTTGACCATGAGCAGACCGAAGAGTACGTGGACAAACAGTTCCGGTTGCTGATCAAGAGAGCAAAAGAGAACGGCAGCGCCGTCGGAATCGGCCATCCGCACAAAGTTACCGTGGATTACCTGGAAAAGCATTTGCCGGAACTGGATGAGGAGGGCATAGCCATCGCCACCGTCAGCGGCGTGTGGGCCATGAGGAACGGTAATCGGCAGATGTTCGCGGAAGGAGAAAAGCGGCAGATTCGGCCGGCGTTGGCGAAGCAGGAGTAAATTGGCCCGGTGGTGTCGGATTACCAGTAGGTCGGATTAGCCGCAAGGCGTAATCCGACAAACCAACTCCCGCCCTACTCCCGAACCTCAATCCCCTGCGCCTTCATAAACGCCTTGGCCTCAGGAATCGTATGTTGCCCGAAGTGAAAAATAGACGCCGCCAACACCGCATCCGCACGCCCCTCGGTCACTCCGTCCGCCAGATGCTGCAGCTCGCCAACACCACCTGACGCAATCACCGGCACCGACACTGCATCGCTTATCGCCCGCGTCAGCCCCAGATCAAAGCCAACCTTGGTGCCGTCCCGGTCCATACTGGTCAGCAGCAGCTCGCCGGCACCCATGGCCGTCATCTTGCGCGCCCACTCCACGGCATCAAGGCCTGTAGGCTTGCGGCCACCGTGGGTAAAGATCTCCCAACGCGGCTCTTCGCCTTCACCACTGACACGCTTGGCATCAATCGCCACCACAATGCACTGGCTGCCGAAGCGGTCGGCGGCTTCGCGGACAAATTCCGGGTTGAATACTGCAGCGGTGTTGATCGACACCTTGTCTGCCCCTGCGTTCAGGAGCTTGCGGATATCTTCCACGGTGCGCACACCGCCACCAACCGTCAGCGGAATGAACACTTCGGCAGCCATGCGCTCCACGGTTTCATAGGTGGTATCGCGGCTTTCGTGGCTGGCAGTAATGTCCAGGAAGGTGATTTCGTCGGCGCCCTGCTCGTTGTATTTGCGGGCCACTTCCACCGGGTCACCGGCGTCGCGGATATCGACAAAGTTCACGCCTTTTACAACGCGGCCTTTGTCGACGTCGAGGCAGGGAATGATGCGTTTTGCCAGAGCCATGATTCGTCTTACCCCTTCAGGCTGTCACAGAAGGCCTGGGCTTCGGCCACATCGAGCGTACCTTCGTAGATGGCACGGCCGGTGATGGCACCAAGTATTCCTTTGTCGGCTACCGTTGCCAGGCGCTTGAGGTCGTCCATATTAGTCACGCCGCCGGAGGCGATGACGGGGATGCCGCCGTCTTCCGCCAGCGCCGCCGTAGCTTCCACATTGACACCCTGCATCATGCCATCACGGCTGATATCAGTGTAAACAATTGCATCCACGCCGTCGTTGGCGAAGCGTTTGGCCAGATCGGTAGCCATGACTTCGGAGACTTCCGCCCAGCCATCGGTGGCAACGCGGCCGTCTTTGGCATCAAGACCAACGATGATATGGCCCGGAAATTTCTTGCACATTTCAGTGACGAACTCTGGCTCCTTGACGGCCTTGGTGCCGATGATTACCCACTGTACGCCGGCTTTGAGATAGGCCTCAATCGTTTCAGCAGAGCGGATGCCGCCACCAATCTGGATGGGCAGATCCGGATACTTGCGGGCAATGGCCTGGACGATTTCGCCATTGACGGGTTCGCCGGCGAAGGCGCCGTTCAGGTCCACCAGGTGCAGGCGGCGGGCGCCGGCATCGACCCAGCGGGTTGCCATATCAACGGGGTCGTCACCGAACACGGTGGAGTCGTCCATGCGGCCCTGGCGCAGTCTTACGCACTTGCCGTCTTTGAGGTCTATGGCCGGGATAATCAGCATGTTCCAGTCCAGTTCGTGAAGTTTTTCAGTAATTGCAGTCCCGCCCTTGCGCTTTTCTCCGGGTGAAACTGCACTGCAAAGATGTTGTCTCTTGCCACCGCTGCCGCCAGGTCGACGCCGTAATGGGTGCGGCCGGCGATATCCGGGTTACCGGCTGCTTCGGCGTAGTAGCTGTGCACGAAGTAGAAGCGGTCGCCGTCGGGGATATCGTGCCAGAGCGGGTGGTCCATGGTCTGGTGAACTTCGTTCCAGCCCATGTGGGGCACCTTCAGGCGCTCGCCGTTTTCGGTGAGTTTATCGCCGAAGAAGCGAACTTCTGACTGGAACAGGTCAATGCAATCCACCCAGCCGTTTTCTTCGCTGCGGGACATCAGGGCCTGCATGCCGACACAGATACCAAGCAACGGCCGGTCAACGGACACTTCCCGTACCAGCTCATCAATACCCAGGCGACGGATTTCCGCCATGCAGTCGCGGATGGCGCCCACGCCCGGCAGGATTACCCGGTCTGCGCTGCGGATCTGCTCAGCGTTGTCAGTGACCAGCACGCGGGTACCCGGCGCTACGTGCTCAACCGCCTTGCTGACGGAATGAAGGTTACCCATGCCGTAGTCGATAATGGCAACGGTTTTCATGTGAAGAGAGACTTCCTGAATCGTGGTTCTTTATTTGAGCCCGGGGACCGCTTACAGCGATCCCTTGGTGGACGGAGTGATACCCGCCATGCGCTCGTCCATTTCAATAGCCATGCGCAGGGCGCGACCGAAGGCCTTGAACACGGTTTCAATCTGGTGGTGGGTGTTCTTGCCCTTCAGATTGTCGATGTGCAGGGTCACCATGGAGTGGTTCACAAAGCCCTGAAAGAACTCCGCAAACAGGTCCACATCAAAGCCCCCGACAGCGCCGCGGGTGTAAGGCACATCCATCAGCAGGCCGGGACGGCCGGACAGGTCGATCACCACGCGGGACAGCGCTTCGTCCAGTGGCACGTAGGCATGGCCATACCGGCGGATACCTTTCTTGTCGCCCACCGCCTGCTTGAACGCCTGGCCCAGGGTGATGCCGATGTCTTCCACAGTGTGGTGGTCATCTATGTGCAGGTCACCCTTGGAGACAATGTTCAGGTCCACCAGCCCATGGCGGGCGATCTGGTCCATCATGTGCTCGAGAAAAGGCACGCCGGTGTCAAAACTGGACTTGCCGGTACCATCGAGATCGATTTCAACGGTGATCTGTGTTTCCAGGGTATTTCGTTCTACCCGAGCCTTGCGTTCGGCCATGGAGACTCCAAAGTCATCAATCGGCAAATGCCGGTAAATTGTCTGTGAGCATTATACCTTTTATCGCTTCCCGCGTCCCGTAACGGCCTCAATGGCGATGATAGCCGCAGGCATCAGAAGGCTTTTTTCAGGTTACTCATGTAGGTGTCCACCAGGCTGTTGAACTCATGCTTGATCACCGGGCTGATCGCCAGTTTCAGCAGGCTCGGCAGTGGCACGGTCAGCTCGGCGCTGGTCTGGAATTTCACCGAAGTGGTGTTGTCGTCTTTTGCCTTGAGGGTCCAGGAGCCTTTTACCACGCCATTGCCCTCACCTTTCACCGGCTCCCAGGTGATTTTGCCGTTGTCCTTGTCCGGGTAATACTTGCAGGCGTAAACCGATTGGATGGCATGCTTGTCCACCCCTACTTTTTCCATTTCCCAGCGATAGGTGTTGTCACCCAGATCCACCAGTTTATGCACCTTGGGGAAATGGCTGGCTGACTCCGGTACATCTGCCAGAAGTTCAAAAACCTTGTCATATCCGGCTGGCAGATCTAACTCACGGTTCAGCTCAATAGAGACAGTTATAGCCACTGCTTGCTCCTTTTTATCGTTGTAAGATGCGCATTACGTTGCTGTTAAAAAGTCGTCAGGAAATAAGATGCCTATTTTGGCTGATCACTAACGTATTGTCATACATCCAGGCTTTTATTTTGTTACCCCTGGGTTATGCTTGGGCTGCTAATCTGCCCAATAACCGGACATGAATTAAAGGAAGGACGCCAGAACCATGAAAGCTGTTCGTTATGTGGCTCTCGCCATTGTCGGCCTGATCATCCTGGCCATTGCCGCCGTGGCTGTTGCCGTTGCCGTCATTGACCCCAACACTTACAAGCCGCAGATCGAGAAGGCGGTCGAGGACAGCACCAATCTCGACCTGATTCTGGCTGGCGATATTGGCTGGTCCTTTATCCCGCTGGGCCTGGAACTGAACGATGTCGAGGCAACTCTGGAAGACGAACGGCTGGTTCGCCTGGATCAACTGGTCGCCAAGCTGAGTTTCTGGTCACTGGTAACCATGTCGCCCAGGGTGGACACCTTTCTGCTGAACGGCCTGGACGCCAACCTGTCTGTGGACGAGAACGGCAACGGCAACTGGACAAGGATCATGCCGGAAGGCGAAGCCAAGCCGGAGCAGGAAAAGCCCGCCGCCGAGGAAACTGCCGACGAACCCGCCGGTGACAGAGAGCCACTGAACTTCAATGTGGAAAGCGTGGAAATCAGCAATGCCCGCGTTCACTACGAGGACAAGGGTACCGGCCAGGCTTTCACTCTGGAAGACTTCACTCTTAATGCCAGCGAAATCACCCTTGGCTCCAGCTTTCCACTGAACGTTGCTTTCCGGTTTGCCACCAACCAGCCCCAGTTTGCAGTCAAGGGCGACATCAACGCCCGACTTGCAGCCAACGAAGCGCTGAATGAGTTTGGCGTATCCGGCCTCAAGGCAATCTTTGACATGAGCGGGGAACCGTTTGGTGGAGAGACTGTTCGTGCCGAGCTTGCCGGCTCCCTGGAAGCCAACCTGGAGAACGAAACCGCAACCCTCAGCGGCTTTACCGCCAGTCTGGCAGACTTGAAGCTGAACACCGACCTTTCTGTGAACGGTTTTGGTGACAAGCCGAAGCTCGAAGGCAGCCTCAGCATTGACGAGTTCTCCCTGAAAGCCCTGCTGGCCGCCATGGGCCAACCGGCCATCGAAACGGAAGACCCTGAAGTGATGAAGGCCCTGGCCTTCTCAACCAACATCGGCGGTCCTGCCGGCACTGTGGAACTGAGCGACCTGACCATCAGCCTGGACGACACCACCTTCCGCGGTGACGCCAGCTATACCCTTGCCAACAGCGCCGTAGGTCTGAATCTGCAGGGTGATGCCATTAATGCCGACCGCTACCTCCCACCCGCCAGTGATGAAGAAGCTGCCACTGAAGAAACGCCACAAGGGGGCGGGGGCGGCTCCGCAGAGGAAGGCGACCTGCTGCCACTGGAAACCCTGCGTTCACTGGTACTGGACATCAACCTCGGGCTGGGTGAGCTGATTGTCAGCAACCTCACCATCAACGAGATCAAATCGGTCATCTCTGCCCGCAACGGTGTGCTGAAGGTGGAAGATTTCAGCGGCCAGCTCTACTACGGCTCGTTTGACTCCAATGTTACCCTGGACGCCCGCACTGATAACCCTCAATGGACCATCAACAAGGACATCAAAGGCGTTCAGACACTGCCCCTGCTGGCAGACCTGGCTGATATGGATATGCTTTCCGGCGGTGCCAACATGTCCGTCAACGTTAAAACCTCCGGCAACCGTATTTCCGACCTGCGCAGCAATGCCAAAGGCGAGATAAACTTCAACCTGGCTGAAGGCGAGTTCACCCGAATGAACCTTACCCGCATGGCCTGCCAGGGCATTGCCCTGGTCAATCAGGAACAGCTGGGCAGCTCGGGTTGGGGCACTAGCACCCCGTTCAACGATATGAAGGGCACACTCAGGATCGATGGCAACACCCTTACTAACACCGATCTGGTTGCTGCCCTTGCCGGCATGAGGCTGGAAGGCGACGGTACAGTGGATCTGGCCGCCTCCAACCTGGATTACGAAATTGGCCTTCGCATCGTCGGTGAAATCCACCGGGATGAAGCCTGCCGGGTAACCGAGTACGTGGAAAACGTGGTCATTCCTGTTGAGTGCCGCGGTGACTATACCGAAGACCCGGCCGGCCTGTGCTCCTTCGACGGCTCCCGCTTCCGCGACACCATCAAGACCATCGCTGCGAATGCGGCGAAGGCCAAAGCAGATGAAAAAGTTGACGAGGCAAAATCAAAAGCGGAAGAGAAGGTTTCCGAGAAGCTGAAAGAAAAGCTGGGCGAGCAAGGCGGCGAGCAGGTAAAAGATGCCCTGAAGGGCCTATTCGGCCAATGAGCGACCGTTTTGCCCGCAAGCTGTTGGCCTGGTACGACGAAAACGGCAGGCACGACCTGCCCTGGCACCATGACCGAAACCCATACCGCGTATGGGTTTCGGAAATCATGCTACAGCAGACCCAGGTCACTACCGTTATCCCCTACTTCGAAGCCTTCATGCAGCGCTTTCCCAATGTGAAAGCGCTGGCCACGGCTCCGGTAGATGATGTGCTTAGTCATTGGTCCGGACTCGGTTACTACGCCCGCGCCCGCAACCTGCAAAAGGCTGCCCGGCAAGTGGTGGAGGAGCACGACGGACACTTCCCCAAAAACCTCGAACAACTGCAGGCCCTGCCCGGTATCGGCCGCTCGACCGCTGCAGCCATCCTGGCCCAGGCACACCAGCAGCGGGCCGCTATTCTGGACGGCAACGTAAAGCGGGTTCTGGCCCGCTACCACGCCATTGCCGGCTGGCCCGGCAAAACCAGCGTACTGAACCAGCTGTGGGAGCGTGCCGAAGAGCACACGCCCGAAGAGCGCATCCGTGACTACACCCAGGCCATCATGGACCTGGGTGCCATAGTGTGCAGCCGCAGCCGACCGGCTTGCGAAAGCTGCCCGCTGCGGGCCGGATGCGAAGCCTACGCCACGAGCGCAACCAGCCTCTACCCCGGCTCCAAACCCAAAAAGGCCAAACCAGAGAAAACCACCTGGATGGTGATACTGGAAGATCACCAGGGGCGCATCCTGCTGGAACGCAGGCCGCCCAGTGGCATCTGGGGCGGCCTCTGGAGCCTGCCGGAACTGGACCCGGCCTACAGCCCGGAAGAGCTGCCAGATGCCTGCGAACAGGCCTTCGGCTTCAACTGCAGCGAACCGGAACTTACCAGCGGTTTCCGCCACACCTTCAGTCACTACCACCTGCACATCCAGCCAGCGCGGCTAACCGTGCACAGTTCCGCGCGGGTCAACGACACAGAGAACCATCAATGGATTCACCGGGACCAGGCACTGACCCTGGGCCTGCCGGCACCCATCCGCACCCTGCTGACCTCACCGGAACAAACCGTCCTGCTCTGATCTGTTATCATCCCTGCAGATTGAGCAACACGACCTCCAAACAGGAGCAGACATGAGCCGCACCGTATTCTGTCGTAAATACCAGGAAGAACTTGAAGGGCTGGACTTCCCGCCCATGCCGGGCAAGAAAGGCGAAGACATCTACGAGAACGTCAGCAAGAAAGCCTGGGAAGAATGGCAGGCCCAGCAAACCATGCTGATCAACGAAAAGCACTTGAGCCTGATGGACCCCAACACCCGCAAGTACCTGCAGGCGCAGATGGAACGCTTCTTCAACAACGAGCCATTCGACAAGGCCGAAGGTTATGTTCCGCCAGAGAATTAGTCTCGCAACTTGTGGAAGCGCCTATTAAAATTTTCCCGGAACAGCCTTGACTCAGGCAACCTAAACCGGTTTAATAGCGCCCCGTTGCACAGCAGTACTGCAACGCGCCCGGATAGCTCAGTTGGTAGAGCAGGGGATTGAAAATCCCCGTGTCGGTGGTTCGATTCCGCCTCCGGGCACCATCAGATTCAATAACAAAGCCCGCCCTTGAGCGGGCTTTGTTATTTCTGGAATGCCCCCCTTCACTGACTTCCTTTCTTCCTATACCAGTTCTGATCAGCAGCCCAGGCAGAGTTTGTATAATTCTTGACCACCCAACCAGCGGATCTACACTTATTTAGTGATCGTGCATTCAAAAGTCACACACCCTGAAAGTAAACAACGATGATGGGAGTAACTTGCAATGTTTCGACAACTAACGAAATGGCCGCTTGGCGCGTTCGCCGCCACGGCTCTTATTGTCAGTCTGCCTGTGGCTACCAATGCCGCCGCACCTGACCTTGAACAGAGCACCGTGTTGTCCGACCTGGAAAGTCCCTGGGATATGGCTTTTCTACCTGATGGAGCCATGTTTTTTACTGAAAAATGCAAGGGATTATCGGTACGACTGCCCAATGGCGAGGTCAATAATCTTCTGGGAATGAGTGGCACCGAAGGCTACAGCAGCACTGCAGATGACCTTATCTGCGAGGGACAAGCCGGTATGAACGGTGTGGCTATTGATCCCGACTTTTCTGACAACCGAAACGTCTACGTCTATTCCGCATCCAGCATGAGTAATCCGCCCACTAACCGGGTCGTCCGGCTCAGGGTGAGCGAAGATCTCAGTGAGGTTGCGAACCGCATGGATATCGTTGAAGACATTCCCTTCAAAGAGGCACCCACTGATCATCCGTTCGGTGATCCCGGCGCGCACAATGGCGGCCGCGTCCGTTTCGGCCCGGATGGTTACCTGTATGTTCCCACCGGCGACAACCATAATAGTGCGCTGCCCCAGGCCGGGGACAAGCTTGGCGGCAAAGTACTGCGTATCGACAGGAACGGCGAAGCAGCACCCGATAACGCTGAAGCCACACCGGATGGCTTTGACCCGAGGATTTTCACCTACGGACACCGCAATGTTCAGGGCCTGGCCTTCCATCCGGAAACCTCGCAGCCGATCATTACCGAACATGGCCCCTGGCATACTGATGAGATCAATGCCTTGGTTGCTGGTGCCAACAGCGGTTGGGACCCACGCCCAAATATGGCCGGACGCGGCGATTGCCCAGACGACTATTGCGGTTATCAGCCGAATCAGAAAGAGGGCATGGATCCGGAAAAAAGATCTGACTACATGCCAATGACAGACACCCAAACCTACCCTGATGCCATGACACCTGTGTGGGATAACAACGGTCTCTCTCAGGGCATCAGCAGCGCTGCTTTCCTGAGGGGCGAGAAATGGGGTGACTGGGATGGCCGCCTGGTTGTCAGCTTCCTGGGCATCGGTTTCGGGGGCACGCCTGTCGGCCAGCGGATCAATGTTATCGACCTTGAGAAGGACGCTACTTCCGTAGGGGACATTGTCGAAATGACGGTGCCCGAGGGCTCAGCCCGCTTCCGCTCACTGGTTGTTGGACCCGAGGGTGATCTGTTTACTGCAGTGGATGAGGGTCAGATCTACCGGATCACTCCAAACTGAGCCTGCCCAGCCGCACTGCCTCCCGGCAGTGCGGCTAACATCGCAATGCCAACGCCACATTCTGAAGATATCAGTGCTCTATCGTTGCTGAAATCCGGTCCTATTTCTGGTCCACGGGCTTGTAGGCCCGATACCCCTGCCCATTTGGTCCCTTTTTAACGGCAAAGTACTCAGACCTGTCGACCAGCAAATCAGAAAACTTCTTGGCACCATAGGTTCGCGGGTCAAAATCCGGGCGGGTGCGCTTAAGGAACGAGCCGGCGGCGGAGAAGGTTGCCCATCCCTGGTCGTCCTGGGTTTGCTCCCAGGCCCTTTTTAACAGCGCGACTTCCTCGGGGAGTTTTTCCTGCTTCTTGCGTGGGGTTTTCGATTTGGTGGGCTCGTCAGGCGCGGCTTCCTCTTCTTCCGGGTACTCCAGGTTCTCGGTAAACAGAAAGTCGTCACACGCACTTCTGAACGAGACCGGCGTCTTTTTTTCGCCAAATCCGAACACGTATATCTCGGCTTCCCTGAGCCGGGAGGCCAGTTTCGTGAAGTCACTGTCGCTGGACACCAGGGCGAACGCATCAAACTTCGACGAATAGAGCAGATCCATCGCGTCAATGATCATCGATGCATCAGTGGCGTTCTTGCCTTTGGTGTAGGCGAACTGCTGGATGGGCTGGATCGCCAGTTCATTCAGAACGGTCTTCCAGTTTTTGAGGCTGTCTATCGACCAATCGCCGTACGCCCGTTTCACAACCACGTGACCATGGGAAGACAGCTCTTCAATAATCAGCGGCAGCTTTGACAGCTGGGCGTTATCGGCATCGATCAGAACGGCGATTTTCTTGTGCTGTTCAAGATCCTTCAATGTACTTCTTCCTTTTGTTCGGAGCAGCTACATCAAGGACTTCCGCAAAACCACCCTTCAGGCAGCCTTGCGGAAATCCTCGATTTGTACCACTTTGTCCCGCTTCCGCTTATATTTGCTTTTGTCTTCCACCACCCGCATCTGGTACTTCGGGGTTTTCAGTTCACGCTGAATAGCGCTGTGTTGTGTGGGCTTTGCCCGTTTCTTCGCCATGCTGGATAACTCCCTGGCTGGTTGGCTGTATGTCAGTCCGGTCATTATACCATCTCCTCCAAAGGTGTTCCCGCCACACGCACCTGTGAACCAGACCGGTGTCCATTTTCTTCAAATCCGACTACGAATGGACGTCTTTAGTCGTGAGGTCAGGTTCTGTCCTCCGGCATTGTCTCATCTTCTTCGTACTCGATCTCTGGCTCAATCAGACCCGCTTCCGCCAGTTGTTCGGCTTTTGCTCTGTCGTGCTCTTCCAATAACTGCATCATGCGTCCACGGGTAATCGCCTCGTGGAGTTCTAGCTGACGCTGTTCATCGCGCAGCGATTTGAGAAGGGACACCGCCATGAAGATCATCAACACCATAAAGGGAAACGCCGCCAGAATGGAAATTGTCTGTAGCGCGGCCAGGCCGCCACTGATCAGAAGCACCCCGGCGACCAGTACCTGAACCAGACCCCAGGTGACCCGCAACCAGCGTTTCGGGGTGAGCGTGCCCTTGCTGGTAAACATTCCCAGAACAAAGGTGGCGGAGTTGGCTGAGGTGATGACGAACAGGACGATCAACACCAACATCAGGGCGCTGATGATAGAGGTGCCTGGCAGGAAATCCAGGGTGGCGAAGAGCGCGGAACTCATTTCCCGGGTAACGGCCTCGCCGAGGGCAGCGCCTTCGAACAGTTCGAAATAGAGCGCTGAACCGCCAAAGGTGGAAAACCAGAAGATACTTAGCAACACCGGTGTGCCGATCACTCCGAAGACAAACTCGCGAATGGTTCTGCCGCGCGAGATACGTGCGATAAAGCTGCCAACAAATGGTGCCCAGGACAGCCCCCAGGCCCAGTAGAATATGGTCCAGCGCTCAACCCAGTCATCACCGGTGTAGGGGGTCATCACCAGGCTCATACCCATCATATTAGCAAAATAGTCGCCAATGGCGTTGGTCATAGCGGCGGTAATGAAGTCGGTGGGGCCGAAAAAGAAAACGAATGCCAGCAGGAACGCCGCCAGCACCATGTTGGCGTCACTGACGTAACGCACGCCACTTTCCAGCGGAGCCAGGGCACAGAGCAGGAAAACCACTGCAATCGCCCCCAGGATAAACAGCTGCTGATTGGCGCCAAAACCGATGTCGCTCACCGACACCAGCCCGCTGTTGATCTGTATTACCCCGAGCCCGAGCGTGGTTGCTACGCCAAATACGGTAGAAATGACAGCCAGGGTATTGATGCCATGACCAATGCTGCCGTCTACACGGTGACCGATGGACGCGCGGAAAGTCTCGCTGATCAGTCCCGGGCGTTGCCTACGGAAGCGCACGTAGGCAATGGCAAGCCCCACCACTGCGAAATTGGCCCACTGATGAAACCCCCAGTGGAACAGGGAATAACGCATGGCAAGGCTGGCGGCGTGGGGGCTTTCAGCCTCGGCGCCGCCAAACGGAGGCGCCATAAAGTGGCTCATGGGTTCCGCCACCGCCCAGAACACAAGGCCCACCCCCATACCGGAGGAAAAGATCATGCCCAGCCAGGTCAGATACGGAAACTCCGGCGCCTCACCGTCTGCACCCAGACGAATGTGACCATAATCACTGGCGGCCACGGCGATACAGAACACCAGAAAACCCGTGGTGGCAAACAGGTAGAGCCAACCGAAATGCACCGTGGTGAATTCCAGGCCGGTATCGGCCCAGTTGGCAAGCTGTTCCGGGAGAAGAATCCCTGCGCCGACGAAAACGGCAAGCAGTAAAATCGAGAGGTAAAAAACCCAGCCTGGGCGATTATTCATGCTCAGGATATCCACGGTTCGGTAAGTTTAAAAACAGAAATCCAGAGACGGCCCCGGTATACGACCAGCACCATCCCTGATGCACTAGCTTACAACACTTGTTCCCGCCCTGCGTTCAAGAATCGCCAGCGCATCCTCCAGCTTACCAATACCACTGACACCACCACTTTCTGCGAAGTTGCCGGCGGCGGCCATTTTGGGGCCCATGGAGCCTGCGGGAAGGTCCAGTTTGCGCGCCTCATCGAGCGTCAGTTCATGAATGGGAGCGGCGGTGTCTTTGCCGAAATCACGGTAGATAGCGTCTACATCTGTGAGGAGCAACAAGGCATCGGCTCCCAATTGGCGTGCCAGTAGTGCGCTGGCGGCGTCTTTGTCGATCACGGCTTCGATGCCGATCATGCTGCCGTCGTCCCGGCGCAGAATGGGGATGCCACCACCGCCGGCACAGATCACCACAACGCCCTGCTCCAGCAGTAGCTGCAGCACCCGCATATCGGGTATCTCCAGGGGCTTGGGCGAAGGCACTACCCGACGCCACTTGTCGCCATCCTGGGCGATGTGCCAACCGGCGGCTTCAGCCTTGGTCTCGGCCTCTGCCTTGTCATACACCGGCCCGACAAATTTCGTGGGTTTTTTGAAGGCGGGGTCGTCCTTGTCCACCAGAACCTGGGTCAGCAGGGTGGCTACTGGCCGGTCATGATCCAGGGCATTTTCCAGTTCCTGCTCAATGATGTAGCCGATCATGCCCTCTGTTTCGGCGCCCAGTACGTCCAGGGGATAGGCTTCGTCCGGTTTGTAGGCGGCACCCTGCAGCGCCAGTAAGCCTACCTGGGGGCCGTTGCCGTGGGTGACGACCAACTGGTGGCCGGCGCGGGCGATGTCGGCCAGTGATTCGGCGGCAATTTTTACGTTGGCGCGCTGGGCCTCGGCGGTCAGTGGCTCGCCGCGCCGCAACAGGGCATTTCCTCCAAGTGCTGCTACCACAAGCATGTCGATCTCCTTATCTCAGCTTCCAAGAGTGGCGACGAGCACCGCCTTGATGGTGTGCATCCGGTTCTCGGCCTGATCGAACACGATGGAAGCGGGGCTTTCAAAGACGTCGTCGGTGACTTCCATGGCGTCAATGCCGAACTCCGCCTGCATCTCCTTGCCCACGGTAGTTTCGGTGTTATGAAACGCCGGCAGGCAATGCATGAACCTTGCCCGGGGGTTACCGGTTTTCTCCATCAGGGCTGCATTGACCTGGTAGGGCTGCAGCAGTTTAATCCGCTCTGCCCACTTTTCCTTGGGTTCGCCCATGGACACCCACACGTCGGTATAGACAAAATCCACGCCCTTCACGGCGGCATCAATGTCCTCGGTGATCATGATCCGGGCACCAGTACCAGTGGCAATAGTCTGCGCTTCCTTCTGAATCGCTTCGCTCGGCCAGCAGGCTTTGGGAGCGCACAGGCGTACGTCCATACCCATCTTGGCGCCGCCTATCAGCAGGCTGTCGCCCATGTTGTTGGCGGCGTCTCCAATGAATACAAACGCAACATCCCTCAGTGGCTTTTCCACGTTTTCCTGCATGGTCAGGAAATCCGCCAGTATCTGTGTGGGGTGGAACTCATTGGTCAGGCCGTTGTAGACAGGCACACCGGCATATTGCGCCAGTTCCTCAACAACCGCCTGGCCGAAGCCCCGGTATTCGATGGCGTCATACACGCGGCCAAGCACCCGGGCGGTGTCCTTCACCGATTCCTTGTGGCCGATATGAGTGCCCGTCGGGCCCAGGTAGGTTACCCGGGCGCCCTGGTCAAACGCCGCAACTTCAAACCCGACCCGGGTTCGGGTGGAGTTCTTTTCGAAGATCAGCGCTATGTCCTTGCCCTGTAACTGCGGTACTTCGGTGCCGGCGTACTTGGCGGTTTTCAGGTCGGCGGACAGCTTGAGCAAAAAACTGATCTCCCGGGGAGTAAATTCCCTCAGGGTCAGGAAATGCCGGTTCTTGAGATTGAAAGCCATTACTGTGCTCCTTGCTTGTCAGACTGTGTCTCGTATGGTCGGGCAGCTCATACAGCGGCCACCGCCTCTGCCCCGGCCCAACTCCGCGCCGGGGATGGCAAGCACTTCTATGCCGGCTGCTTCCAGGGCCGCGTTGGTGTCGTCGTTGCGGTCGTAGCCAATAACGACGCCCGGGCTCAATGCCAGCACGTTATTGCCATCGTTCCACTGTTCCCGTTCCCGCTCGGCAGGAGTGTCACCGCCGGTGGCAACCACATCCAGTGAGGGATAACCAAGTACATCCGCGACAACATCAAACAGCGGCCGGGCGTCCTGATTGAAAGAGAGGTGTTTGCCACCCTCACCCGGGCGCAGGTCGTAACACACCATCTCATCGGCCACTTCCTTGAAACTGGTCACCACATTGCCGCCACAGAAGGTGAACACGGTGTCCAGGTGCATGGCGGAACGGGTCTTGGGGATCTGGCAGGCAATCACCCGCTCTGCGGTACCGTTGGCGAAAAGCGCCCTGGCCAGCTGACCGATAGCCTGGGGGGAAGACCGTTCGCCCATACCCACCAGCACAGCGCCATTGCCCACCGGCATGATGTCTCCCCCTTCCAGGGTCGCCAGGGCATGATCCGTGAGAGGGTCGCCCCAATGCACATTGACCTTGCCAGCGAACTTCGGGTGGAACCGGTAGATCGCGCTCATCAGTAGCGTCTCCGGTTTGCGCGCAGCCCAGTACATCGGGTTGAGGGTGACACCGCCATAGATCCAGGCGCTGTTGTCACGGGTGAACAGGAAGTTTGGCAGCGGCGGCAGCACAAACCCGTGCGGCCCCAGATGGTTACCAAACAGTCCGGCGGGATCGAAAGGCAGGTCGCCCACTTCCAGTCCGCCGATGAGGAACTCCGCCAGGGTCTGGCCCGGAAGTTCATCCATCCAGGCGCGGAGATCAGACACCATACCCACCCCGATATGGTTCCAGGTGATCCGGTTATCCAGAATCCAGGCCCGCGCCTCGGGAATATCGAGTGTGTCCGCCAGCAGTTCATTAACGTCCAGCACCTCCACGCCCCGGGCACGCATCAGCCCGGCGAATACATCGTGATCTTTCTGGGCCTGCTTGACCCAGAAGACATCGTCAAACAGCAGTGCATCGCAGTTGGAAGGCGTCAGTCTCCGGTGGGCAAGCCCCGGGCGGCAGACGATGACCTGCCGCAGGGTACCGGTTTCAGAGTGAACACCAAGTGTGTGCTCAACCATGTCGCATGCTCCTTTGCCTGGAGTTAAAGAAAGGGTTACAGAAACGCGCCGATACTGATCACCACACTGATGAAAACAGTAAGAATCAGCAACAGGGGCCAGATGAATGCCAGCCAGCGGTCGTAGGAAACCCGGCCGATAGCGAGACCGCCGACCACTACGGCAAAGGTCGGATTAATCAGGTTTACCAGACCGTTGGCTGACTGATAGGCGGTGACGACCAGATCACGCCCCACGTTGGCAAAGTCCGCCAGCGGAGCCAGGATCGGCATGGAGAGTACCGCCAGGCCCGATGAAGACGGCACGAAGAAGCTCATACCCACTTCGATCCAGAACATCAGGTTGATAAACGCCAGTTCCGGCAAGCCTCCCAGGGTGGTCTCGGCACTGTGGAGGATGGTATCCGCAATCAT
Organism: Marinobacter panjinensis; assembly: GCF_005298175.1. Taxonomy (NCBI): domain Bacteria; kingdom Pseudomonadati; phylum Pseudomonadota; class Gammaproteobacteria; order Pseudomonadales; family Marinobacteraceae; genus Marinobacter; species Marinobacter panjinensis. The sequence goes on from NZ_SZYH01000001.1 coordinate 2,009,773, forward strand.
GCCCTGCTCCATGATCACTACAATGCCCCGTGCCAGACCGACTACGAGGGCCACGCCCAGGAGGTCACGGGCACCATCGACAAAGCTGCTGGTCAGTTTCTTCTCACCCAGCCGGGCGATGATGCCGATCACAATGGCGGAACCAAAGAACAGAGCGCCCATCCTGGCCATCCACCAGCCCTGGGAGGAAACGCCCCAGATCATCACGATGAACGTCAGTGTGAAGATGATCAGGGCAATTTTCTGGGTACCGGTGAGTTCGAAATCTTCCAGCTCATCGTGGCCCTGAAGGAAGAGTTTGCGATGAGCATCCCTCTGCTTTGCAACCACGGAGCGGGATGGATCAGCCTTGACCCGTTGGGCATAGCGCATAACGTACGCCGCGCAAATGAGAAGGCCGCCTACAAGCAGCACGAACCGAAGCACAATGCCGTCCGTAAAGGGAATATCGGCAGCGTTGGAGGCAATGACCGTTGCAAAGGGGTTGATCGTTGACCCCAGCACACCGATACCGGCCCCCACCAGAATGATGGCAACCCCGGTGACGGCGTCATACCCCGCCGAGATAATGACCGGAATCAGAATGGCATAGAAAGCCAGGGTCTCCTCTGCCATTCCGTAGGTTGTTCCCCCCAGCGCAAACAGCGTCATCAGTATCGGGATCATCCAGATCTCACGCCCTTCCAGCCGGTGCATGGCGCTGCGTATGCCTGTATCGATCGCACCGGTGGCGTTCATCACACCCAGAAAACCGCCCAGGAACAGCACGAACAAAGCCACATCAATGGCATTCGCCACATAGCTGTCAGGGTCGTAAAAGCCTGCCGTAGGTGCCAGCATCACATCAACGAAGCCCTGGGGGTTGGGGTCCACGGTTTGATAGGTGCCAGGCACCGCAACTTCCCGCCCTACCTCGTCGTTCATGGAGCGCTCGTACTGACCTGCAGGGATAATCCAGGTTAGCGCTGCAACCAGAATGATCAGCAGAAAAAGGATGGTATAGGCAGTTGGAAAGCGTGTTGCAAGGTCTTCTTCGGGGTTCGATGAAGGGAGTTTTTCATCAGTCACGTGGCGTCTCCTGTCCATTGTGGCTTACTGATGGGGCTGTCCATCCTTTCAAGTATGGACCTCAAGGTCCGTATGAGAAGTGATCAGTGTCAATTCAGTATGAAGCTGATAGTGCGTCTATTACCTATCCGCATAACTGCTGAGATGGAGATGCCGATGTTTGCGTCTAGTATGCTCCCGAACCAGAATGACCAGGTCACTCAGTCCGCTGGCGCCTGTAACGCACACTCAAGGAACCAATATGCTTCTCTCGTTTCTCGCTATTGCTGTCGGCCTCGCTCTACTGGTGTGGAGTGCCGGTAAGTTTGTTGAGGGCTCAGCGGTAACCGCCGGGCACTTTGGCATGCCACCGCTGTTGATCGGCATGGTAGTGGTCGGCTTTGGCACTTCGGCTCCGGAGATGGTGGTCTCCGCCCTGGCGGCAACCCAGGGTAATCCGGGCCTGGCGCTGGGTAACGCCTACGGTTCCAACATCACCAACATCGCCCTGATCCTGGGTATTACAGCATTGATCAGCCCGATTGCGGTTCAATCACAGGTGATGCGCAAGGAGCTGCCAATTCTTGCGGCGGTAACGGCACTGGCGGCCTGGCAGTTGTGGGACGGAGAGCTGACATTCGTGGATGCCCTGGTGCTGCTGGGCGTATTTTTCCTGTTGCTGGCCTGGTCCATTCGCCAGGGCATGACCCGGAAATCCGACGCCCTTGGCGCGGAGATTGCCGATGAAATGATTCACCGCACCATGCCGCTTCGCAATGCGATCATTTGGCTGATTGCCGGCCTGCTGGTGCTGATTGTCAGCTCGCGGATTCTGGTTTGGGGCGCGGTTGAGATTGCCCATGGCTTTGGGGTGAGCGACCTGATCATCGGCCTGACCATTGTCGCGGTGGGTACGTCCCTCCCGGAGCTGGCATCATCTGTGATCGCCGCCCGCAAAGGGGAGCATGACATTGCGCTGGGCAATATACTGGGCTCCAACCTGTTCAATACCCTGGCGGTTGTGGGCATCGCCGGTACCATCAGCCCGATGGCCGTGGCGCCAGAGGTGTTCTACCGGGATATAGCGGTGATGTCGGCCCTGACGTTGTCGTTGTTTGTACTGGGCTACGGCTTCCGCGGCCCGGGGCGAATCAACCGGGTTGAGGGTAGTTTGCTGGTGGCCTGTTTTGTTGGTTACACGGCTTACCTGATTTCAACCACCTTCACCTCATAGGAAAGGAAAGGAAAGGAAAGGAAAGGAAAGCCAAACCACCCAGGACAGCTCAGCCAAGCAGGCACTCCCGCGACAGCTTCTGGCTGACTTCCCGGCGCTGACGCCGCAGTCGGTTACCCTTATCGTTGGAGTAGCCGGCGCGCAACTGCTGCTGAATGCGCTCGAGCCGCTCCCGATATCCGGCACAGCGGGCGTTCTTGCGCTTGAGTTCACGGGCTTCCTGCTGTGCAGAGGCCTTTCGGTTGCCGTCGTGATCGCCCTCCAGGCTGCGATTGATCTGGCGGTTGATGGTACTTACCCGCTCTCCCCGCCTGATGTTCTCCCGCATGGGAATCAGCGAGGGGCGCCTCAGCTCCACCTGTTTGTGCTCGCGTTCACCCGGTTTTATGTCGGTAAAATGAGCAACGCCCTGGTCGTCAATCCAGGTGTACATTTCGGCTGTCGAAACGGCCGGGATAACCCAAAATGCGAGAACTGCTACCTGCCTCCATGGCATCGAAACCCACTCCCTGTGGTCTGTTTAATAACGAAAACATTGTAAACCAAACCCCAGGCCAGTGAGAGGTGCGGGCCATGGATCAGGCGTCCAGTAATTCGATCCAGTGCTGTACCGGCACCTTCGCCCTGGTCTCCAGATGCATCTGGCAACCGATGTTGGCGGTGACGATTCTGTCCGGATTGTCTACGGTCAGGGCCTTGAGCTTGTTGCTCAGCAGGCGCTGACTGAGTTCGGGCTGCAGGATGGAGTAGGTTCCTGCGGAACCGCAGCACAAGTGCTTTTCTTTGGTATCCGCCAGCTCAATTCCCGCCTTGCGTAACACCTGGTCCACTACCCCACTTTGCTGCATGGCGTGTTGCAGGGTGCAGGGGCAATGGAAGGCGACCTTGCCTGCGCCCTTTGGAACCTTCAGTTTTTCCAGATCCTGATTCAGCAGGAAGGCGCCGAGGTCGACGGTCATGTCGCTGACTTTCTGCGCCTTGGCGGCGTAGACCGGGTCGTCCCGCAGCAAGTGACCGTAATCCTGAACCATGGCGCCACAACCGGAGGCGGTCATGATAATGGCTTCGGCACCGGCATCAATAGCAGGCCACCAGGCGTCAATGTTGCGGCGCATGGCGCCCAGGGCTTTTTCGTGTTCAGACAGGTGATGGTTCACCGCGCCACAGCAGCCGGCTTCCGGCGCTTCCACCATGGTAATGCCGAGCCGGTCGAGTACGCGGGCAGCAGCGGCGTTGGTGTTTGGCGTAGCAGAGGGCTGAACGCAGCCGGCCAGGGCCAGCACGATGCGTTCGTGGCTTGCTGCTGGCCAGGGACTGGCCTGTTTTCTGGGGGGCACTTTGGTGCGCAGTTTTCCGGGCAATACGGGGCGGAAAAATTGCCCCATGCGCAATAGCAGGCCGAATAACTGGCGATTGGGGAGTACGCGGGCGAGTGACCAGCGTATCCAGCGTTCTTTCGGGGGCCGGGGCATTTCCTGTTCCATCAGGCCGCGGCTGATGTCGATCAACCGGCCGTATTTCACGCCGGAGGGGCAGGTGGTTTCGCAGCTGCGGCAGGTGAGGCAGCGGTCGAGGTGCTCGCGGGATTTTTCGGTGACTTCTTCGCCTTCCAGGAACATTTTCATCAGGTAGATGCGGCCTCGGGGGCCGTCGCGTTCGTCGTTCAGTTCCTGGTACGTTGGGCAGGTGGCGGTGCAGAAGCCGCAGTGTACGCAGGCTCGCAGGATGGACTCGGCCTCCTGACCTTCTGCTGTGTTGGCGAATTGCTGAACTAAATTGGTTTGCATTTTTTACCTGCTATTTGATTTTCACAACCAGCTATACAGCCGCCCCGGATTAAAAATACCGTCAGGGTCGAACGACTTTTTCAGCCGTTGCTGGATTTCTTTCAACGCCCTCGGCTGGTGGTGCATGACTTCATCCTTGCGGTCGCCGCCGCGGAAAAGGCTGACCTGGCCGCCGGCAAGTTGAGCCATGGTTTCCAGTTTGGCCATATCGGCATCGCCGCGATACCAGCGCTGGGAGCCGGCCCAGTCGATCAGCCAGGGACCGTCCAGCTCCGGGTTTTCGGCGGTGGAGCCGACGGAGAAGCGCCAGAGTGGTTCGTCACCGGCGAAAAAGTCGTGCTGCATGTGCTGAAGCTGTTGCCAGAACTGGCCGCCCTGCTCCATCACTTCGCCGGACCATTTTTCGGCGGTGGCTTCTACCGCAGATTTGGCGCCTGCCAGGCGCAGGTAGACTTTGCCGTCTACCCAGGCGGCGCCGGTGATGGGTTTGGGCTCCTTGGCGCGGCTGTTCATGTAGTGAATGACATCGTCCAGGGCCATGTCCTGCACCAGGGTCACGGACATGGCCGGTCTGGGCATGACTTTCAGGCTGACTTCGGTGATGACACCCAGGGTGCCCATGGCGCCGGCCTGGAGCCGGGAGGTGTCGTAGCCGGCCACGTTTTTCATCACCTGGCCGCCAAAGCGCAGGTGCTCTCCCCTGCCATTGAGCAGGCGGATGCCCAGGACCTGGTCCCGTACGGAGCCGGACCAAGGTCTAGCGGGACCGGAGAGGTTGCAGGCCAGGGTGCCGCCGAGGGTGGAATTTTCACCAAACCTGGGCGGCTCGAAGTGGAGACATTGGCCCTCTTCCGCCAGGGTGGCTTCGATTTCCGCCAGGGGGGTTCCGGCGCGGGCGGTCAGGATAAGTTCCACCGGGTGGTATTCAACAATGCCGGTGTGTTCATCCAGCTTCAGGGTACCGGCATCGGTATCGGCGGCACGGCCCATGAAGGCCTTGGTGCCACCGCCTTCGATGTTGAGTTTCTGGCCCGTCTGTCGGGCCTGGAGAACCTGCTCTATCAGCGTCTGTGAGATATCAGCCATGGGCAGCGTCCACCGTATCGTGCTTGTGTTGTTTGTGTTCCAGGGAGCGGTATTCCTGGCAGAACCGCAGGGCAGGCACGCCCTTGCCGGGGTTGAGGATACCGGCCGGGTCGAAGGCGGCCTTGACGTCGTGGAATTGTTGCAGCTCTTCATCGTTGAACTGCACCGCCATCTGGCGGATTTTCTCCACGCCTACGCCGTGCTCGCCGGTAATACAGCCGCCGACTTCCACGCAGAGGTTGAGGATGCGACCACCGAAGGCTTCGGTGCGCTCGAATTCACCGGGCACGTTGGCATCAAACAGGATCAGTGGGTGCAGGTTGCCGTCGCCGGCGTGGAATACGTTGGCGACTCGCAGCCCGAATTCCTCCGACATTTTTTCCATTTCCAGCAGCACATGGGCCAGGTACCGCCGCGGGATGGTGCCATCCATACAGTAGTAATCCGGCGAGATACGGCCTACCGCCGGAAACGCGGATTTGCGGCCCTTCCAGAGCAGCGCCCGTTCTTCCTCGCTCTGGGAGGTCTTTACCGAGGTAGCCCCCAACTCGCGGAACAGGGCTTCTGCCTGCGCAATATGCTCGTGCACTTCTTCTTCCGTGCCGTCCACCTCACACAACAGCAGTGCCTTCGCCTCCCGCGGGTAGCCCGCCTGTGCAAAATCGTCGGCGGCTATGATCGCGTGGCCATCCATCATTTCCAGACCACCGGGAATAATACCGTGGGAAATGATGCCACCCACGGCGTCGCCCGCTTTCTGCACGCTATCGAAGCCGGCCATGACCACCTGGGCGACCTCCGGTTTTGGCAGCAGTTTCACTTTCACTTCCGTCACGATACCCAGCAGACCTTCAGAGCCGGTCATCAAAGCCAGCAGGTCCATGCCGCAAACATCCAGGGCATCACTGCCAACGCTAACCCGCTCACCCTCAGCAGTGATCATTTCCAGGCTGAGGATGTTGTGAACCGTCAGCCCGTACTTGAGGCAATGCACGCCACCGGAATTCTCTGCCACGTTGCCACCGATGGTACAGGCGATCTGGGACGAGGGGTCCGGCCCGTAATAAAGGCCGAACTGGGCGACTTCCTCGCTGATGGCCAGATTGCGAACACCCGGTTGCAGTCGTGCCGTCCGCGCTAATGGATCGATGTCCAGGATGCGGTTGAACTTGGCCAGCGACAATACCACGCCCTCTTTGTGAGGCATGGCACCGGCACTCAGACCGGTGCCGGCACCACGGGCAACGACGGGCACCCCGTGCTCATTGCAGATGCGCATTACCCTCTGCACCTGCTCGGCGGTTTCCGGCAGCACCACGAGCATGGGCATCTCGCAGTACATAGACATGCCATCGCACTCATAGGGCTTCATGGTTTCGTCATCGGTGATGACAAAGTCCGGGTCTATAAACGCGCGGAACTGTTCCGCCAGTTCCGCTCTGCTGACTTTCGGCTTGGTGGTCATATCGTTCTCTGTGTGATCGACTTCAGGTATGACAGCTCTTAACCACGTTTGGTTTCGAAATAGTCGATGCCGGCCTGCGCACAGTCCATATCCTGCTGAGGTGTGCCGGAGCTGATGCCAATGCCACCGACAACCTCGCCATCAACAATGACCGGAAGACCGCCGCCTACAGAACTGATGCGGCCACCGACCTCGGTGTGGATACCGAAGGCCAGCTTGCCAGGCACGTTGACCGCGTTGTAGTCATGGGTGGCCTTCTTCGCGGCCGACGCGGTAAACGACTTGTCCTGGGCAATGGTCACACTGGTGATCTTGCCACCGTCCATCCGCTCGAACGCAATCATGTTGCCGGACTCATCAGTGATGGCAATGCACATGGGTACGCCGATTTCGCGAGCCTTTTCGGCAGCGCCTTCGATGAGGATCCGTGCGTCAGCAAGATCCAGTCGTTTGATCGTCAACATAGAGCATTACTCCTTGATTTTATTAACCGTAAACCAGCCCTGGCAGCCAGGTAACAATACCAGGGATCAGAATACACATGAAAAGACCGAGCGCCTGAATAGCCAGGAACACCAGGGATGATTTGAAAATCGTGCCCATGGATATTTCCGGCGGGCATACACCGCGGAGGTAGAACAATGCGTACCCGAATGGCGGACTGAGGAACGACATCTGCATATTGACCAGATAGAGCACACCAAACCAGAGCACAACGTCATCACCTGCCACCGGCGGGAAGCCCAACAGCCCCGGGAACTCCAACGCTTTTACAATAGGAATGAAGATAGGAACTGCCAGCAGCAGTATGCCAACCCAGTCGAGGAACATGCCCAGAACCACCAACAGGAACATCAGCAGGAAAAGAATGCCATAAGGCGACATGCCAGTACCCAGGATGGCATCCGTTACAAATTGCTGGCCACCCTGAAGGATGTAGAAGCCAACAAAGACCGAGGCACCGAACATGATCCACAGCACCATGGCAGATGCCTTGGTAGTGGTTACCGATGCTTCCCGCAGCCCGCCAATAGAGAACTTACCATGCATCATGGCCACCACGATGGCGCCAAAGGAGCCGATACCAGCCGCTTCCACCGGCGTTGCGATGCCACCAAACAACAGGCCCAACACCAGAAACACCAAAACCAGTGGAGCAATCAGGTTTTTCGTGAGGAGGAGCTTTTCCTTCAGGGAAATCCGCTCTTCCACCGGCACCGGCGGCCCCAGCTTCGGATTGATCCAGCTGCGGATCAGCACATAGGCAATGTACATGGAAGACAGCATCAGGCCCGGGATCACGGAGCCAAGATACAATTCACCGACCGATTGCTGCGCGACAACCGCGTAGAGAATCGCCAGGATCGAGGGCGGAATCAGTATACCCAGAGTACCGCCAGCCATGATTGAGCCCAGCGCGATCTTCTGGTCATATCCGCGTTTGAGCATCGCAGGCAGAGCGATGATACCCATGGTGACGACTGCCGCACCGATGACTCCCACCATGGCGGCAAGAAGAGTAGAAGCCAGGATCGTTGCTGTCGCCAGACCACCGCTGAGGCCACCCATCCACTTGTAGACCACACTGAACATTTCCTCAATCAGGCCCGCGCGCTCAAGCATGGAAGCCATGAAGATAAACAGCGGTATCGCCGCCAGGTCAGAGTTGGTCATCATCGGGAAGATACGACCCGGGACGAGGTTCAGCATCATCGCGTCGCCTACCAGGTAGATGAACATCACCCCGAGACCACCGGTCACGAAAGCCAGCGGCAGCCCCATCATCAGGGCCACGGCCAGAGAACCGAACATCAGGTAGGTCAGAGGCCCGACCTTGACATCAGAAAGGCTGCCGGAGAGCTTGAACAGGAATTTCTCGTCGCTCCAGGGGTCGTAGAAAAGAATGTTGATCATTTCCACACAGATAACAAACGCCAGTGCCACTGTGGCGATAATCATCAGCCAGGTGCTGAGCTTACCCAACAGGTTGCTGCCCGGTGCAGTTGTTGTATTTGTTGTCATGCAGTGCGCTCCCGGCCAAGACGGACGAACAGAACAATATCCTTGGTCAGTTTGGATATGCCTGCGAGTAAGAGAAGGACTGACCCCACCACCATCATGCCTTTCGCCGGCCAGTGCTGGATGCCCCAGGTCTCAACCGTAGTTTCATTCATGGCATAGGAATCCAGGAAGAAGGTCCAGGAGGTAATCAGCAGAATCAGGGCAAAAATGAAGAAGAACATGGACGTAAAGATATCCAGGCCAATTCTTCCCCGCACTGGCAGCAGGTTGTACATCACGTCCACACGGACATGGGCGCCATGAAGCATGGCAAATGCGCCAGCCAGCATGTATTGCATACCCAGCAGCAGAAAGCTGGCTTCGTGGACCCAGATGCTCGGCATGTTGAAGAGGTAGCGCATCACCACCCCATAGAAATAGAACACAACGGCATTGATCGTCCAGAACGACACGAACAGCCCGGACTTGTCACAAATCCAGTCCACTACTTTGGTAAACCAGTTGCCCTCGAACTGGAGATAAATCAGGGGATCGTCTTTTTCCGCCTGCAATTCCGCCGGTGTCAATTCCGGTTCGACAGTCTCGCCTCCGTGACCACTACTCCATTTGTCCCAGGCCATCATGATCAGTGGCATGACCGCAAGCCAGCCCCAGTAGAACCAGTGCGGCATTACGAATCCGAAACCTTCAAGATCAGACATGTTGTTACTTCCTCAGCCACAAAACGGGGAAGGAGGGACTCCTCTTGCGGAGTCGTCCCTGACCTTCCCCCTGTTTTTTTATTGGTTCCGCAAAGTGCTACCGGCCGGGTATACCTTCGAGGTCAGACTCCTCGATATAGCCCACGGTCTCATTCATCATGTACTCAATCTGGATATCGAAGATGGCACGGGCATCCTCGTCCTTGTTCGCCCACTTGTACCAGATCGGAATGGCTTTGCTGCGCCATTCATCCACGTCATCCTGGCTGAGACGGCTCACAGTGTCACCGGCATCCTTGAACTTCTCCATGGCCTCAATGTTACGCTTCTGGATGGTCAGATAGTGCTTCTGCGAATAAATCCTCACTTCATCCTCAACCAGCTGCTGGAGTTTCGGATCCAGTGCGTTCCAGGCACGCAGGTTCACGGTCAGGTCCATCAGATCCACCGGCTGGTAGATAGACATGACGCCCGGAGGTCCGAACAGGATGTAATCGGTCACCTGGGAGAAGCCCAGTTCCCAGTTCACCGCCGGGCCAACATAGTCGGCTGCGTCGATGGTGCCCTTTTCCAGGGCCGGAAAGATGTCAGAGCCAGGCAGGCTCACGGTGGAAGCACCGAACGCCTGGAACACCTCGGCAACCATGCCACCGGGAACCCTTAGCTTCAGGCCCTGAAGGTCATCGAGGCTGTTTACCGGCTCCTTGGAATGGATGATATTTGCATCGTGCTGGATCGGACCAACGTAGAACAGCCCGAACTTCTTGTAGATTTCTCGGGTCTTCTCCAGCATACCCATGGAATAGAACATGATATCCCACTGGTGAGGCTGATCGGGTCCGGCCGGGTAGGAGGACAGGAATACTGACGCGGGAATCTTGCCCGACCAGTACAGGGTGAACGGGTTCATACCCTGGAGAACGCCACTGCGAACCGAATCGAACAGTGAATTGTTGTCGGCGGCGACCGCCTTGGCAGGGAAGCACTTGAATATCAGTTCACCGCCTGACTTCTCTTCCATCCCGTTACACCAGTCCTCAAACAGGTCGTAGCCGACCGTGCCCGCATCCCATACCGACTGGATTTTCCAGGTCGTTGCTGCGTGGGCCTGGCCCGCGCCCATAAAGGTCGCACCACAGAAAGCGGCAGCCAGGGCGGCGGTTTTGAGAAAGCTGCGTCTTGGGACGACGGTTTGCTCAGTGTTGTTGTTGGTATTCATCGACACATCTCCGTTGACGTTGTTGTTATCTGCGTCAGGTAAACGCCGACAAATGTCGGCATTGAACCGATATTCGTAGCCTAGCCGGTTTTAGTCCAGAAGAATGCCCGGTGGTCCGACCAGTTTTGTGTAGGTTCGATGGACGAATGCCCCGGAATGAGCCATATTTACTGATCCCGGAAGAACTTTCGCAATTAAGCGGCAAACAAAAATAACTGGTCAGACCAGTACGCAATAACAGGTACAACCATGGCGATCGCTCAGGACATATCCTATCGACTCGAACGGCTGATTCTCGATGGTGGTCTGGCCCCCGGGCAGAAAATGCCCTCGGAGCGGCAGCTTGCAACACGGCTTGGTGTGTCCCGTGCCATCCTCCGGGAAGCATTGCATGAGTTGCAGGGTCGCGGCGTCATCGAGACCAAACACGGCAAGGGTTCTTTTGTGGCGCGAATCGTGCCCGGTGCCGAGGAGGATGGCGGCGACAGCCCACTGCTGCAAATGTTCAACGGCCATCCCCGCACCCTCTACGACCTGCTGGAAATCAGGGAGCAACTGGAGGGTCAGGCGGCGTATCTTGCAGCAGAGCGCGCCACCACCCAGGACCTGCATCGCATCACCAAGGCCTACGCAGCACTGGAACAGACTGACCCGCTTACCAACGCCAGGCCAGACCACAACTTTCACCAGGCAATTGTGGAGGCGTCCCACAACCCGGTGCTGGTGCATGTCCTGAACGGTCTCAAGAACCTCATGTTACTGACCGTGCAGGCGTCGGTGGCCAACCTGAATCCGCGGGAGGAAATGCGCAACAAGATCGCCCGCCAGCACAAACGCATCTACCAGGCAGTAATGGCAAGGAAACCGGAGGCGGCGAAACGCATTGCGATGGCTCACGTGCATTTCGTCAGCGACGCCATGCGGGAAATCGAACAGCAGGGCACGGCCATTATCCGGGTACCGGTTAACGCACCGGTATCAAAGGCTGGCGTCACACAGAATGCATAATTGGCGAAAAGCTTGCATCATGGGTTCAGTCATCCACAATTAACTGGTATTGATTTTCGGGACCACTGTCCGTAAAACTTGCGCCTTTGTTCAGACAGCCTCAGGAGCCATCTATGGCGGAAACATCGCCTCTGATCTGCAGGGATATCCACAAGACCTTCGATCAGCTGGAAGTACTCAAGGGTATTTCGCTGGAAACAAAGAAAGGTGATGTCATATCTCTGATCGGCAGCTCCGGCTCCGGTAAAAGTACCTTTCTGCGCTGCATCAATATGCTGGAAACCCCGACTTCCGGCGACATTATCGTGCACGGTGATCCGATCCGGTTCACAACCAACCGCAAGGGCGAGCGCGTGCCTGCCGACAACAAGCAGGTCGAGCTGATTCGCGCGCGGCTCTCCATGGTGTTCCAGAGTTTCAATCTCTGGTCTCACATGACGGTTCTGGAAAACATCATTGAAGCCCCGATTCACGTTCTCAAGGTCCCGAAAAAAGAGGCTATCGAAAGGGCGGAAGCCTACCTCAACAAAGTGGGCATCTATGAGCGCAAGGATTACTACCCCGCCCAGATGTCCGGCGGGCAGCAACAGCGGGCGGCCATCGCCCGGGCGCTGGCCATGGAGCCGGACGTCATGCTGTTTGACGAGCCTACCTCCGCTCTTGACCCGGAGCTGGTAGGCGAAGTTCTGAGAGTCATGCAGAACCTGGCCGAGGAAGGCAGAACCATGATCGTGGTAACCCACGAGATGTCTTTTGCCCGGGATGTGTCGTCCCAGGTCCTGTTCTTGCATCAGGGTGTGATCGAGGAGCAAGGCACGCCGGATAAGGTCTTCGACAATCCGGATTCCGAACGGATGAAGCAGTTTCTGGCTCCCAACTTTTGATGTGCGTGCTATCTTGAAATCAGCAAAAGGCAGACCACTGCCGATAATAAAGCCCACAAGGCTAATAACGACTGGAGAAATGACTCATGAGAAAACTGATTGTTGCAGCAAGCGTTGTCCTGGCCATGATGGCCGGCGTCGCTCACGCCCAGGAACGAAACCTCCGCATCGCCTTCGACGTGCCCTACGAGCCGTTTGAATACAAAGATGACAATGGCGAGCTGACCGGTTTTGAAGTGGAACTGGCCGAAGCCATGTGCGAAGAAATGAACGCCAACTGCGAGTTCGTCATCCAGGCGTGGGACGGTATGATTCCGGGCCTGCTGGCGCGGAAATTCGACCTGATCATGTCTTCCATGTCCATCACGCCGGAGCGTGCGGAGCAGGTGCTGTTCTCCGAGCCGTACTACAACACCCCGGGTGGCTGGTTCGCTCCTGAAAGCTTCAACACCGACGTCACCGACATGAAAGCCATGGAAGGTAAAACCGTGGGTGTACAGCGCGGCACCACCATGGATACCTTTGTGACCGAAGAAATGGGTGGCGTGGTATCCATCAAGCGTTACACCACTGCAGACGACATGGTTCTTGACCTGGAAGGCCAGCGTCTGGACGTGGTCTTTGTCGACTACCCGGTTGGTGAGCAGACCGTCCTGAGCAAGGAAGGTTTCAAGGAAGTGGGTGAGCCGGTCAAGCTTGGCCAGGGTGTCGGCGTTGCCATGCGCAAGCGTGACAAGGAGCTGGCCGAGGAAGTCAACGCGGCCCTCGCCACTCTGAAGGAAGATGGTACTTACGACACCATCATGGACAAGTACTTCGCTTACGACATCAAGATGTAAAACTGGCCCAGGGGCAGCCATTTTGGCTGCCCCTGCTTACCGGATGTTTTCATGATCGACTTGAAAGGCTACGGCCCGGCCCTGCTCGATGGGGCGGTGGTCACCATTGAACTGGCCCTCCTTTCCCTCGCCCTCTCGTTGACCCTCGGCCTGATTGGCGCCTCTGCCAAGTTGTCCAAAAGCCGGGTGGCCATCGGGATCGCGACCACGTATACCACCCTGATCCGTGGCGTACCGGACCTGGTGATGATGCTTCTGTTTTACTACGGCGGTCAGGTGGCCGTTAACAACCTGTCTGATTACCTGTATGACGCCTATGGCGTGGATTTCTTTTTCCAGTTTGATCCATTTATCGCCGGCGTCCTCACTATTGGCCTGATCTTTGGCGCCTACATGGCAGAAACCTTCCGCGGCGCCTTCCTGGCAGTGGAAAACGGCCAGATCGAAGCAGCCCGTGCCTATGGTTTCAGCCAATGGCGCACTTTCCACAGAATCATACTCCCGCAGATGCTGCGCCATGCCCTGCCGGGCATTGGCAACAACTGGCAGGTACTGCTGAAAACTACGGCACTGGTATCCATTATTGGCCTGACGGATATGGTGAGGGTTGCGGAAGAAGCCGCCAAGGCGGAGCGCATGCCGTTCCACTTCTTCATTCCGGTGGCGTTTGTTTACCTCAGCCTGACGGCTGTTTCCGAGCTGTTTATAAAGTGGCTCACCAAGCGCGCCAATGTTGGCGTGGTACAGGGGAGCTGAATCATGCCTGACTTTATCGCTGAACTGCTCAACCGCAACGATATCTTTACCGCGGCGACCATCATGGAATACTGGGGCGGCCTGGTCACTACCGTGCAACTGGTTTTCCTGTCGCTGATACTCGGGCTGGTGCTTGCCGTTCCGCTGGCGATTATGCGCACATCGAAAAACCCGCTGATCAATGCTCCTGTGTGGTTCTACACCTATATCTTCCGGGGCACTCCACTGCTGATCCAGCTCTACATCATTTACTACGGCCTTGCCCAGATTGAGGGTATCCAGCAGACCTTCTGGTGGGATATCTTCCGTGAGGCTTTCTACCCTGCCCTTTTGGCCTTTACCCTGAACACGGCGGCCTACACCACGGAGATCATTCGCGGTGCGATTGTGGCAACACCCAGTGGCGAGATCGAGGCTGCGAAGGCCTACGGCATGAGCTGGGCCCTGCGGATGCGGCGGATTATTCTGCCCAGTGCTGCCAGGCGGGGGGTGCAGGCGTATTCCAATGAGGTCATCTTCATGCTTCATGCCAGTGCAATTGCCAGCGTGGTGACCATGGTGGACCTGACCGGCGCGGCGCGGAATATCTATTCCCGGTTCTATGCGCCATTTGATGCCTTTATCTTTGTGGCGCTGCTGTATATGGCGTTAACTTTTTTACTGGTATTTGCATTCCGCAAGCTGGAAAATTATTTGTTGAAGCATCAACAGCCCGTCAGTGGCTGACATTCAGGCCTGGTGCCTGGCATGGTGGGGAGTCGCATGAGCGTTCGTGAATTGCTTTTCGGTACTGGTCGCGACTGGCTTTCTCATACCCTGTCTACCGCCGAGCATGCGTCCTCGGAAAAAGTCGTGGTGCTCGATGATGGTACCGGGGTTCAGCGTCAGGATACCGGACTGCTGTACCTGGAACCGCCAGCCAGCCGCTCCAATCCCAATAACGAATCACTGATTGTCTCTGCCGGGATTCATGGCAATGAAACGGCGCCCATTGAGGTTCTGAACCATCTGCTGAATGAACTTCTCGATGGCCAATGGCACCTGGCCTGCCCGGTGTTGTTGATTCTGGGCAACCCACCAGCGATGGATACCGGTGTGCGGTTTACCGATGTGAATCTCAACCGGCTGTTTGGCGGTGCTCACCGCAAACCCGAATATCACGGGCTCCCTGAGGCAGAGCGGGCGCGGGTGCTGGAACGGGCTTGTGACGCTTTTTCGGCAAGGCATTCCACCAACCTCTGTCACTATGACCTGCACACCGCCATTCGCCCTTCCCTGCGGGAGAAATTTGCACTTTATCCCTTTGTGGACGGGCGTGACGTGCCTCAAGGCCAGGTCGATTTCCTGCTGGAGGCGGAGGTGAACACCCTGCTGTTACAGCACCGTGAAGGCACCACATTTTCCTCGTTTTCATCAACGGCGCTCGGGGCAGAGAGCTTTACCGTGGAGCTTGGCAAGGCACTACCGTTCGGGCAAAACGACCTCACCCGGTTTTCCGGGGTCAGCAATGCATTGCGGCGGCGGATGAAGGGGGAGGCACCACCGAAGCAGGATGGCGCGTCACAACAGATGACCATATTTAAGGTGGTGCACGAAATCCTCAACACCGGCGACAGCTTCCGCTTCCATGTGCCCGACGATGTGCCCAATTTCACCATGTACGACCCGGGCACGGTGATCTGGGAAGACGATGGCACCTGCTACCGGGTAGGCGATTCACCCGAGGGCATTATCTTCCCCAACCGCAACGTGCCCGTGAATCAGCGGGTGGGCCTGATGATCAGGCCCTGCAACTAGGCCGGTGCATTCTCCGGCTCAGCCACCTTGCAACTGATCACCCGGGTACAGACAGAGGGCACCACCAGCAGTGTCAGCACCGTGGAAGCCAGCAACCCGGAAATGATGGCCCAGGCCATGGGTGGCCACAGTGTTGAACTGGAAAACGCCAGTGGCAGCAGGCCGGCCACCGTGGTGCCGGTGGTCAGCAGGATCGGCCGGGTGCGCTGCTCGACGGCCTTGCGAACGGCATCGCGAATGGCATCCCCTTTCTCCAGTTGCCGGTCCATGACATCCAGCAGCACGATGGCGTTGTTGACCACAATGCCCACCAGCGCAATTACACCCAGCAAAGACTGAAAGCCGAAGGGCGAACCGGAGAACACCAGCCCCGGGAAGATACCCACGGTCGCCAGTGGCACCGTCAGCAAAATAATCCCCACGCGGCGGAACGAATTGAACTGTATCAGCAGGAAGAACAGCAACAGCAGCACACCGATCGGAGCCGTGGTCAGCAGGGCATTGTTGGCATCGCCCGAGCCCTCGGCATCGCCGCCCATCTCCAGCCGGGTTCCGGACGGCAGCGGATCTTCGGCAAGGGCCGCATCCAGCCCTTCCAGGGCCTGGCTGAAACTGTAACCGGCATGGAGGTTGGACCAGACCGTGTTCATCCGGGTGCCGTTGCGCTGATACCGGGCTGCGGACTGCCAGGAGGTTTCCACCGAGGCAATAGCCGACAGGGGCACCGCGTCACCCTGATCGTTGTAGATGTTCACTGACAGCAACCGTGGCAGTGACAGGCTGGTACCTTCACGGGAACGCAGTACCAGTGGAATCGGATCCTCCTCCTGCCGGTATTGCTCTGCCACCACACCGAAGCTCTGGCCATACAGACTCTGGGCCACATCGGACCTGTCCAGGCCATAGCGGGCGGCACTGGCGTCGTCCACATTGATGGCGATACTGGGTACCCCCATATCCAGGTTGTGACGCACGTCCACAGTGCCCTCAACGCCACGCAGGGCAGAAAACAGCTGCTCGACTGCCTGGGCACGGATGTCATCGTTGGCGTGGTACACCCGTATTTCCACCGGAGCTGCACGGGGCGGTCCCTGGCCGAGAATGCCTGCCGTTACCTGCAACTCGGGCATTTCCTGCCCCGCGTATTCCCGAATCCACTGCACCAGCCCGGTGGTCGCCTCCAGAGTGGGTGTCGATACCACGATCCGTCCACGGTTTGGCGCCTGGGGTTCCCGCTGCAGGTTGTAGTAGAAACTGGGGCCGGTAAAGCCGGTGAACCGGTGCACCAGCAGCGCCTCCGGACGGGTGCGGATGGCCCGCTCAAGATCCGCTGCCACACTGGAGGTGCGTTCCTGATCCGTGCCTTCCGGCATGTACAGCTCTACCACGACTTGCGGGCGATCAGCGTTGGGGAAAAACTGCTGCTTCATGAACGGTGTCAGGGACAGGCTGAACACGACCAGTGCCGTACCCGCGAGAATCAGCGTACCCGGGCGCCTGGCCACCAGGCTTCCGAGGAAGCGGGACAGGCCGATCAATCTGTCCTCCCGGGCGTCCACCTTGCGGGGTTTGAGGAAACGGGCCGCCAGCAAGGGTACGGCGGAAATCGCCAGCAGGTAACTGACAGACAGGGTGAGCATGATCATCACCGGTACACCGCGGGTGAAGTCCGCCGTTCCACCTTTGGAGAGCAGCAAAGGCATAAACGCCGCTATGGTGGTGCCTGTAGACGCCCCCAGTGGACCGGCGAGCTCCCGCACCGACCGTTTCAGGGCGTCCAACCGGCGCATGCCGTCGTCCAGATAGCCCTGGATGCTCTCCACAATCACGATGGCATTATCAATCAGGATGCCCAGTGAGATAACCATGCCGATGACCGCAATCTGGTGAAGCACGCCACCGCCCAGGTCATACAGGCCGATACTGATCAGCGCCACCATGGGCAGGATCGACGCCACCAGGATGCCCATACGGATACCCATGCCGGTGAACACCACCGCCACAATTATGATGACCGACAGAACCAGGCTCCAGGCCAGGTTATCCAGCCGCTCCTCCACCTTGTCCGGCTGGAAGAACATCTCTCGGATTTCGTAGGGGGCAAATTCATCGCGTATCACCGACAACCGTTCACGCACACGCTCGCCAAACCGGATCGCGTCCGTGCTGCCCTCCTCCATGATCATCGAGACCAGCACCACCCGTTCGCCGTCGTACCAGGCCTCCGGCTGCCGGGGTTCGGCCGGCCCCCGCCACACTTCCGCTGCCGCAGCCAGGGGCACCTGGGAGCCATCCGGCAGTTCAATGGGCGTGGCGCGAATGGCCTCGACACTGGTAAATTCACTGTTCGGTAACACCGACAGGCGGCGGCCATCTGCCACGATAAAACCACCGGGCGTGGTCTGGTTCCGGCGTGCAAGAGTGTCCAGCACCCGTGCCGGCGAGATGCCCAGCCGGTACATGGCTGCGTCGTCCAGCGCCAGGGTAATCTGCTCGTCCGCATCGCCTTCGAGCTCAATGCGCGAAACCCCGGGGATATCCGCCAGGTTCTGCTTCAACCGCTCGGCAACGTCACTCAGCTCCGTCACCGAGCCGGAACCACTGACCGCCAGGATGATGGCGGGAATATCAATCATGCGGTCATCAAGTACCATCTCGCCGACATCGTCAGGGAATTCCAGACGTGCCCTGTCCATCGCCTGGCGCACACGGTCCCAGGCAGAGTCGGTATCGTAGATGGTGTCATTCAGGCGCACACGGAACACTGCTACTCCGGTGCGTGCGGTGGCCTGCGAGAAATCCACTTCCTCCACCTGGCGAAGTTCGTCGGAGAGCGGTTGCAGAACAAGCCGTTCCACCGCCTCGGCACTGGCGCCGGGATAGTTGATGGTGATCAGGCCAGCGCGGTATGGGAAGGAAGGGTCTTCCTGGCGCGGCATGGTGCTGTAGGCGGCGATACCCAGGAGGCAGAGCATGGTCACTACCATGCCCAGCAAGCGTTGGAAATTCAGAAGGCGCAGTGACATTAGCGCACCTCTACCGCATCGCCGTCAGAAATCCGGGTCATACCGGCGTATACCACCTGGTCACCGGCGGTGAGGTCGGTGGCATCCACCACCACGCGTTCACCGATGATCCGCTGAACCGTTACTGGCACTCGCCGGGCTATGCCATCGGAGACGCGAAACACACTGGCACCACCATTGGATTTCATGACCGCCAGCAGTGGCACGGTGGTGGCGACGGTTTCGCGGGGAGTAATCCCCACCTCAACCGGCTCGCCTGGCTCCAGGGTGTCCGCTGGCAGACTTACCAGCACCGGGTGAAGCTCACCACGAACCCCGCCGGACTGGGCAATTTCCACAATCGACCCGGTTTCCGGGAGTCGGTTGCGCTGCTGCACGGACCACACCGGCAACAACTGCCCCAGCGAAACGTGGTTAAGCATATAGGCAGGCACCCGCACTTCCACCTCACGGCCGTCGGGGGAAGACAGGCGTATCACCGGCTGCCCGGCCGCCACAAATTCATCCCGCTCTACCAGCAAGGCTTCAACCCGGCCACCGAATGGCGCCCTCAGTTCACTTTCCTGCAGCAGGCGTGTGGCCTCCGCAAGGGACGCTTCCGCGGTTGCCATGCTGGCTTTCAGGCTGTCGCGCCGGGATGCCAGTTGTTCCAGCCCCTGCTCTGACACCACGCCTCGTTCATGCAACTGGCGGGAACGCTCCCATTCACGTTTGGCCTGGTCGTGCTGGGTTCTGAGCTCTTCCAGCCGCGCGGCAGCGGAATCCCGGGCCGGTTCCAGCGCCGGGTTGTATACCCGCGCCAGCAGGTCACCGGTTTTCACGGTCTGCCCCAGCTCCACTAATCGCTCACGCAGGGTGCCGCTGACCTGGAATGTCAGCGTTGCCCGCTGAGCCGCCCGCACGATACCGGAGAAACGAAGCGACACACCTTCTGTCTGGCCGCCGGTTACCTCCGCAGCCCGCACAGTAATGGGGGCAGCACCCTGGTCCGGACCCGGCTCACTGGATTTACAGCCACTGACAAGCAGGACGGCAAAAGCCGCAAGGAATACGATGGCGGGGCGCCAGATGGTGTTCATTGAGAGACCCTCTCTTCCATGTTCATGGTGTTTTGTTGGCTGCCCATCCGGTGGACAAAAATTTATTATCAGACATAATGTCATTCTTTGACAATTTGTCAATAATCAGCTTTCATTCGCAACCATGTATCATGAGAATGCCGTCTCAATAATCCGGAATCCCCTATGAGTGAGCCGTTAAAAACCCGCAGAGAGAAAGAAAAGCAGGCCAGGTACGAGGCCATTCTGGATGCCGCGGAACTGGCGTTTTCGGAAAAAGGCTACGAGCGCACGTCCATGGATGACATTGCCCGCACCGCCGCTCTCAGCCGCGCATTATTGTACGTGTATTTCAAAGACAAGGCCGCGATCCAGCGCGGAATAATGCTGCGCGCCGGCCACAGCCTGTGCCGCCGCTTCGAGGAAGCCCGCCAGACGGCAGATACCGGGCTGGCGCAGATCAGTGCCATGGGTGTGGCCTATTACCAGTTCTACCGTGATCAGCCTGATTATTTTTCAGCCCTGACCACCGCCTCTACCGCGATGGCAGAGGCAGACGATGAGCTGGCCGGCGAGATGTTCTGCTGCAAGGAGCAGACCATGGACCTGATGGTTGGCGCGATCCATCTGGGCCTGGAAGACGGCACCATGAACCGCGACCGCATCCATAACCCGGTGGAAACGGCGCTATACCTTCGCGGCGCACTACACGGCGTCATCATGCTATGCCAAAGCGAAATGGCCGAAAGCGGCCTGGAAGAGAACTTCCCTGCCGAATCACTGATCCGTCACACCATGGAAATGCTGACTTCCTCGATCGCCTCCTGAGCCGGGAGTAATCGCGGCGATGCGTCTGTCGGATTACGCCTTCGGCTAATCCGACCTACAAAAGACGTTATCACCAGAGACAAACCGAAACTGAAACGTAGGTCGGATTAGCGAAGCGTAATCCGACAAATCACTCACACTCATAGCTGAAAATCGTATATAGACCCAAGCCCCAAAATCCCCGTCAACTCATCAAGCGCCTTACGAACCTCATCCAGCAACATCGGGTCACCGAGATCCTCTTGCGACAACTCCTCCCGGTAATGCGCCTCCACCCAGGTCGTCAGCCGCTCATAAAGTGCATCGGTGAGCAACACGCCGTGATGCATGGCCTTGAGCTCATCGTCGTTGAGCACCACCCGCAAACGCAAACACGCCGGCCCGCCGCCATTGCGCATGGACTGCTTGACGTCGAAAACCTCCACCGAGGTAATCGACCCCTCGTTGTCGACCAACTCATCCAGATAACGACTGACGGCCTCAATTTCCCGGCACTCCCCCGGCACTGCCAGCATCATGCCATCCGGGGTATTCAATAACTGGCTATTGAACAGGTACGAAGCCACTGCGTCTTCCAGCGGCACCTGTTCACTGCTTACCCGTACCGCTTCCAGTTCCGCACCGGTCAGGCGTGAGCGGATATCAGCCAGGACAGTTTCTTCATCCAGAAACGCCAGCTCGTGATAGAACAATGTGTTGCCGTTACCCACCGCGATAACGTCGTTATGGAACACGCCAGCATCGATGGCTTTGGGGTTCTGCTGGGCGAAGACCACACGGCTGTCTTTCAGACCATGCAAACGCGCGATGGCCTGGGAGGCTTCCAGGGTCTGGCGGGCAGGGTAGAGTCTGGGAGCCGGGGCTTTTTCGTTGAACGCGATCTGGCCATAAACGAACAGTTCCACTCCCGGCTCGCCGTAACCCGCACACAGGCGGGTGTGGTTGGCCGCACCTTCGTCACCGAACTGGCTCACCGACGGCAAAGCAGGATGGTGGGCAAACCAGGACTCGTCTGAAAAAATGGATTTCAGGGCCCGGCCTGTGACTACATGTTCAATGGAGCGATGGAACTTGGCGCTCAGGTTGGCCGGGGTGAAGTGCACGCGGTGATCAGCGGTATCTGCACTGGGGGAAACGGTGGCGGCATTGGCCGTCCACATGGTGGATGCAGAGGACACCGCGGCCAGGATAGACGGGCTCTGCTTAACAGCGGCCCGCAATATCTCGCTGTCAGAACCGCTGAAGCCCAGCGACCGCAAAGTCGGGATGTGCGGGCGTTCGTGGGGCGGAAGCACGCCCTGCACATAACCCCGGTCCGCCAGCCGCTTCATCTTGGCCAGTCCCTGCAACGCCGCCTCTTTGGGGTTGGAGACCGAGCGAACATTGGACTTGGAGGCCACATTGCCCCAGGACAGCCCGGCGTAGTTATGGGTGGGCCCTACCAGGCCATCGAAGTTGGCTTCTACCGCATGCTTGACCATGTCTGGTTTTCCGTCAGTCGAAATTTAATCCTGGTGCAAGGCTTTCCGGCACTTCGCTCTTTCTCGCCTCCAGCGAAGCCATGGGCCAGGCGCAGTAATCGGCAGCGTAGTAGGCGCTGGGGCGATGGTTGCCGCTGGCACCCACACCGCCGAACGGAGCAGCGCTGCTGGCACCGGTCAATGGCCGGTTCCAGTTCACGATGCCGGCGCGCACTTCGTCCGCGAGCCGCTGGTAGAGCTTGTGGTCATCGGTCAGGATACCGGCGGACAGACCGTAACGGGTGTTATTGGCCAGCTCCAGGGCCTCGTCGAAGCTCTTGTAGCGGTAGACCGTCAGCAGGGGCCCAAAGAATTCCTCGTCTACCAGATCCAGGCCGGTGGCATCCACGATGCCCGGCGACAGCAGGCCGGTGCCTTCTTTCAACTGCTTCATTTCCAGCAGTGATTTGCCGCCATGGGTCAGCAGGTTGTTCTGGGCGGCCAGCAGTTTGTCGGCCGCTTCAGCGGAGATTACCGAGCCCATGAACGGTTGCGGATCGGCATCGAACTCCCCCACTTTTATGCGGCTGACAACCTCGGTAAGGCGCTTCAGGAACTGGTCGCCCTTGGTGCCTTTGGGCACCAGCAAACGCCGCGCACAGGTGCAGCGCTGCCCGGCAGACAGGAAGGCCGATTGCAGCGCATGGTGCACGGCGCCATCCACGTCATGAATATCCTGCACAATCAGGGGGTTGTTGCCGCCCATTTCCAGAGCCAGGATTTTTTCAGGCTGGCCGCCGAACTGCTTGTGCAGCAGATGCCCAACGGTGGAACTACCGGTAAAGAACAGCCCGTCCACACCTGGATGTGAAGACAGGGACTTACCGGTTGCCGCAGCTCCCTGGACGAGGTTGATGACACCGGGGGGAATGCCGGCTCTCTCCCACAGTTTTACCGT
This sequence comes from Marinobacter panjinensis, assembly GCF_005298175.1. Taxonomy (NCBI): domain Bacteria; kingdom Pseudomonadati; phylum Pseudomonadota; class Gammaproteobacteria; order Pseudomonadales; family Marinobacteraceae; genus Marinobacter; species Marinobacter panjinensis. The sequence continues at coordinate 2,032,948 of NZ_SZYH01000001.1, forward strand.
CATCTCGGCGACGCCGGGGGTCAGTTCGCTGGGCTTGAACACCACGGTGTTACCTGCCAGCAAGGCCGGCACAATGTGACCGTTGGGTAGGTGCCCCGGGAAATTATAGGGGCCGAATACCGCCACCACACCATGGGGCCGGTGACGCAACACGGCGTGACCGCCAGCAACGTCGGACTCGGAATGGCCAGTGCGGTCATGGTAGGCAGTCACCGATATCCCGATCTTGCCAATCATCGCGGCCACTTCCGTGCGGGACTCCCACAGGGGTTTACCGGTTTCCAACCCAATCTGGTGCGCCAGGCCCTCCTTGTGCTCTTCCAGCAGCTTGCCAAACTTCTCCACCAGAGCCTGACGCTCCTCGAAGGGGCGCTTGCGCCAGTCAACAAACGCATTGCGGGCCTCGCGCACAGCAGCGTCCACATCTTCAATATTGGCACCGGTGCCGTCCCAGACCGTCTCGCCGGTGACAGGCTGGAGGGATTCAAACTGGTCTCCGTGGCCTTCGAGCCAGAGCCCATCAATAAATAATTGGCCGGTGATCTTATCCATATTCACTACCTCTTTCCGGTATCTTTCAAAGGGGCCAGCCGCACACGATCCCCGGATTCGACCTCCAGCGCCTCTGCCACTTCGGCCGGTATACTGACAGTATCAAGCCCGATACACTCGGCGGGTATGGTGGTTATCCGAAAGTCCCGGAACGAACGGTTGGATATCATCACCTGGTCTTCTGCCGGCACCTTCATATCCAGCGGCTTCTTGCGGATCATCACGTGGCGGTTGATGCCCTCGCGCACGGTGCGGATGTTATGGATGAAAGCCTCCACCACCGGGCCACCATCAAAAATATCCACCATCCCGTTAAAGTTGAACCCTTCCGCCTGCAGCATGTTCAGCGCAGGCGCGGTGTTCTCGTGCACCCGGCCAATCACTGCCCGGGCAGCATCCGGCAGCATCGGCAGGTAAATGGGATATTTCGGCATCAGTTCGGCGATAAATGACTTGTTGCCCAGCCCGGAAAGCATATCCGCTTCGCTGAATTCCATATCAAAGAACTTGCTGCCCAGAGCATCCCAGAGGGGGCTCTGGCCATTACCGTCAGATACGCCCCGCATTTCAGCAAACACCTTTTCGGAAAAGTGCTTTCTGAAATCGTCCAGGTACATGAACCGACAACGGGACAGCAGCAGCCCGGTGCCGCCACCCCGATGAGAGGCCGACAGCAACAGTGAACAGATCTCGGTGGTATCGGTCATGTCGTTGGACAGGTGAAGCGTTGGCGTGCGTACATGCACACCAAGCTCGCGGGAGGCATTTACCGTCACACTCAGACGGTAGTTATAGAACACCTCATCCAGACCAACCCTTGCCTGAATGCCGCTGATACCTACGCATTGCCCCAGCTCAGTGTCCTCGAGGGCAAACAGATAGAGCCCGGCCTCGGGGGCACAGCGTTGATTGAAGGTTTCCCGGGTATGGTTAATCTTTTTCTGTAACAACTCCCGGTCTGCCGGCAGCGTGGTCAGACCCTTGCCTGCCCCCTGCGCCATGGCATACAGGGCTTCCAGATCGTTTTCCTGTAGTGGTCGGATCAACAGCATACCGGCCTCCTGAGTGCGATCGCCCTGTTCATAACGGTGTAATCCTTACGTCGTCACCGGAGCTCCTGCCCAGGCACTCCCAGGTTTTCAGCGGTACCTTGATCTCGTCCCCGAGGCTCTCGGTCAGTGGCGTCAGAGTGCAGCGGAAACTCTCACCCTCGCCTCCGGAGATCAGGCACATCTCGCCGTCATCGGTATTGGCGGCGTGCAGGGTTTTCGGGTGGCTGGTCACAACGGATTTGAGCGCGTCGGTACGGGCTTCAAGCACCGGCCCGGCATCAAAAATATCCAGGTAACAGCCGCTATGAAACCCCTCATGCTGCAGCAGTTCAAAGGTTGCCCGAGTCTGTTCGTGGGGCTGGCCCAGCGCTTCCCGGGCCGCCTGGCTCAGCAAGGTGACGTAGATCGGGTTGGGTGGCATGAGCTCAGCAATAAAGGTTTTGCTAAGCATACCGGAATACTGGTCCGCGGTTTCAAAATCCATATTGAAGAAATGCCGGCCCAGGCTGTCCCAGAACGGCACCTCCCCGTTTTCTGTCTGCACGCCCTGTATTTCCACCACAGTCTGATCGGTGAACAGGTGACGGTGTGCGGCAATAAACAGCATCCTGGCCCGTGACAGCAGCTCGAAGGCATCGGTGCGACGCAGCTCCGGTTTGATGGTAAAGGAACACAGCAGGGTGTTGTCTGTCAGGGCATGGGACGGGTACAGGACTTCCACCCGCCGGGAAACCCCCAACTCATGGGAGGCATGGATAAGCGCATCCTTGCGGTAGTTGTAGAACGGTTGCCCATTTCCGGCCCGGGCATCAATGCCGGATACGCCATGGACTGTTCCGGTGCCGATATCTTCCAGCACAAACAGGAACCGTTCGGACTCATCGGGCCCGTTCTGGCCAGCAAACGAACGGGCGGACTGCTCAATCTTCCGGGACAGTGCCTCTTCTTTTTTGGGCAAGGTGGATGACATCCGGGGGCCTTGCCCCCCGGCGATGTCGAGTATGTCTTTCAGGTCACCCGGCTGAGCCGGACGTACCAGCCACATAGGCGGCTCCCCTGGTTGTAGTCCGCAAAATTTATTGTCCGCAAACCTTTTTGACACCGGCCTCAAACCGGGCCAGCGCTTCGTCAATATCCGGCTCGGGAATAATCAGCGACGGCGCCAGCCGCACCACATTGGGTCCGGCAATCAACACCATCACACCCTCGGCGAGGCCGGCATTGAGAAATTCCTTGGCCTTGCCTTTCCACTCATCGGTAAGCACGCACCCCAGCAGCAGGCCGGAGCCACGGACTTCACTGAAGATGCCATAACGCTCGCCGATGTCCATCATGCCCTTGCGCAGCCGGTCGGAACGCGCGGCGACACCCTTGAGAATGTCTGGCTGACTGACGGTGTCAATCACCCTTTGGGCAACGGCACAGGCCAGAGCGTTGCCACCATAGGTACTGCCGTGGGTGCCGACAGCCAGGCTTGTGGCGACTTTTTCAGTGGTGAGCATGGCCGCCACCGGGAAGCCCCCGCCGAGGCCCTTGGCTGTGGAGAGAATATCCGGCGTTACCCCGTACATCTGATAGGCGTACAGGTGGCCAGTACGGCCAACGCCGGACTGAACCTCGTCAAACACCAGCAGGGCATCGTTGTCATCACAAAGCTGGCGCAGGCCCTTGAGGAACTCCGCATCAGCGGGCATAACCCCACCCTCACCCTGGATCGGCTCCACCACTACGGCACAGGTTTTGTCTTTGGATATCAGCTTCTTCACCGATTCCAGGTCATTGAAGTCGGCGTGGTGGATACCGCCTGGCGCCGGTTCAAAACCCTCCAGGTACTTGGGCTGGCCACCCACGCTGACAGTGAACAGGGTGCGGCCGTGAAAGGCGTTTTTGAAGGCGATGATCTCGTTTTTTTCCGGGCCAAAGTGCTCCCAGGCGTAACGACGGGCCAGTTTGAAGGCGGCCTCGTTGGCCTCACCACCGGAGTTGGCGAAGAACACCCGCTCGGCAAAGGTAAGATCACACAAGGTTTTTGCCAGCCGCAGCGCCGGCTCGTTGGTCATCACATTGGACAGGTGCCAGATTTTCTCGGCCTGATCCATCAGCGCACTCACCAGGCCCGGGTGGGAATGCCCCAGACAGGTCACCGCAATACCACCCGCCAGATCGATATACTCCTTACCTTCCTGATCCCACACGTGGGAGCCTTCCCCCCTCACGGGAATCACAGACCCGGGTGCGTAGTTGGGGACCATTACCTCATCGAATAATTCACGGCTGACGGGTTCTCTGTTCATTGGTGTCTCTCAAACAAAACGTGAAAAAGTAAATTTAATCATACGCCACTCAGGGCATGAGCACATCCGGTGCGCCCACCGCATCCAGTTCCACAACCTTCAGCGACCGGCCATCCCGGCCTATCAGAGCCTTGACCAGCAGTTTGTAGGAGTCCAGGTCAAAATTGACGGCCTGGCCCTGCAACGACAGATTGTCCAGCTCACCCACACTGTCCAGCGTGGCGACATGCATCCAGTTAAAGACCACCAGAATATCGGTCTTCCCGGTTTTACTGTTGTGCTCCACAATCCCTACCGACCCCTTCCAGGGCCAGGTCTTCAGGCGCAACGCATGGAATGCGATCTGCACCCTGAGGTTGTACCTGGTAACGTCTTCGCCACCTTCACAGGCGCCTTTACAGCGGCCCAGAGTACGCTGAAAGCAAGGGCCCTCATGATCCGGCTCCAGGCCCAGCAGCTTGTTGCAGAGGTCGTTCCTTACCGCAATGCCGCTGAGGGCCTTTTCCGCGTCCCGCTTACTGCGGAACAAACCGAAATAATCACCAAGCCGGTGAGGTTCGATTTCCCGAACCAGCCGGGCCTGGAGGTAGCCGTCGGTATTATTCGCAAGCTCAATGCTCACCAGGTTCTTGGCGGCACGGGAGCGACGATTGAACAACGGCTTCAACTGCTTGATCTGCTTTAATTCAAGCAGTAACGCGCCCAGCTCGCCAGCAGTTTCTGTCCAGTCCACCCGCCGCAGGCTCTCCGACATGCGAACACCACGGCTGGAACCGTGGTCACCAGAGAAGTGGGAGGCCACACGCTGGGCGATGTCAGTACTTTTACCTACATAGAGAAGAACGTCATTTTCACCATAGAAACGATAGACCCCCGGCCCGCGGGGAAGGTCCTGCAGCACATCGACCGGCAGATTGGAGGGAATACTCGGCCGCTGCAGCAGTTCAGCAATGGCTTCATCCATCGCTTGCGTGCCTTTTTCCGCCAGCGCCTGCTCAAAAAACGCCAACATGGCGGACACGTCCCCCATTGCCCGGTGTCGCTGAACCTGGTCAAGGCCGTGGCGCTCGATCAGCGCATCCATATTGTGGCGCCGGAACCCGGGATAGAGCTTGCGGGACAGCTTGACGGTGCAAAGCACTTTCGCAGAAAACAGTAGACCCAGCCGCCGGAACTCACCCTTGATAAAGCCGTAGTCAAAACGGGCGTTGTGGGCGACAAAAATGGTGTCTTTCAGCCGGGACTCCAGCTCTTCGGAGATCTCGGCAAACACCGGCGCGTCTGCAACCATGGCGTCAGTGATTCCGGTCAGGCTCTGAATAAAGGGAGAAATACGTGTTTCCGGATTGACCAGAGTCTGCCACTCGCCGACGATTTGCCCCGAACGCCAGAAGCGGATACCGATCTCGGTAATCCGGTCGTGTGAATTATTGCCACCAGTGGTCTCGATATCGAGAAAAGCGAAAGTGGCGGAGTCGAGAGTACGGATATTTTTTTTCATGGGAGATAGGTACGCAAAGCCGGAAATTACCGATGTTCTGCCTTACTGGCGAGCGGAAATAAACACAATCCTCAAAAAGTTCCCCTAACCCACCGATTTCGTTGTATAGACATTCGTCTAACTAATGCAAGAATTTATTTGAAATGTCATGGATTCGTAACTACTTTGAAGTGGGTCCAACAAAAATAATGTGTGGAGACAACAAAGATGCAAAGCAACAAACTGAGAATGGCAATTCGATCAACGGCTGCAGTAGCAATTCTGGGGGTCGCTGCGCAGGCAAACGCGGTCAGCTTCGAAACTGGCGGCTACGAAACTGACATCTACGGCTACGCCCGTCTTGGTGCTTCTTACGATATCGATAGCAACCAGGCACTGAGCACCCGTTCAGGTTCCTATGCGGGCCTTGTAAACAACGACGATGCGCCAGATGGCCACTTCGGCGCTGACGCGTACCAGAGCAGGATTGGTCTTAAAACAGTAACACCGGCAGGCGTTACAGTTAACATTGAAGGTGACTTCCGTGGTAGCGGTGGTGGCTCTCTTCGCCTGCGTCATGCTTATGGTTCGTACAATGGTGTTCTGATGGGCCAGACCTGGTCTAACTTCACCAGTTTCGTTGGCAACACCGCAACTCTGGACTTTGACTCCTTGCCAGGTGCTGCCGGTTATCAGTCCCGTACTGCCCAGATGCGCTATACTACAGGGCCATTTTCTGTATCACTGGAAGATCCTCAGGCCTCAATCATTGGGGCGACCGCTGTAACGGATCCTGGTTTCGTTGTTGGAACTGACACAGATGGCGATCCGGTATATGTAGGACGGACAACAGCATCGACACAAAAGCAGAGCCTGCCAGCACTCACAGCCAGGATGGAAGATTCCTCAGGTGGGCTATCATATTCTGCTGCAGTCCTCGCGCATCAAGTAGGTTATGACGACGGCTCAAGTGACGAAAGCTCGATGGGCTTTGCCACCTTTGTCGCAGCCAAGATGGCACTGAGTGACATGATCACTGTTCAGGGCTCCCTCAGCTACACCGATGGCGCCAACAGCTATCTGTACCGTTCAGGTGAAAACTTCGGTGCAGCCAGCGCCTACGTTGATCCGGCATCCGGTGATGTGGAAACCATTTCTGGCTTTGGTGGAACGGTTGGTGCAGGCTTCAACCTGGGCGCTGGCCGCAGCATCAACATCGGCTACGGTTTGGTCGAAGTCGATTGGGATGACGCTCAGGACGATGGCGTAGCTGTTGCCGGTCAGAGCGAAACCAACTCAGCCGTCATGGCCAACTACAAGTGGACGCCGGCTCAGGACGTCACGATGGGGGTTGAATATCAATTCCTGAAGCGTGAAAACGTCAGTGGCGACGACGGCGATGCAAGCCGCATCCTGTTTGCCGCTCAGTACAACTTCTAAGCCTTTAATTAGAAGTTAACTCAGCAGAAACCCCGGCTCCGGCCGGGGTTTTTGTTTGCAGGCTTCAGAATTACTCCCCCGCCCGAATTCAGCTTGATGCCAACCCCGAAGTGCTCACCGGTGGCCGCTCTGATCGCCTTGTACACCTCCACCACAAACCGCATCCGCTTCTTCGGACTACCACCCCACTTATCCCCCAGCACCACATTTCCCGGCTCACCAATATGGCGACGATCAATCATCACGTTCCCGGTAATGGAGAGCCCGACTCCACCCTCGGCCCAGGTCCTGTAAAGACGTGGCAGATCCCTGGTCACACGATTATCCATCGTGCCCAGGGTTTCTGCCGAGGAGAATCCGGTCTCCAACAAGTCAGCAGTAGTAACGAGACGACAAAGGCGATATTACCGGAGCCAGAGCAAGCGAGGCCGGTAAGGTTATTCAGAACCGTGGAGCGCCAGGGATGGCGCGACCGAGCCCTACAGGGACGTATCCACGGGCGTGTTCTGAATAACCTTACCGGCCTCGCGAAAGCCCCCATAACCCGAAGGCTACAGGAACCCATACTACCAGCCTTAAAGAAGCAGGGACCGAATGTCCCCCAACAGCTGACTCAACAGGGAAGTAAACCGGGCAGCATCCGCCCCGTTCACCGCCCGGTGATCATAGGACAGCGACAGCGGCAGCAACAGCCGCGGCTGGAAACCCTTGCCATCCCAGACCGGCTTCATCGCCGCCTTGGACACACCAAGAATCGCCACCTCCGGCGTGTTCACAATCGGCGTAAACGCCGTGCCTCCGATACCACCCAGACTGGTGATGGTAAAACAGGCACCCTGCATTTCCGCCGGTTTGAGCTGCTTGTCCCTGGCCTTCTGGGCCAGCTCCGCACTTTCCGCCGCAAGCTCCCATAGCCCCTTCTTGTCCACATCCCTGATCACCGGCACCATCAGCCCGTTGGGCGTATCCACCGCAATCCCGATATGAATGTACTGCTTGCGGACCACTTCCTTACGGTCCATATCCAGCGACACATTGAACTGCGGCAATTCCGCCAGCGCGGTGGCACAGGCCTTCAGCAGGAACGGAAGCGGTGTCATCTTCACACCTTTCTTCTCGCCAGCCGCTTTCTGCGACTTGCGGAAGTCTTCCATATCGGTAATGTCCGCATCCTCGAACTGGGTCACGTGGGGCACGTTCAGCCAGCTGCGCTGCATGTTGTTGGCCGTGGCAAACATCATGCGCGACATGGATTCACGCTCAATCTCACCAAACTGGCTGAAGTCCGGCAGCTTCACGCCGGGAATACCGGCACCACCGCCACCGGCCACCGTGCTGCCCTGCTGCGTCTGTTGCAGCTGGCTCTTCACGTAGGCCTGAACGTCGTCCTTGAGGATGCGATGTTTCGGGCCAGAGCCTTTGATACGGGCAAGGTCAGCACCGAATTCGCGGGCCAGCTTGCGCACCGCCGGGCCAGCGTGGACTTTGGCACCCGGGGTAGGCGGCTCATAGGTTGCCGATGACGGCTCTGGCTTTGGCTCTTCGCTCTTGCCTTTCGACTCGGCTTTGCTTTCGGGTTTGTCGTCACCTGAGGACTTTGCTGATTCAGAAGAGGCGTCTTCCTCGCCACTCTCTTCTGCGCCCTCACCACCGCCTTCCACAACGGTCATCTCAACCAGATCAAGGCCTTCGGAGATCTTGTCGCCCTCGGACACCAGGATCTTGCCAATCTTGCCGGCATAGGGAGAAGGAATCTCCATGGTGGCCTTGTCGGACTCCACGGTGACCAGCGGGTCGTCCGCTTCGATCTCATCGCCCTCGCTGACGTTGATCTCGATCACCGGTACATTGTCGAAACCGTCCAGCGCTGGCACCTTCACGGTTTCCTTCCGGGAACCGCCGGATTTTTTCGGCGCCGGCTTTTTCTCTTCGGCTTTATCCTCGGCCTTGTCTTCCGACGTGTCTTCGGCTTTTTCGTCCTTGGCGGAGCTGGCCTCTTCGCCAGCGCCCTTGGCGTCATCCGAACCACCGGCATCGCCGCTGGCTTCCATCATGGCAACAACGTCGCCTTCCTTGACCTTGTCCCCCACCTTGACGGTAATTTTGGTGATTTTGCCAGCGCCCGGCGATGGCAGCTCAACCGATGCCTTGTCGGACTCTACCGTCAGTATCGGATCTTCTTCCTCAACCGAATCCCCCTTGCTGACGAGTATTTCGATGACCTCGACCTCGTCTGCACCGCCGAGATCCGGAACCTTGATTTCCTGCTCACTCATGGCGGTCTCCTTAGCTCAGCACCGGGTTCGTTTTGTTGCGATCGATTCCGTACTTCCGCATGGCTTCGAGAACCACGTCCTCCTTGATCTCACCGTCCCGTGCCAAAGCCGCCAGCGCGGTCACCGCCACGTAGTAGCGATCCACCTCGAAGTGGCTCCGCAATTTCTCGCGGGTGTCACTGCGGCCGAAGCCGTCGGTGCCCAGGGTCAGATAGGTTTTGGGGATGTAGGCGCGAATCTGCTCAGACAGCAGCTTGATGTAGTCGGTGGAAGACACCACCGGCCCCTGCTGCTTCTCCAGGCACTGGGTGACGTACGCCTTCTTGGCGGTGTCGTCCGGGTGCAGGCGATTCCAGCGCTCAATGTGCAGGCCGTCGCGGGCCAGCTCGTTGAAGCTGGTAACGCTCCACACATCACTGGCCACGCCGAAGTCATCCTTCAGCAGCTGCGCCGCCGAGCGCACCTCGTTGAGAATGGCACCGGAACCCAGCAGCTGAACCCGTGGGGACTTCTTCTTGCCCTTGGTTTCAACGGATTCAATCTGGTACATGCCCTTGATGATGCCCTCTTCCACCTTCTTGTCTTTCGGCATCGCGGGCTGTTCGTAGTTTTCGTTTTCCATAGTCAGGTAGTAGAAAACGTTCTGATTGTCTTCAAACATTTCCTTGATGCCATGCTGAACCACCACGGCCATCTCGTAGCCGTAGGCCGGGTCGTACGCCTTACAGCTGGGAATGGTCTGGGCCAGGATGTGGCTGTGGCCGTCCTGGTGCTGCAGGCCTTCGCCGTTGAGCGTGGTACGCCCGGCGGTACCGCCGATCAGGAAACCACGCGCCTGGATGTCACCGGACGCCCAGGCAAGGTCGCCCACACGCTGGAAACCGAACATGGAATAGAAGATGTAGAAGGGTATCAGCGGGAAGTTGTTGGTGCTGTAGGAAGTGGCCGCTGCCATCCAGGCCGCCATGGAACCATCCTCGTTGATCCCCTCCTCAAGGACCTGACCTTTCTTGTCTTCCTTGTAGTACATGATCTGTTCACGATCTTCCGGCACGTACTTCTGGCCTTCCGAGGTATAGATACCCAGCTGGCGGAACATGCCCTCCATACCGAAGGTACGGGCCTCGTCCGGCACGATGGGAACAATACGCTTACCGATACGCTTGTCTTTGGTCAGTGCCGTCAACAGGCGCACAAACGCCATGGTGGTGGAAATCTCACGGCCATTGGAGCCGTCCAGCAGCGTTTTGAAGGTGTCCAGCGACGGCGCCTGCAGCGGCTGGCAGTCTTTGCGGCGCTTGGGGTAGAAGCCGCCCAGTTCCTTCCGGCGCTTGTTCATGTAGACAATTTCCGGACTGTCCGGCGCCGGGCGGTAGTAAGGCACGTCCTTGAGCTCTTCATCTTTCAGTGGCACCGCAAAGCGGTCACGGAAGGCCTTGAGCTGCTCGATATCGAGCTTCTTCAGGGAGTGTGCCGTGTTCTGGGCTTCGCCCGCACTACCAAAACCGTAACCCTTGATGGTATGAGCCAGGATCACCGTCGGCCGCCCGCCATTGTTGTGGATGGCATGGTGATAGGCCGCATAGACCTTATAGGGGTCGTGACCACCACGGTTGAGCTTGTTGATGTCCTCGTCGGTGAGGTTGTCCACCATCTTGGACAACTCCGGGTATTTCCCGAAGAAGTGCTTGCGGGTGTAGGCCGGACCGTTGCTCTTGAAGTTCTGCAGGTCACCGTCCACGGCTTCATCCATGACCCGCTGCATCAGGCCATCCTCGTCTTTCTCGAACAGCGGATCCCACATGCGGCCCCAAACCACTTTCAGCACGTTCCAGCCGGCACCGCGGAAGACGCCTTCCAGCTCCTGGATAATCTTGCCATTGCCCCTTACCGGGCCGTCCAGGCGCTGCAGGTTGCAGTTGACCACGAAGATGAGATTGCTGAGGTTCTCACGGCCGGCCACAGAGATTGAGCCCAGGGTTTCCGGCTCGTCGCATTCGCCGTCACCGACAAAGCACCACACTTTGCGATCGCCCATGTCGATCAGCTCGCGGCTGTGCAGATACTTCATCACGTGGGCCTGATAGATGGCCTGGATCGGGCCGAGGCCCATGGACACGGTGGGGAACTGCCAGTAATCCGGCATCAGCCAGGGGTGGGGATAGGAAGACAGACCATTGCCATCGACCTCCTCCCGGTATTTATCCAGCTGCGCTTCATCAAAGCGGCCCTCCAGGTAGGAACGGGCGTAAATACCGGGTGAGGAGTGGCCCTGGAAATAAACCAGGTCCGATTCCCGCTTTTCATCACCGCCGTGGAAGAAGTAGTTAAAGCCGACATCATAAAGTGTGGCTGCCGAGGAGAATGACGACACGTGCCCGCCCAGCTCACCCGGGCGCTGATTCGCCCGCAGCACCATGGCCATGGCATTCCAGCGGATCAGCGAGCGGATACGGCGCTCCATGAACAGATCGCCCGGCATTCGGGCTTCCTGGGTTACCGGAATGGAATTGCGGAACGGTGTAGTGATGGAATAGGGCAACTCGGTGCCGTCGCGGCTGGCTCGTTCGGAGAGCCTTTCAAGAATGTACTTGGCGCGATCAACGCCCTCCTGTTCGATCAGAGACTCCAGCGCATCCAGCCATTCACTGGTCTCTATGGGATCATCGTCCTGGTACATCAAACCTCCCCTTGGCATAAAAAGTACGGCGCGTGCCACGATCAGCAGCTAAGCGCCTTGCAGTGTCGATAAGCTGCGATGGAATGCAGAGCGTTTTGTTGTGGGCATTCGCCTGTTTGTTGTCTTGAACAAGCATAGAACACGATTGCCAGTTTTACTGCCTGAAGCGCCTTGCTTTGACGGTTTTTGGCCTGACGCATCCGGACGGCTACAACACTGCCGCCGGAGTCAACCCGAATATTACGTAGTATTTTTACTACATTTTGGTGCCAAAATTCAATTTTCAGGACAAAATTACGCCGGCCTACGGACTATTTCGGTTACTTACGTAAGAATGGCGCCTTTTTCGTCTTCAAACAAGCATGTTCAGACCAATGTCGTAGGATTCCTACCGGACGCGAATGAGTTGATCACGCCCGTTTTATTTAGACCTGAAAATGCTTTTGGATTTATGTATACTCGCCTGCCCGTTTTTTAACCAGCGGAGCGGTGGCGGATTCCACCCTCCTGAATTTGGCGCATAACCAAAGAGGGCGATCTATGAACTCCATCGTCACGTTCCCGAACCGCATCCCGACTGCCGAGTTCGAAGAGCGGCGCTTCAAGGTCTATACGGACCGCCAGCTCGACAAGATCGACGTTATCCAGAACCTCCCGGAAGAGACCCTGTTCGAGATGAAAGTGGTAGCCAGCGTGCTGCCTTTCCGGGTCAACGAATATGTCATCAATGAACTGATCAACTGGGACAAGGTGCCCAACGACCCCATCTATCAGTTGGTGTTTCCCCAGAAAGGCATGCTGAAGGACGAGCATTACGAGCGCATGGCAAAAATGCACAGGGACGGCGCCGACAAGAAAGAGATCCAGGCAGTGGCGAAGGAAATTCGCGACGAGCTGAACCCGCATCCCGCTGGCCAGATGGAAATGAACATGCCGGAGTTGAACGGCGAGGTTCTGGACGGCGTGCAGCACAAGTACCGGGAAACCGTGTTGTTCTTCCCTGCCCAGGGCCAGACCTGCCACTCCTACTGCACCTTCTGCTTCCGCTGGGCACAGTTTGTGGGTGACAAGGACCTGAAGATGGCCAGCACCGAAGCTGAAAAGCTTCACGGTTACCTGCAGGAGCATACCGAAGTCAGTGACCTGCTGGTCACCGGCGGCGACCCCATGGTGATGAAGACCAAGCACCTGGTCCAGTATCTGGAGCCGCTGCTACAGCCGGAGCTTGACCACATCCAGACCATCCGAATCGGCACCAAGGCCCTCACCTTCTGGCCATACCGCTTTGTGACCGACAAGGACGCAGACGAGCTGATCGACCTGTTTGCCCGCCTGGTCGATGCGGGCAAGCACGTAGCCATCATGGCTCACTACAACCACTGGCAGGAAATCACCACCGACATCGCCGAAGAGGCCATTCGCCGCCTGCGCGCCACCGGTGCCGAAATCCGTGCCCAGGGTCCGCTGATCAAACATGTCAACGACAACGCCGACGATTGGGCGAAGCTGTGGAACAAGGAAGTGCAGCTGGGCATCATCCCCTACTACATGTTTGTAGAGCGCGATACCGGTGCCAAGAATTACTTCGAAGTGCCCCTGGTAGAAGCATTCCATATCTACCGCGAGGCCATGAAGCAGGTATCCGGGCTCGCGCGTACCGCCCGCGGCCCGTCAATGAGCGCCGGCCCCGGCAAGGTAGAGGTACAGGGCATCACCGAGATCAACGGTGAAAAGGTGTTCGTGCTCCGGTTTATCCAGGCCCGTAACCCGGACTGGGTACAGCGCCCGTTCTTTGCCAAATACAGCGAAACAGCCACCTGGCTGCATGAACTGGAACCAGCCCTCGGGGAGGAGAAGTTCTTCTTTGAGGATGAGTTTGAGGAAATGAAAAAAGGGAACAACTAAACGCCGTATCTCTTCTAAGCTGGCACACGGATGTGCCAGCTGGACCCGATTGTTGCAACACTAATCCTACGAATCGTTACCGACGAACCACACCAGTTACCCTCCTCTTATTGACTGCTTTAAAAAAACATTTTAAAAACATCATTTTACAATGTTTTGCGCCCACTCGATTGCGCATCACCAGCCCTTCCCCTAGCTTCCTCACAGTTCTTTCGCAAATGAAGAACCGTCGTCACGGCAGCTCCAAGGACCTGGGAGGGATAAACCAGCTAACGCCTCCTTCCCCTTTCAGGCCAGACGATTAAACAACAGTCCAGCGTCACTAAAGCCCGCTGATTTTGTGACAACAGCCAATAACGGAACTACTATGTTCAAGAAGAAAGCCCTCCTGCGCGCCATCGTCGCCACCAGCCTTACATCCGCGCTAGTCGCCTGCGGCGGCGGAAGTTCCTCGGGAAGCACACCTCCTGTAAACCAGACTCCACCAACAGAAAATACCGGCAACTTCATCGACAGCCCGGTTGGCGGCCTACAATACGAAGCCAAACCCTCCGGCATTACCGGTGTTACGGGCGATGACGGCAGATTTCGCTTCATGGACGGCGATGCTGTTTACTTCAAGGTGGGCAACTACTTTGTGGGCTCGGCAGACGGCGCCAAAATGATCTCACCCAAGAGTATCGGCCTAACCAATGAAGACGCGGTGGCCAACATTGCCCGCTTCCTTCAGACGCTGGACGACGACGGCATTCTGGAAAACGGTATCACCATTAACAATGCCGCGCGGGAAACTGCCAGGAATTCGACCGGTGGCGAAGTTTCGGCACTGGATCTGTCGTCAGAAAGCGCCAAAGCCGGCATTCTTGAACTGACGGAAAAGAACTCTGTACAGAGAGCGGAACTGGTTGATCGAGCGTCGGCACTGGGTCACCTGAACCAGACACTGGCGGATTTTGAAGCGGCATCCAAAGTCAGCTGTTCCTCTGACGATGCCGCGGTGGAGAATGACGATCTCACTGGTAAGTTCTTCGGTCGGATCGGGAATGGCGAGATTACGCTGTTTGAATTCAGCTCTACCACTGAGTTCAAGGAGATCGCCAACGACGAAGGCAAACAAATAGAGCGCAGCGGTTCCTGGTCTATCGACGGTCAGGCTAAAACCCTGACCCTGACATTCGAGGGCGGATCAGACACTGTTGGCGTCTGTGGCACCGGTCAGGGAATCATCCTGGATGATGGAGAGACCCCCATGATTTTCTGGGAGACTGCTCCGTTCACCAGCTCACAGGATGAAACATTCCAGATTGCAACCGGGACCGATCAAGGCACCCTGCTTCAGTTGAACAGTGAAACCAAAGCATATTCCATGCTTAATGGAACCGGCACTTCTGAGCAAGGAACCTACTACGTTGAAGGAGAGACCAACCCATTTTTCTACCTCAGCCCTGACGATAACAGCGGATTCAGTGAAGCGTTCTTTTTAAAGGGACAGGACAACCGAATCGCGATTTATCTGCAATACACTACCGAAGGGGATGTCAACAACCTGACGGCTGTGGGTACGGCAACTGCTACACCAAACCTTACTGATGTCGGGCCCGACACGTTTGCAGGGAACAGCTTCCTGCTTCGCAACGAAGGTGAAAACTCAGTGTACATGTTGGACTTCACCAACAGCAGTTTCGTCCGCTATACCAACGAAACGGATACTGGCGAGCAGGGAGCTGTATTCTCTAAGGGAACCTGGTCTCTGGCAGGAAATGCTCTGACACTGGATGCTGATGGCGGTGCCTCGGAAACTTTCCGTGCCTGGGATGCAGGCAACCTGCTGTTCGTAGCCGATGAAGGCTCAGATATCCTGGCTCGCCTCTACAAAACCCAGCCCGTAACGCTCGGTACATTTACAGGCGAATACAACGTCAACATCCCGACTGAAAACGTGGTCAATAACAAACTGGTGATCAATGACAACAAAACCTGCAGTTACGATGGTACCGCTTGCGAGTGGGCAATCAATACCAAAGGTCATGCTGTCGTCAGCTTTCCTGGCAAGCCCGAGCAAGGCCATATCTGGCAGGTAGCCGGTCGCTCCAGCGCGTTCGGGTTCGTAATGAAGCACGAAGATGCCAACGACATCGAGCCTGGCTTTATGACTCGTCAGTAACTTCTTACACCTCAGGGCTTACTGACATTGCTGTCGGTAAGCCCTCTCACTGCGTTACCCTCTCCACAACTTCGGCACAAACCCCTCTGGCTTATCCGTCGGGTTTCCCCTTTGGCTCTACCCGACCTACGATTACAACTGCTCAGGCAGGTTAATCAGTGCATCAAGGTATACAGCTTGCGCCGATAGGTGCGCACATCCGGGTTATTGTTGCCCAGCTTGTCGAACAGCTCAATCAGTGTGGTTTTGGCCACTTCGTCCTTGTACTTGCTGTCTACCTGCATCAGGCGGATCAATAGCTCCATCGCCTCGGCGTTGTTTTCCTGGAGGATGTGATGCAGCGCCAGCAGGTGCAGGGCGTTGGGGTCTTTCGGGTCTTTATCGAGTGAGTCCTCCAGTTCCTTGACCGGAGGCAGTTCCGCGGAGGCCTTGAGAAACTTGATGCGGGCCGCCAGCTGCTTGGCCTGGTGCTGCATTTTCTCTTCCGGCGGCAGGCTTTCCAGGACCTGTTCGGCGGTTTCCAGATCGCCCAGCTCGGCTTTCAGCTGTGCCAGGTCGATGAGCACTTTGAGATCTTCCGGGTTATTCCGGTTCATCTCCGTAAGCACCGCCAGGGCCGCTTCCACATCACCCTCTTCCCAGAGGCGATGGGCCTTGTCGTAGGGGGCTTCTTCCTCTTCCGGTATCTCGATGTGCTTGTCGAGAATCTTACGGATCTCGCTTTCCTGTAGCGCGCCGTTAAAGCCGTCCACGGCCTGGCCGTCTTTCACCAGAATCACCGTGGGCAGGCTGCGCACACCCAGGCTGCCGGTCAGTTGTTCCTGCTCGTCGGCGTTCACTTTGGCCAGCATGAAACCGCCCCGGTACTCATCTGCCAACTTTTCCAGCAACGGCATCAACTGCTTGCAGGGGGCACACCACTCCGCCCACACATCGATCAGTATTGGCGTTCTGGACGACGCTTCCATCACATCCTGCTGGAAGTTCTCCATGGTGGCTTCAAAAATGTACGGCGAGTTGCTCATGGGTGGCACCTGAAATTGGTTTTCTGGAAATGGTTTCCTGAAGTGTCGTTAACGGAATGTTGTTGGTTGTTGGGGCTGAGCGCAGAAATTCAAGGCTACCCCTTGCCTTGAAATAATCGCTGGCGCCGCTACATAGGCTTTAGGCCCGGGAGCGCTGCTCCCCGGATCAACATTCCCGGAGGATGCTTGCACGGTATGAACGACGACAACCGCAACGACTCTTTTGAAGCGCCCGAAGAAGACCTGACTGAATACATCGGCAAGGATGAGAACAGCAAAAGCCTGGTGTTGCCGAAACAGCATATGCCCCGGCGCATGTACGTTCTGCCAGTCTCCAACCGGCCGTTTTTCCCGGCCCAGGTGCAGCCGATTGTGGTCAACCAGAACCCCTGGCAGGAAACGCTTAAACGTGTGGGCGAAACCGATCACAAGGTGCTGGGCATCTGCTTTGTGGAAAACAGCGACCCCGAAAAGGGCATTCCGGGCAGTGACGAACTGGAAACCGTCGGCTGCGCGGTACGGGTTCATCACGCCCAGGGGGAGAACGGCAAAGTCCAGTTTATTGCCCAGGGCCTGCAACGGTTCCGCATTACCCAGTGGCTGCGGCGCCGTCCCCCTTACCTGGTGGAAGTGGAATACCCGGAAGAGCCCGAAGAAGCGGCCGACGAACTGAAAGCCTATACCCTGGCCATTATCAGCTCCATCAAGGATCTGCTGCGCACCAACCCGCTCTACGGCGAGGAAGTGAAGCAGTACCTGTCCCGTTTCGGACCGGACGACAGCTCGCCTCTGGCGGATTTCGGCGCCTCCATGACCAGTGCCAAGGGGACTGAACTGCAGGAAGTGCTCAACACCGTGCCCCTGCTGCGGCGCATGGAAAAAGTACTGTTGCTGATGGCAAAAGAACAGGAAGTCGCGCGCCTGCAGAGTGAAATCAGCGAGGAAGTGAACGAGAAGGTCCAGAAGCACCAGCGGGAGTTCTTCCTCAAGGAACAGCTCAAGGTCATCCAGCGCGAGCTGGGGATGGCCAAGGACGACAAGACCGCCGATGCCGAGCGTTTCCAGGAACGTATGGAAAAGCTCAATCCGCCGGAGCAGGTGCAGGAGCGTTTTGACGATGAACTCCAGAAGCTTCAGGTACTGGAGCAGGGCTCGCCGGAATACGGCGTTACCCGCAATTACCTGGACTGGCTGACACAGGTGCCCTGGGGCCTGACCTCGGACGATCACTTTGATCTTGCCGAGGCCCGTCGCATCCTGGACCGTGACCATGACGGCCTGGAAGACGTCAAAAGCCGTATCGTCGAATTTCTTGCCGAAGGCACTTTCAAGGGCGAGGTCAGCGGCTCCATCCTGCTGCTGGTGGGCCCACCCGGCGTGGGCAAGACCTCTATCGGTCACTCCGTAGCCGACGCCTTGGGCCGCAAGTTCTACCGCTTCAGTGTCGGCGGTATGCGCGACGAGGCCGAAATCAAGGGCCACCGCCGCACCTACATTGGCGCCATGCCCGGCAAGTTCGTGCAGGCACTGAAAGACTCGAAAGTATCCAACCCGGTGATCATGCTGGACGAGATCGACAAGATTGGCGCCTCTTTCCAGGGCGATCCTGCCTCCGCGCTGCTGGAAACCCTGGACCCGGAGCAGAACCGGGAATTCCTCGACCATTACCTGGACGTGCGCATGGACCTGTCCAAGGTACTGTTCATCTGCACCGCCAACCAGCTGGACACCATTCCCCGGCCCCTGCTGGACCGCATGGACGTCATCCGCCTGTCTGGCTACATCGCTGAGGAAAAGCTGGCCATCGCCAAGCACTACCTGATGCCGCGGCTGCTGAAGCGGGCCGGCCTGCTAAAAAAGCAGATGAACATTACCGACGCCGCCATCAAGCAGATCATTGAAGGCTACGCCCGGGAAGCCGGCGTGCGTGGCCTGGAAAAGCTGCTACACAAGGTCATACGCAAGGGGATCGTGCAGCTACTGGAACACCCGGACAAACCAGTGAAGGTGGGCGTTTCGGACCTGCAGACCTACCTGGGCCAACCGGCATTCCGTAAGGAAAAATCCCTGAAAGGCACCGGCGTGGTCACCGGCCTGGCCTGGACTGCCATGGGTGGCGCCACCCTGAGCATTGAAGCATCGCGCATCCACAGTACCCAGCGCGGCTTCAAGCTCACCGGGCAACTGGGGGAGGTGATGAAAGAGTCCGCTGAAATCGCCTACAGCTATGTATCCTCAAACCTCAAGCGATTCAAAGGCGACCCGACCTTCTTCGACAAGTCTTTCGTGCATCTGCACGTGCCTGAGGGCGCCACACCGAAAGACGGCCCCAGCGCCGGTGTCACCATGGCCACCGCCCTGCTGTCCATCGCCCGTAAGGAAGCGCCCCAGCAGAATCTCGCCATGACCGGCGAGCTGACCCTCACCGGCCAGGTGCTGCCCGTCGGCGGTATCCGCGAAAAAGTCATTGCGGCAAGGCGCCAGAAGATCGGTAACCTGATCCTGCCGGACGCAAACCGGGGGGATTATGAGGAATTGCCGGATTACCTGAAGGAAGGGCTGACGGTGAATTTTGCGAAGCAATACAGTGACGTTTTTCAGGTGTGTTTCGGGGATAAGCCGAAGAAGGGGGCTTCGGTGCATTGATGGGAGTTCGTCGTAGGTCGGAGTTGGGTTGTCGGATTACGGCCCGCTGGGCCTAATTCGACCTACGGGGTCTGGATTGGAGACTACCCTGTGGCTGGGTTGTCGGATTACGGCTTCGCCTAATCCGACCTACGTGGAAGCTATCGACCTGGAAAGTTGTAGGTCGGATTAGGCGAAGCCGTAATCCGACACATTCAGGCGCCACCCCCGCACCGGGACCAGCCACCGTGCCTGAAGCCTCAGGCTTTAGCCTTCCACCCATCCTCACGAAGCACAGGCCCCACATCCAGGACCGGCGACGCATCAATGTCATCGGCATCCATCATATTAGCCACCCGCTGAAGCGACGCCAGAATCATTGTCTGCTCCCATTCTGCCAGACTCTGGAATTTCTTGATGAAGTCCTCCTGCAGCGGCTCCGGCGCGCGGGCCAGGATGTCGGCGCCCTCCTCCGTGAGATGAGCATGGACCTTACGCTTGTCCTGGGTGCTGCGAACCCGGTAAACCAGCTTGCGAAGCTCCAACCGGTCCAGAATGGTGGTCACCGTGGCCTGGCTAAGGCTCACCTTGTCGGCGATGGTACCAATGGTCACCTCGCCCAGATCCCGGATGCTGCGCATAATCAGCAATTGCGGGCCGGTCAGCCCGGCATGCTTGCTCAGGCGTTTGGAATGCAGGTCAGTTGCCCTTATCACCCGGCGCAACGCCACCAAAACCTCTTCGTAGTTGTTCAACGCATCACTCCGCTTCGTGTCTGTCAGATTCTTTATACCACTAACTATTAGAGGTCTTTGTTCCGGATATTGCAAGCAGCCGTATCCACATCCCGCCACTACCCGGCATCATGTATTGCACTGTCCTGCCGGTGCTTTTACGAATTTCAGCATTTTTCCGCCAGCCACTATGGTAAGGTCACAACCTTGTTGAATTTCCGCAAAACGGACACGGCCAGATGAATACCCGAGTACAAAACACCGTCCCGCACCGCCCTTCCGGGAAGCGCCTCACATCCCTCTTCGCATCGTGTCTTTTGGCGCTGGTTTTCAGTAGCGGAACCCTGGCCCAGGACCCCGGTGAAGATCTCACCGCGGAAGACGTGCAGCAGCGAATCGACACCCTGGAAGAGCCCATGTACACGCCGTTTGTCGAGCTGTACCTGCTTGAGGAAAGCAAAGCACTGCGCAAGGAGATGATGAATACCCGGGCTGAACTGATCGAGAAGGTCGTGGACAAGGAACTGTCCGTGGCGGACAAAACCATGTCCTATGCCACTGATACCGTTACCTATTTCTTTTACCTGATTGCCGGCGCCACCTCCATTCTGGTGATGTTGGGCTGGAACTCCATTCGCGACATGCGCAACCAGCTGACCACCCTGGCCGAAAAGCGTGTGAACGAACTGGTTGTGGAATACGAGAAGCGCCTGGACTTCATTGAAGACCAGCTCAGGCAGAAATCCGACATCATCCAGCAAAACCAGGCGGAAATTGAGCGCACTAACGAAGTGCATTCCCTGTGGCTGAAAGCCAGCCAGGAGACCTCGCAGCAGAACAAGATTTCCGCCTACGATATCATCCTCGATCTTCGCCCGGACGACGTGGAGGCGCTAAGCTATAAAGCGGACGCAGTGCTGGAAATGCAGGAGCCCTTATGGGCCATCAGCCTCTGTCAACGTGCGCTGAAGCTGGCACCCGAAAATGGCCATGCCCACTACCAGCTGGCCTGCGCCTATGCTGAAATTGGCCGATGGGACGATGCAATAGCAACGCTGCAAACGGCTATCAACATTTCCGAGGCTTACAAGGACGATGCCTCGGTAGATCCCAGTTTTGAACAGCTGCGGGATTACGACAGTTTCCGGAAACTGGTTTACCCGGCAGATGAGGAGCAGTCCGACACCTGATTGCTTGACAAGGCAGCATGTGTGGTGTTTGTTTACATCCCTGAGAACATAAGAATAACCCTGAAACAGGACAGACCCAATGAGCACACCAGTCAAAAAACTCGTAACTGCTATTACAACCTCTATCGCCGTCATCGGCGCTGGCCACGCTGCCGCTGAAATCAAGATTGGCATCGCAGGGCCAATGACCGGCCCCGTAGCACAGTATGGTGACATGCAGTTCTCCGGTGCCCGCATGGCGATCGAACAGATCAACGCCAATGGCGGTGTCATGGGAGAGAAACTCGTCGCCGTTGAACAGGACGACGTTTGTGATCCCAAGCAGGCCGTAACCGTTGCCAACAACATGGTCAACGAAGGCGTGCGCTTCGTGGTCGGGCACCTGTGCTCCAGTTCAACCCAGCCGGCTTCCGACATCTATGAGGACGAAGGCATCCTGATGGTCACGCCAGCCTCCACCAGCCCGGACATTACCGAGCGTGGCTATGAGTTGGTATTCCGCACCATCGGCCTCGATAGCATGCAGGGCCCGGTTGCCGCCAATTACCTGATCAGCCAGAAACCGGAACGTGTCGCCATTGTTCACGACAAGCAGCAGTACGGTGAAGGCATTGCCACCGCAGTACGCGACACCCTCGAGGAAGGCGGTGTCGAAATAGCGATGTTTGAGGGCATTACCGCCGGTGCCAAGGACTTCTCGTCACTGGTTACCAAACTCAGACAGGCTGACGTGGACTACGTCTATTATGGTGGCTACCACCCGGAACTTGGCTTGATCCTGCGCCAGGCACAACAGGCTGACCTGGACGCAATTTTCATGGGCCCGGAAGGCGTTGGTAACAAAGACATCAACACCATCGCCGGTGAAGCAGCAGAAGGCCTGCTGGTCACGCTGCCGCCGAGCTTCAACGAGAAAGCCGAAAACCAGGAACTGGTTCAGGCCTTTGAAGAGAAGGGCGAAGACCCGTCCGGCCCCTTCGTACTCACGTCCTACGCTGCCGTGCAGCTGATTGCCGATGGTATTGAAGCTGCCGAATCAACCGACCCGTTCGAGGTAGCCGAAGCCCTGCGTGAAGGCACATTCCAGACGCCTATCGGTACCGTTGAGTACGACAGTAAAGGTGATATGGAATCGTTTGAGTTTGTTGTCTTCGAATGGCATTCAGATGGCAGCAAAACTCCGGTAAACTAAGCCGCAATCGTTAACAAACGGTAATCATGAGAACACCTTCTCACCGCGATCCGGGAGAAGGTGTTTTTCTAGGCTCCTGTTGATCCTGCAGTCAGAGCGCCCGGCACACCGGGGCCAAGCCTGAAGGCAGTGAAGGGGGCAGGCTATCGGAGTCCCACACAGATGCAAGATCTCCTTTATTTTATTCAGCAGCTCATTAACGGGCTGACGATTGGGAGCACCTACGCCCTGATCGCCATCGGTTATACGATGGTTTACGGCATCATCGGCATGATCAACTTTGCCCATGGTGAGATTTACATGATCGGGGCCTACACCGCCCTCATCACCATTACCGGCCTTACGGCACTGGGCATCGTCTGGCTGCCGCTGATTCTGATCGTGGCGCTGATTTGCGCAATGATCGTTTCCAGTTCCATGGGCTGGGCGGTGGAACGGGTCGCCTACCGGCCAGTGCGCGGGAAACATCGACTGATCCCGCTGATCTCGGCGATCGGCATGTCCATCTTCCTGCAGAACTACGTCCACCTTGCCCAGGGATCCCGCAACATCGGTTTTCCAGCGCTGATTGAGGGCGGCTTCCGCTTCGGGGCCGAGGACTCGTTCCAGACGTCGATTACCTACATGCAGATCACCATTTTCGCGACCACCCTGGTGTGCATGACGATTCTTTCCCTGTTTATTTCCCGCTCCCGCATTGGCCGCGCCTGCCGTGCCGTCTCTCAGGATCTGGGCATGGCCAACCTGCTGGGTATCGACACCAACCGGATCATATCGGCCACGTTTGTGATCGGCGCTGCGCTGGCAGCGGTCGCAGGCCTCCTGCTGGGGATGTACTACGGCTCCATTGACCCGCTGTTCGGGTTTATCGCGGGGCTCAAAGCGTTTACGGCCGCTGTGCTTGGCGGCATCGGAAGCATTCCCGGTGCCATGCTGGGCGGCCTCATACTCGGGGTTGCCGAGAGCATGACCTCCGGTTACCTCAGTGGAGAATACAAGGACGTTGTGTCCTTCGGACTGCTGATCCTGATCCTGCTGTTCAAACCCACCGGCCTGCTTGGCAAACCGGAGGTTGAAAAGATCTGATGGCTGCTCATAACCTGAAACATGCGCTGTTTTGCGCCATTGTCACCCTGGTGATTTCTTATCCCATTCTGGGATTCAACCTCGTGAGCGAGGGCATAAACGTCACTCTGGAGGGAGCCAAAACCTCCACAATACTCGGCGTATTGCTCGCTGCGGTTATTGTTTTCCTGTTCCAGCTGTTCCGGGACAACATCATGGGGTCCCTGCGCCAGTTGCCCGCAGTAAACCCGCTTGCCAATCGCAAGCCAATGGAACAGAGCAAACGACTGAAACTGGAATCCTTCCTGCTTACGCTGATGGTCATAGGGGCACTCATCTGGCCCTTTGTTGCTTCCCGTGGTGCTGTCGACCTGTCAACACTGGTGCTTATATACGTCATGCTGGCCCTGGGCCTGAATGTGGTGGTAGGGCTGGCCGGCCTGCTGGATCTCGGCTATGTGGCTTTCTACGCTGTCGGTGCCTACACCTTCGCCCTGCTGTCCCAGTATTACGGCATTTCTTTCTGGTTCGCCCTGCCCATCGGTGCCTGTCTTGCCGCCCTGTTCGGATTGGTGCTTGGCTTTCCGGTGCTGCGATTACGGGGGGACTACCTCGCCATCGTGACACTGGGCTTCGGCGAGATCATCCGTATCCTGCTGAACAATATGACCAGCCTGACCGGTGGCCCCAATGGCATTGGCGGCATTCCCGACCCAACCCTGTTCGGCATGGAATTCGGCCGCCGGGTCAAGGAAGAGGGCAACACGTCTTTTCACGAGACCTTCGGCATTGCCTACAGCGGTGAACACAAGGTGATCTTTCTGTACCTGATCGCACTGGTGCTGGCCGTGATCACGGCTATCGCCATCCGTCGCCTGATGCGCATGCCGGTGGGCCGTGCCTGGGAAGCACTGCGAGAAGATGAAATCGCCGCCAAGTCCCTGGGCCTGAGCCGCACCGCCGTGAAGCTGTCAGCTTTTACCATCGGTGCTTTCTTTGCTGGCTTTGCAGGCACCGTGTTTGCCTCCAAGCAGGGTTTTATCAGCCCTGAGTCGTTCGTGTTCCTGGAGTCGGCCATTATCCTGGCGATTGTGGTGCTTGGTGGCATGGGCTCCCAGATGGGGGTCATCCTTGCGGCGATAGCGGTCACCATCCTGCCGGAACTGGCAAGGGAGTTCTCCGAGTACCGGATGGCGATATTCGGTGCCGCCATGGTGTTGATGATGGTCTGGCGCCCCCAGGGCCTGATGCCCATGCGACGCATCCACATCGAACTGAAACGGCCGGAGTGACGGGTAATGCTTGAAGTACAGAATCTGTCAATGCGCTTTGGCGGCCTCCTGGCGGTGGATCAGGTGTCGCTGGACGTACAGGAACACGAAATCGTGGCAATTATCGGCCCCAACGGGGCCGGCAAAACCACTGTCTTTAACTGCATGAGCGGGTTCTACAAGCCTACGGGTGGCAAGATCCTGTTTCAGGGTCGCGAGATCCAGGGCAAACCGGATTACAGGATTTCCCGCCTTGGTCTGGTCAGAACCTTCCAGCACGTGCGGCTTTTCAGCCGCATGACAGTGGTGGAGAACCTGCTGGTGGCACAGCATCGTCACCTCAATACCAACCTGCTCTCAGGCATTCTCAAGACACCGAACTACCGCGAAAGGGAGCAGAAATCTCTCGACCGGGCGGCCTACTGGCTGAACCGGGTTGGCCTGATGGATATGGCCAACCGGGAGGCCGGCAACCTCGCCTATGGCCAGCAACGACGGCTGGAAATTGCCCGCTGCATGGTCACCGAGCCCAAGCTGCTGATGCTGGACGAGCCGGCTGCCGGCCTCAATCCGGCCGAAACCAAGGACCTCAACCAACTGATCATCAGCCTGAAGGAAGACTACAACGTTTCCGTGGTGCTGATTGAGCACGACATGAGCCTGGTGATGGATATTTCCGACCGCATCAACGTAATTAACCAGGGCCGCCCCCTGGCCAGCGGCACACCGGATGAGATTCGCCGGAACGACGATGTAATCAAAGCCTATCTGGGTGAGGCCTGAGGAAAAACCATGCTTGTACTAGAAGACGTCCATACCCACTACGGCAAGATCGAGGCGCTTCATGGCGTCTCTGTTGAAGTAAAGAAAGGTGAGATTGTGTCCCTGATCGGCGCCAATGGCGCCGGCAAAACCACGCTGCTGATGACTGTCTGTGGCAATCCCCAGGCCACTTCCGGCCGGGTGACTTTTCAGGGGCGCGACATCACCCGGGACATGACCTCCAATATCATGCGCTCGGGCATTGCCATTGTGCCTGAAGGCAGGCGCGTGTTTTCCGGCCTGACTGTCGAAGAGAACCTCCATATGGGCGGTTTTTTCAATACCAAATCGGAAATCCGCAAAAGCCAGGAACACGTCTACGAGTTGTTTCCGCGCCTGAAAGAGCGGGAGCATCAGCGTGCCGGCACCATGTCCGGTGGTGAACAGCAGATGCTGGCCATCGGGCGGGCGCTGATGAGCAAGCCCAACATGATCATCCTGGACGAACCTTCTCTGGGGCTGGCACCGCTGGTGATCAAACAGATTTTCGAGATCATCGGCAAGCTGCGGGAGGAAGGTATTACCGTGTTCCTGGTGGAGCAGAACGCCCACCAGGCGCTGAACCTGGCAGACCGGGGTTACGTGCTGGAAACCGGACGCATCCGCTTGCATGACACAGGGAAGAACCTGCTGGCCAACCCGGATGTTCAGAATGCCTACCTTGGCGGTTAAACAGGAGAAGGTCTAGAAATATCAACATGATCAAACTTTGACTTTGCAGGCCAAATCAATGACTCAGCGCGTTTGTAATTTGCCTTCCTGATATATGAACTATACTCAGAGTCAACGGTCGACCTGTCTCCACGGGGAATCAATCAGGGCCGTTAGCGCGCCGGCTTCCCGGGCCCTTCTCAGGCGGAGGTGGCGCGTTTGCGACGACAGCTAAATTAAACAAGGAGTTAATAATGAAAAAACTGATCGCAGGTGCACTGCTTATGGGTGCCTCTACCCTCGCTTTCGCCCAGCCTGGCTGTGGCATCGGTGCCATGGTCTGGAAAGGACAGTCCGGCATTGCACCCCACGTTCTGGCAGCAACCACCAACGGTACCTTTGGTAACCAGACCTTTGGCATGACCACCGGCACCCTCGGTTGTCAGACTAACCAGTCTGTCCAGTCCATGGCCATGTACATGGAAAGCAACATTGATAAGGTAGCCCGTGACATGTCTCGCGGCTCTGGTGAAAACCTGGACACCCTCGCAGTGCTGCTGGGTGTAGACGAAGCGGATCGCGACTCTTTTCGCAAGGCCCTCCAGGACAACTTTGCAACCATCTTCCCGTCCTCTGACACCACGTCTGGTGAGGCGGTAGATGCGATCGTAGCCCTGCTGGAAAAGGATGAGGCGCTGAGCAAGTATGTAGCAGCCTGATCCTATGGCCCGATAAATGATCTCGCGCGCCAGGGACGGCGCAACGGAGTCCAGCCTATCCACCCAACGTTCAACCCGGAATTGACTGACCATCCATGCGCACTTCGCTTCGGTTTGCGCTGGCCTTCGTCTGGCTGGCATCAGGTTTCAATGCACTCGCCACCCCGCTTCCTGACACCGGAAACCTCCATCAACATCCCGCCTGGCTGACACTGGTGCACTACCAGCCCGACCGCTTCGGTGATGGTTATACCGGCCAGGCAGACGATGATGATTTTTTCCTCAGTGCCAACGGCAAAACCTCACCAAAGGCGGAACTTGACGCTACCCTGGAAGCCATTACCCGGCCTGGCGGCGGAGACAATCATGCGCGCTGCCGCTTCCCCGCACGTGACCGTTGGTTGAGGGACCAACTGGACCTGGCACAGCAACCGGCTGACTGCCCCGCCTTCGACCAGTGGACCGAAGAACTCAATACCGAAACCGTGACACTGGTGTTTGCAGCCTCGTATCTGAACAGTCCGTCATCAATGTTCGGCCATACCTTCCTGCGTCTTGACCCGCCCCAGGAAGACGAGGAAACCAACCTGATCCTCGCCAACACCATTTCCTACGCTGCCGATGCTGCCGCCCACGACAGCGAGATCCTGTTCGCCTACAAGGGCATCTTTGGCGGCTACCCGGGCATCACCTCCATCCAGCCCTATTACGAAAAGATCCGCCTGTATTCCGACATCGAGCATCGGGACCTGTGGGAGTATCAGCTCAACCTGACCCAGTCGGAAGTGGACATGATGCTGGCCCACACCTGGGAAATCCGTGACCGCAACTTCGACTACTACTTCTTCGATGAAAACTGTGCCTACCGGCTGCTGGCGCTGATCGACGTGGCTCGCCCCGGCACCGACCTGCTGGACGAAGTCGGCACCCATGCCATTCCCTCAGACACCGTGCGCTGGGTGGTGGACAGGGGGCTGGTGGAAGACGTCTATTACCGCCCTTCCGCTGCAACCAGCGTCAGCCACAGCATCGACTCGCTGCCCGACGAACACCAGACGCTGGCCGCCGCCATCGCTAACGGTTATGTAGAGGCAGACGCCCCGGAGGTAAAAGCATTAAACGATGAGGAGCGGGCCCGGGTGCTCGACACCACCTACGACTATGTCCGTTACCAGAGTGAGGCAGACGGCTGGCCCCGGGAGCATGCTGCCCCCCTGTCCCACGACCTGCTGAAGGAACGCAGCCAGATT
This sequence comes from Marinobacter panjinensis, assembly GCF_005298175.1. NCBI lineage: Bacteria > Pseudomonadati > Pseudomonadota > Gammaproteobacteria > Pseudomonadales > Marinobacteraceae > Marinobacter > Marinobacter panjinensis. Next base: position 2,061,335 of record NZ_SZYH01000001.1, read on the forward strand.
CGCGGTGTAGCCGCACAGAACGGCGCGCCAGAGCCTGCCATACGTGACGACCAGGGCCACGACACCTTCCGCGCCAGCCTCAGTGGCGGGCGAATAGGCGACCGTAACTTTGCAGAAGTGACATTGCGCCCGGCCTATCACGATGTACTGGACCCACCGGCGGGCTACCGTGGCGGCGCCCAGCTCCAGTTCCTGCGCCTTGATGCACGCTTATACACCGACAATGACGAATTGCAGATCGAGCAACTGACCGGTGTGGAGATCCGTTCCCTCTCGCCGCGCAACCAGTTCTTCTCGCCACTGTCCTGGCAGGTCGGCTTTGGTGGCCGCCGCACAGACACCGAAACCAACCGCGTATTCGCGCCTTACCTCGAAGGTGGCGCAGGCGGCAGCTGGCAGCTGGCCACCGGTACCCAGGCCTTCGCCATTGCCACCGCCGACCTTGAAATCGACGACGACCTGCGCCGGGGCTACGACGCTGCCCCGGGTGCCGACCTGGGCATACTCCACCAGAACAACCGGTTCAGTCTGCTGGGCGGCGTAAAAACCAAAGCCTGGATCGTCAGCAGCCAACACCGCCAGGACCAGGCCTACCTTGAGGGCAACTGGCACTTCGGACGGGAGTTCAGCCTGTTCGGGAAGTTCAGCCGTGAAGACCACTACGACAGGTACCGCAGCACATGGCAACTCGGACTCCACGCGTACTTTTGAGAGCTCTGAACACACTGACCGGCATCGCTGCCGCATTCATCCTGCTGCTGCAGACCGGCTGCAGCAGCGTATTCTTCTATCCCGATAACGTCACCTACGTCACCCCGGACCGCCTGAACCTGGAATACGAAGATGTATTCCTGAACACCCCGGACGGCGAAACCCTCCATGGCTGGTGGCTGCCCGCGACATCCGAACCCAGGGGTAGCGTCTACTTCCTGCACGGCAATGCCCAGAACATCAGCAGCCACATAATGAACGTCGCCTGGCTGCCTGAGAGGCGCTACAACGTGTTTCTGATCGACTACCGGGGATATGGACGCTCCACCGGAGCACCGGACATAGAAGGCACCCTGCACGATGCTGAGACCGGTCTTCGGTGGCTGGTTGAGCAGCCGGAGGTGAAGAGCCAGCCCCTCTTCCTGCTGGGCCAGAGCCTAGGTGGCGCACTGGGAACCGCGCTGGCCAGCGAGTGGGTAAAACGGGGCCAACAGCCGCCATTGGACGGCGTAATCCTTGACGGCACCTTCAACGGTTTCCGTGCCATTGCCCGGGAAAAACTGGGCGAATTCTGGCTCACCTGGCCACTGCAGGTTCCCCTGAGCCTGACCATTACCGACGAGTACGAACCCTATGAGCGGATCGGGGATATCAGCCCGGTTCCGGTGATGGTGATTCACAGCGTGCGGGACGGGATTATTCCGTTTCACCATGGTGAGCAGTTGTATGAGGCAGCGGAAGAGCCCAAGAAGTTTTTAAGGACGGATACGGGGCATGGGTCGACATTTATGATTCCGGGGTATAAGGAGGAGGTATTGGGGTTTATGGGGCAGCCATAAAAAAGCCCGCCGGACTCGGTGGTCGAGTGGCGGGCTTTTTGTCGGATTACGCCTTCGGCTTTTATGCCCTTTACGGGTAAATCCGACCTACGGGTTGTGGCTCCCGTCAGGTTCAGCTTACAGTGCGGAGAGGTCCGTGGGCTGTTCGCCTTCCTTTACTTCTTTCATGGACAGTTTTACGCGTCCACGGTTGTCTACGTCCAGTACCTTGACCAGAACTTCCTGGCCTTCACTGAGTTCGTCGGTGACGTTCTCGATGCGACGCTCGGAGATCTGGGAAATGTGTACCAGACCATCCTTGCCGGGCAGGATGTTGACGAAGGCACCGAAGTCCACGATGCGCTCAACGCGGCCGCTGTAGATGGCACCCACTTCGATTTCCGCGGTGATTTCCATCACCCGCTTCATCGCAGCATTGGCTGCCTCCTGATTGTCGGCGTAGATCTTCACGTTGCCGTCGTCATCCAGATCGATGGAAGCACCGGTCTCGTCACAGATAGAACGGATCACAGAACCGCCCTTACCGATGACGTCGCGGATCTTCTCCGGGTTGATCTTGATGGTGGTAATGCTCGGCGCGCGGCTTGAAAGCTCTTTGCGCGGTGCAGAGATCACCTTCGCCATTTCACCCAGGATGTGCATACGGGCTGCATTGGCCTGGTCGAGAGCAATTTCCATGATCTCGTCGGTAATGCCCTGAATCTTGATGTCCATCTGCAGCGCAGTGATACCTTCAGAAGTACCTGCCACCTTGAAGTCCATATCGCCGAGGTGATCCTCGTCACCCAGGATGTCGGTCAGAACCGCGAACTTGTCGCCTTCCTTGACCAGACCCATGGCAATACCGGCAACCGGCGCCTTGATCGGTACACCCGCATCCATCAGCGCCAGGCTGGAACCACAGACAGACGCCATGGAGCTGGAACCGTTGGACTCGGTGATCTCGGAAACCGCACGGATGGTGTACGGAAATTCTTCCATGGAAGGCATGACCGCAGCCACACCACGCTTGGCGAGACGGCCGTGGCCGACTTCACGACGACCCGGCGTACCAACACGGCCGGCTTCACCGACAGAGTACGGAGGGAAGTTGTAGTGGAACAGGAACGGATCCTTACGCTCACCTTCCAGGGCATCGATGATCTGCATGTCACGAGCAGTACCCAGCGTGGTGGTCACGATGGCCTGGGTTTCACCACGGGTGAACAGGGCGGAACCATGGGTGCTGGGCAGAATGCCAACTTCCACTTCAATTGGGCGAACCGTCTTGTTGTCACGGCCGTCAATGCGCGGCTTGCCTTCGATAACCTGCTGACGAACGATGGTTTTCTCGACCTTGCCGAAGTACTTCTTGACGTCATCCGCGGAAGGCTGGCCTTCCTCTTCGCCCGCCAGCTTCTCAACCAGTGCAGACTTGATTTCGCTCAGACGGGCGTAACGCTCCATCTTGTCGCGGATGCTGTAGGCTTCTTCGATGGCCGCAGCGGCTTCGGCGTTAACGGCATTGAGAAGATCCGTGTTCTCAGGCTCCGGCTGCCAGTCCCAACGCGGCTTGCCAACTTCAGCAGCAAGTTCCTTGATGGCGGTAATCGCTGTCTGCATTTCCTGATGGCCATACAGCACCGCACCCAGCATCTGGTCTTCGATCAGGCCCTTGGCTTCGGATTCAACCATCAGAACCGCATCCTCGGTACCGGCAACCACCATGTCCAGCAGGGAGGTTTCCAGTTCTTCGAATGTGGGGTTCAGGAAATAGCCTCGCTCGTTGGTGTAGCCAACGCGGGATGCACCAATCGGACCGTCAAACGGGATACCAGAGATCGACAAAGCCGCAGAGGCAGCCAGCATGGCAGCGATATCCGGATCCTGGTTCTTGCTGGAGGACATCACCGTGGTGATCACTTGGGTTTCGTTCATGAACCCCTTGGGGAACAGCGGACGAATCGGACGGTCGATCAGGCGGGATGTCAGGGTTTCTTTCTCGGACGGACGGCCTTCGCGCTTGAAGAAGCCACCCGGGATTTTACCCACAGCGTAGGTCTTTTCGAAATAGTTAACGGTCAGCGGGAAGAACGGCTGGCCGGGCTTGGCCTCTTTGGCCGCAACCACGGTACCCAGTACCGAAATGTCATCAACGGTAACCAGCACAGAGCCAGTCGCCTGACGAGCAATACGGCCGGTTTCGATGGTGACGGTCTTGCCGCCCAGTTCAAACGTTTTCTTTACGGGTTTAAGATCCACTGTAACTCCTGAATTCATCTTTTCAAATTGACTCAGACAGCCCGCCCATGCGAACTATCCGTTATAACTGCACCAAGGCCTGAATCGATGAACTGAAGAGCAACCCGTCTGAAAGCTAACAGGCTGTTGCAAAACCCCGGGGCCAGAATCACGTTCTTCGAGACCGGGCTTTTCAACAACCTGCTATCAATTTCAACTTTCCAATACGACAGGGAGTTTCTTCAGGTTTCACTGACAGACACGATGCAGGGGAGAAGCACAACCGGCGAGGCAAACGCCCCGCCGGCCGTTAAGTACAACCGGACTAGCGACGCAGGTTCAGACGCTGGATCAGCTCCAGGTAGCGGTCTGCGTTCTTGCGCTTCAGGTAATCCAGCAGCTTGCGGCGCTGGTTAACCATCCGGATCAGACCACGGCGGGAATGGTGATCCTGCTTGTTGGTCTTGAAGTGATCCTGCAGCTTGTTGATGTTGTGGCTCAACAGTGCAACCTGAACTTCAGGAGAACCGGTATCGCCATCACCCTGCTGAAAATCCTTAACGATCTGTGCTTTCTCGTTGGCAGAAAGTGCCATAACTCACCTCTATTGTCGCGATGCTATCGAATTCGGCCGAACCACGCATCTCTACAGCCCGGCTAATCAGCCACAACCACTGTAAAACGGTTGTCAGCCACTCTTCACCAGACGACGAGGCACCAGCTTGGTGACCTCCCCTTCCGGGAATCCTTCCGCCAGCCCGACAAAGCGCCCGTTGCCATAGAGGCGAACGTACCCTTCGGCTGGCTGACCCGACATTCTAACTGGTTGTCCGTTCAATATCGATACCAGTGCGCTGCCTTCCAGTTCCTGTTCCGGGAACATGGACAGCGCAGCATCCGGGGCCACCAGCAGGCCATCCAGACTCTCGCCCTGTTCACGCATGGATTCCAGGGCAGGTACCTCAACAGCATCCGCCAGGGTGAAGCCTGAAGCCATGGTGCGGCGCAGCGCCGTCACATGGGCGCCACAACCCAATGCCTCGCCGATATCTTCTACCAGCGAACGGATATAGGTGCCCTTGGTGCAACTGACCGCGATGTCGATCTCGGTCTCACGCACTTCCAGCAGTTTCAGTTCGTAGATGGTGACCGGGCGGGACGGACGCTCCACTTCGATACCTTCCCGGGCGTATTCATACAGGGGGCGGCCCTTGTGCTTGAGCGCGGAGTACATGGAGGGAACCTGCTGGATTTCACCCCGGAACTGGTCGAGGACCGGCTCCAGGGTTTCAGCATCCAGCCCGGCTGGCACCGGCTTTTCAGCTACCACCGCACCTTCACTGTCACCGGTTTCGGTACGGACACCCAAACGCGCCGTAGCAATGTAGGCCTTATCGCTGTCCAGCATCATCTGGGAAAACTTGGTGGCCTCACCAAAACACAGCGGCAACACACCGGTGGCCAGCGGATCAAGGGCGCCGGTATGGCCGGCCTTGGCCGCACCGAACAGACGCTTCACCTGCTGCAGTATGCCGTTGGACGTAATATCCATCGGCTTGTCGATCACCAGGATGCCGTTTACATCACGACCTTTGCGGCGTCGACTCAAGAGTCCGACTCCGGATCATCACGGTCAACCGCTGGCTTGTCGCCAACCGCTTCGCGAATCAGGTTATCCATGTGGCGGCTGTGCCCGAGCAGCGCGTCGAAGTGAAAACGCAGCTGGGGCGTTACCCGCAACTTCATGGCACGGCCGATCTGGCCACGCAGGAAGCCGGCTGCCTTGTTCAGTACCGCCAGGGACTCCCGTACCTCAGGAGATTCCTCAGTCAGTTCCTCGGTGGTGAGCAGGGATACATAGATATCCGCGTAGCCCAGGTCACGGCTGACCTTGACGGCATTGACCGTGACCATACCCACCCGCGGGTCTTTGACCTCCCGCTGGATGAGCTGGGCCAGCTCACGCTGCATCTGATCGCCGATGCGATCAATTCGGCTGAACTCTCTTGGCATCAGGCCCCCGTAGACTCAAGCTTACGCTCGACCCGGACGCGATCGAACACCTCGATCTGGTCACCGACTTTCACGTCATAACCTTTAACGCCGATACCACACTCCATGCCGTTCCGGACTTCCGGTACGTCATCCTTGAAGCGACGCAGGGATTCCAGTTCGCCCTCAAAGATCACCACGTTGTCACGCAGAACGCGGATCGGCTTGTTACGGTACACCGTACCCTCGATCACCATGCAGCCGGCCACCTGGCCAAACTTCGGTGAACGGAACACGTCCCGCACATCGGCAATACCCACGATATCTTCGCGGAACTCTGGCGCCAGCATACCGGTCAGAGCTGCCTTCACATCATCGATCAGGTTGTAGATGATGCTGTAGTAACGCAGATCCAGGCCTTCCTGCTCCACCAGTCGCTTCGCGGCTGTATCGGCACGGACGTTAAAGCCGAAGATAACCGCATTGGTGGCCATGGCGAGGCTCACATCCGTCTCGGCAATACCGCCAACGCCTGAGGACACGATCTTGACCTGGACTTCTTCGTTGCCCAGATCCTTGAGCGACTTGGTAATAGCTTCCAGTGAACCACGAACATCGGTCTTGAGGACCACGTTGAGGGTCTTGACCTCGTCCTTGCCCATGTTCTCGAACAGGTTCTCGAGTTTGGCGGCCTGCTGCCTGTGCAGACGCTGCTCCCGTTCGCGGGACTGGCGGAATTCCGCTAGCTCCTTGGCTTTCTTCTCGTCGGCGACAGCAAAGAACTCGTCGCCGGCGTTCGGCGTGCCGTTCAGACCGAGGATTTCCACCGGAATAGAAGGCCCGGCTTCCTTGACCTGCTTACCGGCTTCATCGGTCATGGCGCGAACCTTACCGAAGAAGCCACCGGCGACAACCATCTCGCCCTGACGCAGGGTGCCGTTCTGGACCAGTACCGTGGCCACGGAGCCACGTCCGCGTTCCAGGCTCGACTCGACGACCACACCCTTGGCCGGAGCGTCCGGAGACGCTTCCAGTTCAAGAATTTCAGCCTGCAGCAACAATGCCTCAAGCAGATCGTCGATACCGGCGCCGGTGTGAGCGGATACCGGGATAAACTGGACGTCACCGCCCCAGTCTTCCGGAATCACTTCCATACCAGCCAGCTCAGTCTTGATGCGGTCAGTATCGGCCCCTTCCTTGTCCATCTTGTTCATCGCGACCACGATGGGCACACCAGCGGAACGGGCGTGCTGAACGGCTTCCTTGGTTTGTGGCATGACGCCGTCATCGGCTGCAACCACCAGGACCACGATATCGGTACACTGGGCACCACGGGCACGCATGGCTGTAAAGGCGGCGTGGCCCGGGGTATCCAGGAAAGACACCATGCCGTGGTCAGTCTCGACGTGGTAAGCACCAATATGCTGGGTAATACCACCGGACTCGCCGGAAGCAACCTTGGTGCGACGGATGTAATCCAGCAGCGAGGTCTTACCATGGTCAACGTGACCCATCACACTGACAACCGGTGCACGCTTGGTCTTTTCCTTGCCTTCGAAGACAAATTCGCTCAGAACCTCTTCCTCAAAGGCATCCTCGCTGACCGTGTTGGGCTTGTGGCCCAGTTCCTCGGTCACCAGCACGGCGGTTTCCTGGTCGAGAGCCTGGTTGATTGTCGCCATTACCCCCATGCCCATCAGTTTCTTGATCACATCGGCTGACTTGACGGCCATCCGCTGGGCAAGGTCACCCACGGTGATCGTCTCGGGAATATCGACTTCTCTTACCATTGGCTTGGTCGGCCTCTCGAAAGCGTGACGCTTCTCTTTAGGTTTCTTTTTCGCGCGAAGTGGCTTGCGCAACGTGGTGTCTTCTTCCTCTTCATTGATGATCAGAGGCTCTTCCACCGGACGGCTACGAGGCCCGCGATGCCCTGCGGACTTCTTCTTGGGCTTGCCATCGTCCGGCTCGTCACCGCGCTCACGAGCTTTCTCTTTCTTTTTCTTCGGCTTGCGATCCTTGCCCTCGCCTTCTTCAGGCGGCGGGATCGGCATATCTTCCGGCGCGGGAACCGGAGACGGCTCCGGCTTGGCAGCCACTTCCGGCTGCTCTTTTTCCGCCGGCTTTTCTTCGGCAGCAGGCTTTTCTTCGGCCGCTGGCGCTTCCGCCGCTGCCTCGGATACCGGTGCTTCCGTCTTCGGCGCCTCTGCAGGTTGTACCTGCTCGGCCGCTACCGCCTGCGCCTCTTCCGGTGCTGCGGCAGCCTGCTCGGCGGCCTCTTCCTGCTTGACAGCTTCCGGCTCCAGCTCGGCGCGCTTGATATACGTACGGCGCTTGCGAACCTCAACATTGACCGTTTTGGCACGGCCCGCTTTCAGCGTTGTTGTTGTCTTGCGCTTGAGAGTGATTTTCTTCGGTTCCGCTTCACTCTCACCGTGATTCTTTCTCAGATAGGTCAGCAACTGTTGCTTCTCATCACTGGTGACAGAGTCCTCTTCGGAGCGGGCTTTCAGGCCAGCCTCCACGATCTGTCGCAGCAAACGATCCACGGGAGCGCCTACATCTGCGGCCAGTTGTTTTACCGTTACATCAGCCATACTGGTCCTCCTCCCGATTAAGCCTGGTCTTCAAACCAGGGGGCACGTGCAGCCATAATCAACTGGCCGGCACGCTCTTCTTCCATACCTTCAATGTCGATCAGATCATCAACCGACTGCTCTGCAAGATCTTCCATGGTACGGATACCCATACCGGCCAGCTTGAACGCCAGGCCCCGGTCCATACCGTCCATTGCCAGAAGATCTTCTGCGGGCTCCGCGCCCTCAAGGGCCTCTTCACTGGCCAGCGCCTGGTTCAGCAGGGCATCCTTGGCACGACGACGCAATTCCGTGACGGTCTCTTCGTCAAAACCTTCAATAGCAAGCATCTCTTCCATAGGGATGTACGCCACTTCCTCAATGGACGTAAATCCTTCCTCGATGAGAACGCCGGCAAACTCCTCGTCCACATCCAGATTGCCGGTGAAGTGCTCCAGCAAGGTGTTGTATTCCTGCTCCTGACGCTGACCGGCTTCTTCCTCGGTCATCACGTTCAGTGTCCAGCCTGTCAGCTCTGTCGCCAGGCGCACGTTCTGCCCGTTTCGGCCGATAGCCTGGGCCAGGTTGTCCTCGGCTACAGCCACTTCCATGGTGTGACGATCTTCGTCCATCACAATGGAAGCCACTTCTGCCGGCGCCATGGCATTGATGACCAGTTGGGCGGGGTTGTCGTCCCAGAGCACGATATCAACGCGCTCGCCACCCAGCTCATTGGAAACGGCCTGAACACGCGAACCCCGCATGCCGACACAGGCACCCACCGGGTCAATCCGGCGATCGTTGGTTTTCACCGCAATCTTGGCGCGTGAGCCGGGATCCCGGGCAGCGCCACGGATCTCGATCAGCTCCTCGGCGATTTCCGGAACCTCGATACGGAACAGCTCTATCAGCATCTGCGGATCTGTACGGCTCAGGATCAGTTGCGGGCCGCGGTGGTCCGTGCGGATTTCCTGCAGCAGCGAACGAACCCGGTCACCCATGCGGAATGTCTCGCGCGAAATCAGGTTTTCACGGGGAAGCAGGGCTTCGGCGTTGGCGCCCAGATCCACGATGACGTTGTCCCGTGTCACTTTCTTTACGGTACCGGAAACCAGTTCGCCCACACGGTCACGATAGCTGTCGACAATCTTGGTGCGCTCGGCTTCCCGAACTTTCTGGAAGATAATCTGTTTGGCTGCCTGGGCGCCAATACGTCCGAAAGCAACAGATTCCACTTTCTCTTCGTGGATGTCGCCCGGCCGGAGGTTCTCATCAATTTCCTCCGCTTCCTGCATGGTCAGCTCGGTGCCAAGCGCAGGAACGGCGTCGTTGTCGACCACCAGCCAGCGGCGGAACGTTTCGTATTCGCCGGTGCGGCGATCGATGGAAACACGGATGTCGGCTTCCTCGTCGTCGTAACGCTTTTTGGCAGCGGTAGCGAGTGCCAGCTCAATTGCTTCAAAGATCACATCCTTCTCGACACCTTTCTCGTTCGAGACGGATTCGACCACCAGCAAGATCTCTTTACTCATTGGAATGCCCTGCCCTTAAAATAAACTTTTCGTCCACTGACTTATTCAAATACCGGAACGATGTTGGCTTTCTCTATGCTATCGAATGGCAGCAGGTACTCGTGATCATCAACAACCACGACAACGTCCTCGCCCTCAACACCTTTTATCAGGCCCTGAAACTTGCGACGCCCCTCAAATGCCATCCGTAATTTGATCTGGACCTGATGGCCGGCGAATGCCTCATACTGCTCCAATCGGAACAACGGCCGATCCATGCCCGGAGACGAGACCTCCAGGGTATATTCGGTCTGGATGGGGTCTTCCACATCCATTACGCCGCTCGCCTGGCGGCTGACCTTTTCACAGTCTTCTATGCCAATGCCGTTCTCGACATCGTCAATAAATATTCTTAACAGGGAATGGTGTCCCTGGGAGCGGAATTCAATGCCCCAGAATTCGTAGCCCAGGCCTTCCACAATGGGCCTGAGTATTTCTTCCAGCTGCTTCAACTTTGCTGACAAGGCTATTCGGTCTCCGTTACTCGTTTTTTCGACCCCAAAAACAAAAAAAGGGCTGTTGATCAGCCCTTTTTATGCACCAGGGCCTGATGCGCCAGGCCCCTTAATCAAAAAGCCCCTGAAAAATGGGGCTCTTTGTTGCAAGAACTCGCAGAGGATAACCACAAACCTAATACCTCCCCTGCTGACAGACACCTGGCCTGCCTGGAACAGGCAGGCTGAAATGTGCCCGGAGCCCGCTCCAATATCCGCCGGAGTATAGAGACGCCGGCCTTACTGGTCAAGGACTGACCAAAAAAAACGGCCTGGTAATTCCAAGCCGTTTTTCTTCAAATATGGTGCCCGGGGCCGGACTCGAACCGGCACAGCTTTCGCCACTACCCCCTCAAGATAGCGTGTCTACCAGTTTCACCACCCGGGCAACACTCTTACTCGAGCTCGGGGAGCTCATTCTCATCCCCGCGCCCGGTTTCGCCTTCATCGGCCGCCTCACTCTCAGCCTGCCCGGCATCGGAACGGGATTCCTGAACTACAGGAATACCTGCCTCCCCTGCCACTTCGGCACGCTGCTTGGCGAATACAGCCAGCGAAAAACTTGTTACAAAAAATACGATGGCCAGCAAGGTCGTTGCGCGAACCAGGAAGCTGCTGCTGCCTTCGCTACCAAACACCGTCTGGGAGGCGCCGCCACCGAATGCGGCGCCAGCGTTGGCACCCTTACCCTGCTGAATCAGCACCAGACCCACCAGTGCCACCGCGATGACCACGTGGAGAACGACAACCAGTGTTTCGACCCAATCCATAATGTCTCTCTAATGACCTAATGATTCGTGCCAACGGCTTTCTCGAATCTGTATCTTTCAGGATCTGCCCGGCATCGCCCGGCAAATACTCACAAAATCTTCTGCATTTAACGATGCGCCGCCAATAAGGCCGCCATCGATATCCGGCTGAGCAAAAAGCGCGGCCGCATTATCCGCTTTTACACTGCCGCCGTAAAGCAGGGATATCTCATCTGCCGGCGCCCCGAGGGACTTTAGCACGGCCCGGATAGCGGCATGCATGGCCTGGGCGTCTTCAGCGGTGGCGGTTTTCCCGGTCCCTATGGCCCATACCGGCTCATAGGCGATGACAACCTGTTGCCACTGCCCGGCACCAACCTCCGAAACAGCCTTACGGACCTGGCCCGAAACAACGTCTTCGGCCTTGCCCGCCTCGCGCTCATCCAGGGTTTCGCCAACGCATATCACTGCGTCCAACCCCGATGCCAATGCCTTCACAACCTTGACCGAAACCTGCTCGTCGGTTTCGCCGAACAGCTGCCTGCGCTCCGAATGCCCCACAAGGGAATAACCGCATCCTGAGTCTTTGGCCATCCCCGCGGATATTTCCCCGGTGTAGGCGCCTGAATCCCAGCAGGCAATGTTCTGGACGCCAACGGCAATCTGTCCGTCAGCCTGCCTGACAACATCGCCGACAAACAGGGCGGGAGGAATAATAACAGCCTCCACACCATTATCAAGCGATGCCAGCTCTGAGCGAATCTGGCCAACCAGGCTGTTCACAAGGTCTTTCGACCCGTTCATCTTCCAGTTTCCGGCGACGATCTTACGGCGCATAACTACCCCTGATTCGGCCCTGACTCGAGGGAGGGCGAACTATACAGCAGTCTTTTACGGCAGACAACTGCACCCGGACACAAAGTCACGCCCGGGAATTCTCCACAACAACAGCAAGTTCCTCGGCAATCTTTACAATTTCCGACTCATCCTGCCCTTCCGTCATTACCCGGATCAGCGGCTCAGTGCCCGAGGCGCGCAGCAATACCCGGCCGCCGCCGCCAAGCCTGGCTTCCGCCGCTGCCACAGCGCTGACAATATCCTCACGCCCGAGGGGATCAAACCGCTTGTCCACGCGCACATTGATCATTTTCTGTGGCAATTTGCTCATACCATGGCGAAGGTCCGCCAGCGAACCACCGGCACGACTGATCGCCAACAATACCTGCAGGGCCGACACTATGCCGTCACCGGTGCTGGTGCAGTCACGTATCACCATATGGCCGGATCCCTCTCCCCCGAGCAGCCAGCCCCGGTCGATCAGCCGCTCCATGACATAGCGGTCACCCACCTTTGCGCGCTCAAAGTCGATGCCCTGCTCTCTGAGGGCCAGCTCAACCCCCAGATTGGTCATCAATGTTCCGACAACGCCGCCCCTGAGAGTGCCGGCGGCGTGGCGCTGGGTAGCAATCACGTAAAGCAGTTCGTCGCCATCCACTTCAGAGCCGTCACGATCCACCATCAGTACCCGGTCACCGTCGCCATCAAAGGCGATCCCCAGGTCTGCTTTCTTTTCCAGAACTGTCTTGCTCAGGGTGTCCAGATGGGTAGACCCCACATTGAGATTAATGTTCAGGCCATCCGGATCACCACCCACGACAGAGATCCTCGCGCCCAACTCACGAAAAACCTTGGGGGCAACGTGGTAGGTAGCGCCATTGGCACAATCCAGAACAATGTGCAGGCCCTCCAGTGAAAACTCGTTGGGCACCGTGCTCTTGCAGAACTCTACGTAACGTCCGGGCGCATCATCCACCCGAAAGGCCTTGCCCAGCTCTTTGGCACCACAAACTTCAATGGGCCGGTCCAGCCAGTACTCAATCTCGGCCTCGAGGGCGTCATCCAGTTTGGTGCCCGCGGGAGAGAAGAACTTGATGCCGTTATCCTGGTGCGGGTTGTGGGAAGCACTGATCACAATACCCGCAGACGCGCGAAAGGTTCGCGTAAGATAGGCAATGGCCGGCGTGGGCATGGGACCAAGCAGCTTTACGTCCACTCCGGCTGCAGACAGGCCGGATTCCAGGGCAGACTCGAACATATAACCCGAAAGGCGCGTATCCTTGCCAATCAGCACACTGTTGCGCTGGCCATCCCGCTTGAAAGCCTGGCCTGCGGCCCACCCCAGATGCAACATGAATTCCGGCGTAATCGGGTATTCGCCAACCCGCCCCCGGATACCGTCCGTACCGAAGTATTTTCTATCACTCATCGCCCAGCTTCCTCCATGGCCATTACAACTTTAACGGCATCAACTGTTTCCCTGACATCGTGAACGCGAATAATCGACGCGCCCTTCATAGCGGATATTGTCGCGGCAGCGATGCTTGCGGGCAAGCGTTCACTGACTTCACGACCGGTGATGTGGCCCAGCATGCTCTTGCGGGACAACCCCACCAACACCGGATGCCCCAGCAGTTGCAGCTGCTCCAGCGAGGCCAGCAACTGCAGATTATGCCGGGGAGACTTACCGAAACCAAAACCGGGATCCAGAATGATGTTGTCGGGCCGTACCCCGGCCCGCTCAATGACGCGCATCCGCTCGGTGAGGAAGGAGCTGACTTCCCGCCGTACATTACGATAGCGTGGATCGTCCTGCATGGTATCCGGCTCACCCTGGATATGCATCACACATACCGGAATACCCGCCCTGGCAACTACTTCAGGCGCACCTTCCCGCTGCAGGGCCCTGACATCATTAATCATGCCTGCCCCCAGCTTTGCCGCTTCGGCCATAACCTGCGGCGAACTGGTATCGACCGACACAATGACATCAAGCTCGCGTGTAATGGCTTCCACCACCGGACAAACCCGTGCCAATTCCTCTTCCGCAGCCACCGGGGTTGCACCCGGCCGCGTAGACTCACCGCCGACATCAATAAAGACCGCTCCGTCCGCCGCCATTTCACGGGCCCGGGCCAGGGCGGCATCCACCTCATTAAAGCGGCCGCCATCGGAGAATGAGTCTGGCGTCACGTTGAGAATGCCCATGACATGGCAGCCAGACATATCCACGGTTCGGCCCGCGAAGTTCATTTGCATAAGCGACCTTCAATCAGTGCAACCTGCAAAAACAAACGCCGCCCCGGCCGGGGCGGCGTACATGGGTAAGTGATCTCTGGCGCGGCATTACACCGGGTCAGTGTTCACCGGCCGGGCGGCCAACGCCGGGCTGGTGGCCGTCGTCAGAGCCTTTCGGAGCAGGCGCCGGCTCCGGCTCGTCAGCCGGAACACCACCCGAAGGCCCGTTATCACCCCACCCTTTCGGCGGGCGTGGCTCACGGCCTTCCATGATGTCATCAATCTGGAAACGATCAATGGTTTCATACTTCATCAGGGCCTCGGCCATCAGGTCGAGCTTTTCGCGGTTATCAATCAGAAGCTGGCGAGCTTTTTCGTAACAGCTGTCGATAATGTTGCGAACTTCCTCATCAATCCGCTGCGCCGTTTCCGGGGAATACACCGTCTGCGACTGGCCGGCAGAACGGCCGAGGAAAGGCTCTTCCGTATCCGTGTCGTACTGCAGTGGGCCGAGCTTTTCTGACAGCCCCCATCGGGTGACCATATTACGGGCCAGACTGGTTGCCCGCTCGATGTCATTGGAAGCACCGGTCGTGACACCATCAATACCAAGGGTCAGCTCCTCGGCGATACGGCCACCGAACAGACTGCAGATGGAGCTGATCAGGAAGCGCTTGCTGTGGCTGTACTTGTCCTCCTCCGGGAGGAACATGGTAACGCCCAGCGCCCTGCCACGGGGAATGATGCTCACCTTGTAGACCGGATCATGCTCAGGCACCAAACGCCCTACAATCGCGTGACCGGACTCGTGATAGGCAGTGTTCCGCTTCTCTTTCTCGCTCATGACCATGGATTTGCGCTCGGCACCCATCATGATCTTGTCTTTCGCGAGCTCGAACTCTTCCATCGAAACCAGGCGCTGGTTGCGGCGAGCCGCGAACAGAGCTGCCTCGTTAACCAGGTTAGCCAGATCGGCGCCCGAGAATCCGGGCGTGCCACGGGCGATCAGCTTCGGCTCGACGCCATCGGACAATGGCACTTTCTTCATGTGCACTTTCAGAATCTGCTCACGGCCGATAATGTCCGGCAGACCAACCACGACCTGGCGGTCAAAACGGCCCGGGCGCAGTAGCGCAGGGTCCAGTACGTCCGGACGGTTGGTGGCAGCGATCACGATAACGCCTTCGTTACCCTCAAAGCCGTCCATCTCAACGAGCAGCGCGTTCAGGGTCTGCTCACGTTCGTCGTGACCACCACCCATGCCGGCGCCACGATGGCGACCGACCGCATCAATCTCGTCAATGAAGATGATGCAGGGACTCTGCTTCTTGGCCTGCTCGAACATGTCACGGACACGGGACGCGCCCACACCCACGAACATTTCCACAAAGTCCGAGCCGGAGATGGAGAAGAAGGGAACCTTGGCTTCGCCGGCAATCGCCTTGGCAAGCAGGGTTTTACCAGTACCCGGCTGACCCACCATCAATACGCCTTTGGGAATGCTGCCGCCAAGACGCTGGAATTTGCTGGGATCCCGCAGGAAATCCACCAGCTCCTTGACGTCTTCCTTGGCCTCGTCCACACCGGCGACATCGCCAAAGGTGGTCTTGATCTGATCCTCGCTCATCAGCTTGGCCTTACTCTTGCCAAAGGACATAGGCCCTTTGCCGCCGCCACCGCCTTGCATCTGCCGCATGAAGAATACGAACAGAGCTATAATGATAAGAATCGGGAAGGCAGCCACCAGCAGTTGGGTCCAGAGGCTTTGGCGCTCGGGCTCCTTGCCAATGACTTCGACTTGGTTAGCCAGCAGATCGTCCATCAGCTTCTGATCAGCCAACTGGGGCCGGATGGTCTGGAACTGGGAACCGTCACCACGGACACCCTGAACCTCCAGACCGTCAATGGTTACCTGACGGACCTGCCCGTCCTGCACCATTTCCACGAACTGCGAATAATTGACCTGTTGGCCGCTGGTGGTGGGAGTAAAATTCTGAAACACCATCAGCAGTACGGCGGCTATAATTAGCCAGAGAACCAGATTTTTTGCCATATCGTTCAAGGATCATCACCTGTGAATTGAAGGATCGCCCCGTCAGGAGAAAGCCTTTTCTGACACCTTACACCAATTGTACGCCCGTCCACCAGAATCGGCCTATCCGTATCGGCCACTGCCGGGGTGTCAATCCCCATGGCCACTTCCGTTCTGCGGGCGGGTCAGCCCTTAAATCCCTTGCACACCTGGTAGATCTCCCTTGATCGTGCCCGGGAGGAGTCAGGCTTCCTGCTGACAACGGTGCCAAAACTTTTACGCATCTCGGCCAGCAGGGTATCGAATCCTTCTCCCTGAAAGACCTTGGCGACAAACACGCCACCTGGCTTCAACACCTGCTGCGCCATATCCAGCGCCAGCTCCACCAGGCCCATGGCGTTGGGAATATCTACTGCCGCCATACCACTCATATTGGGTGCCATATCTGAAATTACAACGTCAGCCCGTCGGCCACCCATTAATTCCAGCAATTCATCCAGCACTGACTGCTCGGTAAAATCCCCCTGGACGAATTCCACGCCCGCAAGCGGGCTCATTTCCAGGATATCACTGGCAATCACCACGCCCTTGTCGCCAATCCGCTCAACAGCGACCTGGGACCAGCCACCGGGCGCCGCGCCCAGATCCACAACAATCTGACCGGGCCGGAACAGCCGGTCTTTTTCATCAAGTTCAATCAGCTTATAGCTGGCGCGGGAACGATATCCGTCCTCACGGGACTTTTTGACCCAGACGTCGTCGAAATGTTCCTTCAGCCAGCGGTCACTGGTTTTCGAACGGGCCAAAACCCACCTCCAAAAACATTCTGCCGCCGAGCCTGGATACGTGGTAACTGCCATTTCACCGGCCGGGCGATCTGTTACAATCCTGCAATTATACGGAATCGTCAGCTGTTTGGCCGCTGACGTTTTGTTAATTGCATCCATAAAGAGATTACATGATGAGTCTTTCGCCAGAACAGCGCCGGGAGTACCGGGGCATCGCCCACAACCTGAAGCCAGTCATCATCGTAGGCGACAAGGGGCTGACAGAAGGGCTGCAGGAAGAGCTTGAGCGCGCCCTCAACGATCATGAGCTGATCAAGATCAAGGTAGCAAGCCAGGACCGCGAAGCTCGCCAGGAGGCGGTAGCCGCATTATGCGAAGCCTCGGGCGCAGAACTGGTGCAGACCATCGGCAAGATTGCCGTCATCATGCGCAGGGCGAAAAAGCCCAACCCGAAACTCTCCAACCTGCTGCGCCAAAAGCACTGAATCAGCCACTGGCAACAGGCATGAGAAGCAAAAAGCCGGCGGGGTGAACCCAGCCGGCTTTTTTGTGCCCGGGGCATGCCAAGCCTCAGAGGTGCTCTACCTGCTCGATCTCGTACTCGACCGTTCCTGAGGGCACCCGAATTGCCACCACGTCTCCCTCACTCTTGCCCACCAGTGCGCGGGCTATTGGCGAAGAAATCGACAATTTGCCGGCCTTGATGTCGGCCTCGTCTTCACCGACGATCTGGTAGGTCACCTGCTCATCCGTATCCACGTTCAGCAGACGCACCGTGGTACCGAAAATCACCCTGCCGGTGTTCTCGATGGTATTGACGTCGATGACCTGAGCTGCGGACAGCTTGCCCTCGATTTCCTGGATGCGGCCTTCAATAAAGCTCTGCTGCTCCCGGGCGGCATGATATTCCGCATTCTCTTTCAGGTCGCCGTGTTCACGAGCATCGGAAATAGCCGCGATCACCCGGGGACGATCTTCGGACTTGAGCTTCTTAAGCTCCTCGCGCAGGCGGGTTTCACCCGCCTTTGTCATGGGTACTCTGTCAGCCATAGTCTTACTTTCCTGCGTGTAGATCCTGAAGACGGCGCACAGTGCGCTCTGGGCCAAACATGATTGCCCTGCAGAACGCTTCGCCACCCGCCAGGGTCGTTGTATAGGTTACCTTGGACTGCAAGGCAGACTGGCGAATCTGCGCCGAGTCTGAAATGGCTTTGCGCCCTTCGGTAGTGTTGATAATCAGCTGAACCTGACCATTCTTGATGGCATCCACAATGTGCGGACGCCCTTCCCGCACCTTGTTCACCCGGTCAACGGTAATGCCGGCCTCTTTCAGCGCTTTGGCAGTACCGGTGGTCGCAATCACCTTGAAGCCGGCGTCGACCAGATCCTGCGCCACCTTGGCGGCACCTGGCTTATCCACGTCACGGACCGACATAAAGGCTGTCCCCTTGACCGGAAGGCGTTCGCCAGAGGCCAGCGCTGCCTTGGCGAAGGCTTCGTCAAAGCTGTCGCCAATGCCCATCACCTCGCCGGTGGATTTCATTTCCGGGCCCAGAATGGGGTCCACAGCCGGGAACTTGTTGAACGGGAATACCGATTCCTTGACGGAATAATGGGTCGGTACAATTTCCTGGGTAAATCCCTGTTCCGCCAGCGACTTGCCGGCCATAACCCGTGCTGCCACCTTGGCCAGGGATACACCGATGGCCTTGGAAACGAACGGCACTGTGCGGGAAGCCCGGGGGTTCACCTCGATGACGTAGATGCGGTCGTCCTGCCACGCCAACTGCACGTTCATCAGGCCGATAACATCCAGCTCGATGGCCATCTTGCGCACGGCCTCGCGCATTTCGTCCTGTACATCTTTGGGCAGCGTGTAGGGCGGCAGGGAGCAGGCGGAGTCGCCAGAATGCACGCCGGCCTGTTCGATATGCTGCATGATACCGCCAATCACCACATCCTTGCCGTCGCTGATGGCGTCGATATCCACCTCAATGGCCGCATTCAGGAAGTGGTCCAGCAATACCGGGCTGTCGTTGGAGACCAGCACCGCATTGCGCATGTAACGCACCAGCTCTTCTTCGTCGTAGACAATCTCCATGGCACGGCCACCCAGCACGTAGGACGGGCGTACCACCAGCGGGTAACCGATCTCACGAGCCGCCACAATGCCTTCCTCGTGGCTGCGCACGGTGGCGTTTTCCGGCTGGATCAGGCCCAGGCGGCCAATCATCTGCTGGAAACGCTCCCGGTCTTCGGCACGGTCGATGGCGTCCGGACTGGTACCGATGATGGGCACACCAGCGGCCTCCAGGCCCCGGGCGAGCTTAAGCGGCGTCTGACCACCGTACTGGACAATGACACCCTTCGGCTTCTCGACGTTAATGATTTCGAGGACATCTTCCAGGGTGATCGGCTCGAAGTAGAGGCGGTCCGAGGTGTCGTAATCGGTGGACACCGTTTCCGGGTTGCAGTTGATCATGATGGTTTCATAGCCATCGTCACGCATCGCGAGTGCGGCATGAACACAGCAATAATCAAACTCGATACCCTGACCGATGCGGTTAGGCCCGCCACCGATCACCACGATTTTCTCGCGGTCTGACGGATCCGCTTCGCACTCTTCCTCATAGGATGAATACATGTAGGCCGTAGAAGAGGCAAACTCCGCTGCGCAGGTGTCCACGCGCTTGTAGACCGGGCGAATGTTCAGTTCATGTCGCAGCTTGCGCAGGCTGATCTCGGAAATACCCAACAACGTGGCCAGCCTGGCATCCGAGAAGCCCTTGCGCTTGAGGCGAAACAGGGTGTCACGGTCAATATCGGCCTTGCCGGCTGACTTGAGGGCATTCTCCTCTTTGATCAGATCCTCGATCTGGGCCAGGTACCAGGGGTCCACATGGGTGTTGCGGAACACATCGTCCACGGACATACCGGCACGGAAGGCATCACCGATGTACCACAGGCGCTCGGCACCGGGCACGTTCAGTTCCTGGGTCAGGGTTTCCTGGCCGTCCGTGGTACTCAGGTCCACCCGCTCTTCGAAGCCATCAGAACCCACTTCCAGGCCGCGCATGGCTTTCTGCAGGGACTCCTGGAAGGTACGCCCGATGGCCATCACCTCGCCCACGGATTTCATCTGGGTGGTCAGGCGGGCATCGGCCTGGGGAAACTTCTCGAAGGTGAAGCGCGGAATCTTGGTGACCACGTAGTCGATGCTGGGCTCGAACGAGGCCGGAGTCACGCCACCGGTAATTTCATTGCGCAGCTCATCGAGGGTGTAACCCACCGCCAATTTTGCCGCCACCTTGGCGATCGGGAAGCCAGTGGCCTTGGAGGCCAACGCTGAGGAACGGGACACCCGGGGGTTCATCTCGATGACCACCACGCGCCCGTTATCCGGATTGACACCAAACTGCACGTTGGAGCCGCCGGTTTCCACACCGATTTCACGCAGCACCGCCAGCGAGGCGTTCCGCATGATCTGGTATTCCTTGTCGGTGAGGGTCTGGGCCGGCGCTACGGTGATGGAGTCACCGGTGTGCACGCCCATGGCATCGAAGTTCTCGATGGCGCAGACGATGATGCAGTTGTCGTTCTTGTCGCGGACAACTTCCATCTCGTATTCTTTCCAGCCGATCAGGGACTCGTCGATCAGCAACTCATTGGTCGGCGACAGGTCCAGGCCACGGGTACAGATTTCTTCGAATTCGTCGCGGTTGTACGCAATACCGCCACCGGAGCCGCCCATGGTGAAGGATGGGCGAATGATACAGGGGAAGCCGATATCGTCAGCCACTTCCCAGGCTTCCGCCATGGTATGGGCGATGGTGGCGCGCGGGCACTCCAGACCGATCTTTTTCATGGCCTTGTCGAAACGGTCGCGGTCCTCGGCTTTGTCGATGGTGTCGGCATTGGCACCAATCATTTCCACACCGTGCTTCTCGAGTATGCCGTGCCGCTCCAGATCCAGCGCGCAGTTCAGCGCCGTCTGACCGCCCATGGTGGGTAGCAGTGCGTCCGGTTGCTCTTTCTCGATAATCTTTTCGACGGTTTTCCAGGTGATGGGTTCGATGTAGGTGGCATCGGCCATGACCGGGTCCGTCATGATGGTGGCCGGGTTGGAGTTAACCAGGATAACCCGGTACCCCTCTTCCCGCAGGGCCTTGCAGGCCTGGGCTCCGGAGTAATCAAACTCGCACGCCTGCCCGATCACGATGGGACCGGCGCCCAGGATCAGTATGCTTTTAATGTCGGTACGCTTTGGCATCAACGTGCCTCCATCAGGCGAATAAATTCATCAAACAGCGGCGCCACATCGTGGGGGCCGGGGCTGGCTTCCGGGTGACCCTGAAAGCTGAAAGCCGGTTTGTCGGTGCGACGTATTCCCTGCAGGGAATCGTCAAACAGGGATTTATGGGTCGCCTCCAGGTTATCCGGCAGGCTGGCCTCGTCTACCGCGAAGCCGTGGTTCTGGCTGGTGATCATCACGGTACCGTCTTTCAGGTTCTGCACCGGATGGTTGGCGCCGTGGTGACCGTGGCCCATCTTGATGGACTTTGCACCGCTGGCCAGGGCCAGCAACTGGTGGCCGAGGCAGATGCCGAATACCGGAATCTCGGTTTCCAGCACTTCGCGAATAGCCGTGATGGCGTAATCGCAGGGCTCAGGATCGCCGGGGCCATTGGACAGGAAAACGCCGTCCGGATTCATCGCCAGCACTTCGGAGGCAGGCGTCTGTGCCGGCACTACCGTGATGTCGCACCCACGACCCGCCAGCATGCGCAGGATGTTGAGCTTTACGCCGTAGTCCCAGGCAACGACCTTGAACTTCGATTCGGTGCGCTCACCGTAGCCACTTTCGATGCTCCACTCGCTCTGGCTCCAGGTCCAGATTTTGTCCGCGGTGACTTCCTTTGCCAGGTCCATGCCCTTCAGGCCGGGAAAGGCGTTGGCCAGTTCCAGGGCACGGTCTGCAGTGGCATCCGCGCCGGCGACCACTGCGCCATTCTGGGAGCCTTTATCCCGCAGGATACGGGTGAGACGACGGGTGTCGATGTCGGCAATGCCCACGATGTTGTTGGCGCGCAGGTAATCCTGCAGGGAACCGGTGCTTCGCCAGTTGCTCACCATCAGGGGCAGATCGCGGATAATCAGGCCGGCGGCCTGGATGCGATCGGATTCGATATCTTCTTCGTTCACACCGGTATTGCCGATGTGAGGGTAAGTGAGGGTGACAATCTGGCGGGAGTAGGACGGATCGGTCAGGATTTCCTGGTAACCGGTCATGGCGGTGTTAAACACCACTTCGCCGCTGGTTTCCCCTTCAGCGCCAATGGCGGTGCCGTAAAACAGGCTTCCGTCTGCGAGTGCAAGGATGGCTGGTGTACTCAAGGCTTGTATCCTCATCGAGTGGCGTACAGGTTCGTCACGAACAGGAACGCAAGCGCAAATTCAGGTCGCAAAAAAGCGAGAGGGAGTTGAACTCCGTCCCGCTTTTTCTATAGAGCGTTGTCAAAGCTACGCTTGGTGCAGTTAAACCGCGTCATTGTAAGAAATATGGGGCTTTGTGTCCACGCTCATTTGGGCTTGACGCTACACCGGCTGTTGGCTGGGTACCCCCTACTTCAACCCCAAAACATCCTGCATGTCATACAACCCCGCAGGCTTGCCATCCAACCACAACGCCGCCCGCATCGCCCCTTTGGCAAACGTCATCCGGCTACTCGCCTTATGGGTAATCTCAATGCGCTCACCCTCAGTGGCAAACATAACGGTGTGATCACCAACCACATCCCCGGCACGAATGGTTTCGAAACCGATTTCCTTGCGGGTGCGCTCGCCAGTGAAGCCCTCGCGACCGTAGACGGCGCATTCATTGAGGTCGCGGCCGAGGGCATCGGCAACGACTTCGCCCATGCGCAATGCCGTGCCGGAGGGGGCGTCTTTTTTGTGGCGGTGGTGGGCTTCGATGATTTCCACGTCGTAGTCGTCACCCAACGCTGCAGCGGCGGTGCGCAGCAGGTTGAGGGTGACGTTGACGCCCACGCTCATGTTGGGTGCGAAGACCACGGGAGCCTGTTCGGCGGCCAGGGCCAGCTGCTCTTTTTCGGCGTCGGTGAGGCCGGTGGTGCCGATGACGATCATCTTGCCGTTGGCTTTGCAGAACTCGGCGTTTTCCAGGGTCAGGTCCGGGAAGGTGAAGTCGACGAGTACGTCGAAATCGTCTTTCACGTCGGCCAGGCTGCCGGACATTTTGATGCCGGTTTTGCCGATACCGGTCATTTCTCCGGCGTCGGCGCCGATGAGACTGCTGGCCGGCTCGACAATGGCAGCGCCGAGCTCAAGGCCTCCGGTGCCGTCAACAGCTTCGATCAGCACCTTGCCCATGCGCCCTGCCGCGCCGATGATCGCTACCCTTATGTCGCCCATGTCACCCGTCCTCAGAATTTCATTTCGTCGAAGAAGCTTTTCACACCTTCAAACCAGGAGCTTTTCCGTGGTCCGTGCTGGTTACCACCGCCGCTATCCAGGGTTGTCTGGAATTCTTCCAGCAACTCTTTCTGGCGCTTGGTGAGATTAACCGGTGTTTCTACCTGAACCCGACACAACAGGTCGCCGGATGGTCCGCCACGAACGGGGCTGACGCCCTTGTTACGCAGACGGAAAAGTTTGCCGGTCTGGGTTTCCGGTGGGATCTTCAGTTTCACGCGGCCGTCGAGCGTGGGTACTTCCAGCTCGCCACCGAGGGCGGCGTCGACAATGCTGATGGGAACTTCGCAGTACAGGTTGCGGCCATCCCGGGTGAAGATGGAGTGCTCGCGAACGGCAATCTGCACGTACAGATCCCCGGGCGGGCCACCGTCGATGCCCATCTCGCCTTCGCCGGAGAGACGAATGCGGTCACCGGTGTCCACGCCTGGCGGAACCTTGACCGAGAGCGTCTTCTCTTCCTGGACCCGGCCAGCACCGTGGCAGGTTCTGCACGGATTCTTGATAACCTTGCCGGCGCCCCGGCATGTGGGGCAGGCCTGCTGCACGGTAAAGAAGCCCTGCTGCATGCGAACCTGGCCCATGCCATTACAGGTGCCACAGGCTTCCGGGCGGGAGCCTTTTTCGGCACCGCTGCCATCACAGGTTTCACATTCGGTATGACCGGGGATGCGGATCTGGACGGTTTTGCCTTTTACCGCTTCTTCCAGATCCAGTTCCAGAGTGTAGCGCAGGTCGGCACCGCGGGTGTTGCGGCCACGACCACCACCTCCACCGAAGATATCACCAAACACATCACCAAAGATGTCGGAGAAGCTGGCACCACCGCCGCCTCCGAATCCGCCACCGGCCGAGCCATCAACACCGGCGTGGCCAAACTGGTCGTAAGCCGCACGCTTGGAGGAATCCGACAGTATCTCGTAAGCTTCGCTGGCTTCCTTGAACTTGTGGTCGGCGTCCTCATCATCCGGATTCCGGTCAGGATGATACTTCATCGCGAGCTTGCGGTAGGCTCGCTTGATCTCTTTTTCATCCGCTTCCCGGGACAACCCGAGAATCTCGTAATAATCGCGCTTGGCCATGCTCTAAAACCCTGTTGGTAAAACGAGGAAAACGCGGGAGAGCTCCCGCGTTTTCCAACTGCCTGATGATCTTAAGTTTTATCGCTTGTCGTCGTCTTTGACTTCTTCAAACTCGGCATCAACGGCGTCGTCGCTGGCACCGGACTGGGCTGTTTCCTCGCCCCCGGCCTGCTGGGCCTGTTCTGCCTGATCCGCGTACATCTTCTGGGCCATTTCAGAAGATGCTTCTGTCAGCTTTTGGGTCTTGGCCTCAATATCGTCCTTGTCGGATCCGGCCAGAGCTTCTTCCAGCTCCTTGATCGAGGCTTCAATAGACTCCTTCTCGCTGTCGGACACCTTGTCACCGGCATCGGCCAGGGTCTTGCGTACGGTGTGAACCATCGCGTCGCCCTGGTTACGGGCCTGGACCAGCTCTTCGAACTTGCGGTCTTCGTCGGCATTGGCCTCGGCATCACGGACCATCTTCTCGATTTCGTCTTCGTTCAGACCGGAAGACGCCTTGATCACGATGGACTGTTCCTTGCCGGTCGCCTTGTCTTTCGCCGACACGTTCAGGATACCGTTGGCATCAATGTCGAAGGTAACTTCGATCTGCGGCGCGCCACGGGGTGCCGGCGGGATGTCGGCCAGGTCGAAGCGACCCAGTGACTTGTTCTGTGCCGCCTGCTTGCGCTCACCCTGAACCACGTGGATGGTTACCGCAGTCTGGTTGTCATCCGCAGTGGAGAAGGTCTGCGACTTCTTGGTCGGAATCGTGGTGTTCTTGTCGATCAGCGGCGTCGCCACACCACCCATGGTTTCGATACCCAGGGTCAGCGGGGTTACGTCGAGAAGCAGAACGTCCTTCACGTCACCGGAGAGCACGGCCGCCTGGATGGCAGCACCCATGGCTACGGCTTCGTCCGGGTTCACGTCTTTACGCGCTTCCTTACCGAAGAAGTTCTTCACCTTCTCCTGAACCATCGGCATGCGGGTCTGACCGCCGACCAGGATCACTTCGTCGATCTCACCGATCTTGGCACCGGAATCTTCCAGCGCGGTGCGGCAAGGCGCAAGGCTGCGCTCGACCAGTTCTTCAACCAGAGACTCCAGCTTGGCGCGGGTCACTTTCACATTCATGTGCTTGGGACCGCTGGCATCTGCCGTCACGTATGGCAGGTTAACGTCGGTCTGCTGGCTGCTGGACAGCTCGATCTTGGCCTTCTCGGCAGCTTCTTTCAGGCGCTGCATGGCCAGTGAGTCACCGCGCAGGTCAATGCCGCTGTCTTTCTTGAACTGATCGGCAAGATATTCGATCAGCTTCATGTCGAAGTCTTCACCACCGAGGAAGGTGTCGCCGTTGGTGGCCAGCACTTCAAACTGGTGCTCACCGTCTACATCGGCAATCTCGATGATGGAGATGTCGAAGGTACCACCACCCAGGTCATAAACGGCCACTGTGCGATCACCGCTCTTCTTGTCCAGGCCATAGGCCAGGGCAGCTGCAGTCGGCTCGTTGATGATGCGCTTCACATCCAGGCCGGCAATCTTGCCGGCGTCTTTGGTGGCCTGACGCTGGCTGTCGTTAAAGTAGGCCGGCACGGTGATAACCGCTTCGGTTACTTTCTCACCCAGGTAGTCCTCGGCGGTCTTCTTCATCTTCTTGATGATTTCCGCAGACACCTGCGGGGGCGCCATCTTTTCACCCTTCACTTC
Source organism: Marinobacter panjinensis (assembly GCF_005298175.1). Classification (NCBI taxonomy): domain Bacteria; kingdom Pseudomonadati; phylum Pseudomonadota; class Gammaproteobacteria; order Pseudomonadales; family Marinobacteraceae; genus Marinobacter; species Marinobacter panjinensis. Next base: position 2,087,651 of record NZ_SZYH01000001.1, read on the forward strand.
GACCCACGCATCGCCGTTATCAGCCTTGGCGATCTTGTAGGGCACCATCTTGATGTCTTTCTGGACCACGTCGTCTTCAAAACGACGACCGATCAGACGCTTGATGGCGTACAGGGTGTTGTTCGGGTTGGTGACTGCCTGACGCTTGGCAGACTGGCCTACCAGCGTTTCACCGTCTTCGGTGTACGCGACAATAGACGGGGTGGTGCGATCACCCTCGGCGTTTTCGATAACCTTGACCTTGTCGCCATCCATGATGGCAACACAGGAGTTTGTGGTTCCCAGGTCGATACCAATGATCTTACTCATGCAATTACTCCAATTCGGTTGTTCAATTCAGTTCCGGCTACCTTCAAACCATTACCGGCAAGGCTGTTCCGGGTGGCCCGGCGCTCTGCCTGTTTACAGGCTATATTGGCGCTTTAATCTGCTTTTCAAGCCTGTTCGTCGATTTTTGGTGAACTCTCTGCTTTGGCTACCATCACCATTGCCGGGCGAACCAGCCGGTCGTTCAGCATGTAGCCCTTCTGGACGACAGACACCACACTGTTGGGCTCGGCATTCGGTGCCGGCACCATCGACAGGGCTTCATGTTTCTGCGGGTCGAACGGCTCGCCGACCGGGTCAAGCTGCTCGACGTTGAATTTTTTCAGGCTGTTCATGAAAAGATTCAGGGTCATCTCAACCCCCTCGCGGATAGAAGCCACCTGCTCGCCCGCCTCTTGATGCCCTTCTGTGCTTTCCACGGCCTTTTCCAGGCTGTCAGCCACTGGCAGAAGCTCTTTGACAAACTTCTCCAACGCGAATTTATGAGCCTTTTCCACATCAATTTCGGCGCGCCGGCGGACGTTCTGCATCTCTGCCTGGGAGCGCAGCATCTGCTCCTGGAAATCCTGGGCCTGCGCCTTCAGTGCATCAACTTCGCTTTCGGGAGAGGTCTCCTCAGCTTCCTCAGCGGCACCTTTATCCTGGTTATCCTGGTTATCCTGGTCTTTATCTTGGTCTTTATCCTGGTCGGCCGCTTCAGCGGCATACCTAAGCTCTTCCTCAGCCCGATCGTTATGCTTGTCGTCAGCGCTCATGGCAACTCCTGCTTGGTCGTCGACGGCCGTCACAACGGCCGATTAACTATTGCTCCCGGCCAGACATAGCCGGGAAAAACGTGTTTGCGAACGGATATGGGGCCCGTAACGAATGTTTCAACCTTTAAAGTCATCATTCACTCACAAATTCTTCCGGTGATGTTTGCAAACCACAAAAACCCTGTATATATTCACAGTCACTGTATGTATTAACAGTATTCAGGAATCGAGCGGAGGATATCTGCATGCTCACACAGCTCACCGTCTCCAATTACGCCATTGCCGAGCGGGTTGAACTTCAGTTTGGAAAGGGCATGACAGCTCTGACCGGGGAAACCGGTGCCGGCAAATCCATCGTGCTGGATGCCCTTGGCCTCGCCATGGGTGGTCGTGCTGATGCCGGCGCCGTGCGACACGGTGCCAAGCGCGCAGATATCACCGCAACTTTCGATGTATCCGCGATCGCAGAAGCGAGGCAATGGCTGGAAGAGCACGAACTGGATGACGACAATGAGTGCATCCTGCGCCGGGTAATCAGCAAGGACGGACGCTCCCGCGCTTACATCAACGGCCAACCCTGCCCGCTCGCACACCTGAAGGACCTGGGCAGCGCCCTGATGGACATCCACAGCCAGCATCAGCACCAGTCACTACTTCGTAAGGAAACCCACCGTAAACTGCTGGACGAATTTGCCGGTGTGGAAATGGTGGCAGAACAGACCAGAGACGCCTGGAAAATCTGGCACAAGACTCACCAGCGGCTGACCGAACGCCGGCAGAATGCTGATGAAGCCGAGGCCCGCCTGCAACTGCTTCGGTACCAGGTGGAGGAACTTGACCGGCTCGCCCTGGAGGAGGGTGAACAGGAGCAATTGGAGCAGGAACAGGAGCAGCTCAGCCACGCAGACGCCGTTCTGCATGGCAGCCACCAGGCCACTTTGCTGTGCACGGAAGACGACAACAGCGCCGCAAATCTGGTGCGGCAGGCGCTGCAGCAACTGGAACAACTGCCCGTGGAGGTACCAGCACTGGCAGAAACCATCCAGATGCTGAACGAGGCGCAAATCCAGATTACCGAGGCCGGGGATAACCTGCGGCATTTCGTGGAAGACTATGACGCCGATCCCGCCAGGCTTGCCGAAGTGGAAGAGCGCCTCAGCGCCATCTATCAGATGGCCCGCAAGCACCGCATCACACCGGAAACCCTGCCTGAATTCCACCAGAGCCTGAGCGCCGAACTGGCCTCGCTGGACGATGGCGAAGGCAGCGTTGAAAAACTGGAAGCAGAACTGGAAGCACAACTTCGTCAGTTCAACGAACTCGCCACACAGCTGTCAGAGGCACGGCAACAGGCCGCGGCCAACCTGGATCAGCGTATCGCTGAAGAGCTGGCGCAGCTGAGCATGCCAGCCGTCCAGTTTGTAACCCACCTGAGCCGCAACAAGGGTGACGAACCAGCCCCCCATGGCCTGGAAGATATCGAGTTCCTGGTCAGCGCCAACCCCGGTCAGCCTGCTCGGCCGCTGGCCAAGGTAGCCTCCGGCGGCGAACTGTCACGTATCAGCCTGGCCATTCAGGTAGTGGTTGCCCAAACCTCCACGACACCCACACTGGTGTTTGACGAAGTAGACGTAGGTATTGGCGGCGGAACCGCCGAAGTGGTTGGTCGCCTGCTGCGAAGCCTGGGCGATAACGGGCAGGTTCTGTGCGTAACGCATCTGGCCCAGGTGGCCGCGCAGTGCCACCAGCACCTGTTCGTCAGCAAGTTTACGGAAGCTGACGCCACCTACTCGAAAATCGAGTCACTGGACGATGATGGCAGGGTAAGCGAGGTAGCCCGGATGCTGGGCGGTGTTGATATGACCGAACACACCATTGCCCATGCCCATGAAATGTTCACCAAGGGCCAGGCCACGCATCACTGAAGACTTACAGAAAGCGAACGTATTCCCCTCTCGATCCTGAGAGTTTTTGGGGCGGGCCTGAAACCCGCCCCTTTTTTCTTTTCTACCCCGGCGTTCAGGACTTGATGGGTTTGACGTAGAGAATCAGGCTGTGATCGACGATCTCATAGCCGCGCTCTTTGGCGATTTTCTGCTGGCGCTCTTCAATGATATCATCAACAAATTCAATGACTTCCCCGGTCTGCGTGCAGACCATGTGGTCATGATGGTCGTCACCAGCCATCTCGAACACCGCATGCCCACCCTCAAAGTTGTGGCGCAGAACCAGGCCTGCAGCCTCAAACTGGGTCAGCACCCGGTACACAGTCGCCAGGCCCACGTCATCACCCTGTTCCAGAAGCTTTTTGTAAACGTCCTCGGCACTGAGGTGATGTTCCTCGGAGTTTTCCAGGATATTGAAGATTTTCACTCGCGGCAGAGTGACTTTAAGACCGACTTTCCGCAATTCGGTGTTTTCGGATGACATGTTACGATTCACTCTTTGGTGTGCCTCACGGCTTCCGGTATGATGGAGCCGCATGTTAACGGTCAGACCGTGTCACACCTGCCCCTGGCAGGCGATTTCAAGATAGAGGATTTCCCCCGGCGATGCAAAAGATCACAGCTCTCATTCTCACTCTCATCATGACTGGCTGTGCTTTCCCAGGTGTGTACAAAATCAACGTACAACAGGGAAACATACTCACTGACGAAGAGCTGACCTCACTGACCGAAGGCATGTCCCGCAGCCAGGTTCACTCCCTGCTGGGAACACCCCTGATGACCAATCCGGCTGACCCTTCCCGTGAATATTACGTCTACACCTTCCAGCGCGGCGGTGGCGACATCAAGGAACAGCGGGTTATTGTCTACTACGAAAACGAGCAGTATTCCTACTACGAGGCACAATTGCTGGAAGAAACTCCGGCGTACTAAGCCAGCATCAGGTCTTCTTCTTTGCCCGGTTGAGCCGGGCCTGCTTGGGATCAATTTTCAGCGGCCGGTAGATTTCGACCCGGTCGCCGTCCCGCAGTTCATGGGCAGACGGGGCCTTGAGGACCTTGCCAAAGATACCCATGTCGTCGTTTTCCGGATCAATTTCCGGAAAAACAGCGGCAATACCGGAACGCCGCACGGCCTCCACCGCGGAGGTGCCCTCTTCCACTTGTAAACGGATGATCTCCTGCCTGTCTGGCCGGGCAAACGCCACTTCCACATCAATCACGACTCACCTCCGCGATAAAGCTCGTCAGCACGTCGACAAAAAGCGTCCACCATTGTCGTCGCCGCCTGATTGAATACCGGCCCGAACGTCATGCGCGACAGTGACCCGGAAAACTCGAACTCCAGGGTCAGAATAACCTTGCAGGCATTGTCATCCAGGGATTTGAAGTGCCAGCGTCCACTGAGATTCCGGAACGGCCCATCCACCAGATTCATTTCAATGGTATGCGGCAGCAACAGCTGATTACGGGTAGTCAGACGATGTCGAATACCGCCTTTGGCAATATCCATGGAGGCAACAATCTGGCTCCCCGTTTCTTCATGTATTTCCGTGTCGGCGCACCAGGGAAGAAACTCCGGATACCGGGCTACGTCGTTGACCAGATGGAACATGCGGTCTGCCGGATGCATAACCAGCGCGGTTTTATCGATCTGATGGGGCATTTGAGGAGAACGTCCTGCTTTTACGTGCTTGAATAGATGACGCTGCGGGAGCTTACCAGCGAAGTCAGTCTTTATCAGACGCTATGATAAAGGATCTCGTCCTCCTTGGGACCACCTTCACCTCCATTTGCGCCATCCTGTTCACTGTCGCTCTCGGTTTGCGGAGGCTCTTCGCCCTCCTCTCGGCCAGCCTCACCCTCCCTGCCCTGGGGGTCCGAAGAACCTTCACCAGAGCCTTGCGGGCGCACGGGTTCGGGCGCTATCGCCTCCGCCGGGCCGCACCAGAGAGCAGCGCTGCCGGTATTACACATAGCCGCCAAAGATACCGTTGTGTACTGGATACCGATATACGCAACGACCAGGGGTAGCACCAGCCGCATCACCCAGAACCATATGCCCCGGAACAGGCCCGGAGCACTGCCCAGTATGGTAAAAGTCAGGTTACGGGTCAGACACCAACCGGCAAAAACAGCAACCAGAATACTCACCAGTGGAATCAACAGACCACCCGTGGCCAGCTCCAGCCATCGGAAGATGGTTCCACCGGCAAAACGGACGCCTGACCAGACGTTGAAAGACAGCAGGGAACCGAGCCCTAGCAGCCAGACCACGCCCCCCATCAGAAACACCGACCAGCCCCGCGGAGCGCCTGTCCATTCACAGAACCACCCGACAACGGGTTCCAGCAGGGAGAGAGCCGTTGTCCATACAATCATGACAATAACCAGAAAGACGCTCGCAATCAGGAACTGACTGCCCGGCATGTCCGATAACGCCACCGGCAGGGACAGGAAAAGCAGGCCAAAGCCCCGCTCTCCTTCCATGGAATGCCCTCCGGGCACCAGCGAGTAGATTGCCAGGCCGGCAACAATGGCGATCAGGGTGTCCATCAGCACCACTGCCAGCACTGAGCGCTTGAGATGGGTGCCGGCTGGCGTGTAGGCTCCGAACAGTGTCCACACACCCATACCCAATCCCAGAGTAAAAAACGCATGAAACAAGGCAGCCTGCAGGCTTTCCGGGGTTACGTCGTCGGGGTGGAAACTGAGCATGAAATTAGAGGCACTGCGATACTCACCCGTCCACACAGCCAGACCACAGAGCACCAGTAACATCAGCAGCATGGTCGGGGCCACCACCCGCACAGCACGCTCGACACCGTCAACCACGCCCTGCATGGAGACCCAGATGACCAGCAGCAGGAAGAACCCGTGCCAGGCCATGAATACGCGATAGTCTTCCGGGTCCGAGACCAGCGCGGACAGCGTGCTCGCCGCCTCAGCCTCGCCGGCGCCGATAAACCGGCCCATGGCACCATAGAAAACGTACGCCAGCGCAATGGCGCCAAAAACAGCGGTAAAGGAAAGCACCACAAGCGCTGCAAGAATACCCATCCTGCCGGCCCATACCCACCCGCGGGAACATCGGGCTCTGCGCACATACCCGTCCATGGCCAGCACCAGGCCATGGCGGGAATGGCGCCCCATGGCTGATTCCGTCACCATCAGAGGCAGGGTTATCAGTAGAAGGCAGAGCAGATACAGCAGAATGAACAGCCCGCCACCGTGCTGGCCTGCCAGGTAGGGAAACTGCCACACATTCGCCAGACCAAAGGTTGCTCCGGTCGCAGCCCAGAAAAAGGTGGTTGGCCGGGTCCAGGACCCGATTGGTGTTTCGTATGGAGTAGGCATTCCATTCCCTGACGACATCTAAGGGCACATTGTAGCGGAGGAATTGCGCCCCATACGACTATCGATGCAGCCAATCGCGCCGATTTCGTGACCGGTCTGGCACTACTGAGCTACAATGCGCGCTTTTCCGGCATGAATACGCCCGGTAAATTCCTTGTCCGACTCCGGATCATCGATTCATGAGCAAGAAGAAACCCGGCGCTCCGAGCGCCACCATTGCCCTGAACAAAAAGGCAAAACACGAATACCACATCGAGGAACGCTTCGAGGCCGGCCTGGCACTGCTGGGCTGGGAAGTCAAATCCCTGCGTGCCGGCAAGGCGCAGCTGACCGATGCCTACGTACTGCTGAAGGACGGCGAAGCCTGGCTGCTCGGCTCCCACATCACACCGCTGATTACCGCCTCCACCCACGTGATTGCGGACCCGACCCGAACCCGCAAGCTGCTACTGCACGCCAAGGAAATCGGCAAGATCGTTGGCAAGGTGAACCAGGCGGGCTACACCTGCATTCCGCTGGCACTCTACTGGAAGAAAAACAAGGTAAAGTGCGAGATTGCCCTGGTGAAAGGCAAGAAGCTGTTCGACAAGCGCGCCACCGAGAAAGAGCGGGACTGGAATCGCCAGAAACAGCGCATCCTGCGCGATACCAACCTCTGATCACGAAGCCGCACAAAACGCGAAATTTCTGACCCCGGTCATGGGCGCCACTGGCCGGTGTGTCGCATACTCATTCTCTTTGTTCAGATTTCCAACAGGCCTATAATCGGGTACTCGGGAATTCCGGTGCATGGCAAAGGGAGAGCTTATGTCACCTAAACAGACACCCATGTCCGCCGTTGACCACGCCTGGCTGAGAATGGACACACCCCAGAATCACATGGTGATCTGCGGAGTGTGGATGCTTGACCGCCCCGTTTCCATGAGCCGCCTCAGGCACACGATTGAGAAGCGCTTCCTCTGCTTCGACCGCTTCCGCCAGCGTGTCGTGGAGGCTGGAGACCGGGCCTACTGGCAGGATGACTCCCTGTTTGACCTGGATAATCACCTCCACCAGATCGCCCTGCCGGGCAAAGCTGACAAAGCCGAGCTCCAGAAACTGGCCAGCGACTTGAACAGTACTTCTCTGGATTTTCGGCAACCGCTCTGGCAAATGCATTACATCGACAATTATGAGGGTGGCAGCGCACTGTTGATTCGCGTCCACCATTGTATTGCCGATGGGATCTCGCTGGTCCGGGTCATGCTGTCACTGACTGATAAAACGCCAGAACCAAAACTCAGCAAAGTAGTGTCAAAGCGCCATTCAAAACCGCGCAAGCGATCCGCGATCCAGCAACTGCTCCACCGCACAGTGGACAACCTCCAGACCGCCGCGAACCAGGGGAGATTGTTCATTCAGTCCGTTCGGGAAGAGCCTAATTACCCCCTTAAACTGGCGTCGACCGCCAGCGCCGTGGCCCTGGACCTAATCAAACTCGGCCTGGCCCCCATTGAACCCAAAACCGGGTTGAAAGAGCCTCTTTCCGGACGCAAACAGGTTGCCTGGGCAGACCCTCTGGAGCTGGCCGAAGTAAAAGCCTGTGCCAAGGCACTGGGTGGCACCATTAATGATGCCCTGCTGTGCACCGTCACCGGTGCTCTGCAGCGGCATTTTGCAGCGCATCAGGAAGCCATCCCGGAATGCGGAATTCGCGTTGCCGTTCCTTTTAACTTGCGGCCTCTTGATCAACCCATCGAAACCCTCGGCAACAAGTTCGGACTGGTGCTGGTTACCCTGCCGGTGGAAGTGCAGGACCCAATCATGTGTTTTCGACAGGTACAGGAGAATATGAACCGGCTTAAGCGGTCTTACCAGGCCCAGGTTACCTACAGCCTTCTGGATCTATTTGGCCGCGGCCCCGATGTTATTGAACGGCGGGCCCTGGACCTGCTCAGCAACAAGGCCTCCGCAGTACTGACCAATGTGCCGGGGCCAAAAAATGCCCTGTACCTGGCGGGCAGCAAGCTGACACAACCCATGTTCTGGGTGCCCCAGAGCGGCAATATCGGTATCGGCATGAGCATTCTCAGCTACGACGGCACTGTGCAGTTCGGCATTACCGTCGATAAAGCCATCCACGCCGAACCAGACGCCGTGATGGACTATTTTCGACAAAGCTTTGAGGCCCTGAGCCAGGTGGCGCTGGCAGGCCGACAAGGCAACGCGAAAGACAAGAAAGGGAAAGTGGCGTAGGTATAACTACGGGCCGAAAGCACAAAACAACAACAAACAAACCTTGAAGTCCGGCAAACCGGCCACATATACTGTGAGTAAGGGGACGACATGGCTTCGACGCTGGTGGCGAACCCTTGGGTGCATGTCGAGATGGCAGCCAATCTCGTTAATCCAAAGCTGCAACGCAATAGTCGCAAACGACGAAAACTACGCACTAGCAGCGTAAGCTGCTAGTCGTCCTGACTGGGTCGCCCGTAGCCCAGAGCTACATCTCAGGACGTCATCGCTTACGGGATGCTCCGTTATCCAGAGTTCACTGGCTAACGGCTAAGATTCAAAGAACTCGGTTCTTGCACCCTGACTCTCGGGTCGCTTGAACTTAAATCAATAGAGAGACGCTAAGCATGTAGATCTCAAGGCTGAGTACTGGCGGACGCGGGTTCAATTCCCGCCGTCTCCACCAACCAACCGAAAAAGCCCCTGATTTCAGGGGCTTTTTTTATGCCTGACTGCCCCGAATCACATCGCGTCCGCTGGAATCTCTTCCCCCTGCCCCATTTTCTCCAGGCTCGCCGGTGATTTTATCGGCTCCACCACCAACGGCTCCCTGATGCGGGTTGTAAGCAGGTGCTGTAGCGGATCGGTATTCGTCAGATGCGGGTCCAGCCACATATCAAAATCGTCCGGCCCAAGCATCAGGGGAATACTCTTCGGGTGAATATGGCTGAATCTGGGATGTGGCGGCAGGGTAACGATGGTAAACGATGGGACGACGTCGCCCTCAAAGTCCCAGAGCTCATAAAGGCCTGCAAAGGCGATAGCGCTATTAACGGGATGGATGTTGTAGCACTGCTTATGCCCTTTCGCTCCGGTCCATTCGTGGAAGCCACTGGCCGGTATGATTGCACGCTGGGAGTGAAATCGTTTTTTCCAGAGTGGACTGGTTCCCAGGCTTCCCGATCGGGCGTTGAAGGTGCTGTATTTTGGTGAGGGGCGATAGCCGCTACCGTCGGGTTTGGGTTCGATGAGTAGTGACCAGATGGCGTCCTGCAGGATTCTTCCCTGGTTTGTCTCGTAGACGATCTGGCCTTTCGCACCTGGTGCTATGTTGAGGCGGGTTTGGACTCGAATGGGGATGCCCAGGATTTCGAGTAGATCCTGGACGAGTGGATCGTCGATTACGTTGTAGCGGCCGCACATTGCACTTCTCCCACGGAAACTTTGGGCCAGGTGAATGCCGCCAAGCGCCTCCAGTTGCATTGAGCGAATCATTGAACAAGCTTGTAGCATCCTAAAAACAAGAGGCGCGGGGAGGCAAGACTAATGCAGGCGTCTGAGAATCCCAAGAACTGCTTCTGCACATGAGTCAGCATCTTTTTCAATCTCGTGCTGCCAAAACCCAATACAATCTATTCTATACTTTAATTATAAGCTAAGAGTGCCCGGGGCCCGGAGTAGTGCATCTTGGCAAGTTATCCCCTCGGGGTTCGCTACTTGATGCAGAAAACGCCCAGATTGGAGTGTTAAATGAACTCTCAGCTGATTGAATCCATACCTATAGTTTGGATTTTTTTCGGGGTCTCTGCACTTATGCTCTTTTTTTGCGAATTGGGCTATCAGTTTGGCGTACGTGCCAAAACGCGGGGGGACACGGAGTTCAACACCTCACTGGGGCCAATGGTTGGCGGATTATTAGGCATGCTGGCCTTCGTTCTTGCCTTTACGTTTTCCATGGCCTCTAGCCAGCATGATCTCAGGAAAAAGAATGTCCTCGAAGAGGCGAATTTAATCGGAACGGCCTATCTACGAGCTGACTTACTTGAAGAGCGATACAAAATCCAGGTGAAGCAGCTACTGAGGGACTACGTCGCTATTCGCGTGGCGGCTGCAGACGGAAGCGCTTTAGAAACGGCCTTGGAAAAATCGACCGAGATCCATCGACTCATCTGGGCTCCGGTGTCATCAGCCGCGTTGGATCAACCTGATACCAATACAGCACTCGTGGTACAAGCCATAAATGACGTGATTGATATGCACGAAAAGCGAGTGACGGGGGCTTTGCGTAATCGCGTTCCCATGAGTGTCTGGGTAGCGTTAGCCGCCATCAATGCCCTGGCAATGATCACCCTGGGCATACAGGTGGGACATACGGGCAATCGACGATTAATTGCCCTGATCCCTTTAGCGCTTGCGTTTGCGGTGCTGGTGACACTGGTTGTTGATCTCAATCGACCTTCCACTGGCCTGATAAAGGTAGGGCAGCAGTCGATGAGCGATCTTGAGAGCAGCATGGCTCCCGAAACCCGGTAGAACAGGTAATGACAGGTATAAGCCCTCTTCGTTCGCTTTTGGGCGTAGTTGAATTGCTGATCATACCCCGAACCTCTTGTCTTTGTTTGATGCCTGTGGCGCTTGAAAATAATCAAAACCTTCAAAACTCTAGGCTGTATCGTCGTACCCTTTATTCACACACCAAACCTGGAACAGCTCCTGGACCAGATCCGCGAATCGGCGGCGGGAACGGACCAGCTGGAAGGGGCTGGACTGGCTCCAAAAGCCGGCGAGGTTTCTGGACCGATGGACGGGCCCACGGCTGGTTTTGCTGGCAGACGGCCCAGGGCTTTACGTTATGGCAATTGTCTGCATGTTGGTTGCCCTGGCAATGCCGGCAACGGAGGTGGCGCCCTTTAGCGCCAATGGCGCCGGTGCTGCGCTGATGACATTCGGGCTGGGCATTGTGGCGCGAGACGGCCTGCTGGCGTTGCTCGGCATGGTGATAACCGGCGCCACCCTGTGGGCGGTGGTAGCCGGCCTGGTTGGTGGCTGACTGCAGACAACCGGGCCCGCCGCTAGCGGAAGAACCACTTGTGCTTGATGGTCTCGTATTGCTCCTTGGAGATGACCCCGCGCTCCGATAGCCGGCGCATTTCGGCCACCGCCAGGGGAATCCGCTCCCGTCCTTCAGGCAACTGCTCCTGACCCTGACGAATACCGTTGGCCAGGGCATCAAGAAATGCAGCCACCCGGGCTTCGTCCGACGACAGAGCATCAACACGGAACAGCACAGTCTCGCTGTTCAGGGCAACAAACTCGAAACAGTGCTTGCGCCAGCGCAGGGCCATCACCATCAACGTCAGCGCTATTGCCACCGGGGCGACCAGCCACAGCGCCGAGGCTGGCACCAGAGAATAGATAGCTGCCGGAATGGTCAGCAGGCAAAAGGCGGCGAACCAGAGTCTCAACCGGTAATCCATCACCTCCCGGGCTTCAGGCTCGACAAAAGTCAGGTCAATGACCTGCTCGGGCAGCTCTTTCTTGCGCCGATGCGTGGAAACGGACAGGTAGTGGCCGTTAAAACGCCGGAACAGGGTGCTCGTTTTAGCCCGGACATTGGTCTGCCGGAACTTGTCCTGAATACGCCACTCGTCGCGGGGTGGGATATCCCACCCGTCGCGCTGCATATCGAAGCTGGGAAGGCTCCGGCTATCCAGGTTAATGGTATCAGTCTGCTCCATTGCAACGTTCACAATTACGGTCCTTCTCAGGGATTCGGAAATTCAAATTTTTCCGGGTCGTTGTAAATATGGCCGCCGGAATCCAGCCACTCGGCAATCAGGCGCAGCTCGGCGTCGGTCAGCATGCCCGTGTGGCTCTGCTTGATGGTCTCCGTTTCGATCGTTTCTATTTCGTAGGCATCATCATCCGGGTCTTTATCGAACAGACTGAAGAAACGGGCACTTGCGATGGCGCCGCGGGCGCTCATCAGTCTTCGGCTGAAACACACGCCCGGGTCCGGCAGAATCGTCAGATCACCCTGTAAACCTCCAGGGCATGCGCCCTCCGCGTCCGGGTCTTCCACCTCAACCCATTCACCTGTTTCCGTTTTCCGCATGTAATAGTCAGCTTCGAACAGCTCGACATAAGACTCGATAAAGCGTTCATCCCAAGACGCACTTCCACCGCCGAGCACTAAATCTCCGCCAGGGCCACTATCACCGCCCGGACAAGACTTGCCTCCGGTTTCAGCTTTGCTATGACAATTCGTGCAAGAGGTGAGAGCTCCACCTTCATTCGGATTCACCCGGCACTCATCCCAAATCGGCTGGATGTGCTCCAGGTAGTTAATGGTGGATTTGCAGTTCGGTGTCCAGTTGGTCAGGCACGAGGAATCGGTGACCGGGGCCGGCGTATCAAGCTGGGCGTAGGTGTTCTCGAACGCCAGCGAATCATCTGGCGGATTGCTCCAGTAGTCCTCATACCGAAGCGTATCGGCCCAGGTGGTGGTCAGCTTGCCCAGGGAATTCACCAGGGCCTCGGCCATGGTGTCTTTCCAGTTTGCCGCCAGAATGGTCGGGTTAGCGTTGGGGAACGGCATGGCGTCGCCCGGAGCGCCAGGGTTGGCGGAGGCCAGTTCGACATCGGTCCGTGCGTGCGGGGTGTCCAGCTCGGGATCATGGCAGCCGTAGCACTTGAGGACCTGCCCATTCTCCAGCAGCAGGGATTGCGGATGCTGCATCAGATAACTGTAGTTGTAATCCGCTTCGGCAATCAGATCCACGCGCTTGCCGTACTTGTTGACCACTTCGAAGGTAAAACTGGTATCGGCCGGCACTTTCACCATAGCCGAACCATCGGGCTCTACCGTGGCGTAGGAGAGGACATCGTAGAGGGATTTCTTGTTGTCACTACCCAGCAGAGGCCACAGGTACAGGTTCTTGCGGGTGCTATCGTTCGGGTTGTAGGTCACGTCGGTGAGGATAGCCTGCTCTAGCTCGGCCGGTATCTCCCGTTTGCCAAGCACCCGGATGAACCGCTCTGAGCGGTCGTCGGGGCGGGTCAGCGACGGGTCACGACGGGTTTCGATGCCCCCGTCGAACTGCGCGGCCATGTCGGCACCATCCAGATCGTAAATGCTGCGAATGTGAAACAGCGCGGTGTTATCTTCCAGATTCAGGTTGTGCTGATCCCCGGTGTAGGGGCGAGCCAGCTCGTTTTTATCGGCAATTACTACATCGGTAAACAGGGAGCGCTTGGCGCTGCGGACTACCGGTAAGCGGGTATTCTGACTCGGATCCAGCATCCAGATGCCGTACTGGGGAGCACTCAGGTTATCAATGGTGGAGGAGCCCTCGCAGACACCGGTGATGCCCTCGGACTCGGTGAGACACTGTGACCAGCCGGCCAGCAATCGGCCGGAACCATCACCGTAGGGGGCGACCGAGCTGTACCAACCTGACGGAGACACCTGGTTGGGATAGAAGTTCACCAGTCCCGGGGTCATGGACTCTTCCGCTTCGCCAATGGCGTCATCCGAAATGGGCACATCTACGGCAAAGAAATTCTGGCTGTTGATGGTCACAACATCACCGCCATAAATCGGGTTGTAGACGTGACGCATAATCGTCAGCAGGTTGCCATCGTCGAGCGGAATCGGATCCATGTAGTGGATAAAGGAAGCATCACTGAACGCCTCACTCAGACTGCCAAAATAACGGTGGACGTTACCGCCACTGGGGGTAATCCGGTACAGGCTGAGCACGTCTTCAACAAACACCCGTTCGCCTTCGGTGTCACCTTCCAGCGACGCCGTACACTTGTCCTCTTCAGTCCACTCCTTTGGCTCTTCCAATCCAGAGGGGAACTTGCCACCGTTGCCCTGGCCATAGCCACCGCCATTGGTCTGCTGGTTGAAATCCGGATCGTCTATGTCGGCTGTCGTGCAGTCTTCCAGAGTTTCGTAGAGTCGACCAAAGCGGATGAACACAATCTGCCCGTCGTTCATGGTGCTCGGTTCGATGTCGTGAAACTCACCGAAGGTGATCTGGGTCAGGTCCGAACCATCGGGCTTGACCGAGTGCAGCAGGGACGCCGGCTCTTCGAAATCCACCAGGTACTCCCGGAGGTCGAGCAGGCGCCAGTCGCCCCGGGCATGCTGCCGCGACGAGGAGAAAATAATCGTACCCTCGTTGGTATAGGCCGGGTTGGTGTCGTGCCCCAGATTGGCCAGCTCATTATCCTTGAGGATACGGCGCACTTCACCGGTGGCGAAGGTGTATTCGTAGATATTCCAGCTGCTGTGGGCCGCGTTGTCGGCCGGACCGCGAGCCGCAAACACCATGCGCTCGCCGTCCGGAGACACGTCCAGATCTTTGACGTCATACCCGCTGCTACCAAAGTAGCGGGTAAGCACATCGCGCTCCCCCGAGCTGAGCGCGATGCGATCACGGACCATCAGCTTGGCACCCGGCTCGAAAGCGTAGGGTGCGCGCGGGTCCAGGGGCGGTCGTTCGTTTGCTGAAGACACCTTTCCCATGTCCGGATAGTCCCTCACCACGTAGGCAAAGGGCTGATCCGCCAGGATAGCCTGATCGTTGCTGCTCAGCTTGCCTTCAAAACAACCGCTCAGGCTTACCGCAACCAGCCCCGCCAGCACTAGGCTGCTGGCCTTACGTTGAAATGTCTTCATGATACTCATCCCCTACTACCCGCACTTCCGGGAACAGACAGACCAGGCGTTGTGCCTGGTCATTGTGATCCGTTAACCAGGCATAAAATCGAACTTGTAATTGACCGGCGTGGCGGCGACATCCTCCGCTCCGAAGGAAATCATCTGGATCCGGGCCAGGAGCTTCAGCTCCAGCTTCTGGTCTTCCAGCTGACTGTCCACCAGATTGATGCTGGAGATGCTGCCATCCGGCTCGATTACGATGTGGAACACAAACTTGCCCTTGAGCCCCGGATCGCTGCGCAGCGCCCGGTTGTACAGGGCATAAATGGCGCCCTTGTGCTGCTCGAAGACCCGGCGAATGGCTTCCATATCGCGACCACCGGCCACGCTGGAGCGGTGCGAACCGCCGCCGCTGCCAGTTGCGCTGCCTCCGCCGCCGGTGCCACTGCCGATCGGACTATCAACCGACGTGGATGCGTGCGCCGCCAGCTGGGTGCCGCTGCCGGAGTCGTTCATCACCGAACTGTTCACACCGCCGCTGGTCTTGGTGGCCGAAGTGGCGCCCAGCACCGAGCGGGCGGCCTTGGCCGCGGCACCGGTTTTGACGTTGGTGTTGCGGGCCTGCAGCTTCGCCACATCCAGGGAACTGCGCAGTGACGACAGCTCCTTGGAGAAAGCCGCCACGCCCATGTTGGAGACCTTTTCCCGGGCCTTCTTCACTTCCTTGGCAGGGGCAGGTTCGGCCGCGGCCTTTTTCTCCACCGTTTCGGTCTTCTCTTCCTGTTTCACCGGCTCTGGCGGGGGCGGCGGAGGCGCCACCTTGCGCTGTTCGATCAGCACCTTGGCGAGGCTGGGCGGTACCCGTTCCTTTTCCTCCCGCTCGATTTCCGGCAGCGGCAGCCAGGGAAAGATCACCGCCAGCAACAGGAGCAACAGCAACAGGCGTTTCAGAATGCGCTTGAAACGGCTGTCCTCGTCACCACTGGCATCCCAGGGCAGAGCGAAGTCGTAGGGTGTTGTTGTCATTGCAGTCATTGGTCCCCTCCGTCAGGCGCCGCTGTTGCCGGAAACGCGTGAAACGGCCATGGAAAGGTCCCGATAATCCGCCTTGGCACAGGTCAGCATCACCCGCTTCAGGAGTTCGTAGGGAATTTCCTGGTCACCCAGAATGGTTACCGCCCGCCCCAGAGTCTTCTCGCGCTCGGTCAACTCCGTGCGTTTGGTGGCCTGAAACCGAAGCTCTTCCATCAGGCCGTCAATCAGACCGTTGGACATGATCACCTCGTTGATGGTGGCAACGGGGCGGCCGTCCACCAGGATGTCATCCTCGGTGATGGTCACCACGGTGGTTTCCTTAGGGCGTTCTTCTGCGGTGGAATCCGGCAGGACAACATCGTTGACCTTGAGGATTTCATTGCTGCCGGAATTGAGCAGCAGGAAGAACACCAGAATGGTGAAGATGTCCATCAGCGAGACCAGGTTCAGTTTGGCCGGCTTCATAAAGGCCTTGGTGCTGCTCTGCAGACCGAAGGAGGTCAGTTTTTCATTCATGACTTCCCTCCTTTCTTCGTCGGTGCATCACCCAGGGAGATGTCCGGGAACAGCTCCACATCCACGGCTTCGGCCACCACCACGGTCTTGGCCGACCGCAGCGTATCCATGGTCGAGACCAGCGACTGATAGGTCACCCCCGGCTCCGACAGCAGCAGGGCATCTTTCTTGGCGATATTCTTCGCCGCCAGCCGGCGCTTGATTTCCTGCAGGACATCGGACAGGGCACGGAAATCGTGATGCGCCTCCTTGCCGTCGTCCGTGGCCTCAACCTTGTCGATGGTCTTTACCAGGTTGCCGCTGGGGTAATAGACCTCGATCGCGGATTCCCGTACTACCACTTCCAGCTGCCGGTTTTCCTCGGCACTGGCGGTCTGGGAGCCGGTCAGATCGGGCAGGTTGAGCTCAAGTATTGAGATGTGATTGAACACCATGGTCATCAGCAGCACCGGCACCAGAACGATCATCAGGTTCATGAACGCGGTGATATCGATGTCCGATTCTTCCAGTTCTCTGCGTTTTACAAACATAACGGGTTACCTGCTGCGATCAGGCGTCGGATTCACGGGTATTAACGGACCGACGGTTGCTGCGAACGATGGTATTCAGGGCCTTCACACCGGCCATCTCGATGCTCTCGACGATTTCCAGTGTCTTGTTCTGCAGCAGGGAGTGGATCAGCAGCAGTGGAATGGCCGCGATCAGGCCGAAGGCGGTGGTGTTCATCGCCACCGAGATGGACTGCGACAACAGGGTGGCCTTGTCCGCGGGATCGGCATTGGCCACCGCGGTGAAAGCGGCGATCAGACCGATGATGGTGCCCAGCAGCCCCAGCAGGGTCGAGACGTTGGCGAGGATGGACAGGTAGTTGGTGCGTTTGGACAGGCGCGGAATGCTTTCCATCACGCCTTCCTGCATGGCGGCGTGGATGTCATCGCGGCGGGGCGATGCGCGCATGGTGTCCAGCGCCACGGCAATCAGCCGGGAAATCGCCGAACTGCTGTCCTGGGCCTTCTTCTCGGCCTCGTCGAATTGGTTGTTTTTCATCAGGGGCAAGAGCTCGCCGTAGGCGGCCTTGTTGGAATGAAAAGCCCGTCTCAGGAATAACCAGCGCTCGGCCGCAATGGCCAGGCCCACCATCAACACCAGGGCAATCGGGAACATGAAGGCGCCGCCTTCCTGGAAGAATGAAACAATGCTTGAGTAAAGATTCATGTCGGGTACTCCACACGTCGCTAATCGAATAGATCGGTTTTGGTTGTTGCTTTACTCGGCCGAGCCCGCGGGCGCTTCCAGAGAAAGTTCGTCGTAGAACTGCATGGTTCTTGAGTGAATATCCCGGTCCACCACCTCAAACACCTTGCCGGCAACGGAGGTGATCGACCGGTAGAGCTGATCTGGCCCTGCCGGTGGTTTCCAGGGAATGAAATAACTGACTGAGGGCTGCTCCTTGTCACCGACAAAGGTGCTTTCCAGGTCAATTTTGTCCTGCGCCGAGGCGCCCTGCGCCAGGGTCAGTGACACCAGAGCCGCAATGAGGGCGAGGCTCGAGCTGTCTGTCAGCATGGCGGTCTCCTAGCCTTTGTCTTCGGTTTTTGTGGTTTCGTCGCTCTTCTCCGCCGCCATGGGCTCCGCCGGCACAACCTCTGGTGTGGGGGCCGGCGGCGGGGTGTCGATAAAGCTGGTGTCGATGCCGGTACGGCGGCGGATTTCGATCAGCCAGTCGGCCACCTGCGGGTTGTCACCTCCGCTCAGGAAGTCGTAAGCCTCGAAATGTGGTTGCGCCAGCGCGGGTTGGTTCATGTACAGGTCGTACAGGATCGCCAGGTTCAGGTGCGCCTCGGGGAAGTCCTTCCACAGCGCCAGTGCAGCGACATAGGTGTCGCGGGCGGCCGCAAAATCACCACTGCGACGCTGGAACAACGCCAGGGCGAGATAGGCATTCACGTTCTGGGGATTGACCGCCAACGCCTTCTCGTAAGACTTTTCCGCCCGCTCCATGCGCTCGCCGATTTCCGCCAGTTCACCCAGCTTCAGCCAGGGACCGGACAGATCCGGATAATCCCGGGTGATGGCTTCAAACGCCTTGCGGGCATCCCGGTAGTGTTCGTCGGCCATCAGACCGTCGGCTTCGCGGAAACGGGCCACGGCGTCCGGTGGCACCGGTGCGGAGGTACCGGTGTAAGGATTCGGAGCCGGTACGTAGGCGATCTTCTTGCCTTGCGCATCGTAGGCCTGCTGGGGCAGGTAGCGCCGACTGGCCTGGGCATCTTTCGGCGCCGCCGGCTTGCTCTCCACCACGTTCCCGGCCGGAGCCTCCGGGGCCTTGTCCACTCCGCCGACTGTGCCCAGTCCGGCACAGCCGGACAGCAGCACTGCGGTCATGAGGGCGCCCGCACGCCAGTGTTTAACGGATACCATCGCCATACGCCACCTGTACTTCCTGTTTGTCGAATCGAGCCGGGTTCAGCTTCGCCATAGCGTCGAAGCTCTTTGCAATCCAGGGGTTGAACATGCCGCCCCAGGACCGTTCGATGTTGGCCTGATGCACCTCAATGGCGAGGTCTTCGAACGGAATGGCCTGTTCCTCGAGTACCAGTTCATACTGCATCGCCTCAAGCTGGCTGAGGCCACTGGGCCGAGGCGCGTCCATTAGCTCGCGGGCGAACTGGCCGTAAAGGTCGGCAATGTTGAACGAAGCCCGGGTGGTCTGGCCGGCGATCTCGTAGCCCACCGCTTGCTGGTATCGGTCCAGGGCGTTCTTGAGCTTCTCGTTCTTGCGCGGAATGCTCTTGTTCAGCGGATGACGGAGCCGCACCCGGTCAAACTCGGTGCGCCAGTAGTCGCCGTACTCGTTGTTGGCCCAGGCCGCCAGCCACGCCGAACGGTCGCTCTGCCAGTTGGCCGGCGCCTTGTTGTGGCCGTCGATCACCCGGCGCAACCAGTACAGGTGGCGGTTCAGGTCGTCCATCCGCTTGTACAGGTAGGCGACGTGGTAGCGCGCCTCCATGCGGGTGTCGAAGGGTTCCTCGTAATCGAACGCCCACTTCTTGAAGTAGGTCAGCGCCTGCTGGTCCTCACCCGCCTTCTCATACAGCTCGGCGGACAGGAACAGCGCATCCCGGCGCACGTCGGCCTTGACGTTGCTGCGATAGATGGATTCGTACTCACGGGCGGCCATCAGCCACTGCTCGTCCTGCTCGTAGGCCCAGGCAATCTTCTGGGGCAGATCGGCCGCCAGCTTGTGGTTGGGGAACTGCCGGCGCAGCTCGATCATCTCTGCCAGGGCCGGATCCCAGTCTTCCAGGGTCATCAGGTGGGTGGCGGCATCAAACTGGGCGATCACCCGCACGTTGGTGTTCGGCGCCACCGCCTTGATGCGCAGGAACTGGGCCACGGCGCCGGCGAGGTCATCGGCTTCCAGAGCCTGCTCACCCTGCTTGTAGATGGTGACCGCCATGCGTTCGGTCACTTCGGCGTACTGCTCATCGCTGGTACCGATGTAGCGAAGCTGGCTGAGATACCCGGCTTCGGCTTCCGGGAACCGGCCCAGCTCATACTGACTGTGGGCAATCACGCCCCAGGCGGTGCGATTCAGTTCCCGGTCGACATTTCCGTCGCGGCTGACAATGCTGGTGGCCACTTCCAGGGCGCGCTCATAGCGACCCAGGGCAAAGAGTTCCTCGGAGGTTTTCGCCAGCACCGAACCGGAACGCTCGTCATCCCGGTAGGCCTGGACGAAACGGAGCTGGCTGTCGACACCTTTGCTGCGCCAGGCGGTGACCTTTTCCGAGCCCTTGCCAGCGGCATCAATCAGACGCTCCAGCTCTTTCTGATGGGCGATGATCGCGGCGTAGCCGGCGTCGGGGCCGTATTTCGGGTGCTTGAACTCATAGGCGCTGCGCTCGTAGTGGGTGATGGCGGTCGGGTAATCGCCGCCATCAAAGGCCGCCTCGGCGCGCAGGTACACCATCTCCGGAATGCGCGGATCGTTCGGGAAGGTCTGCTCGTATTCGCCGTAGAATTCCGCCGCCTTGAGGAAGCTGCTGCTCTGCTCGGAGGCCTTGGCCACCTTCGCAGCCGCGACCAGTGCGCCTTCCGCCAGCTCGCGCTTCAGACGCTGGCCGGTGGCGTGGTAATGCCGCGCCAATTCGTCGATGTAGATCTTGAGGTTGGGGATGACCTTGGCTTTGAGATCCGCCGGCTTTCTCTCCCAGAACTGTGAGCGGATGCCGTAGTTACGCACGTAGCTCTCTTTCTCCGGCAGCACCTGCTGGGAGAACTCGCCGTCGACATAGGCGCGGATCATGTCGGCGTGCATTTCCGGGGCGCGCTCGGATTCCGGGTTCTGCATCACGAAGGCCCGGAAGGACGACGCCGAATCCTCGTAGCGCTCCTTCTCAAGGTAATGCTTGCCCAGGCTGGAATACAGAATCCAGGTGTACTTGGCGCTTTGCGGCCGGTTGGCAAACATGCTGTCGATTTTCGAGGCGCCGCCGGCGTAGGCCAGGCCGACACTCATGATGCGCAAAGTGTCATCCACCAGGGAGCGGTTGACGTTATCCAGCTTCTCGACCTTGCCGTCTTCCGGTACCAGCCGGTCCAGAACCTGGGAGAAGGCCATCAGGCTGTTGTCATAATCCGACAGCTTGTACTGGGACCAGCCCAACAGGTAATAGGAGTTGTTCAGGAAGGCCGAATCCCCGCCCAGGGCGATTACCGCCTTGTACGCCTGTTCCGCCTGCTCGTACTCCTCATGCCGGAAATGGATATCGCCCTTGCGGAAATAGACCTCGGCGAGTCGCCCGGAGTGCGGATGGTCCTGGATAAACTGCTTCAGTACGGTTCGCGCGGCCTGGTCCCGACCATCCAGGTCGTAGGCCTTGGCGAGCTGATACATGGCCTCGGCATTGTCGTCGGAATCCGGGTATTTCTTCAGCAGCGCCTGATAGGCCGCGATGGCATCGGGGAAATAACCGGTGTCGCCGGGCAGCGCACCGCGCAGCTGGTTGTAGTCACCTTCCAGCATGTAAACGCTGGCAATGCGGCGCTCAATCTGTTCCTTGAGCTTGCGGTCCTCGATGGTTTTCAGCAGCTCGCGGTATTCCCGGCGAACGTCCTCGTGCATCACCCGCGGCAGGGGAATGTCCGCCAGCGGCTGATGATTGTCCTGAATCCGGCCGATGGTGAGGCCACCATCAAAGTTGGCGCAGCCACCGATAACCAGGGTCAGCAGCAGAATCCTAGATCGCATGATCGCCTCCTTCCGCCTGCTCAGCGGGGGCGGCCGCGGACTCTGGTGCTGGCTGGCCGTCGTCTTCATTGACCTCGAGCTGCTGCAGTGAACGGTCCAGGATCCGGACCTTCGCCAATTGCGCTTCCACCTGATACTGCTCCAGGCGCTGCTGGTGAATATCCAGTTCGGTGGCCACCAGGGAACGCATGACGTCTTCCAGGCGGCTGATCAGGCCTTCGGTGCGCACCATCTGGTCATCCACCTGGGCCATCATTCCCACCACGGCCTCGCCAAACCGATCACCCCCGGAGTTCCCGTGGGCCCCGGTGAGCGCCTTCAGCATGTGTTCACCCCGGGTGATGTCGAAGGCCAGATCCTCAAGCTGCCAGCGCAAACGCTCCTGTGCATCCGGCTCAAGGCTGTCTATGCGGTTCGCTAGCGCCTGATACTGATGACGGCTCTCGGCCAGCTGCTGTGCCAGCCGGGACAGGCCCTGACGATGGCCGGCACCGTCGAGGCTTCCGGCGCGGGCGGCGAGAATGACGCCAAAGTCGTCGCGCCTGGCCTGCCAGTTTTCAAGGTTATTGTGAATGGCGTACAGGTCTCTCAGGTCCTTGAGCACGGACTGAAAGCTGTGATCCGACATCAACTCGACCAGGAACGGCGAGAGATGATTGACCGAAACCGACGGCGCCGCGCCGAACCAGTCGCTGCCACCCAGAACCTGATCCAGGTTCTGGACAAACAGCTCCATCATGTCCGCCTGGTTCAGCGATTCTCTGGCCGCCTGGAGCCAGCCGAGGGCATCGCGGAACTTGTGGTCGGCGTCGATAAACCCCTGAGCGGCACGACCATTCAGACCCATCTGTTCATACACATGAGGCTGCAGCAGGATCGCCTCCTGCACCTCCGGCAACGCAATGGACCGCCCGGTAAGCGCGTCAAGGGGGCCGAGGGCATCGCGGAAGGCGCCCTTGTTGATAGCCATCCAGCTAGCGCCCAGCAAGCCGCGGTTTGAATAGGCCCCGGTGCTGCTGATCCGGGAAAGCTGCAGGCCCGCATTGGCCTGATCGTCACCGCGGGCGTAGAGGAAGGACAGCGCCATTCGTGCCCGGTCGGCCAGGCGCTGAAGCTCCTCGCTGCCGTCATCCAGGTCGATGACCTTTTCCAGCGCCGCGATGGCGCGACCAGTATTTTCCTGGCCATCCAGGGCGATGGCCAGGTTGAAATAGAAGTACGGGGCAAACGCGCTGTCGTTGTCGATACTTTCGGCAACCATTTCGCCGGCGGCAAAGTAGCCCAGCTTGACGTTGACCAGCGCCGCCAGATAGCGGTATTCGGAATCCACCGCGCCCGGCAACGGCCCCTGGATGTTCCCGAGGTTCCGCGCCGCCACCTCGGCGTCGCCCCTCAGGTACTGCATTTTGCTGAGATAAAACCAGGCCCGGTTGCGCACTTCCTCGCTCAGGTTGCCCTCGGCAACGCGGCTGAATATTGCCTCGGCCTGGGTGTCCAGTCCGTAGGACAGACTGATGCCGGCTTTCAGCAGTTCCGGATAGGTGCCGTGGTTCTGGACGCCGCCATGCTCCTCGGCCCAGGCGTACTCCACCAGCGCTTCAAAGTAATTCTGCTGATAAAACTCGAACAGGATCGCGCCGTACTTGAGATCATGCACCTCGGTCACCGATGGCGCGGCGCCGACCGGCAACCACAGGGCGCCAAGGGCAAGGCCGGCGAGGGCGTTTCTGAAGCGTTGACGGGCGGTGCGTGCAGTCATCATGGCTACCACTCCCGCACGGTAAATTCGGGCTGCTGCCGCGCCTCGGAATCGGCAATGCTCAGTTCGACATACTTGGGCCCCTGCGCTTTGGTGAAACGCAGGCTGCTACCGCGTTTGTATTCGCGGCCATTGGGGCCCTGCCCGATAAAGAACGCCGAGAGGTTGTGTTCACCGGCACTGACGTTACCCAGATGCAGGCGATGCATGCCGCCCTTGGCCAGTGCCATGCGTTCTTCTTCGCTGTACAGGTAGGAGGCAATGGTTTCGTTATCCAGCCGCAACTCGACCCCTTCCAGACGGAAGAATTCGCCCACGTTCAGCGACAGGAACACCTGGAATCGAGTGTTGGCGGGAAACAACAGATCTTCCTCAAGCACCCGCAGATCCTTGTTCAGCACGACCACCGACTGCTTCAGGTTCTGGATATCGCGGGATAGCTCATTGACGGCGCGCTGCGCCCGCTCCCGGCTCTGGCGTACCGACATCGGGGTTTCGATGATCTGGTCCAGCGCTGCTGCCGGTGCAGCCGACTCAGCACGGCTGTTGCCCTCGGCCGCGGCTTCGCTGGCGACCGCGTCACTGCCACAGACCGCCAGGCCCAGTGCCAAAAGCACGGCCCATGCCCAGCCGGTGTTGGTAATTGCTGGCCTGCCAACAGACCCGGGTTTTTGAAAAGTCACCATCCTGCTCCTGTGCCAGATCGCTGGTTGGGCGCTGACGTATCATCGTGAACAATCAGGGGACTGACTTTTGAGGTTGAGGTGAACCGACTCTGTCCGGGAAGCTCTTTTTGGTGGCTCTTGGTTAACCGGACGGTCCGTTTCTTTGGATCTGCGTCATTCGTCAAATTCTGTTAAATACGCTAGCACAGGTTTTCCGTGCGAAACGTAATTATTTTCCTTTCGATTACGTTTATGTGAATCCCTTCTCGAAACGACGCACGGACTATTGCTGAACGCCGGAACGCTCGTCAGAGTTCCAACTCAGGTTAATTTTTTTACTGTTAAAACAGTTATTTACATTAGTTCACATGATTTAACAAATCCGCTAAGCATCGGCATCGAACTTATGAACGCGATCACAGACACCATCACCAACATGCTGTTTCCGTGCCCCGGAAATCTCTACCGGAAGATTCTCCTGTCACTACTGATGCTGACCCTACCGATCGCAGACGCCGGCGCGCAGACAGCCTTCACCGAAGACAGCACCGTTCTTGAAGTGGTGGATCCGTTTATTGAACTGCACACGGCACCCGGTCGGGGCTACCCGGTGTTCCACGTCATCGAGAAAGGGGAGAAAGTCGAGCTGCTGAAGCGCAAGACCAATTGGTACAAGGTGCGCTCTGCATCCGGCGAAGAGGGGTGGACCAAAGCCGCACAGCTGGGCCGCACCCTGCTGCCCACCGGGATTCCGGCAGACCTTCCAGAGGTCAGCCACGGCGAATACCTGGCTTCCAGCTGGAGGGTCGGTTTTACCACCGGCCGTTTTGAGCAGTCCACCAGCTTTAGTCTTGCGCTTGGTTATCGCCCGCTCACCTGGTTGGGCGCGGAACTGGAAGCGGGCAAGATCTACAACCAGTCAGTGACCAGTGACTACTACAGTGCCAACCTGATTTTCGAGCCCTTCCATCGCTGGGACCTCACACCCTATGCCCTGGCCGGGGTTTCCCGCTTTTCATTCGATGCCCGTCAAAAAGTTTTGTTGAGCGACCTCGGTGAAGCCGACGCAGTGAATTTCGGGGGCGGCCTCAGCTATTACATCGGTCGCAACTTTCTCGTTCGTGCCGAGTACCGCGTGTACTCGGTTTCCTCCAATTCCGACAGCACAGGTTTAAGTGAATGGAAAATCGGTCTGAACACCTTCTTCTGACGTCAGGCTTCTCTGACTACGGGACCGGCAAGGCACTGCTACTGGCGTGCTCGCTGGCTATTCCACAATGGGCGATGGCGCAGGACAGCGGAGACAGCGACAAACCGGCACCGGTCCAGGTCATTGCGCCCGAGGTGAAACCCCGCAGTATCCAGGAGGCGGACATCGACGCGGAGTTCTTCGAGGTGGGCGTATTTGCCGGCATCATGAGCATCGACAACTTCAGCAGTGAACCCCTGCTGGGCGTCAGCGCCGCCTTCCATGCCACCGAGGACTTTTTTCTGCAGTTCAATTACGGGTTCACCGAGGCAGGACTGACGTCGTTCGAGGAGCTCAGTGGTAATAACGTCAGACTACTGAACGATTCCGACCGGGACTTCAGCTACTACGACTTCCTGGTGGGCTACAACATCTTTCCGGGGGAAGTCTTCTTCAGCGACTCGCTGACCTTCAACTCAGCCTTTTATCTGGTGGGCGGCGTCGGGAACACCGAATTCGGGGGCGAGAGCAATTTTACGACGACCCTGGGCACCGGCTTCCGGGTGGTCTTGCTGGACTGGCTAACGGTGCACGTGGATTTCCGCGACCACATGTTCACCAGTGACCTGATTCGTGAGTCCCAACTGACCCACAACATTGAATTGTCCTCCGGGTTTACGCTGTTCTTCTGAACGCGTAAACCCGGGCCAAGCAGTAGCAGGAACACACTACCGAAAAGGTGTATGGACACCTACTCTGCTGTTACTTCAGGAAGCTTATGGACTATGCCCTGGTGGCAGTCGATGCAGGTTTTATCGGTAGCCTCGCGATATTCGCTGGAGTGCCTGCGCTTGGCATAACGGTCCTGCATACTCAGTGCCATGGCGTCGTAGCTATGGCAGCTGCGGCAGGTGGCCGAGTTGCTTGCCCGCATTTTTGCCCATACCGACTCCGCCATTTCCCTGCGGTGGGCCTCGAACTTTTCAGGCGAGTCAATCTTCCCGGTAATCCATGAGGGGATTTCATTAAACGTCGCTTCTGTCTTGCGAACGACCTTGCCCCACCAGTCCTTTGGCACGTGACAGTCTGAGCATACCGCCCGAACACCACTCTGATTGGAAAAATGGGCGCTTTGCTCATATTCCGGATAAACAAACGCGCCCATTTCGTGGCATGAAGTACAGAATTCCAGAGTGTTTGTTTCCTCCATGGCGTAATTGACGCTGCCGAGCGAAATGGCGCCTGTAACCAGCATTACAAAGCCACCCGCAGGAATCCACAGCAGGTATTTTGTTTTCGGCGACTGCCAAAAACGTTGCCACCAGCCCTTCTGTTCCGGATCCGAATTTTTTCCCGCTGCCATGGCCCCGCTCCTTCATAATGGTAGGCTGTCGACGTGACCCGGCATGGATCACCGTCGGCCTATTTCTTACCTTCTCTGGCGTAGTGCTCAGCCAAGGCCTGGATATCTTTTTCGCTTAGGGCTTCCATTGCAGGCTGCATTTTCTCTGGCTGCCAGCGATCACCGTTCTTGTAATCCTGCATGGTGCGGACCAGGTAGGCCTTCCACTGACCGGCCAGGATACCCGCATCATCCAGCGCCAGGCTGCCGCTGTCGGAATGGCATTTTTCGCAACGTTGTTCGTGGATCTGTGCACCCATGCCAGCAAGCTCTTCATCAACTTTCTGGTCGGCACTCTTGAAGGGTTGTTCGGCAAAGTAAGCGGCAAGTTCGGTAATCTCCTTCTCACTTAGCGCTTTCGCCAGGTCGCAGTGATCCTCGGCAATACCGTCATGCTCCTCCTCGCCGAACTCTTCCTTTGCACAGGGGCGGGCTCCCTCTTTGAATATAAGCATCTGATTTTCCAAAAAGAAGGCGGAAGCGCCCGCGATGATGGGAATGTCTTCGTCTTCGCTGATACCGTCTTTGTTATGACAGCTTGCGCAGTCTTCGGCTGCTGGCGGGGCCTTGGCAAAAACACCAGCACTCATTGCGAGAGCGGCCAGGGCCGCAAGGATAAGAGAAGTAATAGAACGCATGGCGACGAACTCCTTTGGGTGGATTCTTCCTGACTGCGTGCCTGAAACCGACTACACCGGATTGGTGAACGGATCATCCTTACCTTCGCGTGCTTGCCCGCCCCGACTAATACAATTACTAGCATCTTAAGTATTGGAGCGCCTTTGACTCAGGTCAAATAATAGCCAGATCTCCAGAGGGTACAGTGCAGTTGCCCAGGCGATGAACTATTTTTAATCTTGCGGACCCGATGAAAGATCAGGGAACCCTGTGGCCACCACGAGGCCCGGTGGCATTTCAGACAAGGAGGCAATGAGCATGGCCAAGGTAACAAGAATCCATAAACCTTGTGTGCCAATCAACCCATCGTTTCGCACCATCGCACAAACGGGCGGATTGATCTGGGGTTTCATCTTTGTTCTTGTCCTGGCCGGTTGTGAGGGCGACACAGGAGATCGCGGCCCAGCAGGGCCTCCCGGCCCCTCCGGGTCTCCCGGATCCTATAACCAGGTTCCCGCAGAACTCCAGATTCGCATAACCGATGTCACCGTCAATAGCGCCCCGGTGGTCAAGTTTGAGGCCACAGACCAGTTCGGATTTCCGTTCGACCAGTTAACCCAGGGGCAGCCGTCTTTTACCATTGCCAAGCTGGTGCCGGGTACGGCCGGGGACAGCGACCACTGGCAAAGCTACCTGAACCAAATAGAACCGGCGGGTGTGGGCCCGGGAACCGAGTCCGCTGTCCAGGCCAGAACGGAAAATGACGGCACCCTGGTCAACAATGGTGACGGCACCTATGAATATACCTTTGCCACTGACCTGGATTCCGTTACCGACCCTGTCACCGTCCCTTTTGAACCGGATCTGACCCACCGGGTGGGACTGGAAATCCGGGGAAGCTTTCTCGGTGAATCTTTGCCATTAACCAACGCCGTTTTCACCTTTCAGCCCTCCAGCGGGCTGACTGATAACATACCCACACGGAAAATTGTCGCCCAGGCGTCCTGTGATTCCTGCCACGGGGAGTTACGCATGCACGGTAATGGCCGCCAGGACGTGGATTACTGTGTCACCTGCCATAATCCCGGCAGCACAGACGCCAACAGTGGTAACAGCCTGGATTTCCGCGTGCTGACCCACAAACTCCACATGGGTGAGCAACTGCCCAGCGTTGAAAGCGGCGGTGAATATGTCATTTACGGGTTCCGGGATTCCAGGCACGACTTTTCCGATGTCGCTTTCCCCCAAAGCCTGCAGACCTGCGTCAAATGCCATGACCCTGCCGATGCCGCAACGCCGGACGCCAGCAATATTGTCATGCGCCCGAGTATTGAGTCCTGTGGTTCCTGCCATGACGACGTCGATTTCAGCGCGGGCATGGCGGGCGGCCACCCCGGTGGAGTTGTCACGGACAATAGCGAATGTTCGGTCTGCCACGCAGAGAACAAGATTGCCGGATCGGTACTGGAATCCCATGCCATTCCGGCCAAGGTTGCCGCCAGCCGGTTCAGCTATAACATCCTGGAAGTGAACCGCACGCTTCCGGGTGAATTTCCAAGCATCAAGTTTTCGGTGACAGATCCGACCAACAACGATGAACCTTATGATCTGGAGAGTGATCCGGAATTCACCGCCGGCGGCGGCGCCAGCCGACTGGCTGTGATTCTGGCCTGGGATACCAGTGACTACACCAACGACGGAAGCGGAAGTGCGCCCGGCAAGGTCGTTTCAATCAATGCTCTCAACGACCCTACCGCCAACGGCGATGGTACATTCACGGTCGTCTCGCAAGTCGCCATTCCACTAGACGTAGAGGGTTCAGGAGCCGTCGGCATTGAGGGCCACCCGGCCGCCGACCCCGATGATGACGGCACCTATGACGTAGCCGTCAAGGTGACCGGAGCCGTGGACTATTTCCCCATTACGGACACCGAGGCCCAGCCTCGCCGCGAAGTTGTTGAGCTGGCCAGCTGCCAGAACTGTCATGGCGAAAATGACGGGCTCTCGCTCCATGGCTCCAACCGGACCGATAATGTCCAGCTGTGTGTCATGTGCCATAACCCTCGCGCCACCGACCTTGCGCAGCGCCCCGCGGACCCGGATGGTACTGACGACGAGACCAACCTGAATGCAGTGGATGGTGCTGAAGAGTCGCCCATTGACTTCAAGCGGATGATCCACGCAATTCACGGTGCTGACAAACGCTCCGGGGACCTGCTTATCTACGGTTTCCAAAATACACCCCACGATTTCAGCGAAGTACGTTACCCCCGCGACGCCGGCGACTGCGTGGCGTGCCACGCCGATGGCACCTTCGAGTTACCGCTGCCCGATGGAGTGCTGGGAACAACCATCGATACTCAGGCAACGGTTGCCACCGCCAACCCGTTTGGAACCAGTGATTTCATCACACTTGCCGCCGCTCTGGATCAGGGCGATGACGAGGTTATAACGGCGACAGCCTCGGTCTGCTCTGCCTGTCATGACGACGGGGCTACCCAGATCCACATGGAGCAGAATGGCGGCGGCTTTGGCGTTCCGGCAGGCACCGCCAATCAGGAAAGCTGTGCCGTTTGCCATGGTCCTGGCAGCATTGCCGACGTTCGCAAGGCTCACAATCTTGACGACTGACCAATGCACTGAAAAGACCCCAGACAGGAGCCAAACGTGACCAGGACCGGCGACAGGAAACAGAACAACCGCCCGCATTGGATACTCGCTGGCGCGATTATGTTATTCAGTTTGTTTTCTGCCGGCATTGAGGTGATGGCGCAGGACGAAACGGATTCGTCCCTGGAATATACCGCGGAAGGCGCTGACACCTGCCTGGCCTGCCATGATGAAAACGGCGAAGTTCCGGTGATGGATATTTTCAAGACGCCCCATGCGGTGCCCGGGGATGCAAGGACGCCATTTGCACAGCACCAGTGTGAATCCTGCCATGGGCCTGGAGCTGAGCACGGGAAGAGGCTCCGCTTTAATCAGGAGCGCCCGCCCATTCCTGCCTTCGGCGACAATGCGCTCTGGTCGAAACAGAAACAGAACGGTATCTGTCTCGACTGCCACCAGCGAGATCAGCGCATGCACTGGGATGGCGGAACCCATGAGCGACAGGACGTAGCTTGCGCGGACTGTCACCAGGTGCATGTCAGCGAAGATCCTGTCACCGTCGCCCGGCGTGAAGCGGAAATCTGCTCCGACTGCCACAGAAACGTGCAGGTTCAGGCCCACCAGATGTCGTCCCATCCGATGCGTTTCGGCGACATGGCGTGCTCGGACTGCCATCAGCCCCACGGCTCTCTCAATACCGCCATGCTGAAAGAACCCACCCTGAATGACAGTTGCTACAGCTGTCATGCTGACAAGCGCGGGCCCTTTCTGTGGGAGCATGCCCCGGTTGCCGATGACTGCACAAACTGCCATAGCCCCCATGGTTCCAACCACCCTGCACTCCTGAAGCAACGGCCTCCGCTGCTGTGTCAGAGCTGCCACTCCCGGGCAGGTCACCCCAGCATTGCCCGCACCTCCGACGACTTGCCCGGTGGGCGAGCCTCGGCGTTCCTGCTGGGTGGAAGCTGTTTGAACTGCCATTCAAAGGTGCATGGCTCTAACCATCCTTCGGGAGCCAACCTGAGCCGTTGACGCAGCGGCGGGATACAGGAGGACAAAACCATGCTGACGCTCAAATCACACTGGATCCTGCCTCTTGGCGTTGCACTGATCGTCAGCCCTGCCGGTGTCATGGCGGAAACCGATACTAAAACTGCAGAATGCGAGGCCTGTGCCTTTGATTGGGAGCCAAGAGGGTATGTGGAGGCGGGTATTCTCTGGCTGGAGGACGATGAGCCTGAATTTACGAACTATCGGGGATTTGATCGGGACGGTTTTTTCCTCAACGGTGCCATTGATGTTGTCGATCGCGATGAGGATGGCACCTACTGGTCTCTTCAGGGCCAGAATCTGGGGCTTGGATCGCGAAATGCTGCAGTCCGGGGTGGCAGGCAGGGAACCGTGGATTACTTCCTTGACTATCAGGAGCTGAATCACGACGTGTACGACCCTGTGAAAACCGTGTTTTCCGGAGCCGGCACTGAACGCCTGGAGCTCCCCGGCGACTGGGCCCGGGGGGATACGACAAAAGACCTGAGTGGCCTCGACGTCGCTTTGCGGGACATTGATATTGAGCTGGAGCGAAAGACTCTTGCAACCGGCCTGCAGTTTTTCCAGGGAGAGCACTGGGACTACAACTTCGAGTACACAGCAGATGAGCGCGATGGCACCCGGCTGATGGGCGGGAGCTTCCTGTTGCGATCAGCCATTTTGCCAGAGCCGGTGGATGATATTACCCACCGGTTCGACCTCTCGGTCGGTTACCTGGCAAAACTCTGGCAACTGCGTCTGGCCTATCACGGCTCATTTTTTGATAACGATAACCAGTCCCTGACCTGGGACAATCCCTTTATTGTGCCCGGTGACGCCCCCAGGGGCAGATCAGCGGCAGCGCCGGATAACAGCTTCAACCGACTGATGCTTTCCGGAGCATTCCGCCCCACGCGCTGGCTCAGTGGGTCGGGGCACATTGCGGTGGGTCGTCTTGAACAGGATGACTCTTTCGTTCCCGCGACAATCAATCCGAACATAGGCCCGGTCGGGCTCCCACGCCAGGATCTGGATGCGAAAGTGAATACACTGAATGCTCGCCTGCGCCTGACCGGAAACGCTACCCGCCGGCTGACACTTAGAGCAGAAGGCTTCTTTGATGAACGGGACAACGACACCCCAGTGGACAGCTACCGCCAGGTAGACACCGATCTTTTCGTGGCTGAACTCCGAGAGAATCGCCCTTACAGTTTTGAAAAAAACGGCGGTGAGCTCAGTGCGGATTATCAGCTGACCAACAACACGGACGTGAGTACAGGATATGGCATAGAACGCTCCGAGTTTACTTACCAGGAGGTGGATGCCACAGACACGGATCTGTACTTTGGCGAGCTTCGGACACGGCCCGGGGAGCGAGTCGAGCTCCGGCTACGCCTGGGGTGGGAAGATCGGGATGTTGATGGCAGCTACGAGCCATTGGCGGTGGCACCGCCGGAAAATCCGCTGTTACGGAAATTCAATCTTGCTGACCGTGATCGGCATGAAATCAGACTGTCCGGCAACTACTACGCCAGCGAGCAGCTCAGCTTTGGCCTGAACTCCGTATACGCCGACGATGATTACCATAACTCCTCGATTGGCCTGACCAAGGCAGTGGACAGAATGGTCACGCTGGACGCTTCCTGGTCTCCCGGCCAAAGCCTCAACGCCTATGTCTATTTTACTCGCCAGAACATCGTGTCAGACATAGCCGGAAGCGAAAGCTTTGGCCGGCCCGACTGGTTTGCAGAGCATGATGACACCATCAACACCTACGGAGTTGGTGTACAGGCCAGGGAACTGATTCCCCACCTCGAACTGGGCGTGGACCTGGCTTATACACGGTCAAGAGGAAATATATCGATCGACTCGAGAACATCCGATCAGAAGTTCCCTCAACTTCAGGCTGATCGGATCAGCACCCGGATTTATGGCGAGTATTCCGTTTCCGACAGATGGAGTTATCGCCTGGATTACTGGCTTGAACATTACGAACAACAAGACTTTTTCATCGATGGTGTAGCTCCGGACACAACAGACAACGTTTTGACTTCCGGTCGCCAAAGCCCGGACTACATCATCCATGCAGCCGGGATATCCGCAAGATACCGTTTCTGAACCCAGCCATGCAGAGTCAGTCCTGGGTTGCGCGGACTGCAGGACGCCGCCGTAGCCAAACTCCGCCAACACAATCTTGCCGTTCTCCACTGTCAGTGGGCAAGAGCCATAACCAAGATAGGCAGCGCGCATCGGCTCATTGCGCAGGCTGGCGATGAGGTTTTCGGCCACTACAGGCGCCTGCTTGCGAACGGCCGCGGCGGTTTTGGCGGGGCCGTTAACGGCAACCAGGGTGCTCTGGTAATTCACGTCGATGCCGTATTTCTCTATGTAGGCTTCCAACGCCGGCACATTTGATCGGCATGGGCTTGGAGGTGACTTCCGGCCGGAAAACGCCGCCAACGACCATGGTCCAGCCGGGCTGATAGTGGTGGGTGCTGGCAGGTTCAATGATGGCTATGCCAATATCGCGATCACGCTTGTGGATGCTGGCCGCTACGGAAATACCGGCAGCCCCGCCGCCTACGATCACGACGGTATGTGTTACCTCGCCCTTGGGGATTGTTGTGTTGCTGATCATGCCTGGAACCTCTTGTCTTTATTTGGAGCCTGTGGCGCTTGAGATTAATCAAAGACTACCAACTATAGGTTCTATCGTTAGATTCTTTAGTAATATCACCAAACCTTAAAATCTCAACTTTTTATCAGAGAAGACATATGAGCTCGAAGGTTGTCACTCCACCCAAATGCTAAGGGGACTGAGCTACCATGTTGTAAAGACTTCGAGGGACGGGAGCACAAGATGGAGAAGACCCGCAACGACGCCACCAACCTGCAACAACTGCTGGGCCAGATCCGCGAGTCAGCGGGCAGTTCCGGGCAGGTGTCGGTAAACGACATCCTCAGTGGTGTGGGCGAGCGTTCCTTCGGGCCGGTGTTGTTGCTGGCGGGGCTGATAACACTGGCGCCGTTGATTGGCGATATTCCCGGTGTGCCAACGATTCTGGGGTTGATTGTTCTGCTTACGCTGGGCCAGCTGCTGTTCCAAAGGCATTCCATCTGGTTGCCATCGTGGATTTCCCAGCGCTCGGTTCCCCGCGACAAACTGCTGAAGGGGCTGGACTGGCTGCAAAAGCCGGCGCGGTTTCTGGACAGGTGGACGGGGCCGCGGCTGGTGTTCCTGGTGGATGGCCCCGGGCTTTATGTTATGGCCACTCTCTGCATGTTGGTTGCCATGGCAATGCCGGCAATGGAGGTAGTGCCCTTCAGTGCCAATGGCGCCGGAGCGGCGCTGATGGCGTTCGGGCTGGCGATTGTCGCGCGGGACGGGCTGCTGGCTGTTGTGGCAACCTCGCTTACGTTGCTGACCGGCTGGTTCGTGATTACCGGCCTGTTGGGCTAGCGCCCACTGCTTTCAAGATCGTCGAAAAACGCTTGAGTGCGCGCGCTGATTTCGTCCAGTTTGGCCTCCCATGTTTGCTGGTAGCTTTTGAAGGACTCGTCGCTTAACCGCGAAAACCGGGCTCCCGCCTCCGCCAGCGCACGGGAGCTGTCAGCGAAGGCGTCGAAATCCGGCTCATCCAGCCTGTCACGGCTCTGGTTCAGGTCGGCAGCGGTTTGCTGCAAGGCACTGCGATCCCGGGCGGGGGCCTGTTGATGGTCTTCCAGTGCCTCTTCGATGGATTTCTCCAGTTCTTCCATAAACTCCTGCAAGGCACGACCGTAGTCTTCCATAACTTTCTCGGCCCGGCGGCTGGCCTCGTCGGAATAGGCCTCAAATTCACGGGCCATGGCGTCCATCCGGAGGGCCAGGTCATCCGAGGACTGACTGAAAGTAGCCGACAAACGCTCTCCCAGCCTGTTGATCTCACCCATCAGGCCGTCCAGCGGCGATGGGTTCATGATGGCCTTGCCGGTGCGATCATAATCCACCAGCCAGTCACCATTCAGATTCACAAGATAGGTAATCACTTCCCGGCGCTCGCCGGAGGCACCGTCTGCGGAGGGTAAGCGGGTAACTATGGTGGCTTCGCGCTCATCGATAATGACCCGGCCGAAATCGGGCACGGTTTCAAACCAGTCGCGGGCAAACCCGTCGAAGGCAGAAGGATCGGCAAGCGTCGACAACTCGGCGACGGCACCCGCGTCGTCTTCGGCCATGGCCTGCCAGAACTCCGCGGCCACTTCCTGCGGCGTTTCCGGTTTACTGCACCCGGCAGCAACAGCCAGCACCAGCGACAACAATGCCACCTTGAACCACGTGTAAATCATTCAATCACCCTCAAACTGATGCCAATTCACACCGAATGATACTACACGGGCTACAGGTTGCAGGTCAGTTTTACCAATTCTTCATCAAACACCCGGCGATTTTCGCTGTAGTCCACTGGCACGTCAATCAGATGCACACCGCCTGCGGTCAGCGCCTGCTTCAGGGTGGGTTGCAGGTCTTCCGTCTTGCTGATGTGGTGGCCGGTGGCGCCGTAGGCGTCGGCATACTTCACAAAGTCCGGATTGTTGTAATCAAGCCCGAAGTTCGTGAAGCCTTCCTGGGCCTGTTTCCACTTGATCATACCGTAGGCGTTGTCGTTGATAATCAGGATGACCAGGTTGAGTTTCAGCCGCACGGCGGTTTCCAGCTCCTGGCTGTTCATCATGAAGCCGCCGTCACCACACACCGCCATCACCTTCAGGTGCGGATACAGCATGGCCGCCATCATTGCACTGGGCAGGCCGGCGCCCATGGAGGCGAGGGCGTTGTCCAGCAGCACGGTGTTGTTGTCATAGGCCGGGTAGTTGCGGGCGAACCAGAGTTTGTACATGCCGTTGTCCAGCGCAATGATGCCGTCTTCCGGCATCACCTGGCGTACATCGTGCACGATGCGCTGGGGGATGACGGGGAAGCGGCCGTCATCGATTTTCTCGGCCAGATGGCTGTCTACCGAGGCCTTCACTTCCATAAACTGGCTGAAATCGTGGGACGAGCACTCGCCACAGCGTTCCGCCAGGTATTCCACGCTGTTGGCGATGTCCCCCACCACTTCGTGCTGCGGAAAATACACCGGGTCCACGTCTGCGGCGCTGAAATTCACGTGGATGACCTGCTTGCCGCCCGGCTTCATGAAGAACGGCGGCTTCTCGACCACATCGTGCCCCACGTTGATCACCAGGTCGGCATGGTCGATGGCGCAGTGCACGAAGTCGCCGGCCGAGAGTGCAGCGTTGCCCAGATAGCGGGGATGACGCTCGTCCACCACGCCCTTGCCCATCTGGGTGGTAAAGAACGGAATACCGGTTACATTCACCAGATGGATCAGCGCCTGGGACACCCGCTTGCGGTTGGCACCAGCGCCGATCATGATCAGTGGATGTCTGGCCTTGCGGATCATCTCGCAGGCGGTATCGAGGCTTTTTGTGCTCGCGGTAGGGCGGCGGGCATCACTGGGCTGGAAGATATGGGTATCGGCCTCGGCCATTTCCGAAGCGATGTCCTCCGGCAACTCCAGGTGAACCGCACCGGGACGCTCTTCCGAGGCCAGACGAAAGGCCTCCCGCACCTTGGCGGGGATGGTGTTGGCATTGCTGATCTGGCGGGTATATTTGGTAAGCGGGCGCATCAGGTCCACCACGTCGAGAATCTGGAACAGACCCTGCTTG
The DNA here is from genome assembly GCF_005298175.1 of Marinobacter panjinensis. Classification (NCBI taxonomy): domain Bacteria; kingdom Pseudomonadati; phylum Pseudomonadota; class Gammaproteobacteria; order Pseudomonadales; family Marinobacteraceae; genus Marinobacter; species Marinobacter panjinensis. The sequence continues at coordinate 2,124,492 of NZ_SZYH01000001.1, forward strand.
GAAGACTTGATGGGTTTTTGCCCGGAAATCATCATCATCGGCATACCGCCAAGCTGGGCGTAGGCAGCGGCGGTTACCAGGTTGGTGGCACCAGGACCGAGGGTGGACAGGCAAACACCCACCCTGCCGGTGAGTCGTCCGTAGGTGGCAGCCATGAAGCCTGCCGCCTGCTCATGACGGTTGAGAATCAGCTCGATACCGGACTCACGCAGAGCTTCCAGAAGATCCAGGTTTTCCTCACCCGGTACCGCAAAGATATAGCGAACCCCTTCATTCTCAAGGGCATGGACGAACAGTTCAGCACCGTTCCGACGATCATTGGCCTGTGCGCTCATCCTCTCTCCTGTTCTGGCTTGATTGGCGGTGTCTATGCGTCCCGCGGTGGTTCTGCCTGAAACCCTTCAGCAGGCAACCTGTCACGCCCCCAACTCTGGTGAACGCGATCAATCACCCGCGCAAGTTCTTCCTCGCCTACTGCTGCAGGTTCGCCACGCTCCAGCGGGTCGTAATGGAAGATGTACAGGCGGGACGCAAACTGTTCGAAAGGCAGTGACGCCTCACCGAAGCGCTCGCCCTTGGTGGCCGTGCTCACCTGCACATCGCCACCCCAGTGCTGACCGCTGTCATTGTTGGGGTTGTAAAAATACACCCGCATCACACCTTCCGGATCCAGGTTTGCCCGCAGGATGGTGATGGCATGCCAACCGATGAAGCGTGCAGCACTGTCGGTGACCGCCACGCCCGCAGGTTGCGGGTGCACCAGCGGCTGATTGCCATTGTAATCCGGGTGGTAGCTGGCATAGAAATGCCTAAGAAAGCCGTCCAGATCCTTCAGCTTACCGGTCGCGACGTCGACGTTGATACTGAAGCCGCGCCCGGCAGACCAGCCGTGAAACTCCGGGTTCACCCACCGGTGGGGGTCACCCTCCCGACCGATGCATAAACGGCCCATTTCGGCGTAAATGCGGTCCAGATGAGGCACCACCACCAGTGAGACCGGATCGAGATCCAGGGTCACCGCGGAGGCAACGCCTCCCTGGCTGTCCGCAGATGATACCGGCGTGCCCTCAAAATGCATGATGATTTCATTATCCCGGGCCGCCCAGGTGACCATCTGCAACAGATAATCCGGATCATTATAGGCCCACATGGACAGCGCCCGGGCGGACTGGCAGGTGGGGTTATTCCCCTGCCCGACGCCCAGGGGCTGACCCAGCATGTTCAGAACGCCCTGTATCAGCCAGGCTTTTGGCTGGGGCTGATAGCCGTAGGCCAGCTCGAGACGGTGCCGGGCTTCCGGGCATAAGGACAGCGTTGTCTGCCGCCAGAGTGCCGGCTCGACCGGGGGCTGGTAAAGGATGCCCCGTTCCAGCATCAGTGAAAGGCCATAGAGCCCCTGCGCGGTTTCCGGGAAGACGCCCTCGCGAATCAGGGTCAGCACCAGATTGCGATAATGCAGGAGGCAGTCCCGCCCGGTCATGGAGAGCCCCAGCGATTCAGCAATCAGCGAATCCTGGTTCTCCAGGATGAACCGCATGAAGGTGGCGTGGTAAGGCGAAACCAGCCCGGTATCGTGCATGGAGCGGGCGAAGCCGGTCGCCTCGCCCTGCAGGGCGCTGGAATCCATGTGGCTCAGGCGCTCTTCGTACGTCGCAATGCCGGGATCTTCGCGACAGGCCTGTGTCGGACCGTAAAGACTCGAAATCAGACGTTCCGCGCCCTGCCCGGCACTGCCCATATCCACATTCGGATCAGCGCGGCAAACGGCAATCTGGGTGATCATCTGGCGAACATTGTTCACCTGGATAGGTCGCTGCTGCAGGATGCGCCAGATTTCATCAATCAGGCGATCAATCACATGCTCGTAACCGATTCTGGTGGCGACATGCTGCACGACGGAGCGACTGATCTGCGCCAGCTTGCCCTGTTCACGCTCAGCCTCGCCGCCTTCTCCAAACAGAAGCTGCAGGTTAATGGCGAGCACCTGGGTCAGGTAATGGTGCGCCTGTTCCGCCGACATGGACTCATGCAAGTAGTCACCCATGGCCACTGCAAGCAGACGCAGCTCGCTCATTGCCTCCACGAGAACTGTGTCAGTCTGGGGGCTCTGGAGGGAATAGGTAGTAAGCTGGGGCTGCAGAAGGGCCGGCTCCGCCCAATCTGTCCCCAGAAAAACGCCGGCCTTTTCAAGCCGCTCTGCGCGGTCCTGAATGGCCTGGCAACCATCCGGCTGTAACAGCACCCGGCGAACAATGTCGAATAACGGGGGCAACTTGCCGGCCTTGGCGAAGCTACGGCTCTCATCGAGAGCCGTGATCGCATCGTCCAGTCGTTGCACCAGTTTATCGAAGTTAACGACGGGCGCCGGGCTTCCGGCATCGGAATTGCGCAAACTGTTTTCCTCAGGGTCTGAACCAGACCCATTATCGTTAATTCCTTACGGAATTATACATAGAAATCCAGTTCTTCCTGATGTTTCAGCAAATCTCTCATCACATAGGGGTCTTCGCCGAAGAAGTAGATCAGGCCCCAGTGCGTGCCGAAGGCGGTACGCTTGGTGACGGTTTCCTCCATGGGTGGGGTCAGTTCGTGAGACTCGAAATACTCGTGGTTCTCGGTCTCCTCCGGCATTTCCAGCTTGCTGACCACCCGGCGACGGGGATAAACACCGAAGCAGCCGGCATAGCCCTTGGCATCCACCACTTCTTTCGGAAAGAAGGCTTTGACCTCTTCTTCCGTGGTTTTCGGGTCGAAGGTCATGATCAATGCCTGATAGGCGTTGAAGCCATAGGCGCGCTCAAGCAGCTCGAAGACCTTGAAGCCCGGCGGCCGATAAGCCACTTCACCGAAGTACATGGTGCTGTCACTGGTCACAAAGTACTCGGGGTGGATAAAGCCGAATTCGATGTCGAAGGTCTTGATCAGCTTTTCAATTTCTCGGGTAATCTGCTCCCGGTAATGCTCCAGGTCTGGCGTGGCCGGCACGAAGACGGAGTAACCCAGGGTGACGTATTCCGAAATGTTCAGGAATGCGATCTTGCCGTTATGGACCCAGGCCTCAACGGCGAATTCCCAACCGTCCAGGTGGGATTCCATCAACACCGGAAACTCTTCCTCGGGGATGGTATCCACTTCGTCCGGGGTACGGATAACCCGGTGACCAAGACAGCCGGCCTTGTCGAAGGCCTTCAGGTGGATCGGGTCGTTGGGGTCACCATCCAGCTTCAGCAGCGTCTGGTTTACACGCTTGAGGAAACGGATAACGTCATCCTTGTCGTGAGCTTCTTCAAAGATGCCCACACGAATACCGCCCAACTGGGCGCGGCGCTTCATCAATGCCTTGTCCCGCAGCAACAGGGACTGGCCAAACAGTTTGGGCTGGTCCATCAATACCGAGTTGATGGCACCGGCCCACTCCACCGTTTCCTCGAACAGCGGGATCGCCACGTTCACGCCCATCTCTTTGAGGGTCTGGGCAATTTCAACAGAACGGTCGTTCAGGCGCTCGAAGTTCCAGGGAACATAAGGAATATCGTGTTCTTTGCAGTAGGCCTCGGCCCAATCAGGAGCCACTACGACATAACGGCGGTCAAACTTGTCCGCGGCCTCAATTGCGTTCAGGCTCCAGCCCAGGAGTGCAACATAACCTTTATTCGGATCGAACTTCTGCTCGCTCATAGGCGTTCTCCTATCGGGTGTGTATTTATAACCTAACGATTTAGTTACAAATCGCAACCGGATCGGATACCTGAAACCAAATAAGCGCTGACAAAACGGGCGGTTAAGCCAGTGTTGCCAGCGCTTCTGTAGCTCTTAGATCAATTCGTAATATCACCCCAATTTCAGGGTTGAGAGGGTTCGCTCCCGCACTTTGTTGAGCAATTGTTCATCATCGACCAGCGATTGGCCATAAGAAGGCACCATCACTTTCATGCGTTCCTGCCACTCCGCTGTCTTGATGCGTTCCGGGAAACAGCGTTCGATCACATCGATCATGGCATGAACTGCCGTCGATGCCCCCGGAGAGGCACCCAGCAGGGCTGCAAGCGTGCCGTCCTTCGCCGCTACAATCTCGGTACCGAACTCCAGTTTGCCGCCGCCATCCGCGGACTTCTTGATGATCTGGACCCGCTGACCGGCATCCTGAAGACGCCAGTCTTCTTCCTGTGCATCCGGAAAGTAGTTGCGCAAAGATTCCACGCGGTCACTGTGTGACTGGAAGACTTCACCAATCAGGTAGCGCGTCAGGTCCATATTGGTGCGGCTGACAGACAGCATGGGCCGAAGGTTGGTTGGACTGACCGAGCCGAACAGGTCAAACACCGAGCCTTTCTTGAGAAAACGTGTGGTAAAACCGGCGAAGGGGCCAAACAGCAGGGCCGGCTCACCGTTGATGATGCGGGTATCCAAATGCGGTACAGACATTGGAGGAGCGCCAATTGGCGCCTTGCCATACACCTTGGAATGGTGTTGCTCGACAATTTCCGGCTTCTGGCAAACCAGCCACTGACCACTGACCGGGAAGCCGCCATAGCCTTTCGATTCGTCGATGTCGGACTTCTGCAGCATCGGCAGCGCTCCGCCGCCGGCACCCAGGAAGACGAATCCGGCCTCAAGCTTGGTCTGCTCGCCGGTTTTCTGGTTCTTGACCCTCACCTTCCAGCGGCCGTTATCGCGCTTGGCAAGGTAGTGAACCGGGCTACTGAGCATCAGCTCGAAGTTCGGCGTGGATTCCAGGAACTTCACCATACTGCGGGTCAGTGAGCCGAAGTCCACATCCGAACCATGCTTGATCCGTGTGGCAGCCACACGTTGCATCGGGTCCCGGTTGTTCACCACCAGCGGCATCCACTCTTCCAGATCCAGCGGGGATTCCGTGTATTCCATTTCGCGGAACAGGTGGTGGGCGCTGAGTTTTTCGTAACGACGCTTGAGGAATTTCACCCCGTCTTCGCCCCAGACAAAACTCTGGTGTGGTGTGCGGTTGATGAAGGATTTGGGCTCCGGCAATATGCCCTGCTCGACCATATGTGACCAGAATTGCAGCGAGACTTCGAACGAAGCGTTGATCTGCAGTGCGCGGTCGATCGTGACGTCGCCGTCTTCGGTTTCCGGAGTGTAATTGAGTTCACAATAACCGGCATGCCCGGTACCCGCGTTGTTCCATCCGTCGGTGCTTTCATGGGCCACGTGATCGAGACGCTCCACCATGACGATGTCCAGGGAAGGATCAAGCTGCCTGAGCATCATGCCGAGGGTAGCGCTCATGACGCCCCCGCCGACCAGCACTACATCTGCCTGTCTAACGGCCATTGGTAATCACCCTAGCTGGTTTAAAGCCTGTAGCCCGTCCACGATCAGCAGAGGGGCCTTTGAAGTTGTGGCGCGATTATCCCGTTTTTCGAGCGGATAATAAATTGCGATTATCAATCGAGGGCCAAACGTATAAAATGCGCCCGCCAGGCGCCCCTTGCATTCTCGCGCCTGAGGTTAACGATATCACCGCCACTTTAGTCTCATACCGGGCGGGAAACTTCTTCAGGGTACCTTTTATGCTAATGGCAATTGCAGCAATCATCGCAGGCCTGGTTCTTCTGGTCTGGAGTGCTGACCGTTTTATCGAGGGCGCAGCAGCCACGGCCAAGCACCTGGGCATGCCATCATTGCTCATAGGCATGGTGATTATCGGATTCGGCACCTCTGCACCGGAACTGGCGGTGTCTGCCATGGCAGCACTGGACGGCAACCCCGGGCTGGCACTGGGCAATGCCTATGGTTCGAACATCACCAATATTGCCGTGATCGTCGGGCTTACTGCGGTGATCGCCCCGATCGCGGTGCATTCCCAGGTGGTCCGCAAAGAGTTGCCATTACTGCTGGTTCTGACAGCCATTGCCGGCTACCAGCTCATTGATGGCGAACTGACACGGCTTGATGGCTGGGTCCTTCTGGCGGTGTTTGCAGTTGTCATGGGTTGGTCGATTTACCAGGGAATTCAGGGCAAAGACGACTCATTGATAAGCGAGACCGAGTCAGAGCTGGTTGCCCATCCGATGCCGCTGAAGATCGCGGTCACCTGGCTGGTTGTTGGCCTGGTTCTGCTACTGGTCAGTTCTCGCATGCTGGTCTGGGGAGCGGTATTCATAGCCCAGAGCCTCGGCGTCAGCGACCTGATTATCGGACTGACCATTGTCGCTATAGGCACCTCACTGCCGGAACTGGCATCTGCCCTGGCCGCAGTCAAGAAAAACGAGCACGACCTGATACTGGGCAATATTGTGGGCTCGGGTATTTTCAATACGCTGGCGGTGGTCGGACTGGCTGCGACCATCGAGCCGCTGGCTGTGGATATGGAAGTGCTCTACCGCGACTGGACATTGATGGCAGCCCTGACCATAGGCCTTCTGGTAATGAGCTTTGGCTTTGCCGGCAAGCCCCGGATCATCACCCGGCCCGAAGGCCTGCTACTTCTGATGGTGTACGTCGGCTACGCCGGCTATCTGGTGTCTACGGTTATTCGCTGACTGATGGCAAGCCAGAGTTAAATCCGGCCTGCCACCGGGACGCTAGTCCTGATTTTCCCGAAACACCATCGCCACCGAGTTCAGGCAGTAACGCTGCCCGGTGGGCGGTGGGCCATCGGGAAACACGTGCCCCAGATGACTGTCGCAACGCGGGCAGCGGATTTCCGTGCGGGTCATGCCCATGCTGCTGTCTTCAAGGTAACGTATGTGATCGGTGTCGAAGGGCTGGAAGAAGCTGGGCCAGCCGGTGCCCGAATCAAACTTGGAATCCGAGCTGAACAGGGGCAGCTCGCAAAGCCGGCAGTAATAAACGCCCGGGTTCTTGTTATCCAGCAATGTGCCACAAAAGGGCCTTTCTGTGCCGTGGTCCAGCAACACCCGGCGCTCTTCTTCGGACAGGCCCGCAGCCTTCTCATTAACCTGCTCCGGTGTCAGCGGAGTCAGGTCGTAACCTGCAGCAGAAACGCTCATAGCAGCCTCCTCAGGCAATATCGTTGCCGGTATAACCGGCTTTCAGCCGATCACCGAATGTGTCCACAAGCTTTTCCATCTTTGGTGCTGCAACAGCCATGATGTATGGCTGATAGGGATTTCGGGCCGCAAAGTTCTGGTGGTATTCCTCTGCAGGATAGAATGCTTCCAGTGGCTCCAGGCTGGTTACTACCGGATCATCGTAGATGCCAGCGGCATTCAGCTGACGGATGTAATCCTCAGCCACCCGTTTCTGATCCTCGGTTTCGTAGAAAATCGCGGAACGGTACTGGGTGCCGCGGTCATTACCCTGCCGATTGAGCTGAGTGGGATCGTGAGCCACAGACAAAAATACTTTGAGGATCTCCCCAAAGCTGACGGTTTTCGGGTCGTATCGCACATCAACCACTTCAGCGTGCCCGGTCTGGCCGCTGCATACTGCTTCGTAGTTCGCGGTATCCGCACTGCCGCCAGCATAGCCAGACTCGACGCCGGAAACACCATTTACCGCCAGGAAAACCGCCTCCACGCACCAGAAACAGCCCCCGCCAAGCACTACCCGTTGCTCGCTGGAATCCCCGGCGGGCAAATCGTGTTCCGGGTCCGGGAAGCGGCTTTTCGGTACATTCAGGCCCGGAATATTGCAGGATGTCGACATATCAGCTTGTGCCTCTGAGTCATTACCGTTTATGCACTTACGTTCAGTCCAAGTGTGGCCTTACTGACCCGGTTTAGCCACCCCTGCAGTGCCGATCAGAAAAACAGCAACCCTGCCAGGGCACTTCCGGGTGCCAGAATCCACACCGGTACCCTCCATATAGCCAGGCTTACCCAGGCAAGCAATACAAAGGCGACTGCACCAGAACTGTCTACGGCAGAAGTCCAGACCGGATCATAAAGGGCCGCCAGCAACAATCCGACAACACCTGCATTCACGCCTGCGAGCGCTGCCCGGGCAAGCTCATGGCTGCGAATGTATGACCAAAGGGGAAGACCGGCAAATACCAGCAGGGTTCCTGGCAGAAAGACAGCAAAAACCGCCACCGCCGCACCGGCCCAGCCATTCTGGATACCCCCGAGAAAGGCGGAGAAAGAGAACAGCGGCCCCGGCATCGCCTGGGCAACCCCGTAACCGGCCAGGAAGGTGTCGGCCGGCATAGAACCGGATGCCACAAAGCCTTCCTGCAACCAGGGCAACACCACGTGTCCGCCACCGAATACCAGGGCGCCGGCACGATACAGTTCTGCCCAGATCCAGCCCAGGGAGCCCGACGCCAGGGGCAAGAACGCCAGCACTAACAGCACCACAAACACCGCGAAGAAAACCATTGGCCGGCGGGTTTGCACGGGTATGGTCAACGTTTCCGCAGACTGCGGCTGTGGCAGCTTCAGCGCTGCGCCCACAGCACCGGCGACAAGCAGGGCCAGAATCTGCATCCAGGTTGCACCAACGGTCAGCAACCCGATCGCCACCAGCACAGCAATGGTTAACCGCGGGCTATCCGGGCACAGGTTGCGGCCCATCTGCCACACTGCCTGGGCGACAACCGCCACTACAAACAGTTTGAGGCCGGTAATCCAGCCCCCTTCGCCGGCATCCGGCCACAGACCAAGGCCGAGAGCAAACAGCGTCATCAGCAATGCCGATGGCAGCGTGAAGCCAAACCAGGCTGCGGCTGCGCCACTGTATCCTCGCTTCAGGAACCCAAGCGCCAGCCCTACCTGGCTGGATGCAGGGCCGGGCAATAACTGGCACAGTGCAACAACCTCACCATAGGCGGAATCCGACAACCACCGCCGGCGTTTTACGAATTCCTGGTGAAAGAACCCCAGGTGGGCGGTGGGGCCGCCGAACGATGTCAGGCCAAGCCGCAGAAACAGCAGGAATATGTGCCAGGCAGGTAACGCCCCGGCATGGGCATCCTTTGAGCGGGCATCTCTGAACATGGAACTCTCTGTCTGTGACAACGTTAGGTAAGAAGGATGAACATTATGACTTCCCTGTTGCATCACTCCCAGACCCAACCATAATGAAGGGGCGTGTTGACCGGATCGTGACAGGAAACGTTCACAACAACCAACAGGATCAGCAATGACTGCCCGGGCCCATACACCAAAAAATGAGGATGAACTGCTGGAGTATCGTTTGAGCCTCCGGCTTGGCCCGGTCCATGCTCGACAACGCCTTGGCATTGAACAGGAAGCAGAGTCAAAGGTGTTCGGGCCGGACCGGCATTCGTTTCACCTCGAGAATATCACCTCCGCCCCCCGATTTATCAGCACCTGCCTGAAACTGGCGGGGCTGTTCCGGCGGGGACAGGCCAACAGCCGCCGCCTGGACACGGTCCATAACAGCTTCCACATCAATGGTCTTCCGGACGCTTTTGAAGGTTACCGTATCCTGCAACTGACCGACCTCCATGTGGATATGGACGAAGCCAACCTGCAGGCGGTTATCAACCGGATCCAGCCACTCGAATACGACCTTTGCGTACTGACCGGCGACTACCGGCGGCTGACCTGGGGGCCGATTGAAGATGCCATGGCGGGCATGGCAAAGCTACGGGACGCCATTCGGGGCAAGGCGTATGCTGTTTTGGGCAATCACGACAGTGTGCGCATGGTGCCCGGCCTGGAAGACATGGGGTATCACCTGTTGATGAACGAGCACGCCATACTGCAGCGAGGTGATGAGAAACTTTACCTGGCAGGCGTGGATGATGCCCATTTTTACAAGGTCCACAATCTTCACAAGGCCGGTGACGAAATTCCGGCAGGCGGCATCAGCCTGTTGCTCAGCCACACCCCTGAAATCTGGCGGGAAGCCGCCCATGCCGGCTACGACGTTTTTCTCTGTGGCCATACCCATGGTGGGCAGATCTGCCTGCCGGGCGGGTTTCCGGTCACCCTGGATGCCGATTGCCCACGGGAACTGGGTCGAGGGTACTGGCGCCGCAACGGCATGCAGGGGTATACCTCTCCGGGAACCGGCACCTCGGTGGTCAATGTGCGCCTGAACTGTCCGCCCGAGGTGACGTTGCATACGCTGACCAGCGGGCCGGGCTAGCCTGACGTGGTCAGTGGGGCTGGTGACGTATGCCCAGCCGGAACAGCAGTGGTGACAGCACAATATTGGAGACGGTGAAAAGCGCCACAACACCCGCCACCACAAGCCCGTTCAGTTCCAGCCAATACCACGCCAGGATCATCGGCAACAATGCTTCGGGTATCTGGTCCAGCCCCAAAGCCCGGGCACTGGAGTCCAGGCCGGCACGGCGCTTGATGAAGCTGCTGATCATGTCCCCGATCAGCCCCAGCAATCCGAACACCAGGCCAAACAGCAACCCCATACCAATTATCAGCGCAAACAGGCCACAGGCGAGCATGCCCGACACCACACCTCGCCAGGTTTTACTGTTCCCCAGCAGCGGTCGCCCATCCCGCCACAGCCTGCCGCCATCAACGGGGGCGGACCAG